>JAEUIT010000095.1 GCA_016795035.1 Phycisphaerae bacterium | reverse complement strand
GCCTCGATCATGCGCTCGACGAGACGCGCGAGCTCGCGATGGTCGACGGAGTCGTCGTCGCGGAAGGGAGTCGTGATGGCGGGCAGGACGCCGGTGAAGAGGGAGGCCGGTTTCGCGGTGGTCATCAGGATGGTCGCCGGGTGTTCGTCAGGGGGCCGGATACGGCTCGTCGCGAGGAACGAGTCCTTCGCTCCATCCGCCGGCGCGAGCGGGATCGTCGGGATCGAGGACGAGCCGCACGTCCCCGATGACCCAGGCGCGGCCGCGGATCGTCGGGCGAATTCGGCCGTCGGCGCCGGGCTGGTACCAGGCGTCGAAGCGCGAGCCGATCACCGATTCCTGGCGCCAGACTTGGCCGGGCGCGAGCAGCCGGTCGGCGGCGAGGCATGCGAGCTTCGCGCTCGTGCCGGTGCCGCACGGCGATCGGTCGTACGCGCCGTTCGGGCAAAGCACGAAGTTGCGGCTGTCGGCGTCCGACGCGATGGCGCGGCCGAAGAGCGCGATGTGGTCGATGCGCGCGCCGTTGGCGCCGCGGAGACCTTCGCGCTCGATCGCGTCGAGGATCTCGAGCGTGTGCGCCCGTTGCGCGTCAAGCCGCGCGAGGTCGAGGTCGCGATCCTCGTCGACGATGAAGAACCAGTTGCCGCCCCACGCGACGTCGCCGCGCACCGCGCGGCCTGCAACGTCGAGATGCACGCCCGCGCGGTGGCGGTAGGCCTCGACGTTGTCGATCTCGACGCGCCCGTCGGGCAGGATCCGCACCGTCACGTCGCCGACGGGCGTCTCGAAGATGTGCTCGCCGAGCTCGAGCATGCCGAGCGCGCGAAGCGTGGCCGCGAGGCCGATCGTGCCGTGGCCGCACATGCCGAGCGCGCCCGCGCAGTTGAAGAAGATGACGCCGCCGACCGCGCGCGGATTCGACGGCGCGCACCAAAGCGCGCCTACCGTCGCCGTCGCCGCCCGCGGCTCCGCCACGAGCGTCAGGAGGTCCGCGGGAACCTGCCAAGACCCGTCATCGCCGCGCCAGAGCGAGATCCACTCGGACACCGTCCGCGTGAAACACGACGTTGCCGTCGGTGCGCCCGAGAGCGGCGCCGGCAACGAGAGGAAGACGCGCGTCGGCTCGCCTTCCGTATGGCTGTCCACCGCATGCGAAAGGCCCTCGACGGCGGCGAAGCCGTCGGGGGCGCGAAAAGTCTTGGTTACGTCGTCGTTCACGTCGAGTCCCGAGCGGACTTCCGGCGCCCGGCTGCAACGTTGAGCGCTTACGCGCCAGCCGTCTTCTTGCCGCCGAAGAGGAGCAGGATTCCGCCGATCAGGCCGAAGACGAGCGCGCCGCCGCAGCCGCAGACGCCGCCGAGCGCGCCGCCGCCGGCTGCAACGCCTGCGGTCGCGACCGCCTGAGCGTCCTTGCCCGTGAGGGCCTTGACGTGCAGGGCCGCCGTGCCGCCGGTCGCCTGGATCGTGTACTCGCCCGATTCGTTCGCGTCGAACATGCTCGCGATCGTGATCTGGTTCTGGCCGTCCATCGTCGGAAACGAAGCCTGCTGTCGCTGGGGCTGCGGATTGATCGTCTGACCGCTCGGGCCGATCGCCGTGATCGTCACCGTGCCATCGGCGGGCGGAAACGTGAAGTCCTTGCCGTCGATCGTCTCTCGCTCCAGTGCCGACACGAAAATGACGCCTTGGCCGCCCGTGACCTTCACCTCTCCGGGGGAGGTGAGGAGCGGAGTCTCGGGAGCGACGAGGCTTCCGCCGAGAGCCACGAAATCGGTGAAGCCCTTGTATGCGAAGTAGCCGCCGGCCAATCCGACGATGCCGCAGATGGCGGCAAGCACGAGCAACACGATGGCGGCGGTCTTGCCGCGGGGGGACGGGCGACGACGGATGCGGACGGTGTTCATGGGCAGAGTTCCTCCTCGGGGAAGCCGTTAGTCTCATCGACCCGCACCCGCACGGCAAGTCGGGGACGTGCGCCAACGATCGCTACGATGCGACCCATGGCTCCGAACGCGTTACTTCCGAGGAACCGGCGTCACGTTTCGCTCGTGCTGATGGCGTTGGTGGTTGCGATCTTCGTCCCGCTGACCGGGTGCAAAACCGTTGCGGGCACAGGGCGGTCGCAGCTGAACTTCATGTCGACGGACGAGGAGATGTCGCTCGGTCGCGATGCCTATCAGACCGAACTCGCCGACGCCAAGCTCATCACGAGCGGCCCGCAGTGGGAAGAGGTGAAGGCGGTGTGCGTGCGCATCACGAACGCCGCCAACCGCATGTATCCCGAGGCGACCGCCGATTTCGAGTGGGAGTACAAGCTCGTCGACGATCCGAACACCATCAACGCGTGGTGTCTCCCGGGCGGCAAGATCGCGATCTACACGGGCCTCCTCAAGGCGGCCGACACGCCCGATCGTCTTGCGGCGGTCGTCGGCCACGAATGTGCGCACGCGATCGCGCGACACGGCGGCGAGCGCATGAGCCAGAACATGGCCGCGCAAGTGGTGCTGACCGGCGCGGCCGCAGGCCTCTCCTTCGCGGAACTTTCGCCGGCGGCGCAGCAAGGCGCGATGGCCGCGTTCGGCGCCGGAACGCAGTACGGCGTGCTCCTCCCGTTCAGCCGAACCCATGAGAGCGAGGCCGACGAGATCGGTCTCTACGTTGCAGCCGCCGCCGGCTACGACCCGCGGCAGGCGATCGAACTCTGGAAGAACATGGCCGCGATGGGCGGCGAGAAGCCTGCGGAGTGGATGTCGACCCACCCGTCGGACGAGACGCGCATCGCGCGGCTGACGGAACTCATGCCGAAGGCGATGAAGATCTACGAGGAGAATGGCGGCAAGCCGTAATCGGACCGCGTCGCACGTCGCGTCCTTCATGCAGGATCTCGGACGCTTCTGGGGGTGCACAGGCACCCGTGTTACACTTTTTTCCCGCTACGGTCGCGTCGGGCGACCGGCGATCGCATGACCGTCTGGCCCGCACGTCGCACTGTCGCAACCAACCCGCGAGAAGCCTCCGCGCTTCGCGTCGCGATCGATGCGCTACGTCGCCTGGTCGCGAAGGCCCGAGTGCCGTCCCGGGGCTTCTCCCGAATCGACGTCGAACTCGAGAAGGCCGATCCGCTGGCCTTCCTCGCCGCCCAACGGCCCGGCGGGCGCCGGTACGTGCGCAGCCGCGACGGCGTCTTCGCGATCGCTGGACTTGGCGCCGCGCGGGTGTACGCAACGCCCGACGACTCGGATTTCGCCGACCTCCGCCGCGACTGCCCGGCGGTCGTCGGATTCCTCGCGAGGCGCTTCGACCGCTCCCGCGAGATCGCCCGCGAATGGCGCACGTTCGGGGAGGCCGAACTGGTCGTGCCGACCATCGAGCTTCGTGTCGACGGCACGCGCACCACGCTCTCCGCCCATGTGACGGGCGACGGCGCCGACGCGCTTCGCCTGCTCGACGCGATCGAAGGCCACGAGGAGCAGGCCGACGTGCATGACCTCGTGCCCGAGTTCGCGCCCGGGTTTGGCGCCGACAAGGGCGTGGACTCGAGCGAGTCCGCGTGGCGCGTCGCGGTCGATGCAACGTTGAGAGACATTGCCGCGAAGTCTGTCCGCAAGGTCGTGCTCGCGCGCACGCGCACGTTCCGCATCGCGGAGCCGCTCGATCCGTGCGAGCTTCTGCTGCGGCTGACCGCGAGCGAGCCGGGCACGTACCAATTCCTCGTCGAGGAGATGCCTGGCGTCGCGTTCGTCGGCGCGAGTCCCGAGCGACTCTTCCGGCGCGAGGGCCGCAAGCTCGAAAGCGAAGCCGTCGCAGGAACGCGGCCTCGCGCGGACACGCCCGAGGCCGATCGTCGCATGGCCGACTCGCTCATGGGGTCTGAGAAGGAGCGGCACGAGCACCAGCTCGTGCTCGACCAGATTCGCGAGAAGCTCGCGCCGCTCGCCACGTCGTTGCGCTTCGCACGACACCCGCGGCTCCTTCGGCTCGCGAACGTGCAGCATCTCTGCTCGCCGGTGGCTGCAACGTTGAATGATGGCGTGACTGACGCCGAACTTCTCGAGCGCTTGCATCCGACGCCGGCGGTCTGCGGCCAGCCCGTCGAGCGGGCGCGGACCATCATCAGCGCCTGTGAGCCGTTCGATCGAGGGCTCTATGCCGGTCCGATCGGCGTCGTGGGATCGACGACCGACGTGTGCGTCGGCATCCGCTCAGCGCTCGTGGCCGGTCAGAGCGTGACCGCGTTCGCGGGCGCCGGCGTCGTCGCGGGTTCGACCGCCGAAAGCGAATGGCTCGAGACCGAGCACAAGCTCGCGACGTTCGAGCGCCTGGTGCGACCGGCATGAACCCGCTCGCCGCCGAGAACGTCAACTACCTGTGGGCGCAGCTTCTCTTTGCCGAGTGGCGACGACTCGGCGTTGCACACGTCGTGATCTGCCCCGGCTCGCGTTCGAGTCCGCTTGCTGTGGCCGCGGCGCGCGACGGAGGGCTTCGTGTCACGGTCGTTCTCGACGAGCGATGCGCTGGCTTCATCGCCCTCGGCGTCGCAAAGGCGTCAGACTCGCCCGCAGTCGTGATCACGACAAGTGGAACCGCTGTCGCGAATCTTCTGCCCGCCGCGGTCGAGGCTTCTGTGAGCGGAACGCCGCTTCTCCTCGTGACGGCGGACCGTCCGCCCGAACTTCGCGAGTGCGGCGCCAACCAGTCGATCGACCAGCGCGACATCCTTGGCCGCTTCGCCCGCTGGTCTTTCGAGCTGCCGGCACCTTCCGTCGACATCGATCCGACGTTTGTCGTGTCCACCGCCAACGAAGCGTTTTGTCGCGCGACGGCTTGGCCGCCTGGACCAGTCCATATCAACGCGCCCTTCCGCGAACCGCTGGCACCGGCGAGCGGGCCCATGCCGATCATCGGCGATCGATTGAAAAAGTGGATGGAGAGTGGCGCTCCGTGGAGACGCGAACTGGTGCAGAGTTTCTGGGAACCCGGTAACTGGCCCCAGCGCCTTGAAGAGCGACGTATTCTCGTCGTTGCAGGCATGGGTGGCACAGACATGGTGCGTCATGCGATGAACGAGGACATACCTTGCATCGCCGACGTGACCGCCATGGCGGGTGGCCGCAACGAACATTGGACGTTCCTCTCGCCGTATACGACATCGACTGAGGACGTCCATCTCCCGGCGACGAACTCCATTCCCGCCGCCGATGTCATCCTCGCGGCGCTTGCGGACGATCAACTGACCGGCCTCCTTGAGCGACTTCGGCCCGAGGTGGTCGTGCGAGCCGGCGGGCCGATCTCAAGCAAGCGCGTCACCGAGTTCCTGACTCGTGCACCGCGACTGATCGTGGAGCGACACATCGCCCGCCAAGATGAGAAGCACGCTGCGACGGACGTCGGCACGATTCGTGCACTCTCCTTCGACGTCGATCCCGACTATCTCACGCTCTGGCGTCGTGTTTCCTCGGTTGCGTCGCTGGCGATTCATCAGGCGATCTCTGAAGGCGACCAACTCACCGAACCATGGATTGCTCGCAACACGGCGTTGCGGATGCGCCCCGGTCCGCTCGTCGTTGGAAGCAGCATGCCGGTGCGTGATCTCGACATGTTCTGGCCCGGCGACGCGGCGCGGGCAACGCGGGTACTCGCCAACCGCGGGGCAAGCGGAATCGATGGCACGATCTCAACGGCGGTCGGCGTCGCTTCTGCGTTGCAGGCGCCGACAACAGTCCTGCTCGGAGATCTTGCAACGCTGCACGACCTCGGCGGCCTGGCAAACGTGCGGAGCGCCGGCACGCCGCTGGACATCATCACGATCAACAACGACGGCGGTGCGATCTTCCACTTCCTTCCGATTTCGCGTGAGCCGGCGGCAACGCCGCACTTTGAGCGGCTCTTCGGAACTCCGCACGGGCTCTCCTTCGAGCACGCTGCGGCGATGTTCGGACTGGGCTACCGCCGTGCGACGACGCGCGACGAGTTTGCGTCGGCGCTCGCTGACGACGGGCGCACCAGCGGCTCACGGCTCATCGAGTGTGTCACGGATCGATCCACGAACGTCGAGGTACATCGTGCGATTCAGCGCGCTGTTGCCCATGCACTCGTCAAGGAGTTCGCATGAGCCTGCTGCTCCAGGATCCCGCGCCGCGCGAGGCGAACGCCGACCCGGTCGTCCTGGTGCACGGCTTCCTCGGCGAGCCCGCGGACTGGGACGCGGTGATCGCGTCGCTCGACGTGCCCCGCGCCACGTGGCGCGCGGATCTCCTCGCGGCCGCCGTGCCGTCGTTCGATCTCGCCTCGCTCGCCGCGGCGCTCGCGAAGGAGATTCGCAGGAACGGGCTCGCGCCTGCAACGGTGATCGGCTACTCGCTGGGCGCGCGGGTCGCGATGACGGCGCTCGCGAACCATCCCGACGACATCGCCCGCGTGCTCGCGATCAGCGGGTCGCCCGGCCTCGTCGATCCCGTGGAGCGAACGGAGCGGGCCGCGGCCGACGACGCGCTCGCCGCCGTCCTCGAGCGCGACGGCCTCGCGCCCTTCCTCGAGCGCTGGTACGCGCAGCCTCTCTTCGCGTCGCTTCGGAATCACCCCGACTACGGCTTCATCGCCCGCCGCCGCCTCTCGGGAAACGGTGGTGCGTGGGCACGAGTCCTCCGCGACGCCTCGCCAGGCCGCAATCCGAGCCTGTGGGAGCGGTTGCCGTCGATGTCGTCGCGGCTCTGGCTTGCAGTCGGAGCCCTCGACGGCAAGTATCTCGATCTCGCGAACCGCGCCCACGAGCGTGCACCCGCGATGCCGCTCTCGATCGTCGAGGGGGCAGGGCATGCGGTGCATCTCGAGCGCCCCGATGCCGTCGCATCGCTCGTCGATCGTCTCCCGATCCTTCTCTGGCCATGACCGTGACCAACATGCCTAACTCTGCGTCGACTCCGACTCTCCCGCCGATCCCGAACTGGAAGCTCGTCGGTTCCTACACCGACATCCTCTTCCACACGTGCGACGAAGGGATCGCGAAGATCACGATCAATCGCCCGGAGGTCCGCAACGCGTTCCGTCCGCAGACCGTGATCGAGATGCGCCAGGCGCTCGCGATCGCGCGCGAGGACCCGACGATCGGCGTGATCATCCTGACGGGCGAGGGCCCGCTCGCCTTCTGCTCGGGCGGCGATCAGCGCGTGCGCGGCCAGGCCGGCTACAAGGACGACGACGGCGTGATGCGCCTCAACGTGCTCGACTTCCAAAAGGACATCCGCGGCTGTCCGAAGCCGGTGATCGCGATGGTCGCCGGATACGCGATCGGCGGCGGGCACGTGCTGCACATGCTCTGCGACATCACGATCGCCGCGGAGAACGCACGCTTCGGCCAGACCGGTCCGCGCGTCGGCAGTTTCGACGGCGGCTTCGGCGCGAGCTACATGGCCCGCATCGTCGGCCAGAAGAAGGCGCGCGAGATCTGGTTCCTCTGTCGTCAATACGACGCGAAGCAGGCGCTCGAGATGGGGCTCGTGAACACCGTGGTTCCGCTGGAGCGACTCGAGGCCGAGACCGTGCAGTGGTGCCGCGAGATCCTCGCGAACTCGCCGATCGCGATCCGTTGCCTCAAGGCCGCGCTCAACGCCGACTGCGACGGCCAGAGCGGCCTTCAGGAGCTGGCCGGCTGCGCGACGATGCTCTTCTACATGAGCGAAGAGGGCCAGGAGGGCCATCGCGCCTACATCGAGCGCCGCAAGCCCGACTTCAAGAAGTTCCCGCGTCGGCCGTGACCGCGTCGCCGTCGGGGCTTCACTCCGCCTTGACTGACGCCGCACAAGACCTGCAACGACGTCACAACTGATCAAAGCACGCGGGCTTCAAGATTCCGATCGAACGATCGAGTCACCCCAGGAGTCTCGCATGATCCACGTTGCCGCCCGTCGTGT
Organism: Phycisphaerae bacterium; assembly: GCA_016795035.1. Classification (GTDB taxonomy): domain Bacteria; phylum Planctomycetota; class Phycisphaerae; order Phycisphaerales; family SM1A02; genus JAEUIT01. The sequence continues at coordinate 7,258 of JAEUIT010000095.1, read as the reverse complement.
TTTCCTTCCGCGCGCGCTCGTCGCGCTCCCCGTCCTTCTCGCGTCGACCGCGTCCTTCGCGGCCGACTCGCCGGCCGTCTTCGTCGGCGATGTCGACCGCACGTCCGCGGTCGTCGTCGTCGACGCCCCGCGCGCGACGTTCGAATGGGCGCTGGCAAGCGCGCCGGACGTCACCATCGGTGCGGCGACCGCCGTCGCGCCGAGCCCGTTCGCTCCGAGCAAGCTGCTCGTCTCGGGTCTCCGCGAAGGCACGCACTACGTGGTGCGCGCCGTCGTCGACGGCGAGGCGTCCGCCGAGTCGACGTTCGTCACGCCGCGTTCGTCGGGCCGACCCGGCTTTCGCTTCGGCGTTTCAGGCGACTGGCGCGGCGAGCTCGCGCCGTATCCGGCCGTGCAGAATGCGGACGAGCGCTCGCTCGACCTCTTCATCCGTCTCGGCGACACGATCTATTCCGACTTCGCGTCGCCCGATGTCTTCATGCCGCAGTGCATCTCGGTCGACGAGTTCCGGCGGAAGCACCGCGAGGTCTACTCGGAGCGCGCGGGGCTCGATGCGTGGGGCGACCTTGCCCGCGTCACGCCGTCGCTCGTCACGATCGATGACCACGAGGTCACCAACGACTTCGCCGGCGGCGCATTCACGAACGACCCGATCTTCCGGGCCGTGCCTGCCGTCTATGAGTCGCCGCAGTTCGTCGACAACGACGACGGCGGCAACGCGGACGCCGACGATCCGGCCATCTGGGAGCATCCGAGCGACCCGGCCTCGAGCCGCGTGATCGTCGTCGCCAAGAATGGCGGCCTTCGCGTCCTCGATCTCACCGGCAACGTGGTGCAGACGATCGCGCCCGAGTCGATCCGCTACAACAACGTCGATCTCCTCAAGGGCGTCGAACTCGCCCTTGATCGGGGTAACGAGATCGCGGACATCGCGGTCGTGACCGATCGGCGAAACGATCGCATGGTCTTCTTCCGAATCGATCCGTCGACCGGCGTCCTGACCGACGTGACCGATCCTGCGAACGAACGCGTGTTCCCCGAGACGGACGTGGAGGAGCAGGAGACGGCGTACGGCGTCGGCTGCGTGACCCGCGCCGACGGCAAGCACTACGCGTTCGTGAGTCGACGCAGCAACGCGTTCGTGCGCCAGCTCGAGATCGTCGCGACGCGCGCCGGCGTGTCGTGGACCGCCGTGCGCGACATCCCGCTTCCGAGCTCGTTCGAAGGCTGGACACCGGAAGATCCGCAAGTCGAAGGCATCGTGGTCGACGCGGCGCACGACGTTGCGTATCTCGGCCAGGAGCAAGTCGGATTCTGGCGGGTGTCGGCCGATCCGGCGTCGGCCGTGGCGCCCGTGCTCGTCGATCGCGTACGGAATTTCGGCGGCGCCGCTGGCCCCGGCGAGTGGCTCACGGCCGACGTCGAAGGTCTCACGATCGCGGACTTCGGCAACGGCACCGGCGATCTCGTCGTTTCAAGCCAGGGCGACTCGACGTTTGCGATCTACGACCGCGTCACCAACGCGAAGGTCGGCCGATTCGCGATCGGCGGCGGCGCGATTGACGCGGTCGAGGAGTGCGACGGCGCCGCAATCTCGACGAGCACCTTCGGCGGCGCGTGGCCCGGCGGGCTCCTCGTCGTGCAGGACGGCAACGACCTTCCGTCGGTCCTCGCGGAGGACGACGGCGAGATCGAGAACGTCGCATCGAGCTTCAAGTTCGTCGGCTACGCCGACGTTCGCGCCGCGGCGCTCGCGCCGGCAGAGCGCGTCAACGAGACGGATCTCTACGTTGCAGGCCTCACGGCGACCGACGAATGGAACCCGCTCCTCACGGCAACGTGGAGCGGCACCGGCGATCCTCGGCTCGACGGAAAGCCGCAGCTCTATCGAGCGAGATCCTATGGAAAGGACGCCGCGGTCTTCGTGCTCGACGCCCGCAGCTTCCGCGACTCGTCGCTGCCGACGCCGAACCCGGCCGACAAGGCGTCGGTGCTGTCGTTCCTCGTGCAGTCGTTCAATCCGGCGCGCACGATGCTCGGCAAGCCGCAGCTCGCACGACTGAAGGCCGATCTCCTCGCCGCGCAGAAGGCCGGCGTCACCTGGAAGTTCGTCCTCGTGCCCGAGCCGATACAGAATCTCGGCGTCATCGCCGCCGGCGATCGATTCGAGGGCTACGCCGCGGAACGTACCGAACTCCTCGCGTTCATCGATCAGTCCGGCATCGACAACGTGGTCTTCGTTGCAGCCGACATCCACGGCACGCTGGTGAATAACCTCACCTATCAGGTGGGCCCGGGACAGCCGCAGATTCCGACGAGCGCGTGGGAGATCACGACCGGATCCGTCGCGTTCGACGCGCCGTTCGGGCCGACGGTGATGGGCCTCGCGTTCGGACTCGGGCTCATCACGAAGGCGGACTATCTCGAGTATCTCGCGGCGCCGACGCCGATCCAGGACGCCGTCATCGGCGCGATCGTGAACACCCAACTCCTCGGTCTCGGCTATGACCCGCTCGGGCTCGAGGGGAGCGGGATTCCCGCCTCGTTCACGCTGGGCGGCCCGATCGCGACACATGTCTTCGGCTGGTCGGAGTTCGATATCGCACCGGGCAGCAAGCGCCTCACGGTGACGACCTACGGCATCGAGCCGTACACCCTCGACGACGTGCTCGCCGACCCGGCCGCCATTGCGGCGCGCGTGCCGCAACCCGTGAGCCAGATCGTCGTCGAGGCGGTCGGCGTTCCGTGCATCGCAGACTTCACCGGCGACGGCGCGGTGAACGGAAGCGATCTCGGCGCGCTCCTGGGCGCGTGGGGCAGCAGCAACGAGGAGTTTGACCTCGACGGTTCCGGCCTCGTCGACGGTGGCGATCTCGCGGTGCTCCTTGGCTCGTGGGGTTCGTGCGACTGATTCGCCGTTGACGAACAACGCGTGATGCAACGCAGAGAAGCACCGGGCGGCGCGGCTACTCGTGCCAGCGCCGCCCGGTGCATTCACACGTGCGCCACGTCGAAAGTCACGCGCCGACCGGTACAAGCGCGGCCACCGCGGTGTCGGAGTCGCTCCAATTCAGGGATTGCAGGGGCCCCAGGCCCCGAGCATCGTCGCAAGATCGATTGCGTCGATGGTGCCATCATTGTTCAGGTCCGCGGCACTGGACGGATCGGAACAGCCTGCTTCGAAGCCCCAGTAGCCCAGGAGGAACGCCATGTCGAAGCCGTCTACTGCCCCATTCCCGTCCACGTCACCCAAGCAGGGAGGCGGAAGTTGGCCGTTTGCAGTCACATTTATCTGTGTTTGGACGGTGGCCTTGTCGCCGCCGCTCAGTACAAATTTGATTCGACTTCCGACATCGCTAACGCTGGTCGGTCCCACGAAGGGAGGAATGTTGAGCTGGGTAGTCGCATTCCCCGAACCTTCCATCGCAACGGTGAACGGACATCCGAAGAACGTCAGTAACGGCTTATAGTTGCCCATGAACTGAACGACCGCCGCATCGGAGTCGGTCGGACAGGTCATCATCCCCCCGTCGCTGTTTGCGGTGAGCGTAATCACGGTGATGCCTTTGATCGTCGTCCCCATTTGGACTGTCGGGCAGATCGGTACATCGAATGAGAACTCGAAGTAACGGTCCACTTGCCCGAAGTCCTTTATCTCAAGCTTCACTTGCACCGCTGCGCCGGGGTTGGCTGTCCAATCCACTTTCGTCACTCCTCCGACACTCCAGCTGCCGTCGGCGGACGTCCAGACGTGCGGATACTCCTGCCATCCCGTCGAAGGATTCGTGATGCCGGAACTCACCAGAGTTACCGATTCCCCTCCTTCGACACTCCACGTGATAATGGCGGCTGGAGGAGTTTGCTGCGCATTGGCAGCGTGTGTCCCACCCAGTAGGAGAAGCAGGGAAGACGCAGAATGCAGCTTGAACGCTGAGTTCATTGGGACCTCTCTAATTCCAGTGATAGTCGTCAACGCACCAATACAGATGTGAACGGCGGTTCGCCGTTTCCACTCCCCCGTAGTCCGTGCGTACCCCCAAAGAGGCGCAGAGCGCGTGTTGGATCTGCACGAATTCTAACGAACGAAGGACGTGGAAGGAACTCTGGACCCAGACAGTTCCACGCGACGTGGCCCGCCAAAGGCTACCCGGGCGAGTCGGGGCACTGGTGAGATCGCGCGGGCAGGTGAGAACTTAGGCAATTTGGTACCAGCCGACCGTCCCGGTACGATTCTGGAATGCCTAACAATCTGCACAAGAGAGAGAGCTGGGGATTGTCGCGCGCAAAGTTCACGGTTTCGACGGCGATCGCTTTCTCGCTTCTGATCGCTTCGCGTGAAGCATCTGCGCAACAAGTGAAGCTCTGGTCGAATCCGGCAGGGGGCTCTTGGCAGAGTGGATCGAACTGGAGCCCCGCTGGTCAACCGTCCGAGTTCGACACGGCGCGATTCGTCGGAACGGTCGCCGGTCCCGTTGTGCTTTCCGAGTGGACTGGAGTTGGAGCACTGAAGGTCTCCACTGGTACGGTGAAGCTCGACCTCGGAGGGAGCACGCTCAGCGTGGGCGAGTTTGTCGGAGGTGGCCTAACGCTGGGCGACACCTTTGCGGCGAACGCAACGCTGGAGGTTTTCGGAACTGGGACTTCGCTCATCGATGCTAATAGCATCAGCCTGGCGACGGGAGCGGGCAGCACTGCGCTACTTCGAATCAAGGGGATTGATGCTGGCGGTCTAGCTCTTTCCGTCGCGACCGTGGGCGCTCTGGGGGCAGGCAAATTGGAGCTGTTAGATGGCGCGAGTTTGTCTTGCATCGACCTGCGCGTGGCCGTCGCGACGTGGTCGAGCGGTGAGGTGACCCTTGGCGTCGATACAAGCATTGATTGCGTGAATCTCGCGATCATCTCGAACGGACAGGTCTCCCTCGCCGACGGAGCGTGGTTACAGGGAGGCGCTGGTGTCTACCTGTTTCCTAATGCGGTGGTGACAGGTGACGGCACAGTCGCAGTGCCTCGTTGCGACACCTCGTTCGGTGCTGCGATCAAGAACTTTGGCACGATCATGCCCGGTGACCCTCTCGGATCGCTCACGGTGGTTGGAAACCTTGAGCAGTTCGGAGTGATTCCCGGGCTAGGCACAGACTCTGGCGCCCTCGTGATCGACGCGACCACTTTGGGGGGCGCGGTGCAACACGATGCCGTCAATGTCTCATGTATTAGCACGCTCGGTGGACTCCTCCATCTCACGCCGCTCGACGAGTTCGATCCTCCCGTGGGGACGGAGATGGTGGTGCTCACCGCGAGCCAGCTCGTCTCCACGTTCGACGTCGTGCTGCTGCCCGCGCTTCCGGGCCGCTTCATCTCGGTCGAGTACAACGGCGGTGACGGCGTTGCAGGTGACGCCAACGTCACGCTCGTCGTCGGGTCGCTCGATGGCGGCGTCGCTATCGGGGAGCCGGCGCTCGCGACGCTCGATGGAGCTCCGCTCGCGATCGCTCCCGGCAACATCGATGGCGAGAACGACTATCCGGATCTGGCCATCGCGATCCCCGACGAGTCGGATCCGACCGGCGCCAACGGAACGCTTATCGTGCTATTCGATCTTGAGCCGATCGGCCCGTCGCTTGCCTATGGATCCATTCGCACGTTCGGCGTCGGGCGTGAGCCGCGGTCGATCGCGATCGGCGATGTCGACGGAAACGGCGCTGACGACATCGCCGTGGCGAACGCGTCGAGCGACACCGTCGACGTGTACTTCATGAACGGCGAGAAGCCGATCGCACAGACGTCGATCGCGGTCGGCGATCGTCCCATGGACCTCGCGCTCGCACCGCTCGGCGGCGTCGCGGGGCTCGACCTTGTCACCGCGAACATGGACGGCGACAGCCTCACCAAGTTTGGGTACGACGGAAACTATGGTTTCGTCCCGACCGGCACACTGGCCGCGACGGGGCCTTGCAGCGTGGACCCGATCGACTTCAACGACGACGGAAAGATGGACCTGGTCGCGGGGCTCTTCTCCGCGAGCGCTGCCGTCGCATTTGCGAATGGCGGCACCGGGACGTTCGCGGTGGCACAGACGATTCCCGTCGGCGCGGGACCGATCGACGTGCTCGGTGCCGACTTCAACGGCGATGGGGCCACGGATCTCGTCACGTCGAACCTCGTCGACGGGACGGTCAGCGTGATCAAGAACACCGGCGTTGGATCGGCTCCGTTCGCGCCGTCCGTGGAGCTTCCCGTGGGCGCCGCTGGTGCGATCGTGGGATCGCTCGCGGTCGTCGATCTCGGGGAGGACATCGGCCGCAACGGGGACCCAGAGATTCTCGTCGTTGCGAACGAGACGTCCGACCCGCGCTCGCCGCGCGTCCTTCGGGTTCTCCGCAACGATTCGATCAGCGGCGGAAGCAGCATCACGTTCGCCGACGCGGTCACGCTCTCGACGGGGGGGAACACGCTCGTCGTTGCGGCGACCGGACCCGATGCAGTCGGGCCGAGCGATCTCATCGTGTTGAACGAGCCTGAAGGCGGCGTGGCGCGCGGGATCACTTCCGTGCTCGCGGCGTTGCCCGTGGGCGCGGGGCCGGCGTCCGACTTCAACGACGACGGGCACGTGAACGCGATCGATCTTGGCATCCTGCTCGGCGCCTGGGGCGCGTGCGCCGGCTGCGAGGCGGATATCGACGGAAGCGGAAACGTCGGGCCCGTCGACCTCGGCATCCTGCTCGGCAACTGGACCGGCTGAAACGGGGAGTTGACGGCTCAGCGGCAGCGCTTCTTGCGGTCCTCGTCGACGAGCCCCTTGGCGGCGACGAGAGAAGGCTTCGATGCCGGCGTCGCTCGCGCATCGATCGTTCGCTGCAGCGCCTGATCGGCCAGGGTGAGAAGCTCGCATGCGGCGGCCGGTTCGTCGGCGCGCGACGCAAACATGCGCACGCCGCGTGCGATGATCGGCAAGCGTTCCTCGGCTCCGTCGCTGCCGTCCGCGAGCTGCGTGCGGAAGAAGTTCGCGTCGCCGCGCGCGGCCGCCTCGGCGGCGCTCAAGGCGAGCATCGCGGTGGAGAGCATGGCGCGGTAGCGCTGGTCGCTGCCGCGAAGCTGCTCGAACTCGGCAAGCATCGCGCGAGCCGACGTTGCGTTGCGCTCGCCGAGCGTGGGATCGCCGAGCTCGAACGAGATGCGGGCGCGACCGGCGAACCCGCATGCGCGAAGGGCGAAGACCTCGCTTGCGTGCGGATCGTCCTTCGCCGTTGCCGCCGTCATG
>JAEUIT010000084.1 GCA_016795035.1 Phycisphaerae bacterium | reverse complement strand
GTCCATTTTGATGCTGCGCAACTTGAAGTCGCCCGAAACGTATTTCCAGGCGGCGTTCCGCGTGCAATCGCCGTGGTCGGTCAAGAACCCGCACGGCGACAATCCGAACGAGGAGGAAATCCTCAAGCCGGCCTGTTTCGTGTTCGATTTCGCACCGACGCGGGCGCTGCGGCAGCTCTCCGAATACGGGATCGGGCTCTCACCCAACGAACCCAACCCGGAGAACGCGGTGAAGGACCTCGTGTCGTTTCTGCCCGTGCTGGCCTACGACGGGGCGAACATGACGCAGATTGACGCGGGCGGCATCCTCGACATCGCGATGGCCGGCACCTCGGCCACGCTGCTCGCCCGCAAGTGGGAGAGCGCGCTGCTCGTGAACGTGGACAACGACACCCTGCGGCGCATCCTGGACAACCCCGAGGCGATGGCCGCCGTCGAGCGCATCGAAGGCTGGCGCTCGCTGGGCGACAACGTCATTGAGACGATCATCAACAAGAGCGAGATGGTCAAGGAACTCAAGAACAAGGCCAAGGACACGGAACTGACGGAGAAACAGAAGAAGCAGCTCACCGAAGAGGAGAAGGAGTACAAGTCCAAGCGCAAGCTTGTTCAGGAGAAGCTGATCAAGTTTGCGACGCGGATTCCCGCATTCATGTACCTGACCGACTTCCGCGAGAACACGTTGCAGGATGTCATCACCAAGCTGGAGCCGGATCTGTTCCTCACCGTCACCGGCCTGACGGTCAAGGACTTCCATCTGCTTGTGCGGCTCAAGGTGTTCAACACCGAACAGATGAACCAGGCAGTGTTTGCCTTCCGGCGCTACGAGGACGCCTCCCTCCGCTATACGGGGATCCCGAGCCACGAGGGACTGACGCACTACGGGCTCTACGACACCGTGGTGGCAAGGGAATGACGCGGCACGGATGGTGCTCGGTCGAGCCTCCGGTGCGAGACTCTCCGCTCAGCCAGTCCCCGTTCACTGGGGCGGCGTGCCACTGCCGGCGCCCGATCGAAAGCCAGCCTTTGAACCCGTTCCGATCGGGGAGTTCACCGCAACGCCGCCCAATATTGGGTGGCGTTTTGGTTGACCTACGCCTCGCGTTGAGACCCCCGACAGGATCGCGGCGCAAGTGTCGCAAAGATAGATAGATCTGACTCGATTGCCGTTTGCGCCGGCAGTCTCGGGTTCTCTCTCGCGACCCAATGGTCGATGGCCCGGACACGTCGGATCGCCGGGGGTGTCTCGGCTTGCGCTCTCGAACTCTCGCGTGCCGCGGTTGACTCAGGACGTGGTTAACAAATCTCGATTCGCGCCGTGAAGCGGCGAGGACGTGGCGTATATGGCCCGTGCCGTCGCTGGAGTGCGACGGCCACGCACCCCAACCACGGACGGCACGACGTGCAGCGACGGAACCCGCGCCCATCCCCATCAACCGAACGGCTTGACCTCGCGGCGTCGATCCTCGCCGCCGGCGTGCGCCGCGCCCTCGCGGACGCCTACAAGTCGCCCACTCCAGAGAGATCCGTCGCGACCAGTTCGGTTGACTTCGGCGGGACCTCCGCGCCTGATCACGGTGCGCGCCGCGAGAGCTTCGAGAGCGCGAAGGAGACCGCATGAGCGATGTACAGAGTTCGAACTATGCCGCCCGCGACGTAGATGTGATTGCCGTGGAACTCAGGGCAATGACGGTGCCGGAACTTCAGCAACGCTATGAGGAGGAGTTTCGCGAGCCCATTCGATCGCACAGCCGCGAGCACCTCGTGCGCCGCATCCTCTGGCGCGTGCAGGCCAACCGCGAGGGCGACCTCTCTGAACGCGCGCGTCGGCGTGCGATCGAGATCGCCGACGACGCCGACATCAGGCTAGGCCCGCCGCGGAGGCGCCCGCAACAAATGACGGAGACGGTCACTCTCGACCGCGGCGGCACGCTCTCTCCCGGGGTGATCCTGCGCCGTGACTACAGAGGCCGGACGCTCGTCGTGCGGGTCGTCCGTGAGGGCTTCGAGTTCGACGGCGAGATTTTCCCTTCGCTCTCCGCGGTAGCCAATCGGATCACGGGAAGTCATTGGAGCGGCGCCCGCTTCTTCGGACTGACGAAAGGGCGCTCGTCGTGATCGCACGCAAGGAACCCAGCGGGCCCGACGTGCGCTGCGCGATCTACACGCGCAAGTCGACCGAGGAGGGCCTTGACCGCGACTTCTCGTCGCTCGACGCGCAGCGAGAGAGCTGCGAGGCGTACGTGCGGAGCCAGCGCGGCGACGGGTGGGTCGCCCTACCCGATCGCTACGACGACGGCGGATACACCGGCGGCAACATGGAGCGGCCGGCGCTCGGACGGCTGATGGCCGAGATAGAGGCGGGCAGGGTCGACTGCGTCGTGGTCTACAAGGTCGACCGCCTGAGCCGCTCGCTCCTCGACTTCGCGCGGATGATGTCGTTGTTCGAGAAGAGGAAGGTGTCGTTCGTCAGCGTCACGCAACGGTTCGACACCTCGCAATCGATGGGCCGGCTTACGCTCAACGTGCTCCTTTCCTTCGCGCAGTTCGAGCGTGAGCTCGTGAGCGAGCGCACGCGCGACAAGATCGCGATGACCAGGCGCCGCGGACAGTGGACGGGCTCGCGCGCGCCGCTCGGCTACCGCTACGACGCCGCAGCGTCACGGCTCGTGGTCGTCGAGGATGAGGCCGAGCTTCTTCGGCTCGTCTTCCGCACGTACCTCGAGACGGGCTCGCTCGAGCGCACGGCCGCGGCGCTGAACGCGCACGGGCACGTCACCAAGCGGTGGACGTTCAGGGACGGCCGGACCTCCGGCGGCCGGCAGTGGGACAAGCCGCACGTGCGGCTCGCGATCGCGAACGTGACCTGCCGGGGCATGGTCGCGCACCACGACGCCAGCTATCCCGGCTTGCACGCCGCGATCATCGACGAGGAGACGTGGATCCGAGCGAACGCGCTCCTCGAGCGCAATGGCCGCCGGGGAAGCGAAGATCGGATTCCGCTGCGCCACGGGCTCCTCAACGGCATCCTTCGATGCGCGTCGTGCGACTCGGCGATGAGCCACGTCTCGACGGCGAAGAAGGACGGCCGGACCTACCGCTATTACCAGTGCGGCAACGCGGCGCGGAAGGGGCGCTCGGCGTGCCCGTCGCCGTCGGTGCCGGCCGAGGAGATCGAGCGATTCGTCCTGTCGAAGGCGCGCATGGCCGTCCGCGCCACGCGCGTCGTCGATGCGACGCACATCTCGGTAGCGGCGCTGGCGGAGGAGGAACGGGCCGACGCGACGGCGCGACTTCGCGCGGCGTCGCGCGATCGTGGGCGCCTCGCGCGCGATCTTGGAGTGGCGTCGGCGAGTCGCGATCCTGAGGGAACGGTCGCGGCGCGACTTGCGGACTTGCACCGACAGATTGACGGGAACGACGCCGCCATCGCCGCCGCGCGGCGCGAGCTTGATCGCGCGGATGCGAGCGCCCATGGGCGAGAGGAGACCGATCGGCTGATTCGGCTCTTCGATCCCGTGTGGGACAGGCTCGCGGCGGGCGAGCGCCGGCGGCTGATGGCGGCGCTCGTCGCGCGGGTCGAGTATGACGGCGAGAACGGCAAACTGTCGATCACGATGGCGGGAGATTTCAGCGTGGAGTCGAGGAGCGGATCCTGATGAGCGACGCGACGATGACGTTCGACATCCGGTTCACCCGTGGACGGCGCGGTCGCAAGAGGCTGGCGGAGAATACGGCGACGACGTCGCGCCTAGGATCGATTCCCAGGGTGACGAAACTGATGGCACTCGCCATCCGATGGGACGGGCAGCTGCGGCGAGGCGAGCTCAAGGACTGCGCCGCGATCGCGAGGGTCGGCAACGTGACGCGGGCTCGGGTCAGCCAGATCATGGCGCTGCTCAACCTCGCGAGCGACCTGCAAGAGGCGATCCTGTTCCTCGAAGCCGATCGCCTGCGATGCGGATGCGTCACGGAGCGGAAGATGCGCGACGTCTGCGCGATGCCCTCGTGGGAGAGGCAGCGCGACGCTCTCGGCCCGGCTCTCACCCGTACTCCCGCCGGCGGCCGCGCATCGGAGTCTGCCAGATGAATCCGGTGCAGGACATGACCCGGGAGGAGATCGAGCTCCACGACCGTGACGTAAATCGGGCCTCGTGGGCGATCGAAGGCTTCGTGGGGGAGTCGGTGCGCAACAGGTGGATCGAGGAGTCGCCCGACTACCTGAGGATCGAGGCGAAATTACGTTGGCTGAGGGACTCGCATGCGGCGCAGGTCGAGCGCAGGGACCGGCGCCTTCGGGAGCTCGGCCTTCCGCCGACCGCAGATCGCTTCAACATGATCGCTCGGGTGGGGAAGTGCGTCGGAGTCGACGTGATGTCGCTCCCGTTCGGCGACTTCGACGAAGTCGTCGACCGATGGGCGAACCGGCGCACGCGCAGGGAATCCACGCGCCGCCTCCTCCCCGACCTCAAGCCAGGCGTCGAGGGGGTCGTGGGCGAGATCGTCGAGCGGAAGGTATTGGTCGGGAGTGCCCGGTTCAGGAGTCTCAAGCTCGACCTGAAGGACGTGGCGGCCGAGGCGTTCGCCGTCGCGATGAAGAGGATCGCCAAGCACGAGCCGGACAAGGGAAGCGTGCAGACACTGATGGAGACCGCCGTCGAGAACATCCTCAGCACCATCGCAAGGGACCGTCGGCGATGCTTGAGGGGGGAGCGGGCAGAGGCTGAAGCCGCTCGCACAGCACACGTCAGAGGCGAAGTTCACCGCGAGGACATGGCCGACTTAAAGGAAGAGTTGGCGCGCGTTCTCAAGACGATGACCGACGACGACCGCGAATTGATCCGCGCCTTGGCCAGCGCCGGCACGCCTGCGGCCGCCGCCCGCGAACTCGGGATCCCGGGAGCGACATTCGACTACAGGCTGAAGCGAATCAGAGAGAGACATTCCCAAGAAAGTTCGTGAGACCGAAGGCGCGGGGCGTACATGGCAGCGCGGGACTTGCCCGCATGAGCGCCAGCCACACGATCACCGTTGATAGCTCCGTCACCCTCGAGCAGATGCAGGAGGCGCTACACACGGCGATGGTCGTGGCCGGCGCCTTGCATGGAACGCCGTCGGTGATGCTCGCCCGGCCCCGCATCGACGCGGACCGATGGTGCATCGAGATCGACCGCGGCCTAGACGTCGCGGAGTGTCTCGCCTGCGCGCTCGTCGGCCTGCTGATTAACCGGCACGGCATGTGTGCGGTCCGCACCGATCCCGTCACGGAGGTGACGGCATGACACCGGTCGAGGGGCATGAATGGCTTCCCGTGCCGGCGGCCCTCACCAGCCTTGACCGCTGGGTCTGCTGGCGCCTCGAGCCTGCGTCCGAGCCCGGCGGCACGCCGCGCAAGGTCCCGATCGATGCGAGAACGGGCAGGCGTGCCAGCACGACCGATCCTAAGACGTGGGCGGCGTTCGAGGACGCGACCGGGCGGTGCGGCAGCGATCGCACGCTCTCGGGCGTCGGCTTCGTGTTCGCCGACGAGGACGGACTCGTCGGCGTGGACATCGACGGATGCGTGATCGACGGTGCGGTCGCGCCTGGGGCGCAAGCGATCATCGACGCGCTCGCCTCATACGCCGAGACCTCGCCCAGCGGGACGGGCGTGAAGGTATTTCTCCGGGCATCGAAAGGCGCCATCAGGAACTGCAAGTCGAGGGCCGTCGCCGGTGTGGAGCAGGTCGAGGTGTACTCGCATAGCCGCTACTTCACCGTGACTGGCCAACATCTGGCGGGCACGCCGCTCGATGTCAACGAACGGCAGGGGGCGCTCGATTCGCTGTGCAAGAGGTTGTGGCCGCGAAAGCCCAAGCGGACTCGAGGTTCAGCCCCGACCGATGGAGTTCAGGACGATGACGCGCTCATTGAGCAGGCACGAAACGCCAGGAACGGCGCCAAGTTCTCCGCGCTCTGGTCCGGCGACACGTCCCTGCACGCCGGCGACGACAGCGCCGCCGACGCCGCGCTCTGTTCCATGCTCGCATTCTGGACCGGGCGCGACGCGGCGCGGATCGATCGCCTGTTCCGGCGCTCCGGACTCATGCGCGACAAGTGGGACGAACGCCGCGGCGACGGCTCCTACGGCGCTCTGACCGTCGAGCACGCGATCGCGAACTGCACCGAAACCCATTCGCCGCCGCGCGGACGTGCGCGACGAGCTCCATCACAAGTGAGCACTGACGTGGAAACGGAAGCCGGCGACACCAAGCTCGCTGCCGATCGCGGCGCCGACCAGCCGTTCCCGCTGGGCACGCGCGATTCCGAGACCGGACGACTGATCCTCTCGCCGACGAAGACGCTGCCCACGGCTCGCGCGTATCTCGACGAGCATCACACCCACGCAGACGGCAGAACGCTCATCGCCTATGGCGGCATGTTCCTCGAGTGGCGGAACAACTGTTACCGCGAGCTCGAAGAGGCGGCGGTCTGCAAGGCGCTCCACGCCTGGCTCCACGAGTCGCTGCGGACCAAGTCGCTGCCGGACGGCGGCGAGACTCTCGTGCCGTTCGACTCGAATCCGACGACCGTCAGCGCAGCCCTCAAGACGATCCGCGCGGAGTCTTTCGTGCCCGCGTCGCGATCGGTGCCGTGTTGGCTCGACGGCGGCGTCGGTCGCCCGTCGCCGCACGACGTTCTGGCCTGCCTGTCGATCAATCTCAACGTCGCAACCGGCGAGCCGCTTCCCGCGACCCCGCTCCTGATCACCATGACCGCGCTCGACTTCGACTACGACGCCGCGGCGCCCGAACCGAAAGAGTTCCTCGCCTTCCTCGACTCGATTCTCGCTGATGACAGCGAGGCCATTGGCACCCTGCAGGAGTGGTTCGGTCTGATGCTGGTGGCCGACACGCGCTACCACAAGATCCTCCTCCTGCTCGGCCCGCCTCGATCGGGCAAGGGCACGCTCATGCGCGTGCTGTCGGCGCTCGTCGGCCACGCCAACGTCGCCAATCCCACCAGCGCCAGCCTGGCCGGGCACTTCGGCCTGCAGTCGCTGATCGGCAAGTCGCTCGCGATCATCGGCGACGCGCGGTTCTCGGGACCCGGCACCAGCGCAGTCGTCGAGCGGCTCCTGACGATCTCCGGGGAGGACTCTGTCAGCATCGACAGGAAGCACGTGACGGCGCTCAACATGAAGCTGCCCACGCGCTTCGTGATCGTCACGAACGAACTGCCGCGCCTCGCCGACGCAAGCGGCGCCCTCGCGCGGCGGTTCGTAGTGGTGAGGCTCACCCGGACGTTCCTCGGGAATGAGGACCTATCGTTGACCGAGCGCCTCCTTGCGGAGCGTCCCGGCATCCTGCTTTGGGCGCTCGAGGGCCTGCGTCGGCTTCGCGCTCGAGGACGGTTCGTGCAGCCCGCCTCCGCCGCCGACGCCGCCAACGACCTCGTCGACCTGGCGTCGCCGGTGCATGCGTTCGTGCAGGAGCGCTGCGTCGTCGCGTCGGACGTGCGTGCGACGCTAGCCGACCTATTCGCCGAATGGCGCGACTGGTGCGCCGAACGGGGCATCGTCTCCGTGGGCAGCGACGCGCTCCTCGCCAGAGGGCTGCAGGCCGCGGTGGTCGGCATCAGGAGCCGTCGCACAACGGGGCAGAAGCGCTTTTACGAGGGCATCGCCCTCAGGAGCGCGATGTGACCGCCGGCGCGGACATCGCTGCGACCACTGTGAGGACTGTGATGACAGTCTCATTGCGTCGGATCCGCTCGTCAGGATGCGGAAGCGCACGCGGTCACTGGAAACGGATTCCCCCGAGCGTGTGTCCTGCCGTCCGCGCCGCGACGCAGTGGGAACCGCCTCACAGTCCTCACAGTCCCCACAGTGGCCGTCGACGACGCCAAGGCGGCAGCGATCCCGTCAGGGTCCTCGTCGACTCCATATCCCTACCCGATCCGTATCCGCATCCCCAGCTCGGAGGCTGACCCGCACATGAACGTCGAACTCAGGCCAATAGACTCGATCCGCCCCTACGAACGCAATCCCCGCGTGAACGACCACGCCGTCGACGCCGTGGCCGCGTCGATCCGCGACTACGGCTTCCGGCAGCCGATCGTCGTCGACACTAACAATGTGGTGATCGTCGGTCACACGCGACTGAAGGCGGCGATCAAGCTCGGATTGAAGCATGTGCCGGTGCACGTCGCGGACATGACGGCGGAGAAGGCGAAGGCGTATCGGCTCGCCGACAACCAGCTCGCGACGCTCGCCACGTGGGATCAGGAGCTTCTTCCGATCGAACTCGCCGAGATCCGGGACCTCGGCATCGAACTCGCGTCGCTCGGCTTCGACGCGGACGACCTCGCGAAGATCTTCGTCGCCGATCTCAAGGCCGGGCTCGTCGATCCCGACTCGGTGCCCGAGCCGCCGGACGAGGCGACGACGAGGCGCGGCGACATCTACGTCTTAGGCGACCATCGTCTCATGTGTGGAGACAGCGCGTCGCGCGACGACGTGAACACTGTGTTGGCCGGCGCGACCATCCAACTCGTCAACAGCGATCCGCCGTACGGCGTTCGCGTCGAGCCGCGCTCGAACAATGCACGCGCCGCCGGCTCTAAGGCGCTCCCCGCGGTGGCGAAAGGCAAGGCACATCTCCAAGGCTTCGACGACGCGCGGGCCGGCCGGCCCAAGCCGACGACCGCAAAGCTGCGCGCGAAAGACCGCGTCCTCGCGAACGACTTCATGAGCGACGACGCGTTCGACGCGATCCTCCTCAAATGGTTCGGGAACATGGCGCACGCGCTCGTGCCCGGAGGCGCTTTTTATATTTGGGGCGGATTCGGCAACTGGGCCAACTACTGCCCGGCGCTCGATGCGAGCGGGCTCTACTTCTCGCAGGGGATCACATGGGTGAAGGACCATCCCGTTCTCGGCCGGAAGGACTTCCTGAACGACTGCGAGCACGCTTGGTACGGATGGAAGGAAGGCGCGGGACATCAGTTCTACGGCCCGAACAACGCGCGCAACGTATGGCACGTCAAGAAAGTGAATCCGCAGTCCATGGTGCACCTGACGGAGAAGCCCGTCGAGTTGGCAACGCGCGCGATCACGTACTCCTCTCGCCCCGGCGAGAACGTGCTCGACCTCTTCGGCGGCAGCGGCTCGACGCTCATCGGCGCCGAACAGACCGGGCGCCGCGCGTTCCTGATGGAGCTCGACGAACTCTACTGCGACGTGATCGTGAAACGCTGGGAGTCGTTCACGGGCCGGAAGGCCGAGCGCATCGCGTCGAAGTCGGGGGCGTCGACACCATGACGGCACACGAACCGCTGGCTACGTGCCGCGACGTCGCCCCACGTCGCGGCCGAAGAGAAAGCCCCGGCGAGGGCCGAGGCGTTTGCGGGTCCGCTCCACGGGCGAACGTGGGCGTTTCAGCCGCGTATGGGCTTCTCCCGGAGGGCGTGGAACTCGGTCATCGCGTCGAGGTGCAGTCCCTCGGGCGCGGACTGCGTGCGCCCATGCTCGGGCGCGAGGCAGCCCCGCTCCTTCATGAAGGCGAGCGCCACCGCGACCTGCGTGAA
>JAEUIT010000060.1 GCA_016795035.1 Phycisphaerae bacterium | reverse complement strand
GTTCCCTGCCAAAGGCCGGTCGCGAACATGATCGAGGCGACCGGCGCGTCGGTCGCGGGATCGACGGCGTCGAGGATCGCGAACGCGGGCTTCTCCGGAGGATGCACCATGGCAACGCGGAGATCGAGGTGCGTCGTATAGAACGCGATCGTGGCCGCGAGGTCGTTCGTGTGAAGGAAGGGCGTGACGCGGATGGGCCGAGGCATCGTCGATTCACTCCGCGGAGCCGACCAACAGGCAGTAGCCGTCGGGATCGACGACACGCATCTCGCCCTCGGGCATGTACGGGGGATGGGCGATCGCGTAGTACGCGCGGCGCTCGATCGGGCCGCCGCGGAACTCGCCGGCGTCGCGAAGGCCTGCAACGCCGAGCGCGCGTCGGAGCGCCGGAAGGTCGTTCGTGTAGAGGTAGAAGAGCACCGCCTGCTCCTCGGCGTTCACCGGCCCGCTCGCGGCCGCGAGCATCAGCCGCGCCGACCCGCTCGCGAGCATCGCCCACACGGTGCGGCCATGCACCTCGACGGTGTTGTCGACTTCGAAGCCGAGCGCCTTGTAGAACTGGATCGACGCGACGACGTCGGCCACGTGCGCGTAGGGCGTGAGACGATGGATGTGCGTTGTCATGGCGTTTCTCGGGCGCGTTGGATGACGACGACGGTGAGGTCGTCCTGTTGGGGTTCGCCGTCGGCCCAGGCGGCGACGTCGGCGGCGAGCCCCTCGATGATGTCGGCCGGGGGCCGCGCGACCAGTCGACGAAGCGACTGCTCGAGCCGCTCGAGTCCCCACTGCTCGCGCCGGCCGTCGGGCAATGGTTTCGCCCACTCGAAGAATCCGTCGGTGATGAGGACGAGCGTGTCGCCGGGTTCGAGCCGCAGCGTGCGCGGCGGACCGAAGTCGACGTCGGCTGCAACGGCGAGCGGCACGTCGGTCGGCGTGATCTCCTCGACGGCGCCGCTCCCGTGGACGCAGAGGAAGATCGGTCCGTGCCCCGCCGACAGCAGCTCAAGCTCGCCGCTGTGCGGGTCGAGCAGGACATTGGCCATCGTGACGAAACGGCCTTCCGTGAGGTCGTCCGCGAGAAGGCGGTTCACGCGGCCGACGAGCGCGCCGAGTTCCGTCTCGAAGCCGCTGCTTGCCCGCATGTAGGCGCGGCACGCGGCGGTCACGAGCGCCGGGCCGACGCCGTGGCCGCTCACGTCCGCGAGCGAGACGAGCCAACGCCCGTCATGCCGCTCCTGCCAGTCGTAGTAGTCGCCGCCCGTTTCGTCGGCCGGCCGATTCCAGCCCGCGATCGAGTAGCCGTCCATCAGCGGCGTGGTTCGGGGAAGGAGCGCCCGTTGGATCGCGCGGGCCACGGCGATGTCCGCTTCGATGCGCTCGACTTCGCGCTTCATCTCGGCTTCGCGCTCGGCCGCTTCGAAGAGCGTGCGGATCTGCTTCGCCAAGAAGGCGCAGACGAGTCCCGTGAGAAAGATGAGCGCGATGTAGCTGATGAACGCGGCGGCGGGCAGGCTGTCCGCCGATGCCCGCGCGCCGAGCCCGTAGCGCACGTACAGCACGAGCGCAAGATACGAGCCCGAGGTCACGCCGCCTGCGAGCACGCAGAGCCAGGGCTGGAGCCGCAACGTGGTGAGCGCCGTGAGAAGCCCGTAGACGAGGATCGGCGGCGCGCTCAGTGCGGCGTAGGGGTCGATCGTGCGATATCGGATCTGCACCCAGAGCACGGCCGTCGGCACGAGCGCCTCGACCCACACCGTGAGGAACGCGAACCACTCGGGAAACGTGCGCTTCGTGCGTAGCGCGTGATGTGCAACGACGAGAACCGCTCCCTGCAGCACGGCGATGACTGCAACGGCGAGTCCGCCGAAGAGCGGGATGCGCCGATCGACGCTGCGCAGGAGCTCCTGCGACGCCACCAGAATCGCGACGAGCCCGACCACGCAGAGGACGACGTAGGCACGTCGAATCTCGCTGCGAACGAGTGCGGCGCGTAGCGCTGTGGGTCGTTCCTGCTGGCTCGGCTCGGGCCGCATGGGCAACGAGGATACGTTCGGACCGCCGTCTTCACCGACGATTGCTCCGAGTAGCGGACGCGCCCCGCATTTCGGGCCGCGCTCGCCAACTTCTTTCGCCACGTTCGCCGAATGTCGAACGGAGCGCGATCTCACGCACGCCGAAGGTGCACTCATCTATCCCGGGCCCGCTGCCCGGACATCGAAAGGCACACCCCATGAACACTCGAGCACTCGCTCTCGCCGTTGCGTCCCTTGGCCTCGTGGCTGGCGTCGCCGCCGCCGACGTCTTCGTGAACTCGCAGCCCGTCGTGAACGGAACGATGCGTCCGTCGCAGCTCTGGCAGGATCCGGGTCCCGACGGCAACGACCTCGACGGCGACGCCGTCTGCTGGACCGACTTCACGATCGGCCAGGAAACGCTGATCGACCACATCGAATGGTGGGGCACGGGCGCGTGCGAACTCGGCTTTCGCATCGAGATCTGGAAGCAAGACCCGGGCACCATCGCGTACCAGCCCTACGGCGTCTTCTATTACGGCGGCGTCGACACGGCACAGCCGCTTCTCACGTTCGACACGACGGCCTACACGACCTCTCCCGCGCCCGGCGGCATGACGCACTACGTGCTCGACCTCCCCACGCCGCTCGTGGTGCCCGCGAACAACGCGACGAACCCGCGATGGTTCATCGACATCGTGGGGCTCACGTCGGTCCCCTACGCCCAGTGGAAGTGGGCCCGCGGCACCGGGGCGAGCAACAAGTCGTATCAGTTCATTCGCGGCGAAGGCCCGATGTTCTGGTCGCTCGGCGAAGGTCGAGGGCTCGTCCTCGCCAGCCCGTCGGACCCGTGCCCCGCGGATCTCAACGGCGACGGCAGCGTGGACGGCGCGGATGTCGGCGCGCTCCTCGGCAGTTGGGGCGCTTCCGGCAACGCGGACATCGACGGCAACGGAATCGTCGACGCCGCCGACCTCTCGATCCTGCTCGGCGCCTGGGGCGCATGCCCGTAACCCCTCACGAAAGGACTCACCATGAAGATGCAGCAGATTCTCGCCGCCGGCGCGCTCGCCCTCAGCGTTTCAGCCGCCCGCGCCGACACGATTGCCTATGAGAGCTTCTCCTACGGCGGCAGCCCGAACCTCGCCGGCGCCAACGGCGGAACCGGTTGGGGCAGCGCGTGGTTCAAGCTGAGCCAGATCCCGACCGGCGCGATCATGGAAGGCATGTCGTGGCCGGGCCTCCCGGTCGCCGGCGGAAGCGCGATCACCGCGGCCTATCCGTCCGCCGACTACACCCGCTACTCGCGGGCCATCGCACCGTACTCCGCTCCCAACGACGAGATCTTCATCTCGTTCCTCTTCCGCCCGAACATCGGCTTCGGCGTCGGCGGCGGACTCGCGTTCGGCACGTGGGACAACGGCATGATCGCCGGCCTGGTTCCCGGCTCGGGCCACTACGGCCTCTCGGGATTCACCGGACCGTCGAGCGTGGGCGGTGAGCCTGCAACGCTGAACCAGACGGTGCTCCTCGTGGCTCACGTCGAGAAGCTCGACAACGGCACGATCGGCTGGTCGCTCTACGTCAATCCCACGGTGGGCAATCCCATGCCGTCGTCGCCCGACGCGTCGATGGCGATTCCCGGCACGACGTTGCCTCCCGCGATCAATCTCTACAACGACGGCGGCTTCTCGACCGACGAGATCCGCATCGCGACGACGTGGGAAGAGGCGCTTGGGCAGCCTGCAAGCGCCTGCAACGCGGACCTCGACTCGAACGGCATGGTGGACGCCGCCGACCTTGGAATACTCCTCGGCCAATGGTCAACGTCCGGAAGCGCGGACCTCGACGGCGACGGCATCGTCAACGGCGCGGACCTCGCGGCGATGCTTGGTGCCTGGGGCTCGTGCCCGTAACAGGCCGCTACGCGACCACAGGATCCCTTCAGAAAGAAAAGGCTCTGCCGACAACTGTGGTCGGCAGAGCCTTTTCGTTGGAAGAGAAGACCCAATCGTCTGTTATGCCGACGGCCACGGGAAGGTGACGGAGACCGGCGCGTCGGCGCTGCCGTCGGCGCGGCGCATCTGGGCGAAGATCTCGATCGCCTTCGGCTGATTGTCTGCAACGTGGACTCGGAACTGGATGCAACGCGGATCGCCGGCGCTCGGATCGAAGCTGTAGCCCCACTGGAACCACGGCTTCCCTTGGGCGCACGCGGCGCGGGCGTTCGACGCGATCGCGGTCGGGTCGAACTCGCCGCCGGCGGTCATCGACGACTTGATGCGGACTCGCCACGCGCCGTTGCTGTCGGTCTCGCGGTACGCGAGGAACGCGTACGGGGCGTTGAGAACGGCGTCATACGCCTCGAGGTAGGCGAGCTGGCGATAGCTGGTGCCGCCCGGCATCGAAGCCGGGACGTCGAGACGCTGCGAAACGGTGGACTGGCTCATGGCGACCTCAAGACCTGCGGAAGGTGACTGCCGTGCTCGAGCACGCCGCTCGACGCTCCTGCATCAACCCCTTCCACGAAGTCTGAGGGCGGGAGGCGCAGACCAACCGCCGAACATCCTGAAACTCGGACCGCTGGCGACCCCTCCGTCAGCGCGTCAACGGCAGCAGCACCCGCAGCTTCGGATCCCGCAGGTAGATCGAAAGCCAGAGAACGACCCCGAACGCCGCCTGCAACATGAAGCCTTCGCCGATCCTGACGTGCGTCGCGATCGCCCCGCCCATGTAGCCGGTCAGGAGCACGGCCCCGAGGACCGAGGTCCGCGGAATGAGAAAGAGCAACGTGGAGACGATCTCAACGATTCCAAGGGGGATCGCGGCGCTCGTCGGCCACCCGAGGTGGTCGAACCCCTCCTTCAACGACGGTCCGCCCACGAGTTTCGCGGTGCCGCTGAAGAGAAGAAGGAGCGCAGGGAGGACGGCGAGGACGCGCCCAGTCCATCGGGCGGCGGCTGAAACGGGGAGATTCAACGTTGCATCGGTCATTTGACGATTCCTAACGGCCTACCTGAGCCCCGGCGACGGCTGGAGCGGATCGAGCGGCCGCGACGATATCTTCCCGCACGTGAGAGGAGACGCGTTTCCCCAGCGAAACGCCAACGATGCCGGTACCCACTGACGCCGACTATGTCCTCGTCTCCCTGACGACCGGCCCCGCATCGGCAACGCTGTCTCCGGCCGACCGGGACCGCGTGTTCCGCGGCCACATGGCGAGCAACCATCGGCTCTTCGCCGCGGGCCAACTCCTCGTTGCAGGACCGTTCCTTCGACCCACTGACCCGAACCGTCGCGGCATGTTCGTTCTCGACGTTGCCGACGCCGATGCCGCGCGGGCAATCGTCGAGACCGACCCCGGCGTCGCCGAGGGCGTCTTCCGGGCGGAGTGCTGCGCCGTGCGCGGCCCGCGCACGCTTCGCATGGCGTCGGCGCTCCAGCGCGACGCGCTCGCAGCCTTGGGCGCCGTCCACCACGATCCCGAATCGCCGCCGCCGAACCTGCGGACGTACGTCTACGCCACCGCCCCGAGCGAGGACCGGTTGCTCGCACTCCCCCTCACCCGCGCCATCCTCACGCTGCGATTCCGAACGAACGAGACCGCCGTCGCGATCCTCGACGCCGAGCGCGTCGAGGAGATCATGCCGCACGTGAACCCGACCTTCGCCGCGTCGATCACGCTCGATCACTGGATGTCGACGACGTCGCTCGCACGGCTTCCGCGGCCGGCGGAGTGATCGCCCGCGGGCTGCGCCGGAGCTCGCTGCGACGACGCGTCACCGGGGGAGCTGATGCGCGTGGCGCGGACGCCGCCGCGCCGCTTCCGCTTGGATCGCGTGCGCCTCAAGCCAGTCGTGCAGGTGCATGGACTCGGGCTTCGACGCTCCGGCAACGCCGAGCGCGCTCACGAGGCGCGCCGCGTCGGCCGTCGGCAGCCCCGCGTCGCCGCGTGCCGCCGCGACGTTCGCGAGCCAGGCCAAGGCCACTACCGCCGCGCCGGAACCGTCGCTTGCGGCAAGGCTTGTCCGGAACTCGCTGGCTGCAACGTCGAGATCTCCACGGCGGAAGGCCGCGGCCCCATGAATCGCGTGCGCCCAGTGCGAGTCGGCCGCCCCGGAGAGCTCCGCGTCGGCGACCTGGAGCGCGCGGCCGAGGGCCTCGTCGCTGTCGCCCGCCAGCACGACCGCGCGAGCCGCAAGGAACGGTCGCTCCGTTCCCTGCTCCGCGCCGCGCAGCAGCTCCTCGCACTGCGACCGATACGTCGCGACGTCGCCGGCGAGGAGCGCCGTCGCCGCACGCTCGAAAGCCACCTCGGTGTCGCCCGGCGCCCGCTCCGTCTTGACGTCATCGAACGCCGCCAGCGCCTCGCCCCACTCCGCGCGGGCTGCGGCCTCGCGCGCCTGTGCGATGCGGAGGTGAAACGCGAGGTGCGCGAGCTCGGGCCCGTCGCCGATGCGACGGCGGGCGTCCGCCACCACCGCGACCGCGTCGTCCCAGCGTTGCAGCTTGCTGTAGGCGATCGCGAGGTTCACCCAAGCCGCGCCGCATTCCGGCGCAAGCTCGACCGCGCGGCGATGGGCCGTCAGTGCGTCGTCCCTGTGTCCTGCGGTGGAAAGCGTGTGTCCGAGCATCGCCCACGCGACATAGTTCGACGGCTGCACGGCCACGGCCGCGCGGAGGAACTGCGCCGCATCGTCGGACGCGCCCTCGCGCGAGAGCGCGTTACCGAGCTCGAGGTTGATCCAGAAGTCTGACGGGCTTCTCGCCTGCGCGTCCTTCAGGATCTCGACCGTTCGCGCGTTCTCGCCCAGCCCGCTCAGGAGCACCGCGGCGATCACCACCTGATGCGGTTCCGCGCCGGACTCGGCGTCGCTCGCCTCGTCGACGAGCGCCAGGAGCGACTCGCGCTCACGCCACGCCCGCGCCTCGCGAAATCGATCGCGCCAGGGATGGGGATCGGCCGCGCGTGCAACGTCGAGATAGAGCGCGATCCGCTCGTCGCGCCCCACGACTCGCTCCACGAACGCGGCGCTGTCGAGCCCGCGGAGCAGCCGGTCACGAAGTGACGACGTCCCGACACGCCGCGCCGCGTCCTCGACCGACACGCCATCGGCGATTCCGAAACCCTCGAAGAGCCGCGCGTAATCCTTGGCGGCGGCCTCGTAGCTGAAGCCGCCCGCGTTAGGCTCGGGGTAGGTGCGCCGAATGCGATCGAGCTCGCGCGCGACCTGCAACTCGTTCCACGCGACGTCGAGCCGCGACGCGAGCTCGGGCGACTCGGCGGCCTCGACCTCGGCCCGCGCGCGCACGAATGCCGCTTCGGCGTCGGCCCATCGCTCGGCATCGAGGAAGGCTGGCGCCTGATCGATCGCCGACGACATGACCTGTCGGGCGTCGTGCCTTCGGATGGCGGCCTCGCTCCGACGCTCCAGCTCGTGGCGTCGCGAGCGCTCGGCGAGCACGAGCGCGGCAAGCGCGGCCACCACCAGCGTCGCCGTGAGCGCGGTCGCCGCCGGATGCCGACGCGCCACGCGGAGAAGGCGCCGCGCGTGCCCTTCGGGCCGAGCGAGAATCGCGTCGCCGCGCGCCCAGCGGGCGAGGTCGTCGCCGAGATCCGCGGCGCTCGGGTACCGCCGCGCGGGATCTTTCGCGAGGGCGCGAAGGCAGATCGTCTCGAGATCGCGCGGCACCGACGGATTGAGCCGCGACGGCGAGACGGGATCGGCATCGAGCACCAATCTCGTCGTTTCAGCCGAGCTTGCCCCGCGGAACGGCGGCCTGCCCGTCAGGAGCTCGTAAAGGATCGCGCCGAGCGCATAGACATCGACGAGCGGGCAGAAGGCGCCGGCCGTTCCGCGCGCCTGCTCGGGAGCCATGTAGCTCGGCGTTCCCAGCCGCGCGCCGGCGATGGTCACGTCGGACGCCTCGTCGTTGCCGAACCGTCCGGCGAGACCGAAGTCGGCGATCTTGAGCTCCCCGCTGTCGGCGCGAAGCACGTTCGACGGTTTGAGGTCGCGATGCACGATGCCTGCGACATGGGCCGCCTGCACCGCCGACGCGAGGGTCTCGACGATCCGCGCCGCGGCCGCG
This sequence comes from Phycisphaerae bacterium, assembly GCA_016795035.1. Taxonomy (GTDB): domain Bacteria; phylum Planctomycetota; class Phycisphaerae; order Phycisphaerales; family SM1A02; genus JAEUIT01. The sequence continues at coordinate 30,270 of JAEUIT010000060.1, read as the reverse complement.
ACCGGCTGCGGCTCCCCGCGCAGCTCGTCGGCGAGCGTGCCGCGTCCCATGCATTCCATGACGAAGTACGGGTGCCCGTCGCATTCGCCGGCGTCGAACACCTGCACGATGTTGGGATGGCAGAGCGCCGCGACGGACTCTGCCTCGCGTCGGAATCGCGCGATTTCCGCCGGTCCGGCATAGGCGCCCGCAAGCAGCATCTTGATCGCCACTCGTCGTTTCAGCTTGAGATGCAACGCGGAGTACACGACGCCCATGCCGCCGTGCCCGATCACCGACTCGACGACGTAGCCCGGGATCGACGGCAACACCGAGCCGTCGCGGCGAGGATGCGCCCCCGAAGGGAACAGCACGTCGATCTCGGACTCGAGCTCGCGCAGCCGATCGAGCCGCTCGCGCACCGCAGGCAAGAGCTCGGGCGAGTCGCGACAGGCGACCTCGGGATCGATCCCGAGGTCGAGCACGCGCTCGACGACGTCCCGGACCTGATCGCCCGAGATGGTCATGCGCGCCGCGCGATCTCTTCGCGCTCCGGGCGAAGGTCGCCGAGCTGCTCACTGAGGATGAGGAGCGCGCGATTCACTCGACGTTGCATGGTCTTCGCGGAGACGCCGACGACCTCCGCCGCCTCCGACCGGTTGAGGCCTTGAATTCGCACGAGGCTGAATGCTTCGCGCTCCGCCTCGGGCAAGGCGTCGATCGCGTCGAAGAGCCGGCGCGCGACGGGGCTCAGCGGCCCTCCGCTCGACTCCGCCGGTGCGATCAGCGTTTCAGGCATCAAGGGCGCGGGTCCGTCCTTATCTAGGCGTCGGGCCAGGTCATTCAACTCCCATCGCATGTGTTGGTTCGCGATGGCGAAGAACTGTCGCACCGTGCTCGGCCGCGCTTCCCGCAGCGCCTTCAGCAGCCGCTCGACCACGGCGCTGAGCATCTCGTCGGCGCCGAGGTTGAGCGGAGGTCGGGCGAGGCGCGGATACGTTCGGTAGAGAAGCGACGCGCAGAGGACATGGAGCCGATCCGCCGCACGGGACAGCAGCTGACGCACCACGGGATCCGCCGGCGCGTCGCCGCCGAGAGCCGCCAAGTCGTCCAAATAGCCTTGGATCACGAGGGTGGTGTGCGGCTCGTCCACGCGATCGAGTGTACGGCTCAATCCGCGATGTCCTACCTCTCCGCTCAGTATTGACGTCACGCACACAACGCGGAGGATTGCCATGGACTCGATCGTCACGCCGGACGGAGCTCGAATCGCCTTCAAGGATTGGGGACCGCGCAACGGCCGTCCCGTCGTCTTCAGCCACGGCTGGCCGCTCTCTGGAGATGCGTGGGACGACCAGATGCTCTTCCTCACGGAGCGCGGCTTTCGTTGCGTGGCCCACGATCGTCGCGGCCACGGACGTTCGAGCCAGCCGGCGAGCGGCAACGACATGGATCACTATGCGGACGACCTCGCCGCGCTCGTGCGTGCCCTCGATCTCCGCGACGTGACGCACGTGGGCCACTCGACCGGAGGCGGCGAAGTGGCCCGCTACGTCGGTCGCCACGGAACGTCGCGCGTCGCGAAGCTCGTCCTCATCGGCGCCGTGCCGCCTCAGATGCTGCGAACCGCGGCGAATCCCGACGGCCTTCCGATCGAAGCGTTCGACGCGATTCGCGCCGGCGTGCGCGGCGACCGCTCGTCCTTCTATCGCGCGATCGCCACCGGTCCGTTCTTCGGCTTCAACCGTCCGGGCGCGACGGTGTCGCAGGGCCTCATCGACTCGTTCTGGATGCAAGGGATGCAATCGGGCATCGTCGCCTCGTACGAGTGCATCAAGGCGTTCTCCGAAACGGACTTCCGCGCCGATCTCGCGAAGTTCGACCGGCCGACGCTGCTCCTCCACGGCGACGACGATCAGGTCGTCCCGCTCGCCGGCTCCGCGTTGCAGGTCGTGAAGCTCGTGAAGCACGCCACGCTCAAGGTCTATCCGGGCGGCTCGCACGCGATCGCCACGATCAACAAGGATGAAGTGAACGCGGATCTTCTCGCCTTCCTCAACGGCTAACTCGCCCCTCTCAAGGAGTCACCAATGTCAACGACCGCCAACTCGTCCCGTCCCCGTCTCTCTGAAAAGGGTCTCCTCACGCCCGACAACTGCGTGGTCGCGATGATCGACCTGCAGCCGCAGATGCTCTTCGGCGTCGCGAGCCACGATCGCCAGACGATCATCAACTCCAACGTCATGCTCGCGAAGGCCGCGCGCGTCTTCGGCGTTCCCACGATCCTCTCGACCGTGGAAACGACGAGTTTCAGCGGCAACACCTGGCCGCAGATCCTCGCCGCGCTCGGCAATCCCAAGCCGATCGAACGCACCACGATGAACTCGTGGGACGACCGCAACGTTGTCGCGGCCATCGAGAAGTCGGGACGGAAGAAGATCGTGCTGACCGGCCTGTGGACCGAGACCTGCGTCGCGCTGCCGACGATTCAGGCGATCCACGACGGGTACGAGATCTACGTCGTCGAGGACTGCTGTGGCGACGTCAGCATGCTCGCCCATGACAACGCGATGAAGCGCATGATCCAGGCGGGCGCGAAGCCCGTGACGGCGCTTTCGGTCATGCTCGAATGGCAACGCGACTGGGCGCATCGCGGCACGTACGACGCCGTCATGGACATCGTGAAGTCGCACTGCGGCGCGTACGGCGCGGGAGTCGAGTACGCCTACACGATGGTGCACAAGGCGCCGGCCACGTCGGTCGCCGAGTATCGCGTGCCGACCGGGCACTGAGCCCTCGTCATGGATGAACGCAACAGAGAGACAGCGGCTCTTCGCTTTCTGCGGTCCGACGCCGCGGATCCTCCCGTGACGGTGGTCCGGGAGATCCGCGTGCGGCGCGGCGCCGAAGGGCGCTTCGAGCTGCTCATGGGCGCGCTCATCGCGGAAGCGGCGCAGCAGCCGGGCCACCTCGGCGCCACCGTGCTCCGTCCGCACGGCGCCGACGGGACATATCGCTTCGTCTATAAGTTCGAGTCGCGCTCGCATCTCTCCCGTTGGCACGGCTCGACGATTCGCTCGCAGCTGTTCGAGCCGATCGCGGAGCTGATCCACTCCGACCGCGCCGACGAGTATCCCGGCCTCGAAACGTGGTTCGATCTGCCGTCGTCGGCGGCGCCGCCGAAGTGGAAGACCACGCTGCTGTCGTGGGTGGCCATCTACGCGCTTGTCGTCGGCCTGTCGTATGCCATGACCGCGGCGCAGCTCACGCTTCCCATTCCGCTCGCGGCGCTTGTCCTCACGGGCGTGGTGGTTCCGCTCGTCGCCTACGTCGTCGGTCCCCTGCTCGGCCGTCTCTTCCACGGCTGGCTCCACGCGTCACGTTAGGGCGACGCAGCCCATGCCAAACCGCCGCACCAACGAGGTTCGTGTCACGCGCCGTGCGGCGATTCGCTCCTGCGCGGCAACCTCGATCGCACTCACTCTCGGAGATCGTGCCATGGCCCAACCCGCGCCCCTCGCCTCGAGTCCCACGCTCATCGTTCACAACGCGCGCGTTCGGACAATGCAGAAGCCCGGTCATGAGGCCGAAGCCGTCGCTATTCGCGACGGACGCATCCTCGCCGTCGGCCGCAACGACGAGATCCTGCCGACGCGCGACGCGAGCACGCGCGTCATCGATGCCGGCGGTCGTCGCGTGATTCCCGGCCTGAACGACTCACACCTCCACGTGATCCGTGGCGGGCTCAACTACAACTTGGAGCTCCGGTGGGACGGCGTGCCTTCGCTCGCCGACGCCATGCGGCTCCTGCGCGAGCAGGTGGCGCGCACTCCGCCCGGCCAGTGGGTGCGCGTCGTTGGCGGCTTTGCGGAACTGCAGTTCGCCGAGCGCCGACTCCCCACGCTCGACGAACTGAACGACGCCGCGCCGGACACGCCCGTCTTCATCCTGCATCTCTACGATCGCGCGCTCCTCAATCGCGCGGCGCTCCGGGCCGTGGGCTACACGCGCGAGACTCCCGATCCGCCCGGCGGCATCATCGAGCGCGATCACACCGGGAATCCGACGGGGCTCCTGGTCGCGAACCCGAACGCATGGATTCTCTATAAGACGCTCTCGCTCGGGCCGAAGCTGCCGCCGGAGCACCAGCTGAACTCCACGCGGCATTTCATGCGCGAGCTCAATCGTCTCGGTGTGACAAGCGTCTGCGACGCAGGCGGCGGATTCCAAAACTATCCCGACGACTACGCGGTCATCAACGAACTGCATCGGCGCGGCGAACTGTCGCTCCGCATCGCCTACAACCTGTTCACGCAGCGCCCGCAGAAGGAACGCGAGGACTTCGCGCAGTGGACGGCGAACAACCGTATGTACCAGGGCGACGAGTTCCTGCGACTGAATGGCGCCGGCGAGATGCTCGTCTATTCGGCGGCGGACTTCGAGGACTTCAAGGTCGCGCGGCCCGACATGCCGACCACGATGGAGACGGATCTCGAGGGCGTCGTCGGCCTACTCGCGCGGAACGGCTGGGCGTTCCGCCTGCATGCGACCTACGACGAGACCGTCTCGCGCGCGCTCGACGTCTTTGAGCGCGTCCACAAGGACGTTCCGCTCGACAAGCTCCGCTGGTTCTTCGATCACTGTGAAACGGTGAGCGAACGGAACATCGATCGCATCCGCGCGCTAGGCGGGGGGATCGCGATTCAGCATCGCATGGCGTTTCAGGGCGAGTACTTCATCGCGCGGTATGGCGCCGAGGCGGCGCGTCGGACGCCGCCGATTCGGCGCATGCTCGAGAGCGGAGTGCCGGTCGGCGCCGGAACCGATGCGACGCGCGTTGCGTCCTACAACCCATGGACGAGCCTCTCGTGGCTTGTCACCGGTCGGACGGTCGGCGGCACCGCGCTGTATCCCGATTCCAACCTGCTCGGCCGCGAAGAAGCGCTGCGACTCTACACCGTCGGCAGCGCCTGGTTCAGCCGCGAGGAATCGACGAAGGGCCAGATCGCTCCAGGACAGTTCGCGGATCTCGCCGTCCTCAGCGAGGACTATTTTGAGGTTCCGCCGGAGCGGATCCGCGCGATCGAGAGCCTGCTGACGATCGTCGGCGGCAACGTGGTGTTCGCGACCGGCGCGTTCACTCCGCTCGCTCCTCCCGCGATACCGGTCCAGCCGGAGTGGTCGCCCGTGGCGACCTCCGGAGGCCACTGGCGCGTCAGCGCGAACTCCGCGTTGCCGCCGCAGCCTGTCTGCTGCCCGCACGGCCATGTCGCTGCACCGCTCGGGCGCGACGCGCTCTCCGGAATCGGCGGCTGTTCGTGTTGGGCCTTCTGAGCGGACGGACTCGCGCCCGTCACTTCTTCGCGCGCTTCACCATCGCGTCGACCCAGACCGGGACGAACGGCGGAATGCAGCCCTTCGACACCGGCCAGTCCCGATAGAGGCCGATCGTCTCGCCGATCGCGATCGCGCGCTTCCGGAGCGACGCGTTGACGATGCCGATCGCACCGAGCGTGTTGTTCATCGTCCACTGGACCTCGGGCTTCGCCTTCGGCATCTCCTTCTCGATGCGATCGAGGAGGGCCTCGTGGTCAAGATCGTCGCCGCCCTTGTTGATGCAGCTTGCGGTGAGGTTCCAGCCCGCGCGCGCCGCCCAACGATCCTTGTCCTTCATCCACTTCACCCGCAGCGCGTCCTTCTCCGGATGGGCCGCGACGACGTAGGCATTCATCCAGTCCGCGACCTGCGGGCAGGTCGTGGATCGCGTCATCGCGTCGACCTCCTTCGCCGAAAGCGACGCGGGCTTCAGGATGAGCGTGGCGACGAGCTGCGCCTCCACGTTGCCGGTCTCCCACAACGCGAGGCCGAGCGCGTGATCAGTCTTGATCTTCTTCGCCAGCGCGCGGACGTCGGCGAGCTTGACGCCGAACTGGTTCTCCGGTGCGCCCGCCTTCACGTTGTGCTTCTTCCGCGCTTCGTCGGCGTGGCTCGCGAGATCGGCGAGGACTTCCTTCACGTTCATGCCAGCAACGTACCGGAGAACGCTGTAGACATGGTCGACCCCGGCCGCATGCGAGAACGACCGACCTGGAACAACGTCAGCGGCGCGAGGCCCAGTAGGCGTCCGCCTCGGCCTCAAGCTTGTCGAGCCGCGTGTAGTAATCCGGGAACTCCTTCAGGTGCGCCCACGCGATCTTTCCCGTGAGCGAGACGTCGTCGTTGGTGACGTTCGTCTGCGGATCGCGCGTCCCGTGTTCGAATTCGACTTCGAGTCCGCGGCGGAATTGCTCGGCGTCAATACTCGCCCAATCGACGCCGAGTGTGGCGCCGATGCGCATCGCTTCATCGAGACTGACGCTTCGCTTTCCCATTCGCAGCTCCTTCGCCAATGGCATGTCAACTGAATGAGATGTACGGCTTGATCATCCCATCTTCCTTGGTCTTCATCATCGTGAACGCTCTCTCGATATCGCTGAATCCAAACCGGTGGGTGGTTAGGGCAAGCGGATCGACGCGACCCGCGCTGATCAGTCGCATCAGTCGGCTCATGCGCTCGGAGCCGCCCGGACAGAGTGCCGTTCGAATCGTCTTGTCACCCATCCCGACGCCCCACTCAAGGCGCGGAATGGGAACCGCATCACCGTCGCCGTGATATCCAATGTTGGATATGGTGCCCCCGGGGCGTGTTACACGCACACACGCCGCGAACGTCTGCACTGTCCCAAGCGCCTCGATGGCCGAGTCGACGCCCCTGCCCCCAGTGAGCTCCAAGATTCTCCCTACCGGATCAGTCTTCGTGAAATCGATCGCGACATCGCAGCCAAACTTGGCCGCAAGCGCGAGCCGATCGGGCATGGAATCGACCGCTATGACGAGCCCCGCTCCTCGCAAGCGGGCGCCGACGGTGGCCATGAGACCGACGGGCCCCTGAGCAAAGATCGCCACGCTTCCGCCTATCGGTATCTGCGCGTGCTCCGCGCCGATGAAACCGGTCGAGAGCATGTCGCAGCAGTACACCGCTTGCTCGTCGGTCAGGTCGTCGGGGATCGGAGCAAGATTCGCCACGGCGTCGTTCACATGGAAGTACTCGGCCATACTGCCATCTTTAAGATTGGCGAACTTCCAACCCCCCAGTAGACCGCCGCACTGGCTTGTGTAACCCCTTTGGCAGTTCTCGCACGCGTAGCACGGAGTGATGGCGCTGACCGCCACTCGCTGCCCGATCCTAAACAATCCGCTGGCGGCGGCCGATTCGCCCAGTTCGTGAATCACTCCGACGGCTTCGTGACCGAGCGTCAGGTTGTGACGGTCCCCGATCGCACCTGCCACCGTGTGAATGTCCGAGGTGCAGATGAGCGCCGCCGTCGTGCGAATGACCGCATCGCAAGGTCCCGCCCTCGGAACCGGCTTCTCGACGACTCCCACCTTGCCTATGCCGTGCATCACAAAGCTCTTCATCGACGTCACGGGCATAGGAGAGCCTTGGGCGAGAGCGGCGCGAAAGCCGCGACCGTTCCGCGACTGCCGGTAGACGCTACCTCCACACGAGCGAGCTGAGCGAGTCGCGATTGCAGAACGAGGCGATGGCCTTACGTTCGACGCGAGACGCTTCGATCCGGGTCGACAAGCCCCACGCGGGTCGGAACGCCTCTGCCGCGCGAGTCGCAGAGCTTCCTCCCCTCAAAGCACGCGACGCCCGCGTCGGTACACTTCCGCCGCATTCCCTAGAGATCCCGCGCGGGCCGGCGATCGACCTGTCGGCCTGACTGACCGACAGACTGGGATCGGTGCGCAACGTTGATGCGGCGCAGTCACCCATCGGATTTCATCACATGTCGAAGTATCTGGCGGAGTTCATCGGAACCTTCTGGCTCGTCCTCGGCGGTTGCGGCAGCGCCGTGATCGGCGCAGCCTTCCCCGAACTCGGCATCGGCCACCTCGGCGTTGCACTCGCCTTCGGCCTAACGGTGCTCACGATGGCGTTCGCCATCGGGCATATCTCCGGATGCCATCTCAATCCGGCCGTGTCGCTCGGGCTGTGCCTCGGTGGACGCATGCCCGCGAAGGACCTCGTGCCCTACATCGTGTCGCAGGTCCTCGGCGCGATCGTCGCGGGCGGCGTTCTCTATGTGATCGCGAGCGGGAAGGCGGGCTTCGACCTCGCCGGCGGATTCGCGTCGAACGGCTTCGGCCCGCACTCGCCGGGCGGCTACTCGTTGCTCGCCGCGCTCGTCACCGAGATCGTCATGACGATGATGTTCCTCTTCATCATCCTCAGCGCCACCGACAAGCGTGCGCCGGCGGGCTTTGCGCCGGTCGCGATCGGCCTCGGCCTCACGCTCATTCACCTCGTCAGCATTCCGGTCACCAATACTTCGGTGAACCCCGCGCGCAGCACGGGCGTCGCGATCTACGTTGGTGGGTGGGCGGTCGGCCAGCTCTGGCTCTTCTGGGTCGCGCCGCTCATCGGCGGCGCGCTTGGGGCGATCGTCTATCGCGTCATCCAGGGGCCGACCGAGAGCGCTGCTCGCTGAGCCGCCTCGAGAAGAGACCGTCGCGTTGAAATAAAGGCACATGCGCTCGCGATTGGGCGGCGCGCAGGTGTCTTTTGCGCGCTGGAAATCCGCCGCGACTCGGTCACGAACATCGCCACTCGACGCTTCGAACGCTCCGGCCGTGTACAACGATCGCTATGGACTCCTTCGCCGCCGCCAAACTCCACGTTGCCTTGCCCGCCGCGACGTCACTGGTGCTCACGCGATCGTTCGGCGCGCCGCGCCGCGCGGTATGGAACGCCATGACCGACCCCGCACTCATGCGACAGTGGATGGTTCCGCCGCCGGGTTGGTCGATGACCGCCTGCGAATGCGACGCTCGCGTGGCGGGCGTCCTTCGCCTTGCATGGAAGAACCAAGCGGGCGACGAGACCCTGGCGCTTCTCGGCGTCTTCACCGAGGTTCGTGCGGCCGAGCGACTCGTACACACCGAAGTCATGACGCTCTCGTCGGGCGAGGTCATCGGTTCGCAGCTCGAGACGCACGAGTTTCTCGACGTCGACGGCGGCACGCAGCTGCGCATCACGCAGCTGTTCGCGTCGCAGGAAGCGCGCGACTCCGCGGCGCCGAGCATGCAGGAACCGATGGAGGCTGGGTTCGCGAACCTCGACGCGCTCCTCGCGCGACGGTAGCTGGACGCGCCGTCGGGCGTCGCGCTTCGGGACACCGACGCCCTCAATCGTGCGGCGTTCCCGGCCGGCGCTGCGCGACGTGCCAAAGGACGCCCGACGGGTCGACGAGATATGAGATTCGTAGGCCCCACGGCTGCACCTTCGGAGGCCGGGGCGCCGGCACGCCGAACTCGCTCGGGAGCGAGAGGCTCTCGATGCGCGCCCACCAGGCGTCGAGGTCGTCGACCATAAGTTGCATCATGTAGTGGTCGGTGTCGTCGAACTCCGTGAGAAGGAACGTGCTGTTCCCGATGCGGAAGATGGCGACGTTGTCGGCATCGAGGATCATCTCGAAGCCGAGCCGGAGATAGAACCGCTTTGCAACGCGGAGATCCTTCGCCGGCACGAACGGCCGCGCGACTTCGGTTCCGGACGGAATGGTTGTCATGAGGTGCCTCGTTCTCTGGATGGTCCAGCGAACGAGTCGCGAGGACAGCCGACGGCAATGTAGCCGTGCGGCGTAAAGCGCACCTACTTCACACCCTCGAGCCCACCGTGCGACGCGGGACGCGGGCCGGGCGCGTCCCAAAGAAGCCTCCGTTCGACGTCGGCGATCAGAACGTCGCTGATGCTGGCTTGACGGCGGCGCATGAGACCGTCCGCCTCCATAGACTCCAACTTCGCGCGTCGCTGCGCACACAGGATCCCGCACCGATACTGAACGTTGAACGTGCGTTTTTTTCACTTAACAAGTTGGAGGCTCAACGTGACCAGTTCATCGGGTCATCCCGCCCATCGTATGTTGAGGGAGTACGTGGCATCGGTTCTCGCAAAAGACCTTGAGGCCTTCATCGCCCTGTACGATCGCGACGTCTTCGTGTTTGATGCGTGGGACGTGATGTGGTCCGAAGGAATCGACGCCTGGCGAAGCATGACGAATGACTGGTTCACATCGCTTGGCGCAGAGCGCGTGGTCGTCGAGTTTGAGGACGAACGTTCTGGTCTCTCGGCTTCGCTCGCATACGCCTCCGCAATCGTCCGATTCACCGCCGTCTCCTCTTCGGGCGAGGCGCTCCGATCACTCCAGAACCGCATGACTGTCGTGCTCGAACTCCGAGGGAACGCCTGGAAAGTCGTGCATCAGCACACGTCAAGCCCCATCGACTTCGATACCAAGAAGGCCATCCTCCAGGCACGATGACGCCGCCCGCTTGACTTAGCTTCCCGGGCAACCTTACCGAACACCTACATTATGCCCATACTCCGCGTGCATTGCGTCAGCGTTTCCGTTGACGGATTCAGCGCTGGGCCGCGACAAAGCCTAACGGACCCGATGGGCGTCGGTGGCATGGCGTTGCACCAGTGGCTCTTCCAGACCCGAACGTTCCAGGAGATGCATAGAAGGAGCGAGGTGAATGGGAATGAAGTGCCTGGACGCGAAAGCGACGACCTGAACGCCGTGGATGACGACTTCGCCGCGCGCGGCGTTGACGGAATCGGCGCTTGGATCATCGGCCGAAACATGTTCGGTCCGACCCGCGGACCTTGGTCGGAGAGCTCCTGGAGAGGATGGTGGGGAAACACTCCGCCATTCCACACGCCGGTGTTTGTCCTGACCCACCACTCCCGCGATCCATTGGTCATGGAAGGTGGCACCACGTTTCACTTCGTGACCGGAGGCGTTGTGGAGGCCTACAAACGGGCAACGGATGCCGCGAGGGGCCAAGATGTTCGGCTGGGCGGTGGCGCGAACACGATCCGCCAGTATCTGGCAACTCGACTGGTTGACCTCATGCACGTGGCCATTAGCCCGGTGCTCCTCGGAGCGGGCGAGCACCTGTTCCTCGGACTCGACCTTCCGGCTCTTGGCTATACAGTGACCGAGCACGTGCGCTCGCGCGCCGCCACGCACATCGTGATCCGCCGAACGGGTTAATCACACGATCGTCTCGCGCTCCCGGGGGCAACGCTCCGCGCCAGAACCAGCGTCACGCTGGCGCACTGAACGAGAACGCGGCGAGAATGACCTCGAGGCGGGGAATGCGGGCGGACGCGACGCGAGCGCAGCCGAAGCGTCAGCGGCCGAAGCCGCATCCCGACGCTGTGACGTGACGCGCAGCGTCGCGGCACACAGACCGACGAAGCGAGAAGTCGGGCTGGCGGGATTTGAACGCCGCGAGTCGAGGCGTGTAACCGCGCCCCCCACCACTCCTCGCGGCGTCGACAAGACCGCACGGCGGGGACTGCGGGCGGACGCGACGCGAGGCGCAGCCGAAGCGTCAGCGGCCGGGCCCGCATCCCGACGCTGTGACGTGACGCGCAGCGTCACGGCACGCAGCCCGACGAAGCGAGCATTCGGCTGGCGGGATTTGAACGCCGCGAGTCGAGGCGTGCGACCGCGCCCCCCGCCACTCCTCGCGGCGTCGACACGACCGCGCGGCGGGTGGCGGGTTCGGACGCGCCGCGAGGCGCAGCCGAAGCGTCAGCGGCCGCACGCAGACCCCGACGCTGTGCCGTGACGCGCAGCGTCACGGCACACAGACCGACGTAACGAGCAGTCGGGCTGGCGGGATTTGAACGCCGCGAGTCGAGGCGTGCGACCGCGCCCCCCACCACTCCTCGCGGCGTCGACAAGACCGCGCGGCGGGAGGCGGGTTCGGACGCGACGCGAGGCGCAGCCGAAGCGTCAGTGGCCGGACCCGCGTCCCGACGCTGTGCCGTGACGCGCAGCGTCACGGCACGCAGACCGACGAAGCGAGAAGACGGACCGGCGGGATTTGAACGCCGCGAGCCAACACGTGCGACCGCGCCCCCCACCACCCCTCGCGGCGTCGACAAGACCGCGCGGCGGGAGGCGGGTTCGGACGCGACGCGAGGCGCAGCCGAAGCGTCAGTGGCCGGACCCGCGTCCCGACGCTGTGACGTGACGCGCAGCGTCACGGCACGCAGACCGACGAAGCGAGAAGACGGAAGGTCCAAGGGACCTTCCGTCTTCGAGCGAAGTCGGGCTGGCGGGATTTGAACCCACGACCTTTTGACCCCCAGTCAAACGCGCTAGCCAAGCTGCGCTACAGCCCGAATCAGTAAGTTGTCAGACGCCCTGCAACCGGAACAGCGAACGAACAGTCCAAAGCAGGAATCGGGAACGCGGACAGGGAGGGATTCGAACCCTCGATACGACTTTTGGCCGTATACAGCATTTCCAGTGCTGCTCCTTCAACCGCTCGGACACCTGTCCCGAGAACGTCGGCCGGCGCCTTTCGACGCTGGAACCCGATCGTGCAAACACGTGCCACGGCCGGGTCGAGAGAGCGACGCAGTGTAGCGATATGACCGACGCGAACAAGCACACCGCTTCCTCCACCGACCAACGCCCTCGCGGAGCGCCGCCGAGCGACAGTCCCCCACCGCTCGAGGGGATCTTCGTCGTCGACAAGCCGCTGGGTATGTCGTCGTTCGGCGTCGTCGCGCGCGTACGGCGTGCGGCCGGCCGAGCGAAAACCGGCCACGCCGGCACGCTCGATCCGCTGGCGTCGGGTGTCCTCGTCCTCGCGGTCGGGAAGGCCACGCGCGCGATCTCGCAGCTGATGGACACCGACAAGCAATACCGGACCGAGATCGATCTCAGCGCCTTCACCACGACCGACGATCGCGAAGGCGAGCGTGCCGAGATCGCGGTCCCGTCCCCGCCCACGGACGACGCCGTGCGCGCGGCGCTCGCGACGTTCGTGGGCGTGGTCCAGCAGCGTCCTCCTGCGTTCAGCGCGATGAAGGTCGACGGCGAGCGCGCGTACCGCCTCGCCCGCGCCGGCGCTCCGCCCGACCTTCCGCCGCGACCGGTACGCATCGATCGCGTCGAGCTTCTCCGCTACGAGTGGCCGATCGTCGAGATCGCGATCGCGTGCGGCAAAGGCACGTACATCCGAAGCATCGCCCGCGACCTCGGCATCGCGCTCGGGACCGGCGGCCACTGCGCGACGCTTCGCCGCACCGCCGTCGGCCCGTTCGACGACCGCTCCGCGTTGCAGCTCGATCGGCTTCCCAACATGCTCACGCAGGCGGAGCTCATCCCGACCGCACGGGCGATCGAGATGGTCGCGGCATCACGACGTCTGTGAGGGTGACGTCGCGTTCGCGTTTGGGGCGGCAGCGGCAGCGGCGGCGCGGGCGGCCCGCTCCATCGCGCGCTCGCGGCCGTAGAGATAGATGAGAAGAAGCGCCATGCCGCTGAGCAGCATCACGTCCGCGATGTTGAAGACCCAGGGGAAGACTTCGGCCGTTCCGTTGCGCGGCCAGCGCCAACCGAACGGCAACTCCCAGCGCGGCAGCATGTGCAGGAAGTCGCGGACCGCGCCGTACGTCATGCGGTCCCAGAGGTTCCCGAGCCCGCCTGCAACGATGAGTCCGAGTGCGACGTGGGCGAGCCGCGAATCCGCGCGGGTCCAGCGCGCGAACACGCTGAGTGCCACGAGGATCGCGACGATCGTGATGAGGACGAACGTGGGCCGCTTGCTTTGCCCGATGCCGAAGACGGCGCCGTGGTTCAGGACAAGCCGAAAGTCGAGCAGGTCGTACGGGATGACCCGCATGCCTTCGTGGTACGGCAGGCGATACTCGGGATTGCCCGCGATCCGCTCGTAGTCGAGCGTGACCGGCGCGCCGGCGACCGTCCGGAACGCCCAGTCCTTCGACCAGAGGTCGAGGCCGAGGCCGAGCACGAACACGATGAGGAGCGTCGCCCACGCGGCCGGAGACCTCCACGCGGGCTTCGAGTCGAGTCCATCTCGGAGATTGGGTTGACCACCCGCTTGCGCGTCGTTCACCGCGTTGCCTTTGCCGCACCGGCAGGAAGGGACTCTTGCACGCACGCGGGGAGGAGCGGCCGCCGGACATCGACGGCTTCACAGTCGCACAACTCTCCGCACATCCCCCAAACGCGTCGGCCCGTCGTCATCGACCGGGCCCGATGTCATCGACCGGGAGTTCCGCGCTCGATCATCTTCGCCGCTTCGACCGTGTACTTCGCCCACGGCTTCGCCTCGAGGCGAGCCTTCGGGATCGGCTTACCGGTCAACTGGCACACGCCGTAGGTCTTGTTCTCGATGCGGGCGAGCGCCGCGTCGATTTCGTCAAGAAGCTGCCGCTCGGTTTCAGCCATGCCGAGCGTGAAGTCCTGATCGAAGGTGTCGGTGCCGATGTCGGCCATATGCAGCGGCATGTTCGAGAGGTTGCCGCCGTTCGAGCGGAGCGCCTCGTCTTCCATGCCGGAAAGCATGCGAGCAAGTTGGCGACGCTTGGTGAGAAGGAGCGCGCGGTACTCGTCGAGCTCCTTCTTGGTGAGCTTCGTCTTGATCGCGGCGATCTGCGGCTCGGGCTTCTCCTCGACCTTCTCGACCACCACCTTCACGCGCTTGGGCGTGGGCAGGCCGCGGGTCGAGATCATGCGGACGCGACGACCGTTGACGAGGACGTAGCCCGACGAGTCGGCTTGCGTCGACGCGGCCACGGCCGCGACGGACTTCGCGGTCGAGAGATCGATCGGGCCCTTCTTCTTCGGCGGAAGACGCGCCTCGCCCGGCTTGAGCGGCGACTCGACAGCGCCGTTGAGCGCCGCCTTGCCGCGACCCTTGCCCTTGGGCTCCGCGTCCTTCGCGAGCGCCTTGCCGGCAGCCACTGCGGACTTCGCCGCGGCCTTCAGCTCGGCGGCGGTCGGCGCCTTGCCGCCGGTCTTCCCCGGCTTCGCGGGCCCACCGGCCGGCGTGCCGCTCCCACCCTTGGACGGCGTCGTCACCTTCGCGGGAACTCCGGCGGTGCCCTTCGGCGGCGTCTTTCCGTCAACCGAACCCGGCACCTTCCCGCCCACCTTGGTGGCGGCGACGGGCGATGCCTTCGCGGCCGGCTTCTGGCCAGGCTTCAGCGTGGGCTTCGGGGCGGGCTTTGCCGACGCCTTCGCGACCGGCTTCGCGGGGATCTTTACGGCGGGCTTGGCCGCCGGCTTCCCGGCGGACTTGCCGCTCGGCTTGGCAATGGACTTGAGAGCGGCCTTGGCGGCCGGCTTGGCAAGAGGCTTCGACTTCGGAGCCGGCGACTTCGGCGCGGGCTTCGACCTCGCAGCGGGCTTCGTTCCCTTCGGAGCCGCCTTGGCGACTGGCTTCGCGGCCGCCTTTGAAGGGGCCTTTGGGGGGGCCTTCCCGGCGGGCTTTCCGCTCGCCTTCGCGTTGGACCCGCCCGGACGCGCGCTCGCCGCCTTCGCGCCCTTCTGGGGCTTCGTGGGGGCAGGTCTGCTCGGCTTACGGGTCTCCGAGGTCTTGGCCAACGCGGGCTCCGAACTGGTCGCCAACGATCTGTGGTCGCCATCGGGATCCCGTACGCGGGATCCTTAGCGAAGGGAGGAGGACACTGACCCTCACGAGTCGGCGCGAGACGCGCTCGTCCTCCCAGCGAGCCCCCGGCGACAACGCGGGGTCCTTTCGACGGTCGACAAAAGACGACCGTAAAAGGGCCGGGATCGTATCGAAACTCGGCTACCCCGTCAAAACGCCTTGACAGGGGCTAGGAAGTGTGGCAAGCGGTGCCGCGCGGACCGGCCGTCAGCCGATCTTGCGCGAGAGCGCGCCCATCGCCCGGAACTTCTCGTAGCGCTGGCGGACGAGCGTCTCCGGGTTGATTCGCTGGAGCTCGCGAATGCGGTCGAGGATCCAGGCCTGCACCCGATCCGCGGCACCGCGAGGATCGCGGTGGGCGCCGCCGGGCGGCTCGGGGATGACGTCGTCGATCAAGCCGTTCTCGAGATTCCGCCGCGCGGTGAGCGCGAGCGCCTCGGCGGCTCGGTTGTTGGTCGTCTCGTTCGCTTCTTTCCAGAGAATCGCCGCGCACCCCTCGGGGCTGATCACCGAGTACCACGCGTGTTCGAGCATGCCGACGCGATCGCCGACCGCGATGCCGAGCGCCCCGCCGGAGCCGCCTTCGCCGATGACGACGCTCACGACTGGCGTGCGCAGCCGGCTCATCTCGAAGAGGTTCTCCGCGATCGCCTGCGCCTGACCGCGTTGCTCGCTGCCAACGCCCGGATACGCGCCCGGCGTGTCGACGAGCGTGACGATCGGCAGCCCGAACTTCTCGGCGAGCTTCATCTTGAGCAGCGCCTTGCGATAGCCCTCGGGATGCGCGCAGCCGAAGTGGCACGCGACCTTCTCGGCCACGGTCTTCCCCTTCTGGTGCCCGATGAGCATCACCTTCATCGAGCCGATGCGGGCGAAGCCGGTGATGATCGCGGGGTCGTCGCCAAAGCGGCGATCGCCGTGCAGCTCGCAGAAGTCGCGGCACATGAGCTGGATGTAGTCGCTCGTCTGCGGACGATGCGGGTGCCGTGCAACGCGGACCGTTTGCCAGGGGCTGAGCGACGCGTACGTCTTCGAGAGGAGGCTCGAGCGCGTCTCCTCGAGCGCGCGGATCTCGTTGGCGAACCGGTCCGCCTGCGCACCGTCGGCGAGGTGGTCGATCTGCTTCTCGATCTCGATGATCGGTTGCTCGAAGTCGAGAACGTATGTGGCGCTATAGCCGGGACGAGCCATGCGGGCAGTATAAAGGTCTGACGGATCGCGCTCGCGAACGGCCCGCGCTCGCTCGGGCCGCGTGCGATTCGCGCGTCGCGCAGGACCTCCGATGCAAGACTCACTCGCCGTCATCGGCTTCGGAAACATGGGCTCCGCCGTCATCGCCGGCGCGACTTCCGCACGGGCGATCGACCCGCGGCGCGTCGTCGTTATCGAGCCGGACGCATCTCGACGTGCCGAAGCCGCAGCGCTCGGCTGCGTCACGTCCGAGGACCTTGCCGCCGCGCGCGACGCCACGCACGTGCTTCTGTCGGTGAAACCGCAGATGTTCGCGACTATCGCCCCCGCGCTCGGGGCGCGACCACGGCGCACCGTGTTCATCTCGATCATGGCCGGCATCGGAAGCGGCACGATCCGCCGCGAGCTCGGCGACGCCCACGCGGTCGTGCGGGCGATGCCGAACACACCCTGCCGCATCGGCGCGGGCATCACCGCCATCGCGCTCGGCGCGGGCGCCGCCCACGACGACGCCGCGCTCGCGGAGCGCCTCTTCGCGGCCGTGGGCCGCGTGGTGCGCGTCGACGAGCGAATGCTCGACGCGGTCACGGCGACGAGCGGCTCCGGTCCGGCGTACGTCTTTCTCGTGGCCGAGGCGTGGGAGGACGCGGCGGTCGCGCTCGGCTTCGAGCGCCGCACCGCGCGCGACCTTGTGCGGCACACGCTCCTCGGCGCCGCCCGCATGCTCGACGACGGCAACGTGGAGGCATCGGCGCTCCGCGAGGCGGTGACGAGTAAGGGCGGCACGACGGCGGCGGCGCTCGGCGTGTTTCAGGATCGCGGCCTGCGTGACGCATTCCGCGACGCGCTCGCGGCCGCGGAGCGGCGCGGGCGCGAGCTGGGCTCGTGAGCGCCGGCTCGACGGCTGCAACGCCGAGTGAGGCTTAGAAGTCCTTACGCCGGAAGAGCCACACTGCGGCGCCGAGCACGACGACCTCGAACGCGAGGCTCGAGCCGATGATCCAAAGAGATGACGTCGACTTCACCGACGCCTCGACCCGCTCGCTGACGCGGCGATCCATCGCGAACTGCTCGCGCCGCTCCTCGGGCATGCGCGGCGGCGGGCCGTTGCCGAGGAGCAACTCGGAGAACGAACGCTCCGGGTCCTTGCCGACCCAGCGATCGACGAGGCCGATGGTCTCCGCGTGCTTCGGCAGGATGAGCGTCGCCCACTCGATGCCCGTGAGCCAGCGCATGCCGAGCGATGCGTCCTCCGCCTCCTCGTCCGCCGTCTGCCGTGCCGTCTTGAGCGAGCCGCGCACTCGTTCGAACTCGTTCGACGTCTCTCTCGTCTTGCCCGCGGCCTCGAGCTCCTTCAGGCGCTTGTCGAGGTCGTCGCGCCGCGCGACCGCCGCGATCGCCTCTTCGTCCTGCCGATACGCGATCTGGCGCACGATCGTCTCCGCCGAGTTCGTCGCCCAGAGCACGAGCCAGAAGATCGCGGTGCCGATGAGCGCGGCGATCGTCGAGCGCGTGAGCACGCCTAACAGCACGTTGACGCAGTAGAGGTACGAGAAGAAGAGGACGATGAGCGGGATCGCGACGAAGAGTCCCCAGTTCCACTCGCCCATGCGCCAGCCGACGCAAAGGAACGCGCCGACGCAGAACGTCGTGACCTGCATGAGGACGAAGAGGAGCGAGCCCGCATACTTCACGAGGAAGACTCGCGTCCGCGAGATCGGCTTCGCGAGCACCATGTCGATCGCGCCTTCGCTCAGGAAGTCGGGGAAGATCGACGTCGTCGAGATGATCGCAAGCGCCGTCGCGATCCAGCCGAGCCAGAGCGTCACGATGAAGTTCGCGAAGATCGTGAGGTACAGCTCGCGTGCGAGCGGCAAGCCCAGCCTGAAACGCGGAGCTTCGAAGCTCGTGAGGCCGAAGAGAATCGACACGCCGTTCTCGGTGAACCCGATCGAGCCGTAGAGGACGACGACGAGCAGGTTGATCGCGAGCGTGATCCAGAAGAGCTTGCGGCTCCGGAGGAGTCGCCACGAATCTTGCAGGAGAGCGATGGATTGCATGGTCAGCGCCCCTGCCTTCCGGAGGCGGACGAACCGATCGTGGCGCCCGGGCCCGAATCCCCGGCCTCCCGCAACGTCGCGAGGAAGAGATCTTCGAGCGACTGACGGATCGGTCGCATCGACACGACCGTGATCCTGCGGGTGCGCAGGAAGTCGAGCACCGGTTGCGCGACGTCGGCGTCGACCGAGCCGAGCGAGATCATCGTTTCACCGGGATTCAACGCGAGATCGACGCCGGCGGTCGGCGGCGCGGCACTCGGCGTTGCAGCCGGGCGGCGTTTCACGGTCGCGTTGAGGCGTGCCAGTTCCGCGTCGAACTCCGGCGTCGTGGGGGCGCCGGTGCAGACGATCTCGTAGCGCCGCGAGTCGTCGGTCAGGCCGCGGATCGTGCCTTGGCGAACGACTTGGCCCTTGTTCATGATCGCCACACGGTCGCACACCATCTCGAGTTCGCCGAGCAAATGGCTGTTGACGAAGACCGTGCGGCCTTCCGCGCGCAGCGCAAGCAAGACGTCGCGGATCTCCTTGCGGCCGATCGGATCGACGCCGTCGGTCGGCTCGTCGAGCACGACGAGGTCGGGGCTTGCGACGAGTGCAACGGCGAGACCGAGTCGCTGCCGCATGCCCTTCGAGTAGCTCGCGACCGGCTGCGTCGCCCAATCCGTCATGCCCACGAGCTTCAGCAACGCAGGAATGCGCTGCGCGCGCGTGCGGCCGTCGACCTTCGACAGCGCGCCGAAGTAGTCGAGCGCCTGTCGGCCGGTGAGGTACGAAGGGAATCGAAGGTGCTCGGGCAGATAGCCGACGCGTGCGAGCGTCGGCCGATCCCCGATCGGACGGCCGAGCAGCGTGCCGGTGCAGACCGTCGGCCGAATCACCGTCATCAGGATCTTGACGAGCGTGCTCTTGCCGGCGCCGTTCGGGCCGAGAAGCCCGAAGATCTCGCCGCGGGCGACCTGGAGCGAGACGTCACGCAGCGCGTGGATCTTGCGGCGATAGGTCTTCGCCGCGTGCCGCACGTCGATGGCCCAGCCGTCGGACCGATCGCGATCGGATGTTCCTCGCACGGCGTCGGACGGCGGACGGGCGACGGGCGATTCGTCGCGAGATGTTGGCGATTGCTCCTCGCCGGAGCCCGTTGATGCGGCAACCATGGGAGTCGGATTGTGCGCGAAGCGGACGAACGCGGAGAATGCCCGGCCGTCCGCACGCCTCTACGGCGAAGTCCTCGTCGAGTTTCACCACGAACGCCTATTCGTCCATCTCCGCAGCCCCGAATGCCGTCGGCGACCCGTCGCGCCCTCCCGGCCTTGTGGTCGTCACCTTCCGCATCCTGGTCGGGGCCGGGCTTGGCTTCTACTTTTTCGTCGTCTTCTGCATCGCCCGCGCAAGCCTCGGCGGCTTCGGAATGTCGACGTTTCTCTTCCTCAAGTGCGCCGCGGTGTCGCTCATCATGGGCGCCTTCATGGTGTGGCTCGCGCCCTTCCTCGAGCTGCCCGAGATCTGGTACCGGCATCGGCTTCCGTCGAAGCGGCTCGCGCGCGGAGAGTGCCCCGACTGCGGCTACCCGCGCGCTCCCGGCACGACCCGCTGTGCGGAGTGCGGATCGGAACGGAACTCGCCTCCGCCCTGGCAATTCGGCGCGCGGACGATTCGCCTCTTCGCGATCGTCGCGACCGTCTCGTTCGTCGCGGGTTGCGGCGTGGCGCTCGCCTGGATCGCCGCCGACGAGCGGGCGTTCGTGCGCGAAGCGAGCCTTGCACGCGGCGCCTACTCGCGCGAGCGCGCGTGGCCCATGCAATTCGCGCCGCTCGCGATCGACGATGCCGGCACGCTGAGCGCCCCCACGATCGCGATCGAAGGCGAGCGCGATCCGAACTGGCGCCCGCGCCGCCCCACCGGCAACGTGGAGTGACGCGCGGCTGAAACGACGACGCCGACCGGCCCGGAGTCGGGCGCGGTCGGCGTCGATGGTCGGCGTGACGTTGGCGTTAGGCGGCAGGCCGCTTCGTCGCGGGCTTCGCGGGAAGCGGATACTGCGAGACGTACTCGGGCTTCAGGATGAAGTAGTAGAGGGTCCCGTCGTTGAACTGGCCACCGGCGAGAAGCTCCGCGGCCGAGCCCGAACCCATGTAGATGTCGGCGCGACCGGCCGCGCGAATCGCGCCACCGGTGTCCTGATCGAGAAGGAAGCGCTTGAACTCGACCTTCTCGCCGCTGAAGGACGGCGTCATCGTGTCGACCATCACGACCCCGCCGCGCGGGAAGATCTTCTTGTCGGTCGCGAGCGACGCCTTCTCGTTCACCTTCACGCCGAGCGAGCCCGCAGGCCAACGATCGCTCGGGTAGTCGGTGAAGAAGACATAGCTCTCGTTGCGGCGCATGAGCTCCTCGACCTTCGCCGGATCCTTCTTGTAGTACTCGCGGATCGACGTGAGCGAGAGCTTCTCCTTGGGGATGAGCCCTGCGTCCATCATTGCCTTGCCGAGGCCCGAGTACGGACGATCGGTCTTGCCCGCGTAGCCCACGTACAGCACGGTGTTGTCCGGCATGTAGATCTTCGCGCTGCCGTTGACGTGGATGATGTACGCGTCGAACTCGCTCTCGACCCACACGAGTTCCGAGCCCGCGAACATCTGGCTCTCTTCGATCTCCGCGCGCGTCGGCCACGGCTGCAACGACCCGTCCGGCATCTTGCGGCCCTTCGGCTCGCCGGTGAGCGGATCGGTGACGAGATCGGCCGGGCGCTTGTAGAGCGGGAATTGGAACTGCGCGGTCTTCGTGCGGCTGCCCTTGAACTCCGGCGAGAAGTAGCCGGTGAAGAGCACGTGACGATCGGCGTCGTAGCCGACCGACTGCCAGATGTCGAACATCTGGTCGACCTTGCTCGCGAACTCGTCTCCTGACTGCGACGTTGTTAGCACCTCGCGGAATGCGACGACGCTCGCCGCGGCCTGGTCGTACGACGCGACGACGTCGGTCGTCGACTGGTTGTAGAACGGGAAGAACTGCTTGCTCGATGGCGCCTGGAACCACTTCACGCTCTCATCGCACGCGCGGGTGAGATAGAGGTCGCGCGAGTTGAACGCGGCGGCGAGATCGGGCCGCGGATCGTTCGGCCCGAGCTTCACGAGCGCGGGACCGGTGGTCTCCTTCCACGGATCCTCCTTCACCGTGACGGGCTCCTCTTTCGGCGGCGACTTGCAGCCGACGAGCGTCGACGAAAGGAGACCGACGAAGGCCGAGAGGGCGACGACGGAGAAGAGACCTAGGCGGCTTCGGCGCATCGCATCCTGCGAGCCGACCGCCCGTCGATCGAGAGTCGAGGGGGGCATTGGGCGGATCCTTCCTTGGAAGCGCCGAGGGGGCGCTGTGGCGTGGGTCGAAGCGAAAACGGTACCGGCGGCCTTCACGCATCGCCAACGGCACCACGGCCCCGTCGCGAACGGGACCCATTACGGTCGGCAAAGTCGCGTGTTTCTCCCCTGAAAACGCGCGGTGTCGCAGATGCGCCGACCCGTCGTGCGGCGGCGGACTCTATACTCGGCGGCTTCGACGGCGGGTTCCCCGTCGCCGGCAAGGACTCCTCCCCGATGCCCGACCTCCTCACGAACTCGCAGCCCGTCCTCGCAATCTTCGGATTGCCGCAGGGCACCGAACTCATCGTCATCCTCTTCATCGGGCTCCTGCTCTTCGGACGCCGCCTGCCCGAGGTCGGCAAGTCGCTCGGCCAGGGGATCGTCGAGTTCAAGAAGGGGCTGAAGGGCGTGAAGGACGAGATCGACACCGCGGGCGACGAGCGTTCGAACCGCAGCCGGGCGCAGGTCACCGACCAGTCTGGCGTGAACGAATCCCGCCGTATCGAAACGAAGGCCGACTCGAAGGTTGAGTCGTAAAGCCACGTCGCGGGAGGCGCCAGCCTCCAGCGTGCGGGGCGAATGCGAGGACGCCGCCAGCACGCACCTGTGGAGTCGCCGAGGCCTTCGGTATACTCCGCGACCCGACGCCGGCCGGATTCCCCCGCCGCCAGCCTCGGACTCGCAAACAGCTTCGCGGCCGCAAGGCCGATCGACAGCACGACAACCGCCCCGCCGCTAGCCCGCGGGACGCACATCGCCGGGCGATTAGCTCAGCTGGCTAGAGCGCACGGATCACACCCGTGAGGTCACTGGTTCGAGTCCAGTATCGCCCATTCCTAGTCAAGTCACGCTGAACCCGCGAGTTGCGGGTACCTGCCCGAAACGGGCAGCGCAGCACAAGGCCAAGTTTTGCGCGACCTCAGGTCGCGCAATTCGAAACCGGAGCTGCGAGCCATGGCAAAGAAGCCGCCGAAACTGTTCGAGAAGAGAGGTCACGGCGCCGTCACGTTGACGGACAAGACGACGAAGTTCCGCCGGCAGTACTGGCTTGGGCCGTGGGACGAGCCTTCGACGCGCGAGGCGTATCACCGCCTCATCGCCGAGTGGGAATCGCTGGGACGGAGACTGCCGGAGCGGCCTGATCGCGCCGAATCTCCGATGGCGGACGAACGGCTGACGATCGACGAACTCGTCGTTCCATACTGCGAGTGGGCGCTCGCGCACTATTCTGCGTCGGAGTGCTGCACGATCACGCAGGCGGTGCGAGTGCTCAGGCAGCACTTCGGCTCGACGCCCGCTGAGGAGTTCGGACCGAACCGGCTGCGCGAGGTTCGCGACGCGATGGTCCGCGGCGACGACAGCCTCGATCCGCCGCGCAGGCCCTGGTCCAGACGCCAGGTTAACAATCAGGTGCAGCGCATCTGTGCGATCTTCAGGTGGGGCGCCGCACACGAGCTCGTCCCGATCACCGCATACCAATCGCTGAAGGCTTTGCCAGGACTGAAGCGTGGCCGATGCGACGCGCGCGAGACCGCGCCCGTGCGCGCGGTCGACGAGACGTTTATCGAGGCGGTCACGCCTTACGTCAGCAGGCAGGTGCTCGCACTCATTCGCCTGCAGTATCACACGGGTGCGCGCGGAGGCGAGCTCTTCGGGCTGCGGCCAATCGACATCACGATCGACGACGGTGCCGACGTCTGGTCGATCGATCTCGCGGAGCACAAGACCGCGCACTGGGGGAAGCGACGGACCATCGTCCTTGGACCGGCGGCCCAGGAGACCATCAAGCCGTTCCTTGCCGGTCGCGCGGTCGACTCCTATCTCTTCAGTCCGCGCGAAGCGGAGAAGGAACGTCTGGCCGAACGACACACGAGACGGAGGACGCCCCTCTCCTGCGGCAACGCGCCCGGAACAAACCGAGTCGAATCGCCGGAACGGGAGCCCGGTGACCGCTACACGTCGAACTCGTATCGCCGGGCGATTGATCGCGCCTGCGCTAAGGCGTGGCCGCTGCCGCCGGAGCTGCGCCGGCGGCGCGGCGAGGGCGGCCTGCTCGAAACGAAGGAGGAGTTCCTCGCGCGCGTGGGTCGCGACGCCCTCGAGAGAATCGCAAAGTGGCGGCGCGACCATCGCTGGCATCCGCACCAGCTACGGCACACGGCTGGCACGCGCATCCGAAGGGAGTTCGGGCTTGAGGCGGCTGCCGTGGTGCTTGGCCACTCCAGTGCGTTGGTGACCGATGCGGTGTACGCGGAGCGAGACCTTCAGAAGGTCGCGGAAGTAATGAGGAGGATTGGATAGAGTCCGATCCGTGGATCTTCCGAATCCCCAAGCGCTTCTTATCGACGTTCTGGATGATCTGCTGCAGGTGGCCGGTACTCGACCCAACGAGCGGCTTCCAAAGGAGGAGCAGGCGCGATGTGCGGCGTACGCGCACTGCAGGGCTCGCGGGTGGACGGTGTGCGTCGAGCGCGGATACGCAACGGTCGGAAGCGGGAACCACAGCGAGTGCGACCTCGCGTTGTGGGCGAACGGTGAGGTTCGGCTGTGGATCGAGATCAAGCGCTGCTGGTCGGGTCGGGAATTCATCCGCAAGCCGAAGGAGCAGTGCGCGCTCTGGTACTCCGACATCGCGAAGCTCCGCTCCGTCGACGTTCGATGCGTCCGATGGTTCATGCTCGTTGGCGTCTTCGACAGGGATCCTCTCGCGAAGGACGTCCGCAGTGATGCGGTGATCGGCGCGATTCGATCCATCTTTCCGTCACGCCTCATAGCGTCGCAGTCGACCCCCACCACGTGGTTGGCCGACGACGGTATGTCACACATCGCCGCATGGATCTGGGAGTGGCCATCTGACGCTGAGATTGAGCCGATTGGTCAGCCTGCGCGTTGAAACTCGAGTTACAGAGTTGCGTAACTCGGTCGGCAGCCACAATTCCTGAGTCTCGTTGGTGGCCCTTTATCTCGGCGAATCAAGCCCTTTGTTGCTCGCCGCGCGTCGGACATCGAGAAGAAACAGTTACAGCGGCTGAGCCGCCCTTAGAACCCGTGCATCGCCCTCATCAAGGCTGCATTCGCAGCGCTTGCAACCGGGAAACAGCGATGCACGAGACCGACAGTCACATCACGCTCGGAGACGCCGCCAAGCTCGCGCCAGGCCGACCCTCCACGAACTGCATTTGGCGCTGGTGCCGGCGCGGGGTCCTGTCGCGCGGCGGCGAGCGAATCAGGCTCCAACACGTTCGCGCCGGCGGCAAGATCTTCACGACAGCGGAGTGGGTGGACCAATTCGTCAGACGGCTCGCCGAAGCGGACGCCGCGTACTTCGATCGGCGCGACCAGATGCCGGCAACGCCCCCGGCGGCACGCACGTCCCCGTTCAGAGGGCGTCGCGCCCTCTTAGATCGGCAAGTCGCCGTGCGACGGCGCGCGACTGAACTTGGACTTGACGTTCGACAAGCGGCGTCGCCCGCGGGGACACGAGACTCATGACCAACGCCACGTTGGTCCTCGATGCAGCTCACGCGTACACCGCGCGCGGCCTCCTCACGGTGCCGGTTCCTTCCGGCTCGAAGGCGATCAGGATGCGTGGCTGGCAGAAGTGCCGTCTTGGACCTGCGGATCTGGCGCGACACTACAACGGCATCGGGAACATCGGCATCCTCTTGGGCGAGCCGAGCGGGTGGGTAGTCGACGTCGACTTGGACTGTCCTGAGGCGGGCGAACTCGCGCCGCGTTTTCTTCCGGCGACGCGCGTGAAGACCGGTCGCCGTTGTGCGCCGCAATCGCATTGGTGGTACGTCGCGTTCGGCGCCGTCACGAAGCAGTTTCGCGACCCCCTGACCAACGAGATGCTCGTCGAGCTCCGCAGCACTGGCGCGCAGACGCTTGTCGGGCCGAGCACACACCCAAGCGGAGAGCCGTACGACTACCTCGATGGCGTGCCGCCTGCGGTTGATGCAGACGGGCTTGCCGACGGAGTCTTCGCGCTCGCCCGCGCCGTAGTCGTGCAGCGCCACGGTGAGCACGTCGCGGCGGCGTGGGAAACTCGTGGACGTGGCAGGCTGGAACGGAAGGTGCCGCCGACGCGATCGTGTCGACTCGACTTCCGCGAGCGTCGCGCCATGGCATATCTCGCAAGGATGCCTTCGGCGATCTCAGGCCAAGGAGGTCACGACCGGACATACGCCGCCGCCACGGCGCTCGTGCACGGCTTCGAGCTTGAGCCAGACGCGGCTCTGCGAATCCTCCGCGACGAGTTCAATTCTCGCTGCGTGCCGCCATGGAGCGAAAAGGAGCTTCGTCACAAGATCGACGACGCGGCGACGAAGCCGCACGCGATGCCGAGAGGTTGGCTCCTCGACGCCCCCCTTTCGACGTCGTCGGGCCACCGCAGACGAGCGTCGCCGCGAGCATCAGACACACCTAAATCGGACCCGCGACCTTTCGAGAACGATGCAGATTCGCAGGAGAACCTCGTGGACGAATCGAGTCTGACTGCCGATGAGGTCGGGCTGCCGACGCTGGGCTCGCGAGATCCGTTGACCGATCGGTTAATCCTGTCGCCGCAGAAGACGCTTCCGACCGCCATCGCGTTTCTCGACGAGCAGTGGACGCATCCCGATCGCCGGACCATCGTCAACTACGGCGACGTCTTTCTTGCGTGGGAGCAGAATAGGTACCGCCAGATCGAGGACGGCGAGTTGGCGCATCGGCTTCAGCCATGGCTGCACGAGGCGGTCCGCATCAAGCAGGACAGCGACGGCGGCTACTCGCTGATCCGCTTCGACTCGAATCCGTCGACCGTGAGCGCGGCGGTCAGGACGATCAGGAACTGCGTTTACTTGTCGACTCAGCTGTCGAGTCCGTCATGGCTCGCGGCACGCGAAGGGCGTCCGGCCCCGCTCGACGTCCTGCCGTGCAGGTCGATGAATCTCGACCTCACTACAGGAGCGGCGTTCGCACCGAGCCCCGATCTTTTCACCACGAACGCCCTCGAGTTCGACTGGGACGAGAACGCGGCACGGCCGGCGAGGTGGCACAGCTTCCTCGAGGAGGCTTTCGACGGCGACGGGCAGTCGATCCAGGCACTGCGCGAATGGATGGGTTACCTGCTGGTTGCCGACACGACGCAGCAGAAGATCCTGCTCATGATCGGGCCGCCGCGATCCGGCAAGGGCACGATCCTGCGCGTGATCGGTCAGCTCGTCGGCAACGGCAACGTGGTGGCGCCCATCGCATCGAGCCTCACCGCGCAATTCGGGCTGCAGCCTTTGATTGGCAAGTCGGTCGCGGTGATGAGCGATGCCCGCTTCAGCGGCCAGGGCATGAACGTTCTGACCGAGCGTCTCCTCAGCATCTCGGGCGAGGACTTTTTGAGCATTGACCGCAAGTTCCTCGGCGCCGTGACGATGAAACTCCCTACACGCATCGTCATCGCCACGAACGAGCTGCCCAAGCTCGGCGACGCGAGCGGCGCGCTGCCGCGCCGGTTCATCGTCCTTCGCCTACCCAAGTCCTTCTACGGGCGCGAGGACACAACGCTCTCCGCCAAGCTCGCCCTCGAGCTGCCGGGCATCCTGCTCTGGGCACTTGACGGTCTCCGTTCGCTAAGGGAACGAGGGCATTTCGAGCAGCCCGACGTGACCAAAAGCGCCGCAAGCGACCTCCTCGACCTGTCCTCGCCGATCCACGCGTTCGTTCGCGATTGCTGCGTGATCGGCACAGGATTTCGCGCCAATCTTGACGCCCTCTATTCGGCGTGGCTGGACTGGTGCGACGGGCATCGCATCGTGGCGCGCGGAGCCGACTCCATCTTTGCCAGAGATCTTCAGGCCGCGTTCACGGAGATCGCCAGCCGGCGCACGACAGGCCAAGTGCGGTTCTACGAGGGCATCGGACTGAGGAGCGACCGTTGACCGGCCATCTCCATGCCCGTCCCGCCTGTGGGGACTGTAAGGACTGCGAGGACTGTGGGGATGTTTCGCGCCTCGCCGCGCGGAGTCGCTTAACGGCGGACCGCCTCGCGATGGCACACGACGCAGAACGGGTGTCCGCAACATGTCGTTCACGAAGGCGAATGTCCCCACAGTCCTCACAGTCCCCGCAGTCGCCGCGATCGAACGGCGGACGTGTCACCGATCCGACGAGAACATTCGGGGATGAAACCCACAACCCGCGAGTTGGCGGCGGCACAACGCCTGGCCGAATCACTCATCGAATTCGTCGTCGCATTGGAGGAAGGGATGACGCAGCGTCGTGCGTCGCGTCCATGGGAAGAGATCCGCGTACGCGTCGACCCGCCTGCACCTCAAACTCCTTCTCCCGTTTCGCCCCAACCGGAGAAGCCAGAACGAACCCTGCTCACCTCTCGCGAAGTTGCGGGACGCCTCGGCATCTCGGAGCGGACGGTGTGGTCGATCACCGCACCGCGCGGACCGCTGCCGACTATCCGAATCGGTCGCCGCACCATGTACTCGGTCAGCGACCTCGACATCCTTGTGGAGCGGCTCAAGCAGAAGCCGCGACCGAGGGAAAGGACTCCCTTTGAACGTGCAAATGATCGCCATCTCTGAAGTCAAGCCGTATGAGAAGAACCCCCGCGTGAACGACAACGCCGTCGACGCGGTGGCCGCGTCGATCCGCGACTACGGCTTCCGGCAGCCAATCGTCGTCGACACTAACAATGTGGTGATCGTCGGTCACACGCGACTGAAGGCGGCGATCAAGCTCGGCTTGAAGCATGTGCCGGTTCACGTCGCGGACATGACGGCGGAGAAGGCGAAGGCGTATCGGCTCGCCGACAACCAGCTCGCGACGCTCGCCACGTGGGATCAGGAGCTTCTTCCGATCGAACTCGCCGAGATCCGAGACCTCGGCATCGAACTCGCGTCGCTCGGCTTCGACGCGGACGACCTCGCGAAGATCTTCGCCGCCGATCTCAAGGCCGGGCTCGTCGATCCCGACTCGGTGCCCGAGCCGCCGGACGAGGCGACGACGAAGCGCGGCGACATCTATGTGTTAGGCGAGCATCGCCTGATGTGCGGCGACAGCGCGTCGCGCGACGACGTGGACACGCTGTTGGCCGGCGCGACCATCCAACTCGTCAACACTGATCCGCCCTACAACGTTCGCGTCGAGCCGCGCTCGAACAACGCGATCGCCGCGGGACTGTCGTCGTTCGCGCCGACGGCGACGCACCACCAGAAGTTCGACGCCGCGCGGAATCCGTCGAGCACGCAGGCCACGCACCGGAAACTGCGCGCGAAGGACCGGCCGCTCGCGAACGACTTCGTGACCGACGAGGCGTTCGACGCGTTGCTCGACGCGTGGTTCGGCAACATGGCGCGCGTGCTCGATCCTGGCCGCGGTTTTTACGTCTGGGGCGGATACGCCAACCTCGGCAACTATCCGCCCTACCTCAGGAAGCACGAGCTGTACTTCTCGCAGGGGATCGTCTGGGACAAGCAGCATCCGGTCCTCACGCGCAAGGACTTCATGGGCGCGTTCGAGATCTGCTTCTACGGCTGGAAGGAAGGTGCGGCGCACGTGTTCCTCGGACCTAACAATGTGCCGGACCTATGGCACGTCAAGAAGGTGAACCCGCAGTCGATGGTGCACTTGACGGAGAAGCCCGTCGAGTTGGCAACGCGCGCGATCACGTACTCCTCGCGCCCGGGCGAGAACGTCCTCGACCTCTTCGGCGGCAGCGGCTCGACGCTCATCGGCGCCGAACAGTCCGGGCGCCGCGCGTTCCTGATGGAGCTCGACAAACTCTACTGCGACGTGATCGTGAAACGCTGGGAGTCGTTCACGGGCCGGAAGGCCGAGCGCATCGCGTCGAAGGCGGAGGCGTCGACATCATGACGGCGCACGAGCCGTTGGCTAGGTGCCGCGACGTCGCCCCACGTCGCGGCCGAAGAGAAAGCCTCGGCGAAGGCCGAGGCGTTTGCGGGTCCGCTCCACGGGCGAACGTGGGCGTTTCAGCCGCCTATGGGCTTCTCCCGGAGGGCGTGGAACTCGGTCATCGCGTCGAGGTGCAGTCCCTCGGGCGCGGACTGCGTGCGCCCATGCTCGGGCGCGAGGCAGCCCCGCTCCTTCATGAAGGCGAGCGCCACCGCGACCTGCGTGAA
>JAEUIT010000053.1 GCA_016795035.1 Phycisphaerae bacterium | reverse complement strand
GACGGGACGGTGGACGGGTCGGACAACACGATCCTCCTGGCGGAAGTCGGCGCGACGGCGGGCTTCGGGAACCTTGGAAGGAACAGGAACCGCTTTGGCTATGCGGGGTACTGCGCGGACATGGCGGTCAATGCGGATTGGCATATACGGAATCGAGTCCTGGTGGCGACCCTCGGGCGCTGGAGTCGACGCGATCCGCTCGGAGTAGCGGATGGGTCGAGCATGTACCAGGCGTTCGGATCGGCACCGATTCGGAATGGTGACAGTGATGGCCTCATCAGCCTCGAATTTGTTCACCCGCGTCGGAATTCAAACCCAGTCGGTGAAGTGGGAAATCCGCTCAATTTCTGCGACACGTGGAACTGCGGTGCCGGAAATGTCCTGCAATTGGATGCGGCCCAGACGGGAGACTTCGTTCTTGTCGCGCAGATCAGGTGGACCCTAGCATATCAGTGCTGCCAACTCACGGAGCCTTCACTAATGATCAGGTCAGTTGTCTTTTGGGAAGCATGGGACGACATCGTCGGTCACGCAATGGAACAGATTCGATTGCCGGACCACATGATAGGCACGGATGACCCGCTCTGCTTTCCCTTCACGCTAGACAGACGGATTGTGGAGAGCGTTAGGGTAAATCCAAAGAGACTAGTGGAGAGCGGTACCGGAAGCTGGTCCAGCGCCGAAACCCACCAGTCACCAACGCTTTTCCTCGATTGCCCGGAAAAGGCGATGACACAGTGGTCGGTCGATAAGCATACGACTATGACGCAGCCGGAGCAGTGGACGGATGCTCTGGAAGTAAATCTAAACCACCACGCAGCAACGGTAGCGTCTTTTGGATGCTGCTCGCAGTGCTCGCTTCTCTCCAAGAGTCGATTCGGATCTTGTCAACCAGGGCCAGCATTTACCAAGGTGGGCGACCCAACTTTGACGTGCCCTTGACCAACCACGCCAAAGAAGGAGGAATCATGCCGTGGATGCCGAGACGATATGCGATCTGTTGCCTGTTAACATCAGGCTGGCTAACATCTAGGCCGACACACTTGGAAGATGCCCAGGCTGATAAGGAACAAGAACTTCGACTTCGCTCGACCGCGCCAATCCTTTCCGAAACGGAGCTCTTTGGTGTGTCTCGCCTTATTGACTCAATTCCTGACTGGCCCACAAACAAGGCTGCAGTGCCAGAATGGAAGGTCGCAACGCGCGCGATTGCGGCGCTTCGCAGTCTGAGCACCGAAGACTTCGCCAGGGGATTCGTATTATATGCAGATTTAGCGTCTCGCCACCCAGGCCCTGAAGAACGACTGCTTGCAACTGCCCGTGGGCTTTTGTTACTTATGCTAATGTTTGACTGGGCGAGCCTCGAAGACATACCGGGGTACGCATTGCTGCAATCAATGTGCGGAGAACCTATGCTAACAGCCTCCAGCGCGGACCAAGTACACGATCCCCGTCCCGTAGGGATACTTGGCGCCTCTCCGATTTACCTATGCACACGTAAGCAAAAACTACCTGTCGTCAGCGGGCTGCCCTCACTCGTCCGGGCAGCAGACAAGGCTAAGAAGCTACCCATTAGCCGCCACGCACGTGGCTGGATATGCAATGCCGACGCCCGCCCAATGCCGATGGCGCTCGGGCGACAGTCGAGCATTGAAGATTGGATTCGGGCCTTTTGCGTGACAAGACAATAACACATCTCCGCACCTGCGCTTGACGGCTGTGTTGACAGTCACACAACACGGACCCACTACAGATCGCTGCCAGCTCGCGCCCAGAATTGACTTACTGCCGATCATCGAGATCTGACCCAGTTGTCTTGCGATCTGTCCGACGTCACAAATCGCGCGCGGCAGCGAGTTGGGCGAGTACTGCCTCCTCGGTCTCACAACACCTCCTGAAGTTTCACCAAAGGGAGGACCGCCGCCATCACCACCGTGCCTACCAGCGCCGCGAGGACGAGGATCGCCGCCGGCTCGAGGAGGCTCGACAGCCGGTCGACCAGGCGGTCCGCCTGCCGCTCGTGCCGTTCCGCCACGCGGAGTAAGACCGGCTCTAGTCCGCCGCCCGCCTCGCCGACCGCGACGAGGCGGCGCAACTCCGCGTCGAACCACGCCGGCGCGTCGAGCGACTCGGAGACGTCGTCGCCCGACTCGATCCGCCGCGCCGCGCGACGGAGCGCCATCGCGAGGCCCGTCGAGAGCCCGCGGCAGGACGGCGCCGTCACGCGCAGCGCTTCCACGAGCGGCAATCCCGAACGAAGGAGCTCCGCGACGCGGCGGAGCGCCCGCGCGAGCGCGACTCCCCGATTTGGCCAGGCATGATTATTCGGGACCTTCATCGGGCCGGATGCCTGCGATGTGCCGAGCGTGGCCGTGCGCGAGCCGCCGCCTGTGCGCCGCTTCGGGGCCAGTTCACTCACCGCGCGAGCCGCGCTCCTCCCCCGCGGGCCACGCGTCGGTCGCGCACGCTGCCCAATCGCGGGGGAGGACCGCCGTCGCCGATTGAGGCGACGGCAGGTGGGGGCGACCGGCGCGGGCAGGTGCATAGCGGGGACAGGCCCGTGCGCGGACTCAGACTCGGCAGGGGAAAGTTCGCCGCGCGGCCGTCGCTTGAGACGGACGCGAGCACGCACACGAGCGACGGAGGGCGAACGAGGTACGGGACGCGGCCGCGACGCCGGGGCTGCAACGCGAAGCGGGAGAGTCGGAAGGAAGCCTGAAGGCCACACGAGGCCGGCGGGCGGCGATGTTGCGCGCCAGCGTGCGTCGGCTACGGTGTACGGAACCTCGTCGCCGCTGCAGCCACTCGAGGTCCGCAATAACTAGGCCTGACCTCAGATATGGCCACGCAGCCTTCGGATAGTTTCGCGACGATTGGAGGCAACGGATGCGACGTACCATACGCCGTTCAAGCAAATGAACTCTCGTCGATCGCGCCGCATGGCTGGGCAGCCGCTCCGTCTGTACTTGCCGGCAGATCGCACGCGGCAAGCAGAGAGTGGGACTGCTGCAATTGCGAGCTGGCCCCAGTTGGATGCACCACCACCTCTCTCGCGACTTGCGTGCCAGGGCCCGCGCCTGATTGTCTAGGGCTCCGCCTCCATGAATCTCATTACTAAGACTACCCGTGCCCTCCTTATAAAATCGTATGCCGGGTGCTTCCGAATCCTCCTCGCATGTATCGGGGCCGGCATTTTGCTGGCGATGGGCATTGCGTGGATACCCACTTATCAAAACCTGAGCCTGGCCGCGATTACGAGCGTGGTCTCCGGGCGAAGCCAGGCGGCGGCGGGTACCGCAGCACCGCCGAAGGACTTTGGATGGCCCAACGGCAAGGTAGTCTGGGCCGCCTGCGACAGTGTCAACGGGTCAGTCGAGATTCGAGCGTTCGTATGGCGTCTCGTTGGCGAAAGCGGCTCGTATCTCACCGACCAGAACGGGATGATGGACGTTCGCCTTGCCCGAGACATTTCGGTTCAAACGATGTTCACCCACTCATCGGGCTCCGATCGCGACTCAGAAGGCGTAGTCGATGAACTATGGTCTCTCCTACTAGATTCTGCCCACCGGGGCGCCGCACCATCTGGACAGAGTTTCGCCATCGAGACCGGGTGGCCTCTTGCGTGCTTTGAGGGGAGCCTTGTGATTAGCAGTCCAACTGTGCAAATGACCGGCGCAGGTTTGTTCACAACGCGACCGTCTTCTCGGACGCATTCCGGTATCTACATGATTCGACTCCAAGGGCGCGAATCATGCATACCTTACCGGCCAATACCCTATGCGTTCGCCGCGAACTCGCTTGCATTCGGATTCGCAACCTTTGCACTATGGGTACTGTGGCGGGCGAGCGCAGGAATCTGGCGCCGTATCCCAAGACGGCGAGACGGGTATCGTTCCCGCTGTACGGACTGTGGGCATTTACTCCATGAATCCCAACGGCCTTGCCCCGAATGTGGAAGCTCGCAATTGCCATGAGTACCTGAGCTCGAAGCAATGCACCCCATGCCAACCCGTAATCTTCCACGCAATCAGTCATGGTGATGAGTGCTATGCCCGCTTGAGCCAGGCATGATTATCGGGACGCGAATGAGGAGACGAAGTTTATCTCCGCCGCTATTTCCAACTCGCGCCAAACTTGACTCTCTCCCGGCCATCGACCCATTTTGGCGATTCTGCCGACGTCCCCTATTTCACGCGACATGGAGCTGGGCCAAGTTCGTCAGAGCCGCCCTCCTCACAACACCTCCTGCAACTTCACCAACGGCAGCACCGCCGCCATCACCACCGTACCGACGAGCGCCGCGAGGACGACGATCGCCGCGGCACGACGGCGCCGTCACGCGCAGGGCTTCCACGAGCGGCCGCGCAACGTCGGACTCGGTCCGTGTAGGTGCTTCGGCCACACCGGTGTGCGAACGGCCGAGGGGGAAGGAAGCGATGAACACAGATCAGGCAGGGGAAGGCTCGCCCCGCGGCAGTCGCTTGAAACGGACGCGAGCACGCACACGAGCGACGGAAGGCGAACGAGGTACGGGACGCGGCCGCGCCGCCGCGGCTGCAACGCGAAGCGGGAGCGTCGGAAGGAAGCTCGAAGGCCACACGAGGCCGGCGAGCGGCGATGTTGCGCGCGAGCGTGCGTCGGCTACGCTGTACGGAACCTCGTCGCCACGACAGGCACTCGAGGCCCGCAATAACTAGGCCTGGCCTCAGGTATAGCCAAGCATTGGATCCCAGATCGGACACCGCCCCTACCGACTTGGAGTCTCATTCCCCGCATCTGTGCTCGATTTCATGATTGGCAATTGCCACATGCCGAAGTTCGAGGCGGGCGACTACCGCTGGACAGCGCCAGCCTTGTGGAACTGAAGCACGCGAGATCCCGGGTTCTTCAAAGTCTCGGCTGATTTCAACAGTTGCGACGGCTATGACATCACCGAGCTTTGGCGCTCTAGCTCGTAACCAGCAAGAAGCCGTGTCACAACCCTCCCACAGTTCCCCACGATCACGCGTCCTGCGATTCGCTTCATATCTTGTGGCGGGCGTATTGACGAACTATCTTGTAGCAGCATGCCTGCCTCTTCTATCTGGCGCCACGGCATACGGATGCGTGTTCGGGGGGGCCGCCCCGATCGCCGTCGGGCGCGACTTCGCAACGAATACCGACTCGCCAATAAGGGATCAGGTTGTCTGCGACATCTGGCGCGGATCGATTGGAGTCGAATTTGCAGTTGTGGAACATTTTCGGCCGATACGCCTCGATGATCTCTCGGAAGATCACTCGCCCCCCCTGGCCAGCGTAGCTCAATCATTGATTAGCCGAGGTATCGATCGCCAATTGAGCCACGCTTGGAGCACCGGCTTCTCTCAGCAATCGCTGTTTCGAAGGATAGCGGTTGCATCCGGAGTTCCTTTCCTTGTAAACACAGGAGTAATCGAGTGCCGCCGCGGGAGCCCCGCCGCTCTGGCAAGCGTCGATGCGGCAGTGACCGGCGCTATCCTGGTGGAAGGCGACGCCAGCGCGTGTTGCGGCGGCTCAAAGCAAGGACTGCTAGTCCCACTTCGCCCAATGATGCTGCCGCTGCTCGCGGGCGGAATTCCGTATGCCGTCTTCATTTTTCTAGCTATAGAAACGGGATTGGGACTGAGAACCTATGTTCGAAGGCGCACTTTACTGCGCCTCGCCGGAGAGGGCGCTTCGGTAGCCCCGAACGCCATCTGTTTGTATTGCGGCCACCCGCTTGTTCCAACGATGGGGCGATGCTCGGAATGTGGGAGCGAAAGAAGCTAAACGACATACGGTTGAAGTAGGGCTTTCGATTACCCACACATGTGTAAATGCTCACATGCGATCACCTCGAGCCGTTTGCTTAACACGAAAGCGCTACCCCTCCCCTGCCTCTCGCCGTACATCGCCTTCGCCGGCTCTTGTATGACTTCGCGCTGCGGGCTACAGCCCAAACGAGCCACGCCCATGTTTCGGGACCTGCGATGGTCGTGCCGTGCGTCTGCCGAGTCTGCTACTGCCTATCTCCGCCAGCCCACGTCTACCGTTCGTGCAAGCCTGAGTGCAATCGGAAAACTGGAGCGCCGGTCCGTTCCAAGCACATGGGTGACAGGAATGCCGCCGCCGACGCTCGCCAGGTAGGCACCAGTCGGCCCAACATCGCTCGAGGTGCCCCCGCCCCCCTCCGCCGGCTTCGCCGTCACCTCCCCCAAACTTCGTTTGGGGGAGGAGATGGAGCCTTGCAAGCGCGGTGTATGAGCTCGCGCGGGGCCAGTCGGCGGAGGGTTCCTCCCGCCCAAGGCGAGAGAGCGTCAGGTTGAAACTCCGGCGCTACGTTCGAGCGACGCACTGAGGGCCAAGGGTTGAGGGTCCAGGGTTCGGGGTTCAGGGTAAAGGCACTCTGGCCATGGGCTCGTGTGCTTTCACCCCGAACCCCGAACCCCGAACCCTGAACCCTTTCCGCCCCGACCTTCAACTGACCCCGGCACGCCTGCCGATATCCCCCGCATGCCAGCGGACCTGTCGTCCATCCTCCGGTTGGAGGTTCCTGTCATCGTCCAGATCGCGGAACGGCCCATGCCGGTCGCCGAGGTGATCGGCATTCGCCATGGCGCCATCATCGAGCTGCCCAAGCGGATCGATGACGGCCTCGAAATCCTCGTCAACGACCGCGTCATCGGCACCGGCACCGCCGTCAAGGTCGGCGAGCACTTCGGCGTGCGCGTCACCGCGATCGGCGCCGTGAAGGACCGCGTGACGGCGATGGGGAAGTAAGGGCCGAGGAGCCAGGATTCAGGAGTCGGGATTCAGTGGGATCTCAGTCTCGGCTGTACCCCGCGCTCCGAACTCCCGTTGGCGAGCGGCTCTTTCGCACTGACTCCTGACTCCTCCATCCTGACTCCTCTCCTTCCCCATGCCCCGAAACATCCCTGTCGGCAACGGTGAGATGCTCGTCGCCTTCGACGACCTGTATCAGATGCGCGACATCTACTGGCCGCGCGTCGGCATGCCGAACCACACCTGCGGGCATCCGCAGCGCTTCGGCGTCTGGGTCGACGGGCAGTTCGCGTGGATCGAGGATCCGGCGTGGGTGCGCGAGCTTCGCTACAAGCCCGACACGCTCGTCACCGAAGTGCGCCTGCGGCACGACCTCTTCGGCATCGAAGTCACCTGCAACGACGTCGTCGACTACTGGAGCCCGGTCTTCATCCGCCGCGTGCGCGTCGCCGACCTCTTCGGCCGCGCCCGCGATGTCCGCCTCTTCTTCCACCACGATCTCTCGGTGCAGGAGTCGCCCGTCGGCGACACGGTGAACTACGACCCGTCGACCGGCGGCATGATCCACTACAAGGATCAGACGTACTTCCTCGTGAACGGCTGCGACGCGCGGCGCTTCGGCGTCGAGCATTGGGCCGCGGGACAGAAGCGGATCGGCGATGCCGAAGGGACCTGGCGCGACGCCGAAGACGGCCTACTTTCCCGCAACGCGATCGCGCAGGGCTCCGTCGACTCGACGGTCGGCCTGAACGTCAGCGTGCCCGCGTGGGGCACCGGCACCTGCCACTACTGGATCGCCGCGGGCCACGACTACCAATCGGTGAAGGCGCTCAACGAGAAGATCCGCGAGAAGACGCCGCAGCGCATGGTCGACCGCTCGGAGGCGTACTGGCGGCTGTGGGCGTGCAAGGAGCCCGTCGACTTCTCCGCGTTGCCGGAGAATCTCCGCGACCTCTACGTGCGCAGCCAGCTGATTCTCCGCACGCAGATCGACAACGGCGGCGCGATCATCGCCGCGAACGACCACGACATCACGCACTTCGCCGGCGACACGTACTCGTACATGTGGCCGCGTGACGGCGCGCTAGCGGCGTACGCGCTTGTCCTCTCGGGGCACAGCGAACTCTCGCGGAACTTCTTCCGCTTCTGCGAGCGCGTGATCGGGAAGGACGGCTACTTCCTCCACAAGTATCACGCGTCGGGATCGCTCGCGTCGAGCTGGCATCCATGGATGCTCGACGGCCAGAAGGTGCTTCCCATCCAGCAGGACGAGACCGCGCTCGTCGTCTGGGCGCTGCGCAAGCACTTCCAGGTCTTCCGCGACGTCGAGTTCATCAAGAACCTCTACAACACGCTCGTCGTCGAGCCTGCAACGTGGATGCTCCGCTACCGCGACCACAACGGGCTTCCGCTGCCGTCGTGGGACTTGTGGGAGGAGCGCCGCGGCGTGCACCTCTTCACCGTGGCGTCGACGATCGGCGCGCTCAAGAGCGCCGCGGCGTTCGCGCACGACATGGGCGCGTTCGACCGCGCGGCCGAATTCAACGAAGGCGCCGAACGCATGCGCGGCTCGATGATCCGCCACATGTGGGACGCCGACGCCGGCCGCTTCGCCCGCACCGCCACGCCGCAACCGGACGGCACCTACCGCCTCGACATGACGCTCGACGCGTCGGCGTTTTCCCTCTTCGCCTTCGGCGCGATGGCGGCCGGCGACCCGAAGGTCACGAGCCACATGCAGCAGATCCGCGACCGCCTCTGGGTCCGGACCGAAGTCGGCGGCCTCGCCCGCTACGAGCGCGACTACTACCACCAGGTCGAGAAGCAGAATCTCGGCGACGTGCCGGGCAACCCGTGGGCAATTTGCACCCTCTGGTACGCCCAGTGGCTCATCGAGAAGGCCAATAACGAGGACGAACTCCGGGCGGCGCTCCCCTACCTCGAGTGGTGCGGCGCGCGGGCGTTCCAGTCGGGCGTCCTCGCGGAGCAATTCGATCCGTACACCGGCGCGGCGATCTCGGTCAGCCCGCTCACCTGGTCGCACGCGACCGTGATGATCGTGGTGATGAAGTACCTCCTCCGCCACGCGCGGATGACGGGTCGCTCGGCCGGCAGCGTCGCCGAACTGAGCCTTTCGGCGGTCGCGTAGCGCGGGCCTCGGTCGCGCAACATCCCGGACTGTCGTATCTTGAATCCGTCCACGATGACGGCACGAAACACGTCCGCGATGAAATTGGAGGACCGTCAGCACGCCGAAGCGATCGACGCCATTGCGCGCGCGATCGCGGAGTGGACGGTCGAGCGGCAGTACGAAGTCGACCCCTCGCTGGAACGGCGCTACGGCCGGGACGGCCGCCACCTCTGGCGAGCCGAGGTCCGCTCGCTGGTCCAGCACCTCGCTGAAGCGATTGCCGCCGACCGTTGCGACCTCTTCGTGCATCAAGCGCGCTGGTCGCTCGCGGGCTTCCTCTCGCGGGACGTGACCCCGGACGACCTCTCGCTCTGCCTCCGGTCGCTCCATGAAGTGCTCGAGAGCGAACTGCCCAAGGGCATCGCGGCGCGGGCGCTTCCCTTCATCGACAAGGCGATCGCAAACATCGGGGCGAACCGGGACCTGCCGCCGTCGGCGATCTCGTCGGCGATGCCGAACGCGTCGCTCGCCCGCCTCTACCTCCTGCACCTCCTTCAGCGCGACCAGCAGTCGGCCGCGAACACGATCTTCGAGGCCCACCGCGAAGGGAAGTCGCTCGCGGAGATCTACGAGACCGTGATCGGTCCGGCGCTCCGCGAAGTCGGCCGCATGTGGCATCTTCAGGAAGCCTCCGTGGCGGACGAGCATTACTGTACGGCCGCCACGCAGATGATCATGTCGCAGCTTCGGGCGCGCATGACGAAGAAGCCGCCGATCGGCAAGCGCCTGCTTGCGGCGAGCGTCGGCGGCGACTTGCACGACATCGGGCTTCGCATGGTCTCGGATCTCTTCGAAGCCGACGGCTGGGACACCGAGTACCTTGGCGCGAACATGCCGATCGAAGAGATCGTCGCCTCGCTCGTCGACGAAGACGGCCATCCCATCTTCGACCTTCTCGCCGTCAGCGCCGGGACCACCCTCTCGGTGCGCGGCGTCGCGGCGCTCATCGACTTGATGCGCGGACATCCTGGCGCGTCGAACGTGCCGGTCTTGGTCGGCGGCGGTCCGTTCGCGGCGATTCCCGACCTCTGGAAAGTGGTCGGCGCCGACGGGTACGCGACGAACGCGGTCTCCGCGCTTGCGACGGCCCGCTCCCTCGTCGGCGCGCGGGTCTAACTCCGCGTTGCCGTAAGCCCCGGAAAGACCGCCGGCCCGGTCGCAGCTTGCGCTGCGCCGGGCCGGCGAGTCCACGGTGAGTATGGTGGAGGAGAACTCGAGGCGATCTGATCAGCAGCTGCCCCAGTTGCCGAGCAGGATCGCGAGGTCGGCGCCGTTGACGATGCCGTCGTCGTTGATGTCGGCCATGCCGTTCGTATTCCACTGGCCGAGCATCGCGCCGAGGTCGGCGCCGTCGACCACGTTGTCGCCGTTGAAATCGCCGGCACACGAGGACACGCAGCCGACCGAGAAGGTCCCGCTGCCCTGGGCCGTCTGGAATCCGCCGATGCGGATGCGGTAGCACGAGCCGGTCGTGACCGGAATCGAGACCTTCGACGTGAGCCCGCAGCCGCTGAAGTCGTCGTTGCAGGCGAGAAGCGTGCTGAGGTTGCACGGGAATCCGATGGAGCCCGAGTAGCCGCAACCGGCGTAGATGCCGATCTTCGTGTCGTAGTTGGCCGATCCGCAGATCGAGACGGTGAGCATGCCGTCGCACTCGGCGACGTAGCTGTAGAAGATGTCGGAGTTGATCTGGTCGTCGCCCGAGACGTCGCACTCCGGTTCCGCGGGACCGGTGGTCGAAGCGCCGACGGTCGAGAACTCCCAGATGCCGTTCGTGATCGAGATCGTTCCGCCGAGGAGAAGGGCGCAGCCGTCATTCGAAAGCGGGCGGAAGAGATACGCCTGACCGACGGCGAACTCGCTGCCGACGTCGGTGCTCGGCGCGCCGACGACGAGGTCCGGAAGTCCGTCGCCGTTGACGTCCTCGCTCGCGTCGAGCGAATCGCCGAAGCGGTCCG
Source organism: Phycisphaerae bacterium (assembly GCA_016795035.1). GTDB lineage: Bacteria > Planctomycetota > Phycisphaerae > Phycisphaerales > SM1A02 > JAEUIT01. Next base: position 44,209 of record JAEUIT010000053.1, on the reverse strand, counting down.
CCACGCCGTTCGGCGCGGTGCGCGTGAGGAGAAGATCGCCGGTCGCGCCCGAGAAGAGATACGCGCGGCCGATCTCGGTCGCGGTCACGTTCTCATTGCGGGCCGCGACCCAGAGGTCCTGCTTGCCGTCGTCGTTCATGTCGTCGCACGACGCGAGGCCGAGCCCGAAGTCGCCGCCACTCTCGGGATTGTTCGAGTTGAGCGTGCGGATCCAGTTGCCGTTGACGCCGGAGTGGATGTGCACCTGGCCTTCGGTCAGCGTCGAGCCGTCGGGCTTCTCGTTGTCGGCGCCGATGACGATCTCGCCGCGGCCGTCGCCGTTCAAGTCGTCGATGCCAGCGACGGCGCTTCCGAAGAAGCCGTTCTCCTGCTGGTCGATCGACGCGATGGTGTCGTAGAGCGCGCCGGTCGCACCGTTGAAGACGTACACGCGGCCCGCGTTCGCCGGCGCCGTGCCCGGCGCCGCGGAACTCGCACCGACGATCACGTCGCCCTTGCCGTCGCCGGTGACGTCGGGCACGCCCGCGATCGCGATGGCGAAGCTGCTCGGATCGCCCGACGGGATCGGACTCGTCAAGGTCTTCCACAGCGACCCGTTCTTCGCCTGATAGATGCGGGCGCTCGCGTAGTCGCCGACGCCCGAGTAGCCGACCGCGAGTTCGGGCAGGCCGTCGCCGGTGCAATCGGGAACGAGGGAGAGACGGCCGAACGTGCGGTAGAACCAGCCGTCGAGGTGATAGAGCTGGGCACCGTTCGAGCCGGAGTAGACGTACAGGTCGCCTTCGACGCCGGCGCCCTGGTTCGGCGCCGCGATGGCGTAGTCGCCGCGACCGTCGCCGTTGATGTCGCCGAGGCCGAGGACGACCTCGCCGAACCAACCGACGACTTCAGGACTCGGCGACGTGTGGGTTCGGATGAGGTTGCCGGTCTTGCCGCTGTAGACGTAGACGCGGCCGGCTTCCGTCGTGCCCGGGACGTCTTCGTCGGGCGCACCGACGAGGATGTCGGCATAGCCGTCGCCATTGACGTCGCGGACGAGGGCGACGCCGTCGCCGTACTCGCCGCCGCCGGTCGGATTGGCCGAATCAAGCGTGACGGTGTCGGCGTGAACGCCGGCCGCAATCGCGGCCGTAAGTGATGCAGCGAGAATGAGATAGCGCGTAGTCATGAGGCTCACCGGAAGGACATGGAAGTGAAGAGAAGCGAGGTTGCGGCGCAAGACGCCACAGCCCTCACTTCAGACTGCGAAGTGAGGGGGCTGCGCGCCCGGAGAATTCGTGCGGCTTCTCAGGGACAGACGTCGCCAGCCGCCATCACTGCAGGGGACGGATTTGAAGCCGGAACCACGCGGGTCCCGGGTCGGCGACCGTCCTTTGAATGTTCGATCCCGGCGGAACGTCGAACGTTGCCTCGAGCGCCGACTCGCTCCCAGGAGAGGGCCGTTCGCCCCTCAACAATTCGCCGGTCTCAAGGTCGATGCGAAAGCGCCCGAGCGGCACCAAGTACTCGATGTGGGCCCGATTCACCGATTCGATCACCAGTTCGCGATCGTTCAGGATCCTCGCGGTCCACATGACCAGCTTGTCGCTCATGTAGACCGGCCGCTTCAACGCGACTGAGCGCGACTCGGTGCCGTTCCCGACCACGAGATGTGCCAACTGCGACACTCCATTTTCGTTCTCCAAACCCCGCCGCGAAAGCGTGATCGTCGCCCACGTTGCCTTGGGACCGGGACCCACGCACGCGACTCCAGGTTCGATCGAGCGTTGGCCATCCTGAGTCTCAAGGGCGAACGCTTCGGACGTCGCTACGGTCGTCATCGTTCCGTCGCGCGGATCGACGATGAGAACCTCTACGTCATGGCGCACGTCCATTGCATTGCCAGACGCAGCGCTCGGCGGCGTCACGGCGCGATCGCGTCGCACCACGATCGATCGACCGTCGGGCGCGAATCCACACGCGCGGACGCGCCCGTCGGGCTCGCTCTCGACGACGGCCGAACCTTCGGCATTCGCGTCGACGTCGAACCAGCACACCTCCCACGATGACGCGGGGGCCTTCCCTTTCCGCATCCACGCGATCATGCGACCGTCGTCGGACATGCACCAAGTGGCACCGTAGGGAAGCGTGATCGGTCCCGTCGGAAGTCGACGAAGCTGACCTTCCGCGTCGATCGCGACGACATCGAGTCGAGTAACGCGAAGCGAACGGATATCGGCGCGCCAAAGCGGCCACCCACTCACGACGCGGCCAAGGGCGTCGATCGGCCAGGCCGAGGGGGTTCGGAAGACTCGTGTCGTCGGACCGACGACCGCTCCCTTCACGACGAACATGCCGGCTGCAACGACGAGTGCGCAAAGGGCGAGCATCGGCGCGAGACGCCACCAACGCACCCGCCCGACGACGGCACCACGGGCGCCCAGCGAGCTTCCGCATTCGGGACAGCGTTCGCCTCGCGTGGCGGGCTCGCCGAGGTCATGGTTGCAACGTCGGCAATAGTCTCGGCCGACGGCTCTCATCCGCCGTACGGTGCGGACAACCAATCGAAGTCCGAGCGCAAGAGCGATGACGATGATCAGAAGGGCGAGATCGGCCTGATGCTCTTCAAGCCACGGCCACGCGCGACCGTCCATCTCGCGCTGCACGACAATGCACGTGCCGTCGTGCGACCACTCTGGCACTCCCCAGCGAAGCGTCTTCGCCGGCTCCGGAAGATCCAGTTCGGCGATCGGGGGCTCAGGCGAGGGTCCGTCGTCTATCGCCTGCTGACGCATGCAGTGACGCTACCACCGTCGCTGACGATCCACAACGGTTTGCTGCAACGCGGAGTGCAACGTGGACTTTGGGGGAAAACTCACGCTCAGCGGCGCGTGGCGCGAAGTCGGACCCACTCCGGGGCTGGGCTACCGGGGCCTCGCCACGCCGAGATTCCGGCAGGCACCACGATCGAGAGCCCAAACCTTGACTCGATGGAAGACGACGCAGCTGCAGCCTCCTTCGCGGCGTTGCCGGTGGCGAGGTCGATCCGATAGCGGACGCGCGTCAGAGGGTCAACGTCCGTCTCTTCGATCACCAGTTCGCGATCGTCGACGATCGTGGCCACCATGGTGCCGTTGAAGGAGACGAGGTCCCCGACGACGTCGATCGCTCGCGAATCCGACTCGTTGCCAATCACGAGGTTCGCGATGCGGACCACGGCCGGCGATTGCGCCGGAGGTCGGGGGCGCGAGAGCGTGAATGTCGCCCACGTCGTGCGCGGACCTGGGCCGACCGCTACCAGCCCCGGCTCGATGAGCCATGAGGCTCCGCCAGACCCGATCGCGTACGCCTCGCCGGTCCCCACGGTGCTCGACGATCCATCGCGCGGACCGACGACGATCACCTCGACCGCGTGATGCCCGAGCGTCGCGCCGTCCGGCGCCGTGATCTGTCTCGCCGATGGGCCGATGAGCCCGTCGCGACGCACCACGATCGAGCGCCCGTCGGGCGTGAACCCGCACACGCGCAGGAACCCGTCGCCGCCCGAGCCGACGAACGTTGAGCCCTGGACGTTCGCATCGACGTCGAACCAGCAGACTTCCTGCCGCCAGCCGTTCGACTCGTCGAAGCGCGACCACGCCAGCATGCGACCGTCGTCCGACGTGTACCAGAACACGTTTGGCGGCAGTTCGATCGCGGACGTGGGAATGCGCTGAAGCTGACCGTCGGCATCGATAGCGACGACATCGAGTCGCTTGGCCGACGTCCACGAGACGTCGGCGCGCCAGAGTGGCCACTCGGGAAAACGGTCGAGCGCAGCCAACGGCCACGCGGTGCGCGGGCCGAAAATCTGCGCCGAGGATCCGACGATCGACCCATACGCGAGAAAGGCGCCGCCTGCAACGAGGAGTGTTGCGAGCGCGAGCATCGGTCCGAGGCGGAAGAGGCGCACGCGTCCGACGACCGTTCCTCGGCCGGCGAGCACACCGCCACACTCGCCGCAGCGTTCGGTCTGCGCCTCCGCGCCGCCGACATCGTGGTTGCAGCGCCGGCAGTAGCGCCGTCCGACCTGCCGCGGCCGGCGCCAGGTGCGCACGAGCCACCAAAAGCCAAGTGCGAGCCCGACGAGGACGAGCGCAGGCCCGACATCGGCGCGATGATCGTCAAGCCACGGCCATGCCCGCGCATCGACCTGCCGCTCGACGACGACGCGCGTGCCATCCTTCGACCAGCGAGGCGCCGACCAACTCATCGTTGCCGCAGGATCGGGAAGGTCGATCTCGCTGACGATCGCGTTCTGGTCGACGGAGGATGTCGACGTTGCGTGCACGTCGTGAGACTAACACTGAGGGTGCGGAGGAGGGAAGGGAGTCAGGATTCAGGAGTCGGGAGTCAGTGGAAAAGGCACTTCGGCACCGCGCTTCGGGTGCTTGCCCCTGACTCCTGAATCCTCAATCCTGAATCCTCGCGGCCGAAGGCCGCGCGCTACAGCACCTCCGCCGCGAGACTCGCGAGGTCGCTGCGCTCCGTCTTCGAGAGCGTGACGTGGCCGGCGATGCGCTGGCCCTTCATGCGTTCGATGAGGTGCGAGAGGCCGTTCGACGCGCTGTCGAGATACGGGTTGTCGATCTGGAGGATGTCGCCGCAGAGGACGATCTTCGTGCCGTCGCCCACGCGCGAGACGATCGTCTTCACCTCGTGCGGCGAGAGGTTTTGCGCCTCGTCGACGACGAAGAATTGGTGCGGCAGCGAACGCCCGCGGATGTAGGTCAACGGCTCAAGCACGACCTTGCCGGTCGTCATGAGTTGATCCATGCGCTGCTCGGCGCTCTTCGAGTCGGCGTCGTCGCGCGAGTGCGCGCCGCGCGTCGAGAGGAGATACGTCAGGTTGTCGAAGACCGGCTGCATCCACTGCGAGAGCTTCTCGTCCTTGTCGCCGGGGAGGTAACCGATGTCGCGGCCGAGCGGCATGATCGGCCGCGCCGTGAGCATCTTGTCGTAGCGCTCTTCCTTCAGCGTCTTCTGCAGGCCCGCCGCGAGGGCGAGCAGCGTCTTGCCCGTGCCTGCGGGTCCGATGAGCGAGATGAGCTTGATCTCGTCGTCGAGGAGAAGGTCGAGCGCCATCGTCTGCTGGAGATTCCGCGCCATCACGCCGTAGACCGGCTTGCGCGGTCCGGTCACGGGAATGAGGTGGCCGGTGTCGGCGAGGATGCGCGCGAGGCCGGAGTGCGAGTCGTCGTCCTCATTCTGCAGGACGACGAACTGATTCGGGATCGGCGCGAGTTCGGGCGTTTCCACGCCGTTCGCCATGCGCGCGGGCCGACCGGCGAGCGCCGAGAGATCGAGCTGCCGTTCGTTGTAGAGATCGTCGATGAGCGTACCCGGCACGAGCATCTGCACGTAGCCGGTGTAGAGCCAGTCGGTGTCGACGTGATCGTGCTCGAAGTCCTCGCTCGGGATGCCCAGCGCGTCGCCCTTCAGGCGGGCGTTGATGTCCTTCGTGATGAAGATCGTGCGCTTGCCCGACGCATGCAGCGCGTGTGCAACGGAGAGAATGCGGTTGTCGGCCTTGTCGAGGTCGAGCGCGAACGGAAGTCCGGAGTCGCAGCGGTCGATGCGGATGCAGCCGCCCTGCTCGTTCCAGACGACGCCCTCGAAGAGCGAACCCTTCGCGCGCAGCGAATCGAGCGCGCGGATCACCGCGCGGGCGTTGCGGCCCGTCTCGTCGTTATTCTTCTTGAACTGGTCGAGCTCCTCGAGCACCGTCAGAGGAATGACGACCTCGTGTTCCTCGAACTTGAACACGGCGTTCGGGTTGTGCAGGAGAACGTTCGTGTCAAGCACGAAGTGCTTGCGCACGCTCACCGCGTCGGGGATGCGCGGAGAAACGCCAGTGTCCGGCGACTCCTCCTTGTGCTGCCGACCGACATGTCCTCTCCGCTTCGTCGTAGAAACTCCGTTCCCGTCGCCGTTGGCCTTCGTCAAGGCCCGCTCGGAGTGTCCTGTCGCTTCGGCGATGAAGCGACCCGAGTGAGGAATCGACGCCACGCTGCGCCTCCTACGCCGCAACGGTCGCGACGGCCGTCCTGGCCCCAGTCCCGCAGGAATTCCCGGAGGACTAGTTGTCCCGTTGCCACAGAGGCCCGCGGGACCCACCGAAAGAACCGAGACGACCACGTTGCCGCCTCGAAGCCATCGGCGTGTGCGACCGAATGCTCCCGTCAAAGACGATGATAAGTCCGATCGGACCTTCGGCCAGCGGAAACTCCCGAACTTGCGGGACAAGTCCGCCGCGCTCAGGCGTCGACGAGCGGGTCGCGGTCCTTCGTCGACACCACGCACGAGAGACCCGGCACGTCGGCCGCAAGCCGCGCCGCGAGGACCGGCAAGTATCCGCGCTCGGTGTTCGTGTGTCCCGCTAACACCACCGCGCAGCCGCGTGCAAGCGCCGCAAGCGTTTCGTGATGCTTGAGTTCACCTGTGACGAAGATCGTGCAGCCTTGCGCGATCGCCTCGTCGAGAAGCGACGCGCCAGAACCCGCGCACATGCCGATCGTCTCGTGCGTCGCCGGCCCGCCGGCCGGGGCGGCAACCTGCACGCGCCCGACACCGAATCGGGCCTTCACCCGTACGACGACGTCGTCGAGCCGAAGCGGTCCGTCGAGCGTGAGTCGGCGGCCGGTGCCGCGGAAACGATCGGGCCGCGCGGCGAGTGAGTGGATCTCGATCGGCGGTTCCTCGTAAGGGTGGAACTCGCGGATCGATGCAACGGCGAGACCTAACGCCTGCGTGGGGCAGACCATCTCGAGGCGGACTTCGTCGACGCGCTCGACGCGCCCCTTCTCGCCCACGCGCGGCGCCGACTTCTCGCCGCCGACGAACGTGCCCGTGCCCCGCAATTCGAACGAGCAGCGCTCGTAGTGGCCGATGCGCCCCGCGCCGACCGCGGCGAGCGCGTCGCGCAGCCGATCGACCGCGTCGGCCGGGCAGAACGTCACGATCTTCGTGGCTTCGCTCGGCGGCAGCGACTCCGAGGGCACGAGCGCCCGCACGTCGCCCGGGCCGATCCCTTCGGCGATCCAGTCGTTGATGCCGCCCCTCGCGTTGTCGAGCGCCGTGTGAGGTGAGATCACCGCGATCCCGCGCTCCGCGAGCGACAGCAGCGAGCGGTCGGTGAAGCGCTTGAGCGGCCGGAAGATCGGCGGGTGGTATGCAACGACGAGATCCGCGCCGACGGCGATCGCCTCCTCGGCCACCTCGGGAAGGAGGTCGATGGTGAGGAGCGCCTTCGTCGCGCGCGACGGCTCGCGGCCCACCAGGAGACCGACGTTGTCCCACTCCTCCGCCGCCGAGAACGGCGCGAACGCGTCCAACGCTTTCATCACGTCCATCACCGACGCCACGAGTCACCTCCGGAAGACGCGGAGTTTACGGAGCGGGCGTGGTTTCGCCGTGCGGCGCCGCCTCGTCGCGCGGACGCCCGTGCCAGAGGTAGAAGAGGCCGCGCTTGATGTCGTCGATGATGACGATGTTCGACGGCAGGAGAAGCAGCGTGAGGAAAGTCGCGCTGACGAGTCCGCCGCCGATCGAGATGCCCATCGGGATGAGGAACTTCGCCTGGAACGACCGTTCGAGGAGAAGCGGAATCAGGCCGCAGAGCGTGGTGAAGGTCGTGAGCGTGATCGGCCGCAGGCGTTGCGAGCCCGCTCGCACCAGCGACTCGACGAGCGGGTAGCCCTTCTCGCGCTCCATGTTGGCGAACTCGACAAGGATCAGCGAGTTGTTGACCACGATGCCCGTGAGCGCGACGAAGCCGATGAGCGAGAGGAACGTCATCTGGTAGCCCATCAGATAGTGGCCCCAGACGACGCCGATCACGCCGAACGGAATCGCGAGCATGACCGCGAACGGCTGCGTGTAACTGCCGAAGAGCCATGCGAGCACGACATAGATCATCGCGAGCGCCGCGAAGAAGGCGAGCGGCAGCGTCGCAAAGGCGTCGTTGACGTCCTTCTGTCGGCCCGCCTCGCGGATCGTGATCGAGGGATGCGACTCGCGAAGCTTCGCGAGGGTCGGCGCGAGCGCCTCGGTCACGAGCTCCGGGTTCGTCGACGACGCGCAGTCAGCCGTCACCGTGATCGTGCGCTCGCGGTCGACGCGCCGCACCGCCGCGTACGCGTTGCCTTCGGTCACCCGCGCGACTTCGGCGAGCGGCACCATGCGTCCGTCGGGCGCGGTGATGCGCAGGTCGGAGATCGAGTCGATGCGCTTGCGCGACTCCTCGTCGAAGCGCACCCGCACCTTGATGTCCTCGCGGTTCTCGCTGAACGTGTGCGCCTCGAGGCCGAAGATGATGCCGCGCACCTGCGTCGCGACGTCGGCGATCGTGAAGCCCATCGCCGCGGCCGACGGCTTGAGCTCGACGCGCAGCTCGCGCTGCGTCGAGAAGTCGTCGTCGGTGATCGAGTAGACGCCCGCGAACTCCGCGAGCGCGTCCTTCAGCTCGTCGGCGGCGTCGCGCGCGGCGTCGCGGTCCTCGCCGCGCACCTGATACGTGATGTCGGCGCCGGCCGGTCCGCCGGTGATCTCGCGATAGACGACGGATTCGACCTCGTCGAGCGTGCCGATCTTCGAGCGGAACTCGTCCATCACGACGCTCGAGTGCTTGTTGCGGTCCTCCACGTACTTGAGCTCGAGATACATCTGCGCGACGTGCGCAGCCGACGCGTCGGGCGTGCCGGTCTCGAAGTCGGTGCTCTGTCCGATGATCGCGCTGATCGCGCGGATCTCGGGCTGTTGCCGCGCCGCGGCCTCGAAGCGCGAGACGATCGCGCGGGTCGCGTCGAGCGGCGTGCCGATCGGCATGCGCACGTCGACGATCACCGTCTCGCTGTCTTCTGACGGTAGGAAGATGAACGGCACGCGCCCGCCCGCGACCATGCCGAGCGAGAGGAGAAGGATCGCGAGCGTGGCGCACGCCGTGACGTAGCGATTGCGCAGGCAGAATTCGACGATGTGTCGGTAGCGCTTCGTCACCGCCGGCATGAAGCGCGACTCGCGCCATTCCTCGCAGCGTCGATAGAGCTGCGCGAGTCGCCCCTTCGCCGCGTGCTGCATGCTGTGCAGCGAGTGGGCCATGTGCGCCGGGAGGATGATCATCGTCTCGATCACGCTCGACGACAGCGCCGCGGCCGCGACGATCGGAAGGTTCGCGAGGAGATCGCCGATGCGCCCGCCGATGAACGCGAGCGGCAGGAACGCGACGATGACCGTGGTCGCGTTGGCGACGATCGGCCAGAAGACCGAAGTGGTCCCTTCGATCGCCGCGTCTTCGGGCGAGAGCCCTTCGGCGGCGCGCTGCAGGATGATGTCGCTCACGACGATCGCGTCGTCGGCGAGCATGCCGACCACGACGATCAGGCCGAACATCGTCACGAGGTTCAGCGTGATGTCGACGGTCCACATCAGGAAGATCGTGCAGCCGATCGACACGAAGATGCCGCTCATCACCCACCACGCGCTCCGCGCGTTCATGAAGAGGAGCATCACGATGAGGACGAGCACCGAGCCTTGCAGCGCGTCGTTCGTCAGGAGATCGAGACGGCCTTCGATGATGCGCGCGAGATCGTTGTGCGTCGTGATCTCGCAGGGCAAGGGATCGCGCGAGCGCCGTTCGAGCCCGAGCTCGTAGCCGATCTTGCGGTCCGCGCCGGTCGCGATCGACTTGAACTGGCTCCACACCGAGGGCGACGTGTACTCGAGGCCGTTGCGGCCGGCGACGTAGCCGCGCACGAGTTCGGCGATACGGACCGCGTCCTCGTCGGGCTTCTTGAAGACGATGAGGCTCACCGCCGGCTTGCCGTTGAAGCGGCGCACGACGTCTTCGTCGCGGAACGATTCGGTGACGGTCGCGACGTCGCCGACGCGCAGCACCTGGCCTCCGGACGTCGCCTTGAGCGGGATGTCGCGGATCGCGTCGGCGCGCTCGGCCGTGCCCGACGTCCGCACCGCGACGTTCGCCGCGCCCGTGCGCATCGTGCCGCCGGGGATCTCCGTCATCCACGCGCGCACGACGTCGGTGACGCCCGACAGCCGCAGCCCGTGGCGCTGCAACGCGGTCTGGTCGACGTCGATGCGGATCTCGTATCCGCGCGTGCCGACGGTCACGATCGTGCCCATGCCGGGCAGCGAACGCAGCTCGTCCTTCACGCGCTGCGCCGCGCGCTTGAGCGCTTCCTCGCCGATGTCGCCGGAGAGCGACACCATGATCGTCGGGAAGTTCGGCTGCAACTCGGTGACGCGGATGCGCTCGGCTTCGTCGGGAAGATCCTCGAGGGTGTCGATCGCGACGCGCACGTCCTCGAGCCCGTCGTCGATCACGACGGTCTCCTCGAACTCGACGACGATGCCGCCGCCGCCTTCGGCGAGGTTCGACGTGATGCGCTTGATGCCGTCGAGGTCCGCGACCGCGTCCTCGATCTTCCGCGCCATCGACTCCTCGATCTCCTGCGGGCTCGCGCCTGGATAGAGGAGCGCGACGCGCGCGGCGTCGGCTTCGACCTTCGGGAAGAACTCGCGGCGCAGGTTGAGAAGGCAGACGACGCCTGCGATCACGAAGAACCACATCAGCAGGCTGCCGACGATGGGCCGACGGACGCCGAACGCGACGAGCCCTCTCATCGCATCGCGTCCGATCGCGTGTCGTGCGCTTCCGGCGTGCGCGGGGTTCGGGCCGACTCGTCGGGGGCGACCGGCCGGATCGCGAGGCCGTCGGCGAGCTGGCGCGACGCGTCGAGGACGACCGTCGTGCCCGGCGCGAGCTTCTCGCGCAGGACAACCCATTCGGTGTCAGGCAAGCCCGTTTCCGGCACGAGGCCGGTGAGCCCGAACTCGATGTCGACCGAGCGCGCCTGAATGCGGCCGTCGATCACCTCGAGCACCTTGCCCGCGGAGACCGCGCGGCGCGGGAGCACTGTGCGATTGCCGTCGACGACGGCCGCGACTTCCGCCTCGACGAATCCGCCCGGCGCGACGCCCGCGTCGTCGGTCTCGGCGAACACCGCGACCGTGCGCGTGAAGGGATCGTCTTCCGGCGCGATGCGCGCGACGTGCCCCTCGATCGTGGCCGCGCCGTCGCGATCGGGACGGAGGAAGACCGGGCTTCCGACGGCAAGGAACGGCCGCGCCGACGAGGGAAGGAGGAGCGGCACTTCGACCCCGCGCGGCGCGACGACGCGGGCGACTCGCGTCCCCTGCTGCACCATCTCGCCGATGTCCTTTTCCGCCGTCTGGAGCACGCCGTCGATCGGGCTGCGCACCGAGCAGCGCTCGAGGTTGCGCTGCGCGATGTCGCGGGCCGACGCCTGCCGGTCGCGCTCGGCCTCGAGCACCGCGCGCCGCGCCGGCACCTTCGAGAGCGCCTCGCGGGCGAGCATCGCGTTGCGCTCCGCGAGGATCAGTCCTTGGCGCAGCCGATCGACCTCGCGGGCCATCGCCGCGTCGCGGGCGAGCGCGTCTTCGGCGCGCTGCACGTCGAGCCGCGCAAGCTTCACTTCGTCTTCGGCTAGCCCGACCGATTCGTTCGCGGTGCGCTCGTCGACCACGAGGAGGTCGAGCTGCGCCTCGATCGTCGCCAACGTCTTCGTGGCCATCGACAGCTGCTGCTCGAAGTCGGCGCGATCGAGCTCGAGCAGCACGTCGCCCTTGGCGACGGTCGCGCCTTCCGCATAGTTAGGCCCAAGCGCCATGACGACGGCGCCGACCTGCGCCGGCACGTCGGCGGCGACGAGCGCCTTCGCGGTCCCGTAGGCGCGCCAGCGCCGACCCGCCGGACGCTCGAGCGCCTCGACCACGACCACGCGCTGGACTTCGTTCGCGGAGTCGTTCCGCGGGGGCGTCGGCCGCGAGTACTTGAGCGCGAGGAAGGCGCCGACGCCTGCGGCGAGGAACAGGATGCTCACGACGACGCGCGTGACGACGACGACGATCAGACTTCCGCGTGGACGCATTGGTGGACCGCGCGCGGATGGGACGGCACCCGGCAGCGCGTGAAACGGCGATCGTAGGCTCAGGCGCGAAGGAGGTGGGCGCGTGGGATCGTGAAGAGCAACCTTCGGCCGATTGCCGTTACGCTGCGTTCCATGAGCGGTTCCGCCCTGCGAGATTCAGAGGTTCGGCACGTCGCCAAGCTGGCGCGACTGCGGCTGTCCGAGGAGGAAGTTGCCCGACTGTCCGACCAGCTCGGGGCGATTCTCGGACACATTTCGAAGTTGAACGCCGTCGACGTCGCCGACGTCGAGCCGATGGCCCATCCGCTTCCGATCACGAACCGCCTCGCGGACGACGTGCCCACGGCGCCGATGCCCATCGAGGATCTCCTGCGCAACGCCCCGGCGAAGGAAGGCCGGTTCCTCGCGGTTCCGAAGGTCCTTGCGGAGGGCGGCGCGTGACCACGATCGCTCCCGACGAACGCGTCCTCCACGCCGCTCGCATCGCCTCGGGCAACGCCTCGGCCGAGGAATCCGTGCGCACGACGCTCGCGCGCATCGCGGATCGCAACCCGAAGCTCAACGCGTATCGCGAGACATTCGACGCGCACGCGCTCGCCGTTGCAGCCGCGCTCGACCGCGCGCCCGCGTCGGCGAAGGCGAAGCCGCTCGCGGGCCTCACGATCGCCGTGAAGGACAACATCGCGACGACCGAAGGCAAGACGACCTGCTCGTCGAAGATCCTCGCGAACTACCAATCGCCGTACGACGCCACGGTCGTGCGCCGCCTGCGCGACGCCGGCGCGATCATGGTCGGCAAGACGAACCTCGACGAGTTCGCGATGGGTTCGTCGAGCGAGAACTGCGCGTTCGGGCCGGTGCGGAACCCGCACGACACCACCCGCGTTCCGGGCGGCTCGTCGGGCGGCAGCGCCGCCGCGATCGCCGACTCCCTCTGCGACATCGCCCTCGGCTCCGACACCGGCGGCTCGATTCGCCAGCCCGCGGCGCTCTGCGGCGCGGTCGGATTGAAGCCGACGTACGGGCGCGTCAGCCGCTATGGCCTCGTCGCGTTCGGCTCGAGCCTCGACCAGATCGGGCCGCTCACGCGCTCGGTGCGCGACGCCGCCGCGGTGCTGCAGGTGATCGCGGGCCACGATCCGCTCGACTCGACGAGCGCCGACACGCCCGTCGACGACTACCTCGCGACGCTCGATCAGCCGATCAAGGGGCTGCGCGTCGGCGTGCCCAAGGAGTACGTGAGCGAAGCGAACGACGCGAGCGTGAACGCCGCGGTCGAACGCGCGATCGACACGTACCGCTCGCTCGGTGCGACGATCGTCGACGTCGACCTTCCGCTCACCGACCTCGGCATCTCGACGTACTACGTGATCGCGCCCGCCGAGGCATCGAGCAACCTCGCGCGCTTCGACGGCATCCGCTACGGCTATCGCGCGCCGCTCTCGCGCGACGAGGATCTCTTCGATCTCTACGCGAAGAGCCGCGCCGAGGGCTTCGGCGCCGAAGTGAAGCGGCGCATCATGATCGGCACGTACGTCCTCTCGAGCGGCTACTACGACGCGTACTACAAGCGCGCGTTGCAGGTGCGGCGCCTCATCAAGAACGAGTTCGACACCGCGTTTCAGGCGTGCGACGTCCTGCTCGGCCCGACGTCGCCGACGCCCGCGTTCGAGATCGGGAAGAAGAGCGATCCGCTCTCGATGTACCTCTGCGACGTCTACACCGTGAACACGAACATCGCCGGCATCTGCGGCATCTCGATTCCCGGCGGCTTCGCGACGGTCGGCGGCTCGAAGCTCCCCGTCGGCCTCCAGCTCCAGGCCGCGGCATTCGCCGAGTCGACGTTGCTCCGCGCGGCCCGCATGCTCGAGCGGGCCTACGCGGGCGGCTGATCAGGCGGGGTCGTCGAAACCGGGTTTCTCGCCGAAGAGCCGAAGGTATCGCTCGAACTCGCGCACGAGGTTCGCGGCGTCGTCGGCGCGCTCGGCGAACATGCCGACGCGCGCCGAGGCCTTGACCATCTCAGGCGGGGGCAGACGGTCGACGATCAGCGTGCCCGGCTCGTCGCGCGTGGTGACGAGCTCGAAGACGATCCGGTTGCCGTTGTCCTCGGTTCGACGACGGACGACCGCCATGTCCGTCTCGAAGCAGGCGAGCCGCACGGCCTCGGGCACGTCAGACCAGCGCACGCCGTGCGTCGCCGGCGCAGGCTCCTCGATCGGCCCGTGGACGACCGACTGCATCGCGGCGATCGCTTCGGCCCGCTCGGGGGCGGTGAGGATGATCGACGCCCCTTCGTCGCCCGGCGCGAGCACCTCGTTCGTCGCGGCGGGATCCTGTTCCGGCGCGCACCCAGCGCCCACCGCGAGGCTCAATGCCGCCGCGCTCCGGAGAATCGTTTGCACGCGAAAGAGATGCACGCGCGAAGAGTACCGCGAGGCGCGACGGTGCATGCGCGCGAACTTCTCGAAAGAAATGCGGCCGCGCACCGCGAACAAAAAACCAACGGCCCGCAGACGCCTTGCCGCGCTGCAGGCCGTTGTCCAGTGCTCCACAAGGGGAGTTGTCGCAGAGCGGGCTGAGGCGATCCGTTCGACCACATCAGCCTGGAGGCGGGAGCCGTCTCCTCTCTGCCAACAGCAGTGGCATCCGCCGTCCAAAACCCCTCTGAGGCAGCTAGGGAAGGGATGCCACAGTCTTCAAGGCGCCGGAACGCCTCGGTTCCCGTAGTCAAAACGCGGGAGGACTTGACGATTGCGCACAAATCTCTGAAGCCCATACGAATTTCCTTCCCGAGAAGGCGCAGAAGCCGTGACGCGAGCGTGAGATGAGGGTGCCTCGCCATGCGCGCGTGAGTACTTCGAGGCACCGCGCGCCGAGCGCGCTGCGCGCGCGTTCACGCGACGCACGTCGTGCCAGCGCGCGCGGTGTTCTCGGACGACGCACCGCGATTTGGCCGCCACATTCCCTCGGGGAAGGATCCGTCGCAGCAACCGAGGCATGTCCTCTCTAGTGCCGACCGACAACGGGCGATAGATTCCGTTCCAGCGCTTCGTCGTTCGGCCGGTTGTTGGCCGCGTGACGGCAGAGTTGTCATGCCGTCGCGATCCCCTTGCCTCGACCCTCGTCCCCGAGGTTCACGCAAGGCGACGATCATCACCCTCCACGAATGTTCGGCTTCGGCCGGTCATCCTCAGACAAGACGAAAACGACCTCGACGCGTCGGCGGGAGGAGTTGCGCCGCAACCTTCCCCGCCCGACCAGCGAGCTCGTGCAATGGGCGACGAAGCCCGAGTGCGTTGCCGCGCTCGTGATCACGATCATCGCCGGCCTCGCGCTCGGCACGGTCGTCGCGCTGAGCCGCCACTACGAGCGGGCCTACCCCGGCCAGCTCGCCATCGAGAGCCGCATCAACCCCCGCGAGTACGCGGTCGAGGACAAGAAGGCGACGGCCGAAGCTCGGGAGAACGCACGCCGCGCCGCGCCGCGCTTCTACGTCGCCAACGCGGCCTATCTCTCCGCCCTTCGCGCCGCGATCGAAGGCCTGCCGGTCGCGACGTTCGAGAAGTCCGACCTCGCGTCGATCGATCCGGAACTGGTGTCGCGGTTCGGCCTGTCGCAGGAGTCGCTCAAGGAACTCCAGCGCTACGGCGGCCCCAAGACCGCGTCGAACGAGTGGCGCGAATGGAGCGATCGGTTCGTCGGCCTCCTCTGGTCGGAGGAACCGATCATCGCGAGCCAGGAGTACCAGGTCTTCGCGACGACGCTCAAGCGCCGCGTGCTTCCGCCCGAGGCCGACCAGAAGAGCGACGCCCCCAAGCCGCCAGCGCCGACCTCGACCATCGAGCCCGCCGCGCGCGACGTCGACCTCGCCCACGAACTGCCCCCGGGTGACGCCCCGGTCGACGTGAGCTTCAAGCGCGCGATCGCCGGCCTCGCCCGCGACGCCGGATTCCCCGAAGCCCTCGTGCCGGTCGCCACCGCGGCGGTCGTGAGCGACCCCCGACCGACGGTCTTCTTCGACGAGACCCGCACCGCGCGAGCGGCCGACGACGCTTCGGCGAAGGTCTCCCCGTCGATGGAGCGGCACCCGGCCGGCGAAGTCATCTACGCCCGTGGCGACGTCCTCACGCCAAGCACCATCGAGCGACTCGGCCAGAGCCTCGCCAACGAACGCGTCACGCGCCCGTTCCGCGAGACCGCCGCACGGATCTCCGGCTCGCTGGCGTTCGGCGTCGCGATCGCGGTCCTTGTCCTTCTCTATTGCGTGCGCCACGAGCCGCGCATCGGACGGCGGCCGCCGCGCCTGACCGGGATCTTCGTCCTCATGCTCGTGCCCGGCTCGATCGCCGCGATCACGAGCGGGTCGTTCCCGATCGTGACCCTCCCCGTTGCAGCCGCGGCCACGCTCTTCGTTGCAGGCGTGACCGCCCTCGCCTACGGCCAGCGGCTGGCGCTCTTCCTGGCTGCCACGCAGAGCCTCTTCCTCACGATCGCCACGAACAGCTCCGAGGTGAGTTGCCTCGTGATCTTCCTCGGCGCCGCCACGCTCGTGTCGATGCTCAAGGAAGTCCGCCACCGCGCCGTCCTCGTGCGGGCGAGCGGCGTGACCGCGATCGTGCTCGCGCTGTCGTTCGTCGTGCTCGGCGCCTTCGACACCCAGCTCGCCCCGAGCGCCTGGCCGCAGACGCTCCGCGACGCGCTCCTCGCCGCGATCGGCGCGTACGCGATCGGCTTCCTCATCCTCGGCGTCCTGCCCACCTTGGAGCGTGCGTTCGGCGTCACCACCGGCCTCACGCTCGCCGAGCTTCGCGACCCGCGGCATCCGCTTCTCCGCCAGATGCAGGAGCGCGCCCCCGGCACCTACTCGCACTCGCTCCAGGTCGCGAACATCGCCGAGGCCGCTGCCGAAGCGATCGGCGCCGACGGCCTTCTCACCTACGCCGGCGCGCTCTATCACGACATCGGGAAGATCAACAAGCCCGAGTACTTCGTCGAGAATCAGCTCGGCGCGCCCAACCGCCACGAGCGCCTCTCGCCGGCGATGAGCCTTCTCGTGATCGTCGGCCACGTGAAGGACGGTCTCGAGCTCGCGAAGGAGTACGTTCTTCCGAAGCCGCTGCACCACTTCATCGAGGCGCATCACGGCACCACGCTCGTCGAGTACTTCTTCCACCGCGCGAAGACCGAAGCGGAGAAGAAGGGCGACGACGTCGTCGAGGAGTTCGACTTCCGCTACCCCGGCCCCAAGCCGCGCACGAAGGAAGCCGCGATCCTGATGCTCGCCGACGCCAGCGAATCGGCGACCCGCGCGCTGGCCGAGCCGACGCACGGCCGCATCGACTCGCTCGTGCGATCGATCGCCCGCAAGCGGCTCGACGACGGCCAGTTCGACGAGTGCCCGCTGACGTTCGGCGACCTGCGCGCGGTTGAAGACTCGCTCATCAAGAGCCTCGCCGCCGTGCACCACGGCCGCATCGCCTACCCGACCACGACGATCACGACGAGCGCGCTCGGACAGGGCGGTTCGGCGAAGGGGGCGTAAGCGCGTCCGCGAGGATGCGCCGCATCGGGTTCGACAGCGGGTACTCCGCGAGCGCCGCCCGCGCCGCCCACGTTCCGTCGCGCGACCGCGTGCGCGCCTCGTGCACGACGAAGACCACCGTGCGATGCGACGTCTGATGCTCGAACTCGCGCACGCGCGAGAGTCCGGTCACGCGAAGCGCGAGGCGCGGGGCCAGTTCGTCGACGTCGAGGAGCGAGTCGTGCTCGACCGTCGGCGCTTGCCACATCGACGCCCACAGGCCGGTCGACGCGCGGCGCTCGAGCAGGAGTTCGTCGCCGCGCCGAACGACGACCACATGGTGGTAGACGCGCGTCCGTCGCGTCGGCGTGGGCTTCGCGCGCACCGGCCCGACCTCGCCGTTCGCACGCGCCCGGCAGAGGGCCGCGAGCGGACACAAGAGGCACGCCGGGGTCGACGCCGGACACACCGTCGCCCCGAGTTCCATGAGCCCCTCGTTCAGGCGCGCCGGATCGCTCGCCGCCTCGACGAGGCGCGTCGCCTCGTCCCAGGCCCACGCGACGATGGCGGGATCGCCCGACGCCCCTTCGCGCCCCGCGACCCGCAGAAGGACCCGCGCGACGTTCGTGTCGACGATCGGCACGCGCTGGCCGAACGCGATCGACGCGATCGAGCCTGCCGTGTAGCGACCGACCCCGGGCAGCGTCACGAGGTCGTCGACCGTCTCGGGCACCCGGCCGCCGAAGCGCTCGACGATCGCCTTCGCCGCCGCGTGCAGGAGCCGCGCGCGGCGGTAGTAGCCGAGCCCTTGCCACGCCGCGAGCACCGCCTGCTCGTCCGCCGCCGCGAGCGCCGCGACGGTCGGAAACCGCCGCATGAACTCCTCGAACTTCGGCACGACCCGGCTGACCTGCGTCTGCTGGAGCATGAACTCGCTCACGAGCGCCGTGTACCCAGTCCGCACCTCGCGCCACGGGAGCGTTCGCCCGGCCCGCGCAAACCATGCCTCGACCGCCGCCGCGACCTCGCGCGGGCGCTCCAATGCGGCCGTGGCCGCTGGGTCGTTGCCGTTTCGGCGACGCGTACTCGGCGATCGGGTGGTCATGCGAACGAGCCCGCGGCGCGGCTCGACGAGGACGGCGGCGACGCGGGCACTTCCCGACTCTCCGCCTTCTCCTCCTCGCTCGGCCCTTCGCGCGGCGGGAAGCAACCGTTACCGTACGCGATTCGTACGAATCCACAGGTCGGCGGCGGCTCCGTCGACCCTACGCGTCCACGTCACCGAGAAAGCCCCGCATGGCCAGCAAGATGTTCTACACGGCTGAGGAAGCCGCCCAGAAGCTGTCGAAGTCGGTTCAGGACATCCTTGAGATGGCTCGCCGCGGCGAGATCCAAGAGTTCCGCGACCGCGACCGGGTGATGTTCAAGGTCGAGCAGATCAACCTTCTCGCCGGTGACGACAAGGAAGGCGAGATTCCGCTCGCGCTCGAAGACAGCCGGCTCGACGAGTCCGCGATCGACCTCGCCGACTCGACCGGCGGCCGCTCGGCGAACGCGGGCAAGGCTGCGGCCGCGGCACGACGCGACACGATGGCCGACTCGAGCGAAGAGACCGGCATCAGCGCGTTCGAGGCGAGCCGCTACGGACAGGACAAGAAGGGTGGCGGCAAGGCCGGCTCCGGCGAGCTGTCGCTCGAGACGGTCGGCTCGGGCAGCGGTCTTCTCGACCTCACCCGCGACAACGACGACAGCCTCTCCGGCGCGAACCTCATCGAGGCGGCGTTCGAGAATGAGGACGACGTGCAACTCCCCGCGAACGCGAGCGGCCTCTTCGAGGCGGCGGGCATCGAGAGCGGCGGCAACGCGGTCGCCACCGTCGGCGGCGGCATGACGATGATGCCGATGATGGTCGAAGCCTACGACGGCTCGTGGTCGGGCCTCGGCATCGGTCTCATGATCGGCGCCTTCGCGGCCCTGATCTGTGCCCTCATCATGGCGGCCGTCACCGTGACCGGCGCGGTCCCCGCACTCGCCACGATGTTCACCGGCAACCTGCTCGTGTGGGGCGGCGGCCTTCTGGGCGTCACCATCGTCGCGGGCCTGATCGGCTTCTTCATCGGCCGCGCGACCGAGTAAGCCGCTTCATGCTGCTGACGGGCTACGGACTACGCGAATGGCTGACGATCACGATCGTCAGCCTTTTGCTTGCGCTCGGGGCGTGGTGGCTCGGGTGGTGGTGGGCGATCGCGCTCGTGGCGGTCGTCTGGTTCGCGCTCGTCTCGTTCTTCCGTGACCCGCTATTTCGGCGGGCCGCCACGAACGAGCCGAACGACTTCCTCAGCCCGGCGGACGGCACGGTGAGCGCCGTCTTCACGGTGCCTGAGCACGCCGCGACCGCCGGCCGGCCGGCGCTCGTGATCCGCATTTTCCTGAGCGTCCTCAATGTTCACCTGAACCGGGCGCCGTGCGACGGCGAAGTCGTCGCGCTTCTCCATACGCCCGGGAAGTTCCTCGACGCCCGAAGCGAAGAGAGCGCGCTCGTCAACGAGTCGAACCTCATCACGATGCGCGATCAGGCCGGCCGCTCGATCGGCATCCGCCAGGTGTCGGGCGCCATCGCGCGGCGCATCGTGTGTCCGCTCAAGGTCGGCGACCGTCTCGCCCGCGGCCAGCGCTTCGGCATGATCAAGTTCGGATCGACGACCGAGCTCATCCTTCCGAACCCCGACCGCATGACTTCGCTCGTGAAGAAGGGCGACAAGGTCACCGGCGGCGTCACGATCCTCGCCCGCCCGAAGTGACCCACGCCTCACGGCCCGCCTGCAACAGGGAGTTTGTCCAATGCCGCATCGCCCGTTCAACGAGTTTCGTGCGGACCGCGCCGTCGGCAACGATCGCATCCTCGCCTCGAAGCACCTCGGCATCAGCCGCTTCATGCGGCTCGATTCGGCGTGCTACGAGGACGGCGCGCTCAGCGGCCGCACCAAGGAATTGCTCGGCCTCGTCGCGAGCGCCGTCCTCCGCTGCAACGACTGCATCGACTACCACGTCGAGCAGTGCGTGAACGCCGGCTATTCGAAGGACGAGATCGAAGACGCGCTCAACGTCGCGCTCGTCGTGGGCGGCTCGATCGTGATTCCGCATCTCCGGCACGCGCTTCTCTCGCTCGACGAAGTGCTCGCCGAGCGAGAGAAGGGCACGTTGCCGTAAGCGTCGTCAGGCGGCGTCGCGCCAGCCCGACTCCTCGTCCTCGTCCTTCGACTCGGCGGGCCAGCCGCCGGTCGCACGGTGATGGATGCGGAGGACGGTCGCGATCTGCTCGGCGAAGATCGAGCGCATCGTGTCGATGAGCCCGGCGAGCTCGTCGGAGAAGCCCTTCTCCCGGCTGCGGAAGAGGACGTACACCGCGAGGCAATCGCCCTTGAAGGAGCACGGCCACGCGACCATGTCGCAGTTCGCGAGGACGGTGTCGGAGAGCCCGAGGCTATCCATGAACTCCGCCGTGTCCTCGAACCGCATCAGGTCGTCCTGCCGCGAAAGCTCGGGGCAGAGATCGTTCGCGAGGCGATCGAGCATCGGCTGCGCGACCTTGCGCGGGCAGTCATAGTTGACGTACGCGCCCAGGCTCCACACGCCGTCGCCGCTCGGAAGGTAGACCGCCGCGTTGGTCGCGCCGGTCTTTCCGATCAGGTACTCGACGCCCACGCGCAGCAGCTCCTCAAGGTCAAGCTCCTGACGGAGAAGCGAGCGATACTCGGCGGCGAGATCGATCTCGCGGATCTCCTCCGTCGCGCTTTCGTCGTTGCAGGCGCAGTCCTGGTGGGGCGCCGCGTTCACGCCGTCCGAGGCCTCCTCACGCAACGTGGAGAGCTCGTCGACGAACTCTTCCGCCTCGCGGTCGATCGCGTCGTGCGAAACTTCGGTCTGGCCGCAGAGCCGCTTGAGCCTGGCGACGCGGTCTTCGCGCTCCTGCTCGTCGCGGCTGCGTTCGACGGCCACGAGCAGGCGTCGGCCGAACTCGGCGTCCTCGAACGGAAGCGTGACATAGTCGATCGCGCCGAAGCGCATCGCCTCGATGACATCGCCGACGCTCACGCGCCGCGAGAGCACCATGGTCTTCGTTGCAGGCGCCAGGCGCGTCACGACCGGCGCAAGCGACTGCGAATCCTCGGTCGCAAGGAGGACGACATCGAAGCGACGCGTCACGAGCGCCGCCTTCGCGGTCTCGTCGGCGGGCAGGACGACCAGGTCGATGCCGCAGCGCGTGGCGGTGGTCCGCACGCGCGTCTCCGTGGATGCGTCGCCGCCGACGAGCAGCGCGCAAGGCTTGCGGTGCTCATTCGCTCCGGGCGCGGACTCAGACCCTTCGTGATTGAGATTGCTCACGTGTACTTCCCTCCAGATTCGCCGCGGCACTCACGCGTTCCGTACGAACGAAACGCCCGCGGGCGCTCTCCCCCTGCAACGCCCGACGCTCCCCGCAGGCTCCTCAGGCCGCATCCCTCATGCGGCCGTCGAACTCCTGCACGTCGAGTGGATGCCTGAGCGCTTCCTTCGCTCGTGCGACATCCGTCCAAAGAACGACGGCAACCTCCGCGCCGCCCGTCTCGCCGTTGCGGATCTCGAGCGTGCCGCCCGAGGCTCCGACGAGCGCTCGCGCCCGCGCCAATCCGAGGCCAGGGCCTCGACCGGCGGAACGCTCGCTGAAGAAGGGCTCGGCGGCGTGGGCCAGCGCGTTGGCGCTAAAGCCCGGCCCGGAGTCCTTCACCGTGATGCTGCATCGGCCACGCGCCGCGTCGCGTTCAACGAAGACCTCGATCGGTGCGGCGCCGGACGCGTCTCGTGCGTTCTGGACGACCTCGGCGAGAGCTTCCGTGATCTGTGCCGGATCGGCCGCGCATGCGATCGGATCCGACTGGAGAACGGCGCCGCGCACGGTTGTGCGAACCGGTTCGGCTGTGCGGCCGAGCAGGTCGATTGCGAGGCGCACGACCTCGAGCGCGCTCACGCTCGCGATCTCGGCGTCGGCCGGCCGCAGCGTCCGAAGAAGTTGCGTGACGAGATCGCTCGCCGCCTTCGTCGAGTCGACGATCTGATCGAGCGCGGGCACGATCGCGAGCGGCGCGTTCTTGCGCGCCATCTGCGCCCGAAGCGACGCGACTGCGAGCGGATTGTTGAGCTCGTGCGCGAGTCCGTTCGCGATCTCGGCGACGGCGCTTCGCACCCGCAGGGCTTCGAGCCGCGCGTGTTCGCGAGCGAGGCGTCGATGGGCGTCATCGAGGTCGGCGCTCGTGCGCCGCGCGCACTCGCGATCGATGCTCGCCGCGAGCGCGAACGCCCAGAGATCGACCGGCGTCCGCGTTCGCGCGCTCTCGCGCACGATGTCGCCGTCGGCGCGATGGATCACCGCGAGACGTCGGCCGCGCAGCGTGAGCGCGAGGCGCGTCGGCCGTCCCTTCGGCGCCCGCAGCTCGCACCAGCGCCGCACCGCAAGCTCGCCGTCGGGGTCGCCGTCGCCGATCGCACGCACCGCATGCACGATGCCATCGGCGCCGACCTCGCGCAGTTCGGGCCTACGCCCCGCAACGTCCGTGAGATGCACCAGGTAGCGGTCGGGCGCGCCGCCGAGCGACGCGAGCTGCCGCACGATGATCGAGATCGTGCCCGCCGGGTCGTGCGCCGCGTCGAGCGCGGCCACGACGTCGCCCGAGGGCACGTCGGCGCCGTGCGACTGTTCCGTCCGCCGCGAGGCGCGCTCGAGGCACTCGTTCGCAAGCCGCGTCGGCGGTGGCGCCGTCATGCCGAGCGACTCGGCACGGGCGCAGAGGTCGTCGAAGAGCGTCTCGGCTGCAACGCGGAACTTTTCCGCGTCGATCTCGAGCGCCGCGCGAATCGACTCCGCCGAGGGTGCCGGAAGCGCGAAGCCCGCACCGCCGACGTGTCGCCGGCGCACCACGCGATCCGCGAGTTCGACCGCAAGCGCGAGGCCCCGATGCTCGCCGTCATACGTGAGCGCGAGGTCCCCGCGGATCCGCTGCGTCGCGACGAGCTCGTCGGGAAGGTTCCAGCGCTCCGCGAGGCGCGCGCCGATCGCGTGCAGGCCGACGCCGCAGAGTTCGGCCACGCGCTCGTCGAGCGTCGTGCGGCTGCGCTCCGCTTCGTCGCAGCAACGGTCGCAGATCGCGGGCGCCGCCGCCGCCAGCGCGAGCACGCCGAGATCCTGCAGCAATCCCGCGACGAACGCACGGCCCGGGCTCGGAACGCGCGGACTCAGGCGCGCCGCATGTTCCGCGATGATCGCCTTGCCGAGCGAGTGCCGCCAGAAGGCGTGACGGTCGAAGCCCAGCGCCGACGACGACGTCGCGCCGTTCAGCGCGCCGACGAACTCGACGGCGAGCGCCGCGGCGCGAATCGCGCCGAAGCCGAGCAGCACCACGGCGCGGTCAAGCGACGCAACGTCGAGCGCGCGTCCGCGCGGTCCGCGCCGGCAGATCGAAAGCACTTTCGCCGTGAGCGCGGCGTCCTGGCGGATGAGGTCGACGAGATCGTGCGCGCTCGATCGCTCGTCCTCCGCGGTCGCCAGGAGACGAATCGCGAGCGGACTCGGCGTAGGGAGCGCATCGATCCGCGACAGGATCGCGGCCGGGTCGATGCGAGGCGCTGACGGCGGTTCAGGGCTCATCAGGCGTTGAGCACGCTGTCAATCGTGCGAACGAGCTCTTCCGCGCGGAAGGGCTTTCGGACGAACGCATCGGCCCCGCGGGTCAGGAGCCGCTTCACCTCGTTGTCGTCGGCCACGCCCGACACGAAGACGATTCGGATCCCCGCGTACTTCGGGTTTCCCCGCAGCCGCTCGCACACGGCGGAGCCGTTGATGTCGGGCAGCATGTAGTCGAGAAGGATGACGTCGGGCTGGAACTGCTCGGTCTCGATGCCCGCGTCGTAGCCGTTGCTCACGCTGCGCACGTGGAAGCGCTCGCCGGGGAGCGCCGCCGTGATCATGGCGGTGATCTGCGGGTCGTCGTCGACGACGAGGATGCGGCGCCGATCGTCGCCGAGGGCGTCGAGCGGAATGTCGTTCTCGCGCATGAAGCGCACGAGCTCGCCGCGCGGGATGCGCCGGAACTTCGAGCCCGGCACGCGGAAGCCGCCAAGCCGGCCGCTGTCGAAGCAACGGATGATCGTCTGCTGCGAGACCTTGCAGACCTCGGCAGCCTCGCCGGTCGTGAAGACCTGCTTGTCGGCCCACCGTGCGCGGTCCGCGTTGCGGGTGTCCCCGCGATGCGCGACCTCGCTGCCCGCCTCGCCGCGGAGTTCCCCTCGATCCGATCCCATGCAAGCCTCCCCTCGCGACCCTCGACACGGCCGGCACACGCTTCCGCCGTGACCCGAAGGCCGCCTCGCGGGACTCATCGACCGCATGCGGCGCGACCTTAGCGAGAGGGCGCGGTTCGGGAAAGCTGCGGGTGGAGTGACGGCAACCGCGCACATGGCGACGATCGGTCGGATCGTGACGGCCGCGCGAGTCGCGCCGCCGAACGCCGTCACTCGCCGTGCCGTTCGCGCCAGAGCGTCACCGCTTCCGGCTCGCGCGGATAGAGCGGCGCGAGCGACACCGGATCGGCCAACTCTCCGCGTTGCAGCATCGCGAGCCCGACCTCAAGGCACGCTTCGGCCCGAAATCGCGGCGAAATCACCGCGGCGCCCGCAGCCTTCGCCCGCTCGACCATCGCGGCCGGAACGTACTCGTCGGCAAGCAACGCGGAAGCGCCGAGCGCCGCGACATCGATCTCGGACGCAGTCCGAATTCCCGGCGCGCCGACGATCGCGACGTCGCGCCCCTGCCCTTCGACGATCGTGATCCACGCGGACTCTCGCTTCGACGCGAGCGCGACGATCGTGCGGCCTGTGCGGTCTGTCCCGGCTGCCGCCACGAGCGCGCTCGGCACGGCGACAAGCGGGCGCGCAAGCATGGCGGCGAGGAGCTTCGCCGCCGTCACCGAGATGCGAAGTCCCGTAAAGCCGCCGGGACCGATCGAGACGATGATCGCGCCGAGGCCGCGCGGCGCGACGCCGACCTCGCGCGCGAGCGCGTCGATTTCCGCCAGGAGCGGATCTGAGCGGTCGCGTTCGCTCGACGGCAACGCTCGCACCTGCGGCGCACGTGTGCCGTCGCCGATCGCGATCGAACCTCCGCGTTGCGACATCTCGATCGCAAGCGCCGGCCCGTTCACGCGCGTCCCTCGGCCGGCGCGCGGATCGTCTGAATCGGGATCGCCTCGGCCACGATCTCCTCGGCCGACGGCGTCTCCGCGGCGAGATCGAACTCGGCGACGCGCCCGCGCTCGTGATCGCTGTTGAGGACCGCCATGCGCGGCGTCACGACATGGGCGCCGTCCTCGCTGTGTGCGTGTCCGAGGCAGAACGTCGTGACGCCCCACCGCTGCGCGAGCATCTCGACCTCGTCGGCGTTCTGGCCGCGGCCCCACACCATGAGATACGCGGAGCCGCGCGGCGCGCGATAGTCGTCGTCGGCGATCGCACGTCCGAAGATCCCGTCGTCGAAACGGTCGACAGTCTCCGGCGACGGAATCGAGTGCGAGCACCAGAGCCCGCGCGGCGTGCGCACCGCAAGCGGCATCGCGCGGAAGAACGTGGCCATGGCCGCGTCGACTTGGTCGCTGTCGTCGCCGAAGACGTAGTCGAGGCCGTCGCGGAAGAGCGCGGTGCCGTCTCCGTAGCCCTTGCTCACGCCGATGCCGAGCATCTGGCATAGCTCATGGTTGGCGAGGAGCGGATGGACGCGTCCGGGATGGCGGAGGACGAGCGAGGCCACCTTCGCGACGACGCGATACGAGAGATCGACGCCGTTCACGAGCCGATCGCCGTGGATCAATTCCTGGATGACGAGATGATTCGCGGGGTTGTCGAGCTTCGCGAAGGCGACGATGCGATCGAGGTGGATCGGATTGTCGTGCAGGTCACCTGCAACGACGAGTCGCCCTGCATCGCCAAGCACGTGCACGCAGCCCACGCGACAGGGCGCGGAGCGCAGCGACTCCGCCGCCGCCTCAAGCGTCGCCGAGACCTGCTCGGCGTCTCGTAGGTCGATGTTCGGGCCCACGTGGGTTTACTTCTTTTCGGCAGGCACGACGCGGGCGAAGAACGGCACCGGTCCGGCACCGGTCGCGGTGGTGATCGTCATCGGCGCCGAGAGAAGGCCGGCGGCGCCTTCTTTCGCGATCAGGCGGAGCTTGACCTCAAGATGGTCATCGCCGAGCGGCTTGACCTCGAGGATCTCGGCGTTCAGGAGCGGCGAGCCGCTCTGCACGCTCTTCACGTCGCGCCAGGCGGGCGCGACGATCTTGCCGGACTCGCGCGGGTTGTAGTGCTCGAGTTCGACCGTGACCTCGGTCGGCACGCCGACCGTCATCAGGCCGCCGAGGGCGATCTGGTCCTTGACGATCCAGAAGCGGCTCATGCGCTCCATGTCGTGGCGCGAGCCGGTCTGGTCATGGCGCACGCGGAGGGGAATCATCGGGCAGTCCGGGCGATCGGTCTCGATGACCCACCAGATCGGCGGCTGGGCCACGCCCGCGAGATTCCACTTGAGCGTGTACTCGGCGCGCGGCTCGTCCTTCGCGGGATCGAAGCCGTCGAAGGGCGGCGGTCCGCCTGCAACGGAGAGAATGCGGAACGGCTTGCCGTCGGCGGCCTTCACCTGCACGGTGCCTGCGGTCACGCCCTTGAGGGCATCGACGAACGCCGGCGTCGCGAGCAGCGGCATCACCACTTCGCCTTCGAGCATGGCGATCGCGGCGCCGGGCATCTCGTTCACTTCGATGAAGACCTTCGCGTCCTTCGGGCCCGGCACCGGCGGCGCCTTGAGCGCGGCCTTGAGCTCGATCGACTCTCCAGGATTGATCGTCTTGCCGACGATGTCCGTGATGCCCGTGCACTTGCAGCTCGGCTTCGCGGACTTCACCGTGAGCGGCGCCTGGCCCATGTTCTTGATGATGAAGGTCGCGCTCGTGGTCGAGTTGGGCGCGACGTTGCCGAGTCGAGCCGGCGACGGCGTGATCTGGAGCGGAAGCTTCTGCTGCGCCCGTTGCTGAGGCTGCGGCGGTCGAGGCTGACCGGCGGGCGCTGCGGGACGGGTGTCCTGACCGAACACCGTGGCACCGAGCGCGAGCATGACGACCCCGACGGACACGCTCGCGATCGCTCGCGACTGCCGCACACGCAGAAGGCTTCTGTTAGCGTTCATGGCGAGGAGTGTACCCCCGTGGACTGGCTCACCGGCAACCTCGCGTCGCTCGCGACCCCCGAGAATCTGCTCGCCCTCTTGACCCTGACGGCGCTCGAGATCGTTCTCGGAATCGACAACATCATCTTCATCGCGATCCTGAGCGCGAAGCTGCCCGCCGATCAGCAGGACAAGGCGCGACGCGTCGGCCTTCTGGCGGCCATGGTGATGCGAATCCTGCTCCTCCTCGGCGTCGGCTGGATCTCGCAGCTCACCGAGCCGTGGGCCACGTTCAAGATCTACCACCTTGAGGTCGCGCTCTCCGGACGAAACCTGATTCTCATCGTGGGCGGCCTCGTCCTCATGGCGAAGTCCGCGCGCGAGATCTACCACAAGACCGAAGGCGCCCACGACACCGGCGTGACCGGCAAGGCCGCGACGTTCGCCGGCGTGATCGCCCAGATCATGCTCATGGATCTCGTCTTCTCGATCGACTCGGTCATCACCGCGGTCGGCATGGCGCAGAGCGTCCTCGTCATGATCATCGCGGTCGTTCTCTCCGTTGCCGTGATGATGTTCTTCGCCGGGCCGATCAGCCGATTCGTGGACAGGCGGCCGTCGCTCAAGATGCTCGCGCTCGCGTTCCTCCTCCTCATCGGCTTCATGCTCATCGCCGACGGCTTCGGGCATCACGTGCCGAAGGGCTACATCTACTTCGCGATGTCGTTCGCGCTCGGCGTCGAGATCCTGAACATGCGCACCGAGCGGAAGAAGGCGGCCGCTATGGGAAAAGCCAGTTGACGACGAGGGCGGCGATCAGCACGTAGCCGAAGTACCGAGGGATCCGCTCGCCGAGCGGAAGGCCGTTCGCGGTCCGTAACGCGACGATGCGGTAGGGAATCTGGGCGACGACGGCGAGAGCCAAAAGCCAGCCGACGCGATGCACCTGCAACGACGACTGGACCTCGCCATGCGCGAGATGCACGAAGCTGCGCGTGAGCCCGCAGCCGGGGCACGAGACTCCGAACACCGTCCGGCTCATGCAGAGCGGCGGCAGCTGGATGCCTGTGGAGCCGACGGCCACGCGATCGCCGGCACCGACCGTGAAGATCGAGGCGAGTGCGATCACGACGATCGCGCCGATGAGCATCTCCCAGTGCCGACTGCGCAGGGACCGCGGCATGCCGGGCTCGCCGGCATCGGACGGCGCCGACGGCGCCTCGCTCACGCGCGGCCCCGGGTCGGAACGTCGTTCACGCCGCGGCAACGCGGACAGCGCACGCGCGGCGACGCGCCAAGCGCCGCGCGGAGCGTCGCGCCACAGCCGCCGCACGCGAACTCGACGGACGCCGCGGACACCGCCGCTCGCGGCGGCGCCGGCGGCGCGTTCGGGATCGGCGGCGGCGGAGACGACGACGACGACGACGCGACAGGCGCGGCCGCGCCGGCGACGGCCGCCGATTCGTCGAGCCACATGTTCGCGCGATCGAGCGGAAGCGTCGCCATCTCGCGCTCGGCCCATCGCGCGGCCTCGCCGTTCAGCGGACTCTTCACGTTGTACGACTGGTAGCCGAGCATCTCCGCAATGCGGATGACGATCGAGCTCAGCGATTCGCCCGGACTCCAGTGGTCGCCGATGCAGATCGCGTGCGGCGCGATGTTCGGATGGAAGACCGGCGTCAGCATGCGGCAATGCGGAGGCATGCGCGGATAGCCCGCGGGAAGCGCGATCTCGACGAGATGCTCCGTCGCCGGCTCGACGGCGTCGCCGCGCAAGCGCACGCTCCGCACCTCGAACCGAAGCTGGTACCGGTCGGGCGGCGCGCCGATCGCCTGCACGATCGCGATGCGCGGATGCCTCCGCGCCAACTCCGTGAGGCGCTCGAAGTCACTCTGAAGTCGTCGGGTCCGAACCACGCTCACGGCTTCGGCTCCTCCGCGTTGCTGCCGATCTCGTCCCGCAGCCACTCCGGCGCGTTGCGCCGTAGGACGTCGAGTCCGATCGCGAAGCCGAGACCTTCGGCCACGCGATGGTCGGCTGTCATCGAGTTGATTCCGATGAGCTCGCCGTCCCGCGTGTAGAGGCCCCCGCCGCTATTGCCCGGATTCACGGCGGCGCTCGTTTGCACAATCGGGACGCCGACGCCATTCACCGTCCAGGTGCGATGCTGCGAGAGCGTGCCTTCGGTGAAGGTCCAACCTAACCCGTGCGGGTTGCCGACCGCGAAGATCGGGTCGCCGATGGGCGCCGGACCGGATGCCCGAATGCGCGCCGGACGCGCCGCCAGGCTCTTGCCGGCCGTGCGAACGACCGCGAGGTCGATGCCGGCGGGCGCGACCCACACCGTGCGTCCCACCGCTTCGACGCCGTCGATGAAACGAATCATGACGTCGCCCTCGGGCGGGTCGGACGAGGTCGTGCGCTCGCTGTAGTCGGAGTCGACGACATGGCGGTTCGTGACGATGAGGGTCGCGCCGTCGCGCATGGCGAGCACGACGCCGGACCCCAGGCTTCCGTGCAAAAGGTCTTCGATCGTGATGACGACATTCGCGCGAAGCGCGCCGGCGATCGCGGGCGACATCGCCTCGAGCGCGGTCTCGTCGATGCCGGACGCGAGATCGAGGTCCGTCGGCACCATGCCGCCTTGCGGCATGAAGCGCGCCGCGACGTAGGAGATGAGGACGATCCAGGCTGCAACGCCGATCGTTCCGAGCGCTATGCCGCTTGCCGCGTATGCCCGGCTGCGGCTCGTGCGGCCTTCGCGGAGAAGCCCCACGATGCCGAGCGCGACGGCGGCAAACCCGGTCACGAGGCCGAAGACGAAGACGCTCGCGATCCCGCAGATGAGGGCGGCCTTCGACCAAACGCGCCGATCGGGAGCCGTCGGCGGAGGCGATCCGATGTGCACGCCGCGCGGATACACCGCGATCGGTCGCGAGGGCGGAAGCGGCGCAGCGCGTTGCAGCTCGTCGGCGCCGATGCGGGCCACGCCGCCGGCCGGCGTCTGCATGCGACCGCTCGAGCATTCGTACGAGCGACAGTGCCCCGCCTCGTCCCAACACCGCGCGTGATGGACCGAGCCGCAGATCAGGCATTGGCCGACGGTCGCGCCGAAGTCGACCGACTGGCCGCACCCCTGGCAACGGAGACCGACGAGGTCGGCGTCGACCGTGCGGAAGCGCACGCGTGGCGCGCCGGCGCCGCTCGCACCAGACTCGGCCGGCCGTTCATCCATTGATGATTGCCCAAACGAAAATCAGGGAGTAGAGCCCGGAGATCCCGACCGCCACCCACGTGAGCACGACGTACACCGTGCCCGCGCGAGCAAGAAGCTTGCGATTCCACAACGCCCAGACGGCTCCGATGAGGCACGTGAACGGCGCGACGCATCCGAGCAGCCCGATGATGAAGAGCCCGATGGCGCTACTGCGCACCTGCTTCACGCCCGCTCCGGTCGTGGCGCGCTCGGCGTACTCCTCGGGCGAGAGCGGGTCGGTGGTGTCGAACTCGGTCTGGCAGAAGCGGCATTTGAGCGCGACCGCCTTGATCGTCTCGCCGCACACCGGGCACCGTTTGGCGTCGCCCCATGCGGTCGATTCGACGGCCGGCGCCGCGGGCTTCGCGAGCGTCGGCGCGTTGCGACACCCGTAGCTCGCGCACCCCTCGACCTCGCGCCAGCACTCGGCGTGGTGCACGACCGAACATGCGTCGCAGCGCACGGCCGATTCGCCGTTCGCGATCTGACTCTGGCAGATCGCACACTGCAACGTGGAGTTGGGGGCATGCGCGACCTCGGTCGTGCCGGGCGGCGGCCCGTCGCGGCCGGTCGTCGTCGCGAGCGGCGGCGGCGTGGCGGGCGCCGACACGATCGCGCGGCACTTCGGGCACCGCGCTTGGGTTCCGGGCGGGCCGGAGATCCGCAGCGTGGCGCCGCAGCCGCAGGGAACGAGCGTTGCGTCGGGCATGGGCATTCGTGGGGCTTACTTGTTCGCAGCCATGAGCAACAGGCGCAGCGTCACCCAAACGGCCTGCATGATGAGCGAGATCGCGATCATCTTCTTCCACTTAGGCTTGCCTTGGATCAGCCAAATGATGCTGATGATGCAGCCGATGCCGCTACAGATGACGGCAACCACGATCTCGAGGGTGCTGAGATCGTCGTCGTCGCCGCCTGATGCGGACTTCGCCTTCTTCGCCGCCTTCACCACCTTCGCGTTGAGGACGTGATTGCAGAAGCGGCACTTCGCCGCGCCGGCCGGGATCATCTCGCCGCACTTGGGGCACGGCTTGCGATCCTCCTCGGGCGCGGACTCGATCACGCGCGGGGCCGCGGTCGGCAACCGAGACACTTCGTTCGCGAGCGAGGACACGTCAAAGCCCATCTGATCCGCAGGCGGAAGGTCTTCCGGCTTCGGAATCCGGATGGGGTCGCCGCATTGCGGGCACTTGGCGACGGCACCCGCCGCAGAATCCTTGGCCTTGAGCAGCTTGCCGCACTTTCCGCAGGTGACTTCGATCGACATGGACAGGGTTTCCGAAGAGGGACGCGTGTGGGGAATTAGGTCGGTGACGAGTTGTTGTTAGCGTGCGCGATTGTCGCGCAACGAGAACTCGAGCACGGTGCGACCGACCACGACCTGGTCGCCCGAGCGGAGGATCTGGCGTGAGACCGGCTTGCCGTTGACGTAGGTGCCGTCCGCGGTGCCGCAATCTTCGATCTCGTAGCGGCCGCCGCGTGCGTGCAGCAGCGCGTGACGAGGCTCGATCGCGGCGTCCTTGAAGAGGTAGATGTCGGCCTTCGGCGAACTGCCGACCACCGTCGGATTCCGGTAGAGGACGAACTGCTTGCCCGCGAGCGGTCCCGCCTTCATGAAGAGCCATGCGGACTTCGTCCACTGCTCGACGAGACCGAGGAAGAGGCCGACGGAGAGGCCGATCGCCATGAATCCGAGCGCGCGACTGGCGGCGGCCTCCTCCGGCAGTCCGAGCACGAGATACACGGGATCGAACAGGAAGCCGCCGAGCAATCCGCCCAAGGCGCCGCCGAGAAGGCCGTTGACGACCATGCGCCCCTGACGAAGCGCGATCCCTTGGCCGATGCCCGCGACGATGCCGAAGAGCGCCCACGCGATTCCTCGTCCGAGGATCACGATCGCGAGCGCACCGCCGGTCGGCATGCCGTTCTCGGTGACCGGCGACATCTCGCTGGCGATCGCAAGGCCGATGCCATAGAAAATGGTGGCCGGAATCAGCATCAGG
Organism: Phycisphaerae bacterium; assembly: GCA_016795035.1. Taxonomy (GTDB): domain Bacteria; phylum Planctomycetota; class Phycisphaerae; order Phycisphaerales; family SM1A02; genus JAEUIT01. The sequence goes on along the minus strand of JAEUIT010000053.1, from coordinate 11,192 downwards.
AGTCCGCCGACGAAGCCGATCGCGCAGGACACGGATCCAGAGAAGAGCGCACGCTTGATGTTGCGGCACATCAGGCCTTCGGTGGCTGCAACGAAGAGCGCGATGAACGCCGTCACGGCCGGGAAGAGGAAGAGGTTGACGAGACTGACCTCGTCGGCATCCATGTCGTTGTCGTTGATGAACGGCTCGAACACCGCCCACGCGACGAAGCCCGCGGTCGTCCCGGCGAGCGCGAGGTAGAGCCACGTCGCGTACAGGATGCGCCGATGCCACGGAAGCGGCGCCGCGGTCGGCATCGCCCGGTTGAGCGCTTCCTGCTCGGCGAGCACGCCTTCGACGGACGGACTCCGGAGATCGTCGTCCGTGACTCGGAGCGGCTCCATCGATGACATCACGTGCCTCCCTTCGGTGCGGCCGGCGCCGGCGCGGGCTTCTCCGTCCCGGCGCTCTCGCCGCCGGCCTTCTCGCTCGCAGCCTTCTCGCTTTCGGCCTTCTCGCTCTCGGCCTTCTGGGCCGCGGCGGCCGCCTGCAACTCCTTGAGTCGCGTCGCGAGCAGCATGTCGATGGCGAGCGACTCCTCCGGAGACATGTCGAGGCCGCGAAGGGCCGCGTTCAGCTCGCGCTCAAGCCCGATGAGATCCTTCACGAGTCGCTCGCGGATCGCGGGATCGATCGCCGGAGGCGTGGTGCCGTCGGTCGGAGGCGGCGCGAGCGTTTGGCCGATCGCGGCGAGCCGCGAGAGGGCGCGGGAGAGCGCGATCGTCGACTCGCTCGACGTGGTCCGCGCCGCAAGTTGCCGCGCGATCGCCTCGGCGCTCCGCATCGTGCGCAGCCGATCGCCGAAGCCGGACAGCCACATGCCGATCGCCATCGCACCGACGAGCGCCAGCCCGAGCAGCAACGTGGAGATCACGCTTGATCCGCCTCTTCCGTTGGGCTGCAACGCGGAGCGATCGTGGTCGCCGGATCGGGGCTCGGACGCGCGCGGCGCCTCCATGCGCTCGACCGACGGCACGCCGCTCGACGCGTGCGGCTCCGCTCCGACCCAGTACGTCTTCGTGCGACCGAGCGTGCCCTCCTGCCACACGAACACGCCCTCTTCGTCGCGCACCGGATCGATCACGACCGCGATTTGCCCCGGGGCCGGGAAGAAGTGCTCGTGGATGAAGAGGTCGCGATCGGAGAGGAAGATCCCGAAGTCCGGATGCGAGTGGTACCACCCGACGATGCGCTCGTCGGCGAAGTCGCGATCCATGCGGCGATTGATCTCGGCCCATGTCTCGTGCGTGAACGTGACTTCGGCGGACTTGCTCGTCATGCCCTCGCCGCGGATGCTCGCGGCGACGCGCACGAACGGGCCGTCGTCGTCGCGTTCCCATCGGCCGACGAGGACACCGCCGACCTCGACCGACCGATCCTCGGCGCAATGCCCACGGATCTCGCGATGCACCGAGGGCTCGAGATACACGCGAAATCCCTGGGCGCCCCGACCGGGAAACGGCCGGGCGTCGAGCGTCTCGCCCTGGAGCTGCGTCGCGTCGGTCCGTCGCGCCACGGACGGCGCCGCCTCGCGAGCGTCGCCCTTGCGCTTGTCTCGACTCATCGGCTCACCTCGTTCTGGTTCGGGCTCGGCGCGGCGATCGCGTCTCCGAGGACTTCGGTCGCGTCGTGGGCGAGTTCAAGTCCGAGGGTCGCCTGTCCGTTGCGCGCGACCGGCACGTCCCACAGCGGCACGCCTAACTCGAAGAGCGTGCGGTCGAGGAACGGCTCGTCGCCGCGCACGGTGGAGAAGAATCGCGGTGCCCGCAGCTCGCCGCATCGCGGGCAGTGCGCGTCGCGCTCGCGCACCGTGCCCAGCGAACCGAAGGTCGGGTCGCTCGTCGCGCAGCGGGCGCACTCAAGGCTCGACAGGAGATCCCGGCCGAAGTCGACCACGGCCCCTGCCCCGAGTCGCGCCCGGGCGATCTCGAGGAGATCGCGCGCCCGCAGCGCGCGTGCGCCGTGCGGGATCGGCTCCACGTTGCCGATCGACTCGTGGGACGGGCAATCGGGATCCCGCGTGTAGTTCACGACGTAGCTCTGATGCGAATGGCCTTCGAAGACGAAGCCTCGACCGGTGAGCGTCTCGAGGCCGTGCAGGTACTTCACGAGCTCCTGGCATTGGATGCCGGCGATCACCGACGCGGTCGTCGGCGTCGTCGGCACGTGTCCGGTCTCGAGTTGTTCGCGGGTGAGAAGCGCGCAGCTTCGACGATGCGCGAGCGCCCGTCGGTCGGCCTCGCCCATCGTGCATTCGTAGCACGGTCCGGTCTCCGGATCGAACATGCGCGCGACGCCCGAGAGCCGTTCGATCGCGCCGTCGATCCAGGGCCGCCCGGCGAGCGCCGCCATCTGATTGATCGCGACGCGCGCCTCGCGGTTGTCGAGTCCGGCGATCACGACGTCGGCCCAGCGCACCAGTCCGAGTCCGATGCCATGCACGACGTCCGCGACGAGGCTTCGGGTGCGGGCATCGGGATAGAGCTCGCGCACCCGCGCGGCGGCGACCTCGGCCTTCGGCCGTCCGCGATCGTCAGCGCGAAACAGCACCGAGCGGGCGAGGTTCGAGTGCTCGACGCGGTCGAGATCGATGATCACCACGTTGCCGACGCCGAGGAGCGCGAGGTTCTTCAGGAGCTCGTTGCCGATCGCGCCGGCGCCGACCACCACGACCTTCGCGCCGCGGAGCTTCGCCTGATCCCACCAGGAGATGAGCGCGAACCGCGCGAAGCGATCGGCGTCCTCGGAAACGACGATCGGTGCGTGCCGAACGCCCTCCACATGGTTGCGTTCCACATGCGATCGTTGCATGTCAGCCCGCAGTGATCTCGGGCTGGATGCGAAGGACGTCGCCGTCGCGAACGCCGGCGGTCGCGAGCGTCTCCGTCTCGAGCAGTTGTCGGCCCGAGGAACGGTGATGCAGCTTGTAGCTCATGGGCTGGCCGTCGGGACTGTGCCGAGGCAGGTTCATGCGTTCGATGAGCACCGCCACCAGCCGATTGACGGCGGCGTCCCCGGGCACCTCGACGGGTTGCCGCGTGCTTCCGGTGGTATCCCAGACCTCAATGGTGATGGCACTCATCCGCGCGTCGCTCTCCACGATCGGCCGGCGAGAGTACCAGTCGCTCTCGCATGCCGTCAACGACGAAACGGAGAGAAGTGCAACGCGGACCGTCCGCCTTCGCGTTGCAGCGCGACTCGTCGTTTCAGCGGTCGAGCTGGCCGAGCGCCGTGTCCATGCGCGTGAGGATCGCGTCGTACTCGGCGACGGCCCGGGCGAGCGCGGCGTCGTCGCGATCCTCGATCGCCTCGGCCACGAGGGGCAGGAGCGACGGCGCGTAGCCGGAGTATCGGTCCGTCGCGGCGTAGCGATTCCGGAACCACGGACGGCCGGGAAGGCCTTGGTCGTCGAGCCACGCGTGGGTACAGGCACGCAAGAGCGCGTCGGTCTCGGCGTTGCCGGCGCCGGCGGCGGCGAGATTCCGGTCGACGCGGTCGGCGCGAGCGAGGAGCACGCCCGCGCGGTCGGCGAGCGGCGCGAGCGAGGTAGCGAGGTTCGCCTTGGTGCGGCGGTCGTCGGCCTCGCGCGCGAGCCGCACGAAGTCGCGCAGGATCGCCCCCACCGAGATCGGCACATGCGGGTCATTCGCGAACTCGGCCGTGACCGCGTTGCAGGCGCGGGTCACCATGAGCGCGGAGCGATAATCTTCGCCCACCGTCTTTCGGTACCAGGCGACGGTGTCGTAGTTCGAGTGGTACGAGTTGCCGGGAGCGCCTCCGCCGCCGACCGAACACGACGGCACCCCGGCGTGGCACCAGAAGCCGACGTGGTCCGAGCCCCCGCCCATGTCGCCGAAGGACGCGCCCGAGGAGGGCGCCTTCGCGTTCGCGACCCACGCCTCGTAGAGCGAACCGCCCGTGAAGGGCGAGGTCGCGCGGGCGATCGCGCGCTCGATCGACGGACGCAACGACGGCGACGCGCTCGCGCCGAAGCGCTCGCCCATCGAGGCCATGTCGAGGTTCACGTAGGCGACGGCCTTCCGCTCGAGCTCCTTGCGCCGCGACTCCACCCACTCCACGCTTCCGATGATGCCGAACTCCTCCGCGCCCCACGCGGCGAAGACGATCGTGCGGTCGGGACGGATTCCCTTCCGCGCCGCGTCCGCGAACGAGCGAGCGCTCTCGAGCAGCACCATCGTGCCGGCGAGCGGATCGGCGGCGCCGAAGCACCACGCGTCGTGATGGCAGCCGACGATCACCATCTCGTCGGGGCGCGCGGCGCCGCGCAGCGTCGCGATGACGTTCGCCGTCTCGCCCACGAACCGCTCCTGCTTCACCTCGAGCCGAAGCTGCAACGCGGAGCCGCCGGTGTAGCGGTAGGTCTGGCGCACGCCGCCCTTCCACGCCTCGTCGCGCACCTCGTCGCCCTTCATCCGCGCGAGGATGCGCTCGGCGGCGGCGTAGCCGATCGGTTGCACGGGAATCGTCGGCAGCGCGATCGTTGCGGGATCGGCGCGCGCGGCGTCGCGCGTGGCCTCGACGCCGGGCGTCAGCGGGTCACCTGGATACGGCAGCGTCACGAGCGATCCGCGCTGAATGCACGTGTCGTTCGACCAGCCGCCCTCGGGCCACGTCGGCCCCTTCACGAAGCCGGTGTCGGCCGGATCGGTGTAGATGAGGAGCCCGACCGCGCCGGCCTCCTCGGCGAACTTCGCCTTGTAGCCGCGGAAGTTGCCGCCGTATCGGGCAAGGACGATCTTCCCCTTGACGTCGACGCCCAACTCCTTGAGCCGGGCGAAATCGGCGCGCGTGCCGTAGTTCGCGTAGACGACTTCGGCGGTCACGTCGCCCGAGCCGGAGTACGCGTTCCATCCCCACGTGAGGTCGGGATGCGCGGTCGCCGGATCCTCGAGCAGGTTTCGTTCCCGCAGGTCGAGCGCCATCACGCCGCGGCGCGGGCCCTCGGGCGTCTCCTCGCCGACGATCTCGAGCCGCGCCGCGATCGGCTTCGAGAGGTAGGGATGGAACCGATGGATCTCGACCTCGAGGCCCATCTCGCGAAACGCCTTCTCGAGGCGTTCGACCGTGCGCGCGTCGCCGGGCGTGCCGGCGATGTGCGGCTCGCTCGCGAGCAGTTCGTGAAACGCGGAGAGGGATCGCGCGTCGGCCACGGCGTTCACTGCGTCGGTGAGCGACGCGACGTCCGCCTGTGAAACGGCTGCAACGTGGAACGAGGCGACACAGGCGACGACGGCGGCGAGCGGGAGGCGCATGGCCACCACCTTACCGCTCGAGGTAGTCGAGGTCGCGGTGGAACGTCTCGTCGAGCATCCACAGCGAGAGCAGTCCGATGGCGATGCAGCCGAATCCGACGAGCATCGTGGCCGTCGTGGACGACGACGCCTCGCGACCGCCGGCGACGAACCAAATCTGGGTCACGATGACGGCGCTGCCGCGGACGAAGTTCGGCGCGCTTGTCGTCACCGTCGAGCGGAGATTCGTGCCGAACTGCTCGCTCGCGACGGTCACGAAGAGCACCCAATAGCCGGTCGTCGCGCCGACGAGGCACATGAGGCCGTAGAACGCGGTGAGCGACCGGCCGCCGTTCGAGAGGAGGAGCCAGATCGCGCCGGCGTAGAGAAGGAGAAAGAGCGCGATGACCGGCTTTCGGCGCTTCACGAATTGGCTGAGCAGCCCGCTGCACAGGTCCCCGAGGACGACGCCGATGTACGCCCACATCACGGTCATGGCCGCGGTCGGCGCCGGGTCGAGTCCGAGATGTCCGCCGATGAGCGGCGAGAAGACGAAGAGAACGCCGCCGGCGAACCAGATCGGCATGCCGACCAGGATCACGAGCGCGAAGCGGGCGAAGCGCTGCGGCGGCCAGAGCAGCATGCGTACGTCGCCGCGCAGGACGTCGACCTGCTTCACGTTCTGGAAGAGTCCGCTTTCGAGGACGCCCACGCGCAAGGCGAGGAGGAGAAGCCCCATCGCGCCGCCGATGCCGTACGCGGTGCGCCAACCGTTGAGCGGATCCCACGAGAGAAGCGCCGACGACACGAGGCCCGCGGCGATCGCGCCGGCGAGGCCGACCGACGCGACGATCGTCGTGCCGACGCCGCGCCGCTTCGTGTCGAGCAGTTCGCTCACGAGCGTGATGCCGGCGCCGAGCTCGCCTGCGAGGCCGAAGCCCGCGACGAAGCGCAGCACCGCGTACACCTCGACGTTCGTCACGAACGCGTTGAGGAGATTCGCGAGCGAATACGTGACGATCGAGCCGAAGAGCACCGTGAGCCGCCCGCGCTTGTCGCCCAGGATGCCCCACGTGATGCCGCCGACCATGAGGCCGGTGAGTTGCAGGTTGAGCAGCAGCTTGCCGGTCTCGGCGATCTTCTCGGGCGCGACGCCGAGCGCCTCGAGGCTCGGCTTCCACACCGCGGTGAAGAGGACGAGGTCGTAGAGATCGACGAAGTAACCGAGCGCGGCCACGAGGACCGCGAGGATCACGACCTTGCGCGGCCTACCGGAACTCGCCACGTTCGAGTCTTGCACGGGACGCGGATGCTACCGCGACGGATCTTCCGCGGGAGCGTCGGCGCCTCCGCGCATGTGCGTCTCCGGCTCGAACCACGCTTCGGGCAACGGCGACTTCTCGAAGAGCGTCGCGGTGACCGCGCGGACCTTCGCGATCGAGCCTTCGGGCGGCGTCCATTCCCAGCGGACCGAGCGGATGCGGCGCGAATCCTTGTTCAGCGTGATGTTCACGACGTCCGCGAGGCGGCCGTCGTCGCTCGTGCGCTTCGCGACGATGCGCTCGTCGCCTTCCGGCGTGTCCTCGACCTCGACGTCGTAGTCGGATTCGAGCGTCGCGAACGTCGCGTCCATCGACGGGAACGGCGCGTCGCCCGCGACCGCGCGGATCCACTTGCCGACGACGTCGTTGTCGGTTCCGCGCTCGATGGCGCCGGCGGGATTGACGATCCACCACTCGTCGAGCGAGCGGCCGAAGACGACACGGGCGCCGGAGGCGGCCGTCGGAATCGGAACGATCACGACGAAGCGGCCGGCCCCGTCGACATCGACCTTGCCGGCGATCGACGCGAGCGAGGCGTCGGCGTCGTCACGTTCGACCTTGAGGTCGTAGCGCCGAAGTCCGTGTTGCTTGTGGGTGGCCGCGAGCGTGGCGACGGCGCGCTTCTCGGCCGTCAGGTTCCACCACGCGACGGCGGCGATTGCGACGGCCGCCGCGGCCGCGAGCGGCGCCCAGCGGAATCCGACGAATCGGAGCGGTGCCGGCGCGTCCTTCTCCGCGTTGCCGCCGGTGGCGTCTTCGATCTTCGCCATCACGGTGTTGATGCCGTCTTCGGACGCCTCGCGATCCGCGTCGCTCTCCGAGGAGAGGAGCCCGTGCAACGCGAGCAGTCGCGCCGCACGACGCGCGTCCACGTTGCCGCCCAGCTCGACCGCGCGCTCCTCAATGAGGGCTTCGACCGCTTCATCCGTCGCCGTGAGTTCTCGTTCGCTCATGCCTCTAGCCCCGCAATGCCCTTGCGCTCGAGGCAGTCGAGCAGGTTCGCTCGTGCCCGTTGCAGCCGTTTCCGCATCGCGTCATGCGACACGTGCGCGATCGTCGCCGCCTCGTTGGCCGGCATTTCCTGGCGGTAGCACAACTCCACCGCCTCGCGTTCGTCGGACTTCAGCGAGCCGACGCATTCGCGTAGTGCCTCTCTCGACCGGTTCGCCTCCTCGACCTCGGGGTCGAGACTGGAGAACCGGCGCTCGATCTCGTTCACGACCACTTCATCGTTGAGCACCATGCGACGCCGCTTTCGCGACGCCGCGAGCAGGCAGTTCTTGGCGATGCCGCGGAGCCACGGTCCGATGGGACGCGAACGATCGAAGGACTCGATCTGGTTCCAGGCCGCGAGGATCGTCTCCTGGAAGACGTCGTCGACCAGTTCGCGGTCGAACGCGATCGACCGGATGAACGCCCGCAGCGAGGGCGCGTTCTGCCGAATGAGAATCTCGAACAGCCCGTGTTTGTCCATATGCGTCGCGCCCCAAGCGCAGAATCAGGTGCAGGGTCTCGGCAGAAGTCGTGGAAGAGAGTCGGTTAGGGAAACGTCGGACGAAACAGCCCCGTCGGTCGAATCTGCATTCTCTCCGAGACTCGCCCGCCCGCCAGCCGCAAAGTCTTGCGGAGGCGACGCATCGCGCGGCGGGCATGCTCCGAACTGACCGGGTACTATCGCTCGCGTACGGGCCGGGAACGCTTCCGGAGCGCGATCTGCACGACGAGAACGACATCCTTTCGCACGCCGCACGCGGCGGGCCAGACGCGTTCCGAGCCTGTGTGGATCGGTTCGCAGGTCTCGTTTGGACGTTGGCGAGACAGATGCTGCGGGACCGGACGGACGCAGAGGACGCCGTTCAGGACGTCTTTGCTGAACTATGGCGCGTGTGTGACCGGTTTAACCCGTCCGTTGGCTCCGCTCGTTCGTTCGTTCTGGCGATTGCCCGTCGCCGCCTGATCGATCGAGGCCGGACGCGCATGCGTTATCGCCGCGACGGCGACGACGTGCCCGGCACGGCTGCGGCCGTCGCCCCCACGCCAGCCACGTCGGTTGCGTTGAACGACGCAGCGCTTTCTGCCGCCGATGCCTTGCTCTCCCTCCGCCAGGAAGAGCAGGATGTGCTTCGCCTCGTGATCCACCACTCGTGGACCCATGAACGCGTCGCGGAGCATCTCGGCATGCCGGTCGGCACGGTCAAGACGCACCTTCGCCGGGGACTCATGCGGTTACGCGACCTGATGGCAGCCGAACGCGAGACGGGAGGTGTGACGTGAACGACACGCTGCACCGCACCCGTGAATTGCTGTGGCTCGACCGCGCCGGCGCGCTCGACGCCCAGGAGTCGCGTGAGCTCGCCGCCCTTCTCGCGGCCCTCGATCCGACGGCCCGCGCCTCGCTCGAGCGCGAGGTCGCCGGCGAATTCGCCGCGATGGACCAGGCGATGGCCGCGACGGACGTCACCTCCGAGGAGGCGGCCCCGGCCGCCCTTGTCGCCGCGCTCAAGTCCGCGGTGCCGGCCGATCGTCCGGCCGATCGTTCGACCGACGGGGACGCCACGCCGCTGCGCTTCGAGCGCCGCACGCCCGAGAACGCGTCGCGCCCGCGATCGGGTCCCAGTCTCCTCGGATCGATCGGCTGGGCCGCGGCCGCGGCGCTCGCGGTCGTCGTGATCCTCCAGTCGCGCGGACGCACCCCGGTCACGCCCGCCCCGCCGACCGTGCAAAGCCGCGTCGACGCCGCCACCGACGTCGTGCGCATTCCGCTCGCCGCGAACGATCCCTCCGCGAACAACGCGACCGGCCTCGTCGTCTGGAGTCCGTCGTTGCAGCTCGGGTACCTCGACCTCCGCGGCTTCCCTGCGAACGACCGGACGAAGGAGCAGTACCAGCTCTGGATCGTTGACCCGTCGCGCGCCGAGCAACCGATCGACGCCGGCGTCTTCGACGTTGCAGCCGGGACGCAGATCATTCCGTTCGCGCCCAAGCTCCCGGTGACCGCGCCGCAAGTCTTCGCGGTCACGGCCGAGAAGCCCGGCGGCGTCGTCGTGACCGACGGCCCGATGCTCCTCGTCGGCAAGCCGAGCTGACGAACCGCTTCGGGGCGGCCGCGCAGCTCTCGCGCGGTTTCCGCCCCGCGCGAAACTTCTTCGCGTTTCTGAATCGCGGCCCGCGCGAGCTCCGAAGCTGGCGTCGCCGTGACGCGGAACTGCCGTCGCGTCCCGGAACGACGACCACATCCATCAGAACGGAGAAGAACATGAAGCGTCTCACGAACGCGTGCGGTATCGCATTCGTCCTCACCACCTCGCTCGCCGCGACGGCGAACGCCGAACTCATCTACGGGGTCACGCAGACCGGCTTTCTCACGAGCTGGGATTCCGGCACGCCGGGCACGATCGCCGCGGGCGTGGCGATCCAGGGGCTTCAGACGAACGAGAAGATCGTCGGCCTCGACCTTCGTCCCGCGACCGGCGAACTCTACGGACTCGGGAGCTTCAGCCGACTCTACAAGATCGATCGCATGACCGGCGTGGCCACGCAGGTCGGACCGCAGCTCGCGCCGACGCTGAACGGCACGTCGTTCGGATTCGACTTCAATCCCACGGTCGACCGCATTCGCGTCGTGAGTGACGCCGACCAGAACCTGCGGCTGCATCCCGTGACTGGCGCGGTCGTCGGCAACGACGGGACGCTGCAGTACGGCCCGAGCGACCCGTTCTTCGGTGCGAACCCGAACGTCGTGCACAGCGCCTACACGAACAACTTCGCCGGCGCGACGACGACCACGCTCTACGGCATCGATGCCTCGACCGATTCGCTCGTCATCCAGTCTCCGCCTAACAACGGCACGCTGCTGACGATCGGCTCGATCGGCGCCGACATGACCGACGTCGGCGGATTTGACATCTCCGGCCTGACGGGCATCGCCTACGCGGTGATCCAAGACGCGCAGTCGGCCAAGAGCACGTTCTGGAAGATCAATCTCGTCACCGGCCAAGGGTCATTCCTCGGCGAGATCGGCGGCGGCGCGGTGATCACCGCGATGACGGTGCCGGCACCGGGCGCCTTCGCGCTCCTCGGACTCGCGGGCATGGGCGCTCGGCGACGACGACGCGACTGACGCTGCGCGGCTGCAACGCAGAGAAGAACCACAGAGGGGAACACGACGGCGGGCCGAAGGGCTCGCCGTCGGCATTTCGTCGATCGCCGTCGCACCCATCAGTCGGGATCGGTCACGGGATCTGACGTCTCCTCCGAGAGGACGATCGCGTACCCGTTCGGATCTCGCAACGAGCACTCGCGGCGGCCATAGGGATACACCTCGGGGCCCCAGAGGATCTCGCACGCGCCGCGAAGCCGTTCGACGAGCGGCAGGACGCGCGACGGGCCGTGGCCGTGCGGACCGAGATCGAAGTGAATGTGGCCGGTGAGCGCAGGTGTTCCCTGCCAAAGGCCGGTCGCGAACATGATCGAGGCGACCGGCGCGTCGGTCGCGGGATCGACGGCGTCGAGGATCGCGAACGCGGGCTTCTCCGGAGGATGCACCATGGCAACGCGGAGATCGAGGTGCGTCGTATAG
>JAEUIT010000015.1 GCA_016795035.1 Phycisphaerae bacterium | reverse complement strand
TGCGCGAGACCCGCTACGAGCCGCCGCGCCGCGCGTTCATCGACAGGTGACCTCCGATTGCTGTCAGTTCTGCACGATGACAGAATTTCGGCGTTGGGTGACCTCCTATTGCTGTCACCTGGCCCCTGACTCCTGACTCCTGGCTCCTCTCTCCTCTCTCCTCTCTCCCACCCTTTATCCTTGATCCTTCATCCTTGATCCTCTCTCCCCTCCATGCCCGCCGCTGAACTCACTGGCATCCGCAAGGTCTACTACAAGCCCGACGGCTCGGTGCTCGTCGAAGCGCTCAAGGGTGTCGACCTCGTCGTGCCGCACGGGCAATACCTCGCGATCATGGGGGCGTCGGGCTCGGGCAAGTCGACCTTGATGAACGTGCTCGGCTGCCTCGACCGGCCGACCTCCGGGGACTACCTCCTCGACGGCAAGAACGTCGCGCGGATGGGCGACGACGAACTCAGTCGCGTGCGCGGCGAGCGCATCGGCTTCGTGTTTCAGGCGTTCAATCTCATCTCCGAACTCACGATCGTCGAGAACGTCGAGGTGCCGCTCTTCTATCAGCGGGTGCCGCGCAAGGAACGCCGCGACCGGGCCGAGGCGCAGCTCGCGCGGGTCGGCCTCGGCGATCGTCTCGGCCACCGGCCGGTCGAACTCTCGGGCGGTCAGCAGCAGCGCGTCGCGATCGCGCGGGCGCTCGTGACGAAGCCGGCGATCCTCATGGCCGACGAGCCGACGGGCAACCTCGACTCGTCGACCGGCGAATCGATTCTCCAACTCTTCGAAGCGCTCCACGCCGATGGACTGACCCTGATCATGGTCACCCACGACGATCGCATCGCCGGCCGCTGCGAGCGCATCGTGCGCCTCCGCGACGGACTCATCGAATTCGACAAGGCGGGCGGCGGCGCCGGCCGCGGAGCTGGCCACGCGACGGGACAGCGCGCGTCGTGACGCCGCGCGGCCGCGAGCCAGCGCCGAGGCGGCGCGTCCTCGGCATCGACCCGGGGCTGCAACGCACCGGCTACGCGTGCGTCGAGACCGACGAGTTCGGGTTGCAGGCGCGGCTCGTCGAAGCGGGGGTGATCCGCCTGAAGCAGGGGACGCCGCTGTCGGCGCGCCTGCGCCAACTCGACCTCGAACTCGCCGACGCGATCACGGATCTCGCCCCGAGCATCCTTGCGGTCGAGAGCGTCTTCACGCATCACAAGAACCTGCGCACCGCGATCCTGATGGCGCACGCCCGGGGCGTGGTGCTCCTCGCCGGCCAGCGCGCCGGACTTTCCTTCGTCGAATTCCCGCCTGCAACGGTGAAGAAGGCGATGACCGGCAACGGAAACGCCTCGAAGCGGCAGATGCAAGTCGCCGTTGCAGCTGAGTTTGGATTGGCGAAGCCCCCCGAACCGCCCGACGTCGCCGACGCCATCGCCATCGCCCTTGCCGGCGCCCGCCGTTCGTGACGGCGCGAGGTACGCTATCGCCTTCGCATCGCGAGCGGGTCGGCGGTCGTCTCGCCGGCGCGCCCGCACTTGTATGAAATCTCCATGCACCGTCCATTGCTGAAGTCTGCACTCCTCGCAACGCTCGTCGTTGCAGCCGTCACGCCCATGTCGCTCGCCCAGTCGCGCGCCGCAGCTCCGGCGCCCGCCGCGGCGGCGACGGGACTCACCGAGGCCGAGGTCCGTGACCTTGGCGTCTTCGCCTACATCTATGGCTACCCGCTCGTCACGATGGAGTACACCCGTCGCGTGATGACGAACGTCGCCGCGCCGGAAGGCACCCGCGCGCCGATGGGCCAGTTCGCGCGCCTGCGCGAGTACCCGACCGCCGCCTTCCGCGACGTGACCGCGCCGAATGCGGACACGCTCTACACGACCACCTGGCTCGACGTGTCGAAGGAGCCGTGGGTCGTCAGCCTGCCCGACTTCGGCGACCGCTACTTCCTCTTCCCGATGCTCGACGGCTGGACGAACGTCTTCCAGGTGCCGGGCAAGCGCACCACCGGCGGCAAGGCCGCGAACTACGCGATCACGGGCCCCGGTTGGAGCGGAACGCTTCCTGCGGGCGTGACCGAATACAAGGCGCCGACGTCGATGGTCTGGATCCTCGGCCGCATCTACTGCGACGGCTCGCCCGCCGACTACGCGGCGGTGCACGCGCTGCAGGACAAGATCACGGCCGTTCCCCTGAGCTCGTTCGGCAAGCCCTTCACGCCGCCGGCCGGCGCGGTGAACGCGTCGACCGACATGAAGACCGCCGTGCGCGATCAGGTCAACGCGCTCGACGCCACCGCGTACTTCAATCTCCTCGCCCAGCTCATGAAGGACAACCCCGCGGCGGCGGCCGACGCGCCGGCGTTGGCCAAACTCGCGAAGCTCGGCATCGTGCCGGGACAGCCCTTCAAGCCCGAAGCGCTCGGCGCCGCGGCGGCCGGCCTTCGCGACGTGCCGAAGACCGGCTTCGGCGAGATCATGGCGTTCTTCCCGAAGGCGGGCACGAACGAGAACGGCTGGATCTTCACGACGAAGACCGGCATCTACGGCACGGAGTACCTCGATCGCGCGCTCATCACCGCGATCGGCCTCGGCGCCAATCGCCCGCAGGACGCCGTCTACCCGACCTCGGAACGCAACGCCGAGGGACAGGTCTACGACGGATCGAAGTCGTACGTCATGCGCTTCGAGAAGGGTCAGCTGCCGCCCGTCAACGGCTTCTGGTCGCTGACCATGTACGACGCGAACTACTTCTTCGTCGATAACCCGCTCAACCGCTACACGCTCAGTAGCCGCAACAAGCTGACGCCGAATCCCGACGGCTCCGTCGACCTTCTCATCCAGCACGCCGATCCGGGCAAGGACAAGCAGTCGAACTGGCTGCCCGCGCCGGCCGGAAAGTTCGTCCTCATGCTTCGCCTCTACTGGCCGAAGGAAAACGATCCGTCGATTCTCAACGGCTCGTGGAAGATCCCGCCCGTGCACGAAGTGAAGTGACGTGACGACGAGTGGCGACAGGCGTAGCGGCCGATGCACTCGGCCGCTACGCCCCGCCCGAGCGAGTGAGGCCCCGGACGGGGCCGGCTAGCGCCGCGGCGACGGCGGTTCTTCATCGGCAAGCGCGATCGGCGGAAGGTCGGGCTCCGGCGTCGTGGGCCGGGCCGCGCGAGGCAGCGCCTGCGACCCCTTGCGGGCGGCGCGGGCGGCGGCGTCGTTGAACTCCTCGAGCTGCGGCACCGCGACCGCGAGCCGAAGGAAGAGATCGCGGTGAAAGAGGAACGCTGCGATCGAGACGAGCGCCGCGATCGGCCCGAACACGAGGAGGATGAAGGCGAGGGCGTCGGACGCGGCCGAAAGGATGAGGACGAGGAGCGCGATCGCCCAGAGCGCGACGGCCGCGCCGGTGACGACCGTGCCGATCCGCTCGAGGAACAGCTCCTCGCGGATGCCGACGGCGTCGGCGAACGCGATCCCGGCGCGGCGCGCCGCGGCGATCGCGATCAGGCCGGAGAGAACGGCGATCGCCGGAAGGATCAGGTGCTCGGGGCCGGGGATGACGTTCGCGACGCAGCTTCCCGCGACGCCCAGGACCGACACGGCGCTGACGACGAGGTGCACGATCGAGGCGCGGCGGGCGACATCGAGGGAACCGATCGGGTCGCCCTCTTCGAAGCGGAGTCCTTCCTCGCCACGGACGAGATCGCGAATGCCGAGGAAGTGCGCGATGCCGTGCGCCGCGACCAGGATGCCCGCGATCAGCGTGGCGCAGCCGACGAACGACGCTCCCAGAAGGAAGGGGACCGGGAGCCACGCCGCCTGCCCGAGGTACCAGCATCCGTTGTGCACCCACTCCCAGCGCTCGAAGGTGCGCTGGTAATCGCTCGCGCTCACCGGTTTCGCGGCGGCGGCGCTCAGGCGTATCGAGAGGCCGCACTCCGGACACCGTCCGTGCTCGGGCAGGCCTCGAAGGTCGTAGCCGCAACGTCGACAGACGACGGTCGGTGAAGGCGAGCGGGGGGACGCTGGGGTATCCGCCGTCGTCATGCGTCGAAGGTCTCCCATTCCCGGCCGCAGGCGCTCGTCAGAGGCACGCGGTGGCAAATCCGCGAAACGTGCCGAGGTCGAGAAACGGGTTCGCGGGGGCCGAGTATAAGACCTCCGCCCGTGGGCCCGTCCTCGTCGTGCGTGCGGCGCGACGCATCGCTGGTGATGCGCCGCGGCACACCGAAAGGCGCGATCCCGCAATGCGGGAGCCGCCTATAGGTTCTACGGCATCGCCCGGTGACTCCGGGCACCGCGGGTCACACTTCGGGTCACACTTCCGCCAATCAATCTCAACTACCTGAGGAGTTTCGCCGATCCGACCCGGATCGGTCCGTGCCGGTCGCGGCGAGGACTCCTCTTTTTCGGACAGGCCTCCACCCGGCTACGTCACGTATGGATCCCGAAGGGATCGAGTCAGGGAACCAAATGGCACAGAAGCCCATGGCACACAGGATCGACAAGCGTCTCGTCCGCCGAGCACTCAGCTTGAGCATTCCGGTCGGGGTCATCGCCTTCGTGGCGGTGAGTTGGGGCGGCGCTTGGCCGTCCTCGTCGCCGACGACGGCGCAGGCGCAGTCGAGCCCGGCCGGCACGATCGCCCGCACGGGCGGCAGCGCCTCGATCGACAAGTGGTCCGACTCGGTCTGGAGCGCCGCGAAGCGCGGTGACATGAAGGCCGTCGAAGAGGCCCTGAAGACGATCCCCGACGGCCATGCGAATGGCGAAGTCGCGCGCCTTCGGGCGCTCGTCGCCGATCGCGCCGCGCACGCCAACGAGTCGGCCGGCGACCGCACGAAGGAAGTCGAGGCCGCGACCAAGGAGTTGACCGAAGCGATCGCCGCGAAGAACGCGTCGAAGGCGCTCACCGGCGCCGTCAAGCTGCAGACTCTCTCCGACAACTACCGCGACGCGCTCTCGAACCCCGACGTCCAGGCCGCGATCGCGCTCGGCATCGAAGCCGACACGCGGGCGCAGGCCGAGGGCGATTGGCTTCTCTCGCAGGAAGTCCTCTTCCGCCTGCGCACGCTCTACGAGGATTCGGGTGATCGCGACACCTTCAAGCGCTACGCCGACTCGCTCGAGAAGGTGAATCGCCGCATCGGCCTCATGGCCCAGTACGCACCGAAGAAGCTGCACGAACTCCGCGTTGCAGCCCTCGAGCGCCTCGAGTCGAAGGAGAAGCTCCCCGAGTGGAATCCGGCCTTCGCCGAGGACTGGAAGGACGGCGTCCGGGGCATCAACATCGCGATGCTGAAGGCCGCGCTCAAGACCGCGGCGAACGAGCACATCAGCTCGCGCGGCTGGAAGCCGCTTCTCCAGGGCGGCCTCGACGCGCTCGCGATCTTCGCGACGACCGACGCGCTCGAAGAGACGTTCCCCGGCCTCGCCGACGACGCCAAGATCAAGGGCTTCATCGCCGCCGTCGACGAGGCCCGCAGCCGCGTGGCCGCGACGCCCGCCGAACGGCTCGGCTCGTCGGACTCCGGCGAGATCCTGCGTGACGTCCTCGAGGCGAACAAGGCCTCGATCGATCTGCCCGATGCCGTCCTCTTGCACGAGTTCGGCGACGGCGCGCTCGACGAGCTCGCGGGCAAGTTCGAGGATCAGTACTCGGAGATCATCTGGCCGGAGCGGCTCCGTCGCTTCGAGCAGCAGGTGAACGGCGACTTCGTCGGCGTCGGCATCCTCATCCGCCACGACGACAAGCGCGACATCCTCGTCGTGAATCCGCTCGAAGGGTCGCCCGCGGCCCGCGGCGGCATCAAGGCGGAAGACCGCATCGTCGGCGTGAACGGCATGCCGACCACGGGGTGGAGCCTCAACAAGGCGGTCGACGAGATCACAGGCCCGCCTGGACAGCCGGTCACGCTGAGCGTGCGCCGCACCGGCAAGGAATTGCCGTTCGACGTCTCGCTCGTGCGCGACACGATCAAGATCCGTTCCGTCAACGGCTGGTGGAAGAAGGGCCTCGACCAGAATGGCGCGCCCGAATGGGATTGGTGGATCGATAAAGCCGGCGGCATCGGCTACATCCGCCTGACCTCGTTCAACGAGGACTCGTTCGACGACTTCCGCGCCGCGGTCGACGCGATGCGCGCCGAGCGACCGCTCAACGGCCTCATCCTCGACCTCCGCCACAATCCGGGCGGCCTCCTCAAGTCGGCCGTCGACTTCACCAACGCCTTCGTGCCGACCGGCGAAGTCGTCAGCGGCGAGAATAAGACCGGCCAGCGCGTCTGGTCGCTCGAGGCGCAGCCGAACAAGGCCGACCTCAGGGACCTTCCGCTCGTCGTCCTCGTCAACCAAGGCTCGGCCAGCGCGAGCGAGATCGTCTCGGGCGCCCTCCAGGCGCACGACGCCGCGGTCATCCTCGGCGAGCGCTCGTTCGGCAAGGGCAGCGTGCAGACCGTGCACGACGTCAGCGACCGCAACGTCGCGGCGGCGATCAAGCTCACCACGCAGTACTACGTCCTCCCGCCGCTCCCCGGCGAGAAGCACGGCCGCTACGTCCACAAGAAGGCCGGCGCGACCGACTGGGGCGTCAATCCCGACATCGTCGTGAAGATGGCGCCGCAGCAGATCGAGAAGTCGGTCGAACTGCGCCAGCAGGCCGACATCATCGAGGAGTGGAAGGACGAGGCCGACCGCAAGCCGCGTCCCGATCCGCGCGATCTCCTCGCGAAGAACCTCGACCCGCAGCTTGAGACGGCGCTCCTGATCCTCCAGGCTCGCGTCCTCAAGGATCTCGAACGCGAAGCGCTCGCCGCCGCTCCGACGCCGGCCCGCTGAGAACTCCACGTTGCACCAACGACACGACGCGCGCCCTTTGGGGCGCGCGTCGTTTTCTTTCCCCTCTCTACTCTCTTCTCGCCGTCACTCGACCGCGACCGAGCGCGAGCCGCCCTTGAACGTGATCTGGGCGACGAGCAAGTCGTCGTCCGGATTGCCTTCATGGTGGCGGGCGACGAGATTCGCGAGGAAGGTCGGGAAGTCGCGCGGCGGGGGATCGAAGGCGACCGACTCCTCGAGCCGCTTGAGGCCGAAGCGCTCGCCTGCGGGGCTCCGCGCCTCGAACGCGCCGTCGGTGTAGATGATCACCGTCTCGCCGACGTTCAGCGTGCGCGAGCACTCCTCGGGATCGAAGAGTTCGGGCGGCGACGCACCTAAGACGAGCGTCGTGCAGTCGAGGCGTTCGGTCTTTCCGTTCCTGAGCCGCACGATGGGCGGCGGATGTCCCGCGACGACCCAACGCACTTGCCGCGCGTCGGTGTCGACCTGCACGCACGCGGCGGTCGCGAACATCGAGTGCGCGGTCATCGTGAGGTAGATGTAGCGATTGAGCTGCGTCATCACGTACGCGGGCGTGATCTCGCCCTTCGCTTCGGCGACGACGCGCTCGAGTTCGCCGAAGAGCCGATTCACCGTGAGCGCCGCCGCGAGGCCGTGGCCCGAGACGTCGATGACGGTCGTCGTGACCCGCGAGCCGCACGGCGAACGGACGATGTGCACGAAGTCGCCGCCGATCTCGCGCAGCGGGAAGTACTTGTATTGCACCTCGACCGGGCCTTCGCACAGCGGCTCGCGGAACATCGCTTCGTGCACGATGCGGGCGCGGCCGAGTTCGTCGCGGCTATGCGAGACTTCGCGCGAGAGGGCGGCGCGTTCCTCTTCCTCCTCGAAGCGCCGTTCGGTGAGAAAGCCAAGACCGATCGGGAGCGCCGCCGCGAAGAGGCCGATCAGGCCGATCGCCATGCGCGCGACCGAGTCTTGTCCGGCGTTCGGAATCGTGAAGAGGGCGACGAGCCAGACGGCAAAGGCGGGCAACGACGCCGTGCCCGCTTGCACCGAGGTCCACGGCATGACGAGCGCCGCGACCGCCGAGATCGACGCCGCGAAGAGGAGCCAGCCCGCGACGTAGTTGCACTTGTCGGGATTGAGCGCTTGCGCGACCGAGACCGCCGCGAGGCCGATCAGGAGTACGAGAAGGAGAAGCCGTTCGCTCGCGCGCTCGCGGCCGACCGCCGTCGCCTTCGCGCGGAGCGCGAGGCCTGCGGTCACGAGCGCGAGCGCGATCGTGAGCGAGCTCGCGATGCCGAAGGAGAGCTTCGATGCCGTCGGTTCGAGCGCGAGCGCGAGCCCGCCTTGGACGAAGCCGCTGACAAGGGCGAGACCTGCGATCGCGAACGTTCCCGCAGAAATGCGGGCAGCCCGCGACTCGGCGATGGAAGCCGTGAGGTCGCCGCGCTCGTCCGTGCGTCGCAGGAATCGGTCTCGTCGCATGCGCCAGCCTGGGTCGAGCTCGCCATCGCTGACCGTCGCGCCCGGACCGCAAATCGTCGGAGGGGCCGTCACGAGGGCCGTTTCCGCGGGTGTCGGGCGAAGAGGTGCGACCAAGGACCGGAGGAAACCGTCCCTTGGCGAGTCTGAGGCGGCGATTGTACGGTCGGGCGCGGAGTTGGCCTGACGCGGACGCGGCGGGGCGGTGGGTAGGTGTTCGACGGTTGCCTTTGCCCCCGGTTGTCCTCTATAACGCATGTTTCGCGCGCGACAGCCCCTCCGGGCTGCGCGTCGCGCCTCGCCCCGCCCGAACCGAATCTGATGCCCAACGCCACGCTTGCGTCGAATCTCGCCAGTCATCTCGTCAAATCGGCGAGCGTCACCCGGACCGAGATCCCCGGAACCACCCTCCTCAAATGGTTCTACGACATGGCCCTGATCCGCGAGTTCGAGGTGCGCTGCATGCAGGCGTACCAGGACAAGAAGATCGGCGGCTTCTGCCACGTCTACATCGGACAGGAGGCGGTCGCCGTCGGCTGCGTCGCGGCCCTTGAGCATCGCGACCCGATCGTCACGGCGTACCGCGACCACGGCCACGCCCTCGCCCGAGGCATGCACCCGAAACATTGCATGGCCGAGATGTTCGGGCGGATCGGCGGATGTGCAAAGGGCAAGGGCGGCTCGATGCACATGTTCGACAAGGCGAACAACCTCTACGGGGGCCACGGCATCGTCGGGGCGCAGTGCCCGCTCGGCGCCGGCCTCGCGTTCGCCACGAAATACGAGGACGAGGTGATCAAGGGCGGCAAGTCCGACCGGGTCACGATGTGCTTCCTCGGCGACGGCGCGCTCAACCAAGGCGCGCTTCACGAAGCGAAGAACCTCGCCGGTCTCCTCGACTTGCCGGTGATCTTCGTCGTCGAAAATAACGGCTACTCGATGGGCACCGCGATCGAGCGCGGCACCACGATGGCCCACAAGATCATCACCAAGGCGATGGGCTACGGCATGGAGGGCATCGAGGTCGACGGCATGGACGTCCTCAACGTCTACGCCTCGATGAAGGACCTCTGCGACCGCGTGCGCGCGACGAGCCGACCGGCGTTCGTCGACATGCGGACCTATCGCTACAAGGGCCACTCGATGTCCGACCCCCGCAAGTACCGCGGGCGCGAGGAAGAGGAGCAGTACGAGGCCGAGGATCCGATCGGCAAGCTCCAGAAGTTCATCAAGGACCGCAAGGTCGCGACCGCGGCCGAGATCGAGACGATCGTCGATCGCGTGAAGGTCGACGTGCGCGACGCGGTCGCGTGGGCCGATGCGAGCCCCGCGCCCGGCCTCGAAGAGCTCTACCACGACGTCTACGTCGAGAAGTGGGGCCCGTATACGGGGACGAGCCTGCCGGAAATGCTTAGGGAGTCGGGAGTCAGGAGTCAGGAGTGAGTGGCGTATGCCTCCACACCTGACGTAACTCCTCTCGTCCACTGACTCCTCCATCCTGAATCCTGACTCCCCTCTCCTATGCCTGTCCGCGAAATCGAATTCCGTGATGCCGTCCGCGAAGCCATGTCCGAAGAGATGCGCCGCGACGCGCGCATCTATCTCCTCGGCGAGGAAGTCGCTCAATACAACGGCGCGTACAAGGTCTCGCGCGGCATGCTCGACGAGTTCGGGCCGCGTCGCGTGATCGACATGCCGATCTCCGAGTCCGGCTTCGCCGGCATGGCGATCGGCTCGGCGATGATGGGCCTGCGCCCGATCGTCGAGTTCATGAGTTGGTCGTTCTCGCTCGTCGCCGCCGATCCGATCCTCAACAACGCGCCGAAGATGCTCTACATGTCGGGCGGCCAGTTCGGCTGCCCGATCGTCTTCCGCGGCAACGACGGCGCCGGCGGGCAGCTCGGCTCGACGCACAGCTGGTGCGTCGAAGGGCTCTACTCGAACGTGCCAGGCTTGAAGATCGCGATTCCGTCGAACCCCTACGACGCGAAGGGCCTGATGAAGACCGCGATCCGCGACGACGATCCCGTCTTCTTTCTGGAGAGCGAGCGTCTCCTCTCGATCAAGGGCGAGGTGCCCGAAGAGGAGTACACGATTCCCTTCGGCAAGGCCGCGATCCGCCGCGAAGGCACCGACTGCACGATCGTCTCGTGGGGACGGCCCGTCCACTTCGCGATGGAGGCCGCCGAGACGCTCGCGAAGGAAGGCATTTCCTGCGAAGTGATCGACGGCCGCACGATTCGGCCGATGGACTGGACGACGATTTTCGCGAGCGTGCGCAAGACGAACGCGTGCGTGGTCGTCGACCAATCGTGGTCGTTCGCGTCGCCCGGCTCCGAAGTCGCGGCGCAGGTCTCGGAGCATTGCTTCGACGACCTCGACCACCCGGTCCTCCGCGTCCACTCCGACGACGTTCCCGCGCCGTACGCGCAGAACCTCGAGCAGGAGATGCTGCCGAATCCCCGCAAGATCATCGCCGCGGTCAAGAAGGTGACGTACCGGGCGTGAGGCGCGGCCGTTGGCCGCGAGGATTCAGGATTGAGGATTCAGGAGTCAGGGTGAACGCACTCGAAGCTCCGAGCCAAGGTGCCTTTCCCACTGACTCCTGACTCCTGACTCCTGACTCCCTTTCCGACTTCGCCTTGCTCCTCGATCCTTACTCCTCTCCTCCTCATGCCTATCTCCCTCACCATGCCCCGGCTCTCCGACACCATGGAGGCCGGCACCGTCATCAAGTGGAACGTCAAGGAAGGCGACAAGGTCCGCTCGGGAGACATCGTCGCCGACATCGAGACGGATAAGGCCACGATGGAGATGCAGTGCTTCGACGACGGCACGATCGCGAAGCTCCTCGTCGAACCCGGCAAGCAGGTGAAGGTCGGAACGCCGATCGCCGTCATCGCGGCGAAGGGCGAGGATCCCGCGTCCGTGGGTGCACCGTCGGGCAGCGCGCCAGCGCCAGCCGCCGCGCCCGCGCCGAAGGCCGCCGCTCCGGCTGCAACGTCGAGTGTGCCGGTCACGCCCGTGACGCCGATCGCGCCTGCAACGCCGAGCGCGCCCGCGACGCCGCGCGCACCCGAGTCGAACGCCGACGCCGACGGCCCGCGCATGCGCGTGAGCCCCGTCGCGCGTCGCATGGCCGAAGGGGAGGGGATCGACCTCTCGTCCGTGCGCGGCTCCGGCCCGAACGGCCGCATCATCAAGCGCGACATCCTCGCCGCCAGCGCCAACAAGAGCGCCGCCGGCGCCTCGATCGACACCGGCACGAAACTCGCGCTGCGGCAGCCGACGGTCGTCGCCGGCGCGCCGAGCCTCTTCGGCAACGGCCCGGGCGAGCGCATCGTCGCGCTCTCGGGCATGCGCCAGACGATCGCGCGTCGCCTCGTCGAAAGTAAGACCTCGATCCCGCACTACCAAGTCACGATGCGCTTCGCGATGGACGCGCTCATGGCGAAGCGGGCCGAGATGAACGACGCGATCGCCGCGCTCGCCCCCGACGCGGGAGTGAAGCTCTCGGTGAATGACTTCATCGTCCGCGCCTGCGCGATCGCGATGGCGAAGCACCCGTACATCAACGCGAGTTTCGGCGGGGACCACATCAACGTGCACGGCGACGTGAACGTCGGCATCGCGATCTCGCTGCCCGAAGAGCGCGGCGGCGGCCTCGTCGTCGGCGTCATCCGGAACGCCGACCGCAAGTCGCTGCGGCAACTCTCGCAGGAGTCGAAGTTCCTCGCCGAGAAGGCCCGCACCAAGGGCCTCTCGATGGACGAGATGTCGGGCTCGACCTTCACGATCTCGAACCTCGGCATGTTCGGCGTCGAGCACTTCACCGCAATCATCAATCCGCCCAACTCGGCGATCCTCGCCTGCGGCGCCGCGGTCGAGCAGCCGGTCGTGCGCAATCATCAGCTCGCCGTCGGGTGGGAGATGCAGGCCACGCTGTCGCTCGATCACCGCGTGATCGACGGCGCGATGGCGGCCGACTACCTGAAGACGCTGAAGTCGCTGATCGAGACGCCCGCGTCGCTCACCGTCTGACGGGACCGCTCGCATGCTGACGGCCCTCGACTGGTCGCTCGTCTTCGTCGGAGGAGCGATCGGTGCGGCGGCGCGCTACGGCACGCTGCGTCTCGCGACGCGCCTCGACCACCGCGCGTCGCTCGGCCTCTTCGCGCTGAACTCCCTCGGCTGCCTGCTCGCGGGCGTGTTCGCCGTCGCCTTCGCGCAGGCGGGGCTCCTCGGTCTCTCGCCCGAGTCGACGCAGACGGCGCTCATCGGCGGACTCCTGGGCGGCTACACGACGTTCAGCGCGGTCGCCCTCGAGTGCGCGACCGCCGCCGTCGGCCCGATGCGCCGACGCGTCCTGATCGAAGCGGCGCTCTCGACGATTCTCGCCGCGCCGCTCGCGCGGCTCGGCATGGCGATCGGCTCGTCGATCGCGGGAGCGCTCGCATGACGGGTCCGGCGCTCCGCCTTCCACCGGTCCTCGTCGTCGCCGTCGGCGGCGGACTTGGGTCCGTCGCCCGCGTCGGACTCTTCGAGGCGATCGGCGACGCGCTGCCGCCGTGGACGATCCTCACGCTCGTCAATCTCTTGGGCAGCATCGCGGCCGGCGCCCTCTGGGTGCGGC
Source organism: Phycisphaerae bacterium (assembly GCA_016795035.1). GTDB lineage: Bacteria > Planctomycetota > Phycisphaerae > Phycisphaerales > SM1A02 > JAEUIT01. Next base: position 100,512 of record JAEUIT010000015.1, on the reverse strand, counting down.
TCCGCCAGCGCGATCCCGCGACCGGCAGGGCGAGCGCGCGGCTCGTCGCCTCCGCGTTTCTCATCACCGGATTCCTCGGCGGCTTCACGACCTTCTCGGGATTCGGCCTCTACACCGCGACGCTCGCCGGCCGCGGCCTCACGAACGACGCGATCGTCGTCTTCTGGCTCGGCCTCGTGATTGCGGTGTTCGGCGCGTCGATCGGGGTGGCGTTGGCGCGGCCGGTGGCCGCGAGAAGTCAGGAGTAGGGAGTCAGAAGTGGGGAGTCAGGATTCAGGAGTTAGGAGTCAGTGGAAACGCGCAGACCTCTGACGCGCGGCCGTTGCGCGCGAGGAGGAAGGACCAAGGATCAACGATCGAGGGTGGATGCACCCGACGCCTGAACACATAGTGCCTTTCCCACTGACTCCTGACTCCTGAATCCTGACTCCTTTCCCGTACTCTTCCCGCTCTCTCGGTCAACTCTCCCCCCATGCGCGTCACGCTTCTTCAAACCAATCCCACCGTCGGCGCGATCGACGCGAACGCGGCGCGCATCGCGGAGGGCATTCGGCAGGCGGCGAAGGATCGAAGCGACCTCGTCATCACGGGCGAACTTGCGACGCTCGGCTATCCGCCCCGCGATCTCATCGAGCGCGAAGGCGTCGCGGCGCGGAGTCAGGCCGCCGTCGAGCGGCTTGCCGCGGAGTGTCTCGACGTTGCAGCCCTGATCGGCTTCGCGGAACCGTGGCCTTCGGGGCCGCGACCCTTCCGGAACGCGGTCGCCTTCTGCCGTAACGGCCGCGTCGAAGCGGTCTACGCGAAACGACTTCTTCCGACCTACGACGTCTTCAGCGAGGACCGGCACTTCACGCCGGGCACCGCGCCGCTCGTCGTCGACCTGAAGGGGGAACGCGTCGCGGTGCTCGTCTGCGAGGATCTCTGGCGCGCCGGCGACGCCAACGCGGCGCGCGGCTACCGCGAGGCGCCGCTCGTCGACTCGCTCCTTCGCGGCGCGACCGTCGCGGCGGTGCTCTCGGCGTCGCCGTTCGTCGCGGGGAAGGACGCCAAACACGCGGACGCGCTTCGCGCGATCGCCGAGAAGGGAACGGCGGTCATCTCCGTGAACCAGGTCGGCGGCAACGACGACCTTGTCTTTGACGGCCGCTCGCGCGCGTTCGGGCGCCATGGGCTCGTGGCGAGGCTGCCGGGCTTCCGCGAGGCGGTCGAGACGGTCGACCTCGACGCGCCGCCGATCGAGGACGTCGTCGACCGCCGCGAGCGCGAGACGATCGACGCGCTCGTCCTCGGCATCCGCGACTACCTGCGGAAGACCGGACACACGAAGGCGCTCCTGGGTCTCTCGGGCGGCATTGACTCGGCGATCGTCGCCGCGCTCGCGACGCTCGCGATCGGCGGCGCGAACGTGACGGGCGTCCTCCTTCCCTCGCGCTACTCCTCGCAAGGCTCGATCGACGACGCGCGCGAGAGCGCGCGGCGCCTCCGCCTCGGTGCGGCGCCGCTCATCCCGATCGAGGCGGCGCACGCGGCGCTCGCGTCGAGCGTGGCAGGGGTCACGCGCGTCGAAGGCGTCGTCGACGAGAATATCCAGAGCCGCATCCGCGGCACGATCCTCATGGCGCTCTCGAATGCGTCCGGCGCGATCGTCCTCACGACCGGCAACAAGAGCGAATACGCCGCCGGCTACGCGACGCTCTACGGCGACATGAATGGCGGGCTCGCGCCGATCGGCGACATCCTCAAGACGAACGTGTATGCGCTTTCGCGCTACATGAACGAGCACTTCGCCGAGCTGGGATTTGCCGAGGCGCCGATTCCCGTCGCGTCGATCGAGAAGGCGCCGAGCGCCGAACTGCGCCCCGACCAGACAGACCAGGACACCTTGCCTCCGTACGAGGCGCTCGACGCGATCGTCGAAGGCTGGATCGATCGGCAGGAGTCGGTGGACACGATCGCGACCCGCACCGGCCTCGATCGCGCCCTCGTCGCCCGCTGGTGCCGCGCGATCGACCGCACGCAGTACAAGCGCGACCAGGCCGCGATCATCCTGAAGATGTCGCCGCGAGCGTTCGGCCGCGGGCGGCCGATGCCCGTGGCGGGGGAGTGACGAAAGGGTACAGGGTTCAGGGTTCGGGGTTCAGGGTTCAGGGTGGAAGCACCAGAGGCGATACGCTGGACCTTGCGCAAGAGACGTGACCCTCTCTCCTGACTCCTGACTCTCTCTGCCCCTGAACCCCGACCCCCGAACCCTGAACCCTCGCGGCCTCGGGCCGCGCTCCCCACATGCTCCCCCTCCTCGTCGCCACGCTCATCGTTGCAGCTGACCCTCCCGCCGGCGGCGCCTGCTGCGAACCGGCGACACCGCCGCGCGAAGGCGTTCCGGCCGCGCCTGCAACGACGAGCGCCGGGGCGAGCGCGTCGCAGGCGTCCTCCACCGAGGGCATGGTCTGGATTCCCGGCGGCGAATTCTGGATGGGTTCGCCCGGCGGCGCGGCCGATCCGCTCGCGCGGCCAGACGAGTCGCCGGTGCATCGCGTGCGCGTCGACGGCTTCTGGATGGACGCGACCGAGGTCACGAACGCGCAGTACAAGGCGTTCGTCGACGCGACCGGCTACGTCACCGTCGCCGAGCGCGCGGTCGATTGGGAGGAGCTCAAGAAGCAGGTCCCGCCCGGCACGCCGAAGCCGCCCGACGAGATGCTGAAGCCGGGGTCGCTCGTCTTCACGCCGCCGTCGAAGCCGGTCGACCTGCGCGGCTACGACCAATGGTGGACGTGGACGACGGGCGCGTCGTGGCGCCATCCCGAAGGGCCGAATAGCTCGATCGAGGGTAAGGAGAATTACCCCGTCGTGCACATCGCCTACGAAGACGCGGTCGCCTACGCGACGTGGGCCGGCAAGCGCCTTCCGACCGAAGCGGAGTGGGAGTTCGCGGCGCGGGGCGGGCTCGACCGCAAGCGCAACGTCTGGGGCGACGAGCCGATCGACCCGAAGCGCTGCAACACTTGGCAAGGCCATTTCCCCGACGTGAACACCGCCGAAGACGGCTTCGCGCGGAGCTCGCCCGTCAAGAGTTTTCCGCCCAATGCCTTCGGCCTCTACGACATGGCCGGGAACGTCTGGGAGTGGTGCTCCGACCTCTATCGCCCCGACGCCTACGCGCGGCGCATGCTCGAGATCGGCAAGGACGGCGTCGCCGTGAACCCGACCGGTCCGACGTCGAGCTACGACCTGCGCAATCCGTCGGCGCCCGTCTCGCGCGTGCACCGCGGTGGCTCATTCCTCTGTAACGACTCGTACTGCGCGAGCTATCGCCCGGCGGCCCGCATGGCGTGCTCGCCGGACACGGGGCTGCAGCATTTGGGGTTTCGGTGCGTGAAGGTGCGGGCCGAGGCGGCGAGCCCGGCGCCAACTCCCAAGAGCCAGGATTGAGGAGCCAGGAGTCAGGAGTCAGGAGTCAGTGGGAAAGTCCCAACACCTGTTGCTTTCTCACTCACTCCTGACTCCTGACTCCTGAATCCCTTAGTCCTCAATCCTTGATCCTTCTCTTCCTCCAATGCTCCACTACCCGCTCTCCACGTTGCAGCCTCAGGATCGAATGGCGGCGGGATCGCGCGCGGCGGTGACGAAGGCGACCTTTCCCGTCCTTCAAGGGATGTCGCTCTACCGGCTCTCGATCGCCGAAGGGTGCTTTCGCGAGCCGCATTGGCATCCGAACGCCGATGAGCTCGGCTACGTGACGAAGGGCGAGGCGCTCGTCACCGTCTTCTCGAGCGGCAACCGGCACGACGTCTTCCGCGTGCGCGAAGGCGACATGTATCTCGCGCCGTCGGGCTCGTTTCACTCGATCGAGAACGTGGGCCGCGGCAACGCGGAGATCGTCGCCGTCTTCTCGCACGAGTCGCCGGAAGACTTCGGACTCTCGGGCGCGGTCGGCTGCATGTCGCGCGAGGTGATGGCGAATACGTGGGGCGTGCCGACGTCGGCGCTCGGCGCGATCACGCGCGAGCCGAAGGACGTCCTCTTCGCGAAATCCGACGCGGGCGCCGTCGAGATCCCCGCGATCGCCGACTACGCGAACCCGTTCAAGTATCCGCTCGAGTCGATGCCGCCTCTGATTGCGGCCGCGGGCGGCACGGCGAAACTCGCCCGCGGCGATCTCTGGCCGGCGCTTCGCTCGCAGTCGATGTTCTCGCTCCGCATGGGGCGCGCGTCGATGCGCGAGCCGCACTGGCATCCCGAGACCGCGGAGCTCGGCTACGTCCTCGCGGGCCGCGCCCGCATGACGGTGAAGTTCCCCGGGCAAGGCCCGACGTCGGTCGAGACCTACGACCTCGCGCCGGGCGACGTCTACTTCATCCCGAAGGCGTACCCGCACCACATCGAGAATCTCGCCGCGACGAGCGGCAACGCGGAGAGCGACCTGCACTTCCTGATCTTCTTCGACAAGGCGGTCGGCAACGACATCGGCTACACCGGCGGCATCTCCGCGTTTCCGCGCCGGATCGTCGCGCCGACCTTGGGCACGACGGTCTCCGCGTTGCCGAAGTACCCGGACGTCCCCGAGGACCGCATGGTCGTCCCCGACGCCCGCGGTCTCCGGCAGGCGTGAGCGCGCGGCGTCGCGTCAGCCGCCGACCCGTTCTCCAGCGGTCCTCTCGCGCAGGCCGCGGCGCGTCGAGCCGGTCGCGTCGGCCACGCGAAGCGCGCGGTACTGCTCGCCGCGCGGCTGGCGGCTCGGCACCGACATCAGCCGATCCTCGCCGGGCAGGTACGCCGTGAGCATGTTGCCGTAGGCGCAGCCGGTGTCGACGTTCGCGACGATCGGCTCAAGCGACTTCGAGCGAAGGATCAGCGGTTGGAGGAGTGGCTTGTGGCCGACGATGAGCAGCCCGTCGTCGCCGCGATAGCGCTCCCACCAGTGCGGCTCGTCGCCTTCGGCCTTCAGGTGGATCTTCACCTGGTCGGGCGTGCGCGCCAGTCCGAGCTTCGGCTCGATGCCGCCGTGGATCACGGTGTAGCGGCGCGGCGGCAACGTGGAGCTGACCTCGATCGTCTCGTTCGCCTCGACCAACAGTTCGGTCGCTTCGGCGAGCACGCGCTTCTTGTGGAGGATGTGCCACGTCAGGCGCTCGGTGCGCGGAAGGTGATCGACGTCGACGCCCGCCTCGACCTGCACGATCGCAAGCAACATGCGCTGGTCGTGGTTGCCGCAGACGAGCCGAATCGCCTGGCCTGCCTCGCGGCGCGCGAGGATCTCGCGCACCACCGCGTGCGGCAGGGGACCTTTGGTGAAGAGGTCGCCGACGAAGACGAGCGGGATGTGTCCGCGGGCGCGGTCGAGGTCGGCGAGGAGTTCGCGGAGTTCGACGCCGCAGCCGTGCACGTCGCCGATGATCGCGGCCTGCGCGAAATCGGCCGGCGCCGCATCGCTCGACGAGGGCGTCGTCGCTCGGGGCGTAAGTCGTGGGACTGCGACCATCCGTGGCGTCTCCCGCGTGCGAGGCCGCATGGTACCGGTCGCCGTCGCGGTCGCCGTCCCGACGCGATTAGGATTCGGTTGTGACGCGCTCGCCCATCCGCCCGCTCCCGACGCACCTCGTCAACCAGATCGCCGCCGGCGAGGTGGTCGAGCGGCCGGCGAGCGTGGTCAAGGAGTTGGTCGAGAACGCGCTCGACGCGAAGGCGACGCGCATCGACGTCACGATCGAGGGCGGCGGCCGCGACCTGATCCGCGTGACCGACGACGGCGTCGGCATTCCGCCCGAGGAGTTGCCGCTCGCGCTCGCGCCGCACGCGACCAGCAAGATCGTGCGGGCCGAGGACCTCGAGGCGATCCTCACGATGGGGTTCCGCGGCGAGGCGCTCGCGTCGATCGCGTCGGTCTCGCGGGTCCGAATCGTCTCGCGCACGCGCGACGCCGACGCCGCCGCGTCGATCGAGGCCGAAGGCGACCGGATCGGGGCGCCGCAGCCCGCCGCCGCACCGCCCGGGACGTCGGTCTCGGTGCAGACCCTCTTCTGCAACGTGCCGGCGCGGCGGAAGTTCCTGAAGAGCGAGTCGGCCGAGGCGAGCCGCATCGTCGAGACGCTCGAGTCGATCGCGATGGGGCACCCGCGCATCCGGTTCACGCTCACGAACGGCTCGAAGACCGTGCTCGACCTCGCCGCGACCGACGACCTGCGCCGCCGCGCGAGCGAGGTGCTCGACGTCGAGCGGGCTGGGCTCACCGGCGACAAGGCGCCGCTCCTTGAGGCGAACGGCGACGAAGGGCCGCTCACGGTGTGGGGCCTCGTCGGCCGGCCCGAACTCGCGCGGGCGAACGCCAAGCACCTCCGCATCCATCTCAACGGCCGGCCGGTCGCCGATCGCGCGATCCTGCACGCGGTGCGCGAGGCGTATCGCGGGCTCATCGCGCCGGGGTTCACGCCGCTCGCCGCGATCTTCCTCGAGCTTCATCCGCGCGAGGTCGACGTGAACGTGCACCCCGCGAAGACCGAAGTGCGCTTCCGACAGCCGTCGATGATCCATCAGGGGGTGTTGCGGGCGGTGCGCCGCGCGCTTCGCGCCGCCGACCTCGTGCCGGCGTTCGAGCTCGCGCCCTCGGCGCCGGCCCCGGCCCCGGGAGCGCCGCTCGCGTGGCGGCCGTCCGGCGGCGGGGCGCTGTCCGCGCCGAGCTGGTCGACGCCCTCACGGGCAACCGGCGGGATGCCGCCGCTCGAAGACATCGCCGAGGCGCTCGGCGTGAAGCCGTGGGCCGAGCCGACGCCCGCCGCGCCTGCAACGGAGAGTCCCTCCGCGTTGCCGACGGTCGCCCGCGCGGTCGAGATCCTCCAGGTCCACTCGGCCTATCTCGTGACGCAAGACGCCGAGGGGCTTCTCATCGTCGATCAGCACGCGCTCCACGAGCGGGTGATGTTCGAGAAGCTCTTCGAGCGCGTGGCCCGCGGGCCGCTCGAACGGCAGTCGCTCCTCGTCCCGGCGATCGTCGAGTGCAGCGGGCGCGAGATCGAGGCGCTCGAGTCGCTCGCGCCGCTCTTCGAGCGCTTGGGCATCGAAGCCGCGCCCGCCGGGCCGCGCTCCATCGCGGTGCACGCGTTCCCGTCGTTTCTCTTCGAGCGCGGCGTCGACGCCGGCGACTTCCTGCGCGAGCTCGTCGCGAAGGCCGCCGACGGCACGCTCGGCGCCGCGACCGGCGAAGCGCCCACGGCGCTTGCGACCGAAGTGGAGTCGGCGCTCGCCGACACGCTCGACATGATGGCGTGCAAGGCCGCGGTGAAGGCAGGGGACCGGCTCTCGATCGAGGAGCTGCGCGAACTCCTCGCGTGGCGCGAGCGCGTCGAGCGATCGACGAACTGCCCGCACGGGCGTCCGACGTCGTTGCGCATCACGATGCGCGATCTCGAGCGCCAGTTCGGGCGCGGCTGAGCGGGTTCGGCCGCGGCTAACTCTTGTCCGATGTCAGCCGGCGCACGCTTCGTTGGTGCGCACCTGCGTGCGCCCGGCACGATGGCCGTCGCCTCGCAGCGGCGTGCGCACCTCTTCGCGAATCAGCTCGTAGAACTCCGTCTGTCCGTTGCGGAGCATGATGCGCACGTACGGCACGCACAGGCCGCAGCCGCCGCCGCACCCCGTCTTCTTGCGCAGCTCGTTGAAGTCCCAGCCGTTTGCCGCGGCAAGCTCCTTCAATTCCTCGAAGGTTCGACCCATGCAGACGCAGCGGTTGATTCGAAACATGCTGTGGGTTCTCGTGCGAACCGTTCGTCACCGATGCGCGATCAGCGCGGGTCGTAGGCGGTGTCGTCGTTCGACAGGAACCCATTGTGCGGGAAGTCGAGCACGTCCGACAAGAGCGAAGGCGTCGCATGCACGCCTTCGCAACAATCCTGACACGGACGTACGGAACCGTCGAGGAACGCGACGTTCGCGCACATGACATGGCGGAAGGACTGCGCGCCCGAGTAGACAACGCCGAGATCTCCCTCCGCGTTTCCCGAAGGCGCGCGCATGAACTTGTTCGCGCCGCCTTTCCAGCCTGCGTCGCCGAAAAGTGCGGTTTCCGACGTGCGCCGATGCGATGCCATGGGAAGTCCGCGGCGCGCGAGCGCCCAGCCGTCCTTCCATGCGCCGTCGGGTCCGAGCTCGGGGAAGCGGCCTTCGGCGCCGATGAAGCTCGTGTTGTAGTTGTAGCCCGATGCGGGATCGTTCCCGAAGGTGGATGCCCCATCGAAGCCCGGGCACTGCATGACCTCGTTCGGCGTGTCGGTGAAGAGCCAGAGCGCGCCGGGGGTGACGGTGCCGTCGGGATGTTGCGTGAAGTCCCACGCTTCCGTGCGCACGCCGCCCGCGACCTTCTTGTAGACGATCGCCGCCGGATACGCGTCGCGCCACGTCACCGAGTACGAGTGCGCCGCGCTCGCCATCTGTCGGAGGTTCGACATGCAGGCGGCGCTCTTACTCGCCTCGGCGACCGAGCGCAGTCCGGGCACGAGCACCGCCATGAGCAGTCCGACGATCGCGATCGAGACGAGCGTCTCGACGAGCGTGAAGCCGGCGCGCGCCTGCAACGCGGAGTGAGGGCGCGTCACGACCACGCTCCCAGGAGGAGCCCGAGGTCGGCCGCGTCGACGACGCCGTTTCCGTCGAAGTCGCCGGGGCCCGAGGTCGCCCACGCGCCGAGCAGGACGCCGAGATCCGCGGCGTCGACGAGACCGTCGTTCGTGAGGTCGAACGGCACGGCACGCGAGGCCGGCGCGACGTCGGCGATCGCGTCGATCTCGGGCGTGATCCCGAAGGAGAGGTTGCCGTCGATGCGGACGTAGCGGATCGCCGAGAGGCCGAGCGTCTTGAGGTCGATGCCCACGCCGCCGCCGGCGCCGTCATAGGCTGCAACGAGGAGTTCGTAGCTCAGCCCGGCGAGCGATGCCGGCGTGTGCGCGGGATTGACCGGCTTCGTGAAGTCGGTCTCGACGAGGCCCGGGCGCGTCGCGTAGGGCCCGACGTCGACGTATCCCATCGTCGGCAGGGGACCGTCGGCGGCGATGCCGGGGACGGGCGTCCACGAACTGCCGTCGAGGCTCACGGAGATCGCGCCGCCTTCGCCGAACATCGAGCCCATCACCCCCTGGGGCGAGAAGGCGTCGGTCGCGAACGCGTTCGAGAAGACGAGGAGATCGATGCCGAAGGGGTTGTCCGGGTCGTCCACGACGTCGTGGTCGAAGGCGAGCGTGAGGGAGCCGCCCATGCCGATCGACACGATCTCGTTCGTCATGAAGGGCGGCTGAAACGGCGTGACGGCCTGCGGAATCAGCCCGTCGCCGGTGAATCGCTCGGGCGACCCGAGCGCGACGAGCGGGTTGGTGAAGCCGCTCGCGGCGCCGATGCCCGCGACATAGTTGACGACCGTCGTCGCGAAGGGGCTTTCCGCCTGTGCGGCGGCGCCGTTCGAGACAACGAGGAGCTGCAACGACGAGACGATTCCCGCGCTCGCGAGGGACGCGCGACGACCACGAGATACGACGACAGGGGAACCCGACACGTCGGAGCCTTTCCTGCCTCCGGATTCGCGCCGGGGCAAAGACGAGCTTCGGTGCCCAACGCGGGAGCGCGGGCGAGTCCGAAGCGGAGCTGTGTCGAGGAAGGTCTTCCGACTTCGGGTTCCGGACGAGTTCGGCCTTCCCGAGTTCCGGCCCGGTCGCACGGCGAGGCGCCGTGCCGCGGTCATCCGGTCGTCAGTGGCTGTCGAACTCGCCGAGCGAGGCTGTCGACGGTGGGCCTTGAGGCCAACCCGACACCCTGCTCGAACCCGTCACGGCGGCGCGTCCGTGGCGGTTTTTCACCGCCTTCCCTGCACCGAATCGCGCGAGGTCCGCGTGCGTCGATGAGGCTCGATCGCCTCATGTGGCCCGAAGGACTGCGTGCGTTTCGGCCTCGCGTGACTCCGAGTCAGCGAGCGCCTCGACAGGGCCGAGAGTGTACGACGATTCATTGACACTCTTGCCCTGTGTCCCGTACATTCCGGACCTTCTCTGCGGTGGGCGTTCGGCACGGCACCTTTGCGCGCTTCGGCTCGTCGAAGTCGCGATTCGTGTTGTCGTCGCACCCTCGCCGCGCGAACGCCCGTATAGGACGCCGCCGTCCGTCGCGGGGTTCGTCCGGCGATCCTGTCACGCCTTCGCGCGATCTCCTCTTGCGCCTACTTGGCGCCCACTTGCCCCGCTGCTCGGGGCCCTCACTCGAGACCTGGAGTTACCACCGATGCGACCTTTCGTTCGTGCCCGTGCCGTCCTTGCTGCGATTGCCTTGCATGTGACGGTGGTCGGCATGACGTCGCCTGTCGTTGCCCACCCGCAGGATTCCGCCGCGAACGCTGCGGAGACGGCGGGCGCGAAGAGCAAGATCCAGGGTGTGAAGGAGTTCCTCCACCTGATCAACGTTGCGAAGCCCGACGTGGCTGCGGCGCAGGCGCAGGCGCTTCTCGACGCCGGCCTCACCGCGAGCGACCTCGCGACGATCGTCGACGAGAACGGACTCGCCGAGCGCTTCGATCAGGCCATGGCCCGCGGCCGCGGCATGGACGGCGTCTCGAACCTCGCCCAGCAGTTCGATCAGATGCTGCGTGACGGTCGGCTCGAACTCGCTCGCCAGCCCGCTCGCATCGCCGACGCGCTCGCGAAGCTCACCGGCACGGTGCGCGAAAAGATGTTCGCCCGCGAGCGGCTCGAAGCCGCCGGCGAGTACGCGATGCCGGCGCTTCTCGAAGCGGTCACGAGCGGCAAGGATCCGTCCCGCGAGGTCGCGGCGACCGAGGTCATCGTGTCGCTCAAGCGTCTCGCCGTGAACCCGCTCACCGCGGCGCTCATGAAGGTCGATCCGGTGAATCAGCGGAAGATCGCCGACATGCTCGGCGAGATCGGCTATCCCGCCGCCGCGCCCTTCCTCCTCGAGCTTGCCAACGATCCGGCCGCGACGTCCGACGTCCGCGACGCCGCGATGCGTGCGTTCAACCGGATCGGCGCCCAGTCGACCGACACCTCGGCGCAGTTCGCCGAGCTCTCCCGTCGCTACTTCCTCGGCGACGAGGCGCTCGTGCCGTACGCGAACGAGCCGGTGAACAACGTCTGGTCGTACAACACCTTCGGCGGCCTCACGCCGACCGCGGTGCCGACCCCGATCTTCCGCGAAGTGATGGCGATGCTCGCCGCCCGCAAGGCGCTTCAGTTCGACGCCGCCAACGCGAACGCGCTCGCCCTCTACATCGCGAGCGACCTCCGTCGCGAGAACCGTCTCCCGGCCGGCGCGACCGATCCGATCTTCGGCGGACTTCCGTACTCGCCGTCCTTCTTCGCGATGGCCGCCGGCCCGAGCATCGACCAGTCGGTGATCGGTCTCGCGATCGATCGGAAGGACACCGAACTCGTGCGCGACGGCATCGCCGCCCTCGGCCAGACCGCGGGCAGCAAGAGCCTCGTCGAGGCGAACGGCCGTCCGGCGCTTCTCGAATGCCTTCGTTACCCCGAGCGGCGCGTGCAGTACGAAGCGGCGCTTGCGATCGGCGAGGCGCTTCCGCAGCAGACCTTCCCGGGCGACTTCTCGATCGTTCCGATCTTGGGCGCCGCCGTCCGTGACGCCGGCACGACCACCGCGGCCGTGATCGCGGTGTCCGAAGAGGATCGCCGCCAGATCTCCGGTCGCCTCTCGACGCTCGGCTTCGCCACGATGAACGGCGCCGAGACGTTCGCCCAGTTCGAGCCCGAACTCAACGCCTCGAGCGGCCTCGACGTGCTCGTCGTTGCAGGCAGCGCGGACAGCGTGAAGTCGGCGATCGAGTCGGCGCGTTTGGGCGCGATGACGCTCGCCGTCCCGATCGTTGCCGTCGTCTCGACCGCCGAGGCGTCGCGGGCCACGAACGAGTTCACGCTCGATCCCGGCGTCGTCGTGTGGCCGGCCAGCGGCAACGACGAGACCTTCAAGGGCGCCGTCGAACTCGCCTTCCGCAATCAGTCGGGCGGCGCGATCAGCGAGGACGAGGCGTCGGACTACACGCTCCGTGCGCTCGACACGCTCTCGAAGATCGCCGTCTCGAACAGCCCGATCTTCTCGATCCGCGACGCGGAGAAGCCGCTCCTCGAAGCTATCGATCGCCGCCAGGGCGGGGTGCGACTCATGGTCGCCGACGTCCTCGCGATGGTTCCGACCGAAACGGCCCAGCGAAAGCTGATCGACGCCGCGATCGCCGCGAGCGACGAAGCCGAGAAGATCGAGTTGCTCAGCCGCGCGGCCGCGAGCGCTCGCCGATTCGGCAACCTCGCGAACGAGCGGCAGATTCTGGCGGTCCGCGAACTCATCGCGTCGTCGTCCGGCCAGCTCGCCGACGCCGCCGGTCGCCTCCACGGTGCCCTCAATATGAGCGCCGCGGAAACGGTCAAACTCATCACCAAGGGCGCGGGCGACACGAAGACGGCCGACTCGAAGTGACGATGGAGAATTCGCGGATCCCCGCGACGTTCGAAGCCGTAGCGGCCTCCGCCGCTCGTCGTTAGAATCGTCGGCTTCCCGTTACTCGCCTCGCGTTCCTCGCCCTCCGGGCGCGGCACCGCCGGGCGCAACGCCACCCTAGCTCAGCGGTAGAGCGGCGCTTTCGTAAAGCGCAGGTCGTGGGTTCGAATCCCATGGGTGGCTCTAACAACCTCGACATGACGCAACGCCGCGATTCTGTCGCGGCGTTGTGCGTGGATGGGGGCGCGGCGAAGCTGAGTGCGCGCGACGGTTGGCGGAGCGAGGGAGGCTGCTGAGGGGGGAGGGAAGGCGGGGGCTTCCGTCGGGCCACATTCGTTCCTTCGTGGGATGGTGGCCTCCAGCTCAAACAGGTTGGAATGTGGGAACCTGTCCCGGCGACGAAACAACGGGCGAGCGCGGCTGTGCCGCCCGCGGCGCACGGAGGACGGCATGCGAATCACAAGGAACGTGCTCGCGACTACAGGCGCTGCGGTTGCGCTCATCCTCCTCGCAGGATGTTCGTCGGAGCGCGTGCTCGAGTATCCAGACGGTCTCGTCAGCGGTGCAGTGCGAGACTCGCCGCGGATGTATCGGTGGGTGAGCATCTATCTCGGCGATGGGCCGCTCGCGACGCGCTCGGTGCTCGTGCTTGAGAAGGGTGAGCAACGAGCTCTCACCGACATCAGTCCCGCGTATCTCCTGGCGAACGGGGACCGCATCTCGGAGTTCCGCCCTGACGAAACCGAAACGGTCTACGAGAAGGGGGCGTTGTCGCAATTCGATCCGTCGCTGCGCTACTCGGTCGATGTTCTGACGGAGCGACCACCGAGCCTCTGGATCTTCGAGGTTGCCGGAGGGCAGGTTCGGCATGCCTACGCCGGTCTCATGACGCGGGTCTATCCCGGCGGTTCCTCGCCCGCGGGGTTCGCCGCGCCGAACGGCGACATCTACTACCTGCCACTGACCCTCGAAGAGGCCACCGCGCTGTGGGGGCCGCCCACCAAGATCAAGGCGGAGTCTGGCCCGAACTGATCACCGCCGACTAGAACGATCGCCGCGTTCGTCGTCGGCGTTCGGGGCGCGGAAGGGCCTAACACCTCATTGACGGCTCCGCGGCGCGAGAGGCGCACTCGGAGTACGCTCCGACCTCGCACCGTGCATCGTCCGACGTCACGATGGCGTTCGGCTCTGAGTCAATCCACGGCAACCGCACCCGAGAGGACCCTAATGCGACGACTTCAGCCGTTCCTTCAGTCCGGTGTCGGGTGCATCATCGCCGTCTCGGCCGCAAGCGCGAACGCCTCCGTCATCCACGTGCCCGCGGACCAAGCAACGCTGAAGGCGGCGATTGCGGCCGCGACCAACGGCGACGAGATCGTCGTGGCCGACGGCACCTACGCCGGTGCCGACAACCGCGCGCTCGACTTCGGCGGGAAGGCGATTCATCTCCACTCCGCCAACGGACCCGGGGCCTGCATCATCGAGTGCGATCTCGTCGACCGCGCCTTCGTCTTTCAATCCGGGGAGTCCGCGGCGGCGATCGTCGAAGGCTTCACGATCCAGAACGCGAAGCCCGCCGGCGGTGCGACGAACGGCGGCGCGATCCTGATCAACGGCGTTGCAGCCGTCACCGCGCCGATCGTCCGCGAGTGCGTGTTTCTCGGAAACACCGCGCAGAATGGCGGTGCCATCGCCATCAACGGCAACGCGCAGCCGCTCATCCTCGAGTGCACGTTCCTCTCGAACGTCGCGACCTCGGGAGCCGCCACCGCATTCGGCGGCGCCGTGTCGCTGAATGGCGCGGGCGTCAACGCGACCATCACGGCATGCACTTTCGAATCGAACTCCTCCGGCGGCGGCGGCGCGATTCATCGCGTCGGCCTGAGCGTCGTGACGATCGATCGCTGCTCGTTCCTCAATAACTCCACGAACGGCAACGGCGGCGCCATCAGCCTGACGAGCGCCGCGGTGGCGACGGTCAAGAATTGCCGGTTCGCGGGCAACACGTCGGGGGGGACGGGGGGCGGCGCGATCTTCTGCACGAGCGCCGGTTCGAACTCCACCGTCGTGAACTGTCTCTTCTCCGGCAACAAGGCGAACTCGGCCGGCCTCGGCGGCGGCCTCCTGATCTCGACGGGCTCGGTGCACATCCTGAACTGCACGATGGCCGGAAACGCGGCCGGAGCGGTCAATCTCGGAGGGGCGATCGCGAAGCTCAACGGCGGCACCTGCATCGTGCACAACTCGATCCTGTGGGGCAACGCGGGTCAGCAGATCCAGTCGCCCGGCGCGCCGACGATCGTCGTCGAGCACACGATCGTCCAGGGCGGGTTCACCGGCGCCGGGAATCTCGCGGTCGACCCGGTTTTCGTCGACGTCGACGGCGCGGACAACGCCGTCGGCACGCTCGACGACGATCTCCGCGTTGCAGGCCTGAGCCCGGCGATCGACTCGGGCAGCAACCTCGAGTGGAACGTGCCGATCGATGTCGACGTTGCAGGTCTCCCGCGCTTCTACGACGAGCCCTCCGCACCCGACGCGGGCGTGGGGCGTGCGCCCATCATCGACCGCGGCGCCCACGAGTTTCAGCCCGGGCCGCCGGCATGCGTGCAGGGCGATCTCGACTGCGACGGAGACGTCGACGCCGCGGATCTCGGGATCCTGCTCGGCGCCTGGGGCTCGACCGACGAGGGCGCCGATCTCGACGACGACGGCGTCGTCACCGCGAGCGACCTCGCGCTTCTCTTGGGCGCGTGGGGCTGAGATCCTACACGCCGACGCGGAGCGAGTCGCGCGCGGCGCGCCGAGCCGGCGGTGCGCCTCGTGCATCGGAACGGAGGAGGGGAGCGCCGTCGGTCCAAGGGCTGCCACGCCGAGATCGTACGAGCGGCCGCAGTCGTACGGGTGTTAGGCGACCTCGGGAGACGCACGCCGCTCGTCGGTCTCGTCGTTACGCTGTCGCGCCAGCCGTGGCGTCGAAGCGCACCCTCCATCATTTGACGCTCCGCGGGTTGCCGGAGTTCGCGCGATTTCCCGACGACGAGACGCGCGACGCCGCGCTCGCGCGATTCGCCGGGGAGACCCGACCTCGCGATCTCGTCGTAGGCATCGCCGTCGTCGCAGTCGGTGCGATCGGGCTCCTCGTTCTCGTCCGCTTCGCGCTCGCGAACGTGCCGCTCGGGGCACTCGCGCGGTTTCGCGGCGACCTCGCCATCCTCCTCGTCGTTGCAGCCGTCCTCCTCCTGATCCGCTGGATGCATCGACGGAGCGGGGCGGCCTCGCTGCGTTCGTCCCTCCTCGACTGCGGCGTGCCGACGTGCCGAGCCTGTGGCCACTCGCTCGCCGGACTCAGGCCCGATGCCGACCGGTGCCCGGAATGTGGCCGCACGCTCGACGCCCAGGAGCGCGACGTCATTAGGGAGGCGGCCCGCCGCGCCGCCGCGGCCCAGGGCTAGCGCTCGCGATGTGCGACGGTCTCCGCGTTGCGGGCACGCGTGCCGCGGAAGCGGCGGCGTCGGCGGTACGATCTCCGCGTTGCCGACGCCGACGCGTCGGACGTGTGAGGGAGTCCGCCGATGTCGGCTCGGGAAACCTGTCTCCGGTGCGGGTACGACATTCGCGGTCGCGAGGGCGACGCCACCTGCCCGGAGTGCGGGCTGCCGGTGCGCGTGTCGCGCGACGCAGGCCGTTCCGACGTCGCCGCGAACGCCGCGCTGTCGAGCGTGACGCTCCTCGGCGCCGTCGTCCTCGGCGTCCTCGCGTTCGTGCCGTTCGTGCGCGGAGCGGCGGTCGGTTGGTTCGTGTGGCTTCTCACGACTCCGCCGTGCTTTGACGTCGCGCACATCCTTCTCTTGGCGGCCGTCCTCTGGATCGCGTCGACGCCGCTCGAGTCGGCCCGCTCCACGTGGTGGAGGGCGGCGGCGCGGCTCCTCGCGCTCTCGACACCAGCCATCCTCCTCGCGGTCAGTGCGGCCATCGTCGCGCGGCCGCTCGACACCTCGACCCTGACGCCGAGCGACGTCGATCGCGTCGCGGTTGCGTCGGCGTCGATTCCGCTCCTGCGCATCGCGCTCATGACGTCGATCGCGCTGTCCCTTCGCGGCCGATGGTCCGCGCTCGGCCTTCCGCGGCGCGGCCTTGTGCCTCTCGCGGGCGCGGTCGTCTACGCCGCCGCGAACGTGCCGCTCATCCTCCGGCCATGGCTCGAACCGTATCCGCAATGGCACTCGCAGTCGGGCGATCTCGAACAGTGGGCCGCCTTGGGCGTGATGGGCGGCCTCGCCATCGTCGGCGCCGGTTGCGTGTCCGCGCTCGTCGGCGTGCGACGACTCCGCGTTGCGGCGAACGCCGTCGACGCGCCCGCCACGGTCGCCGCGCCGCGATCGCTCCTCGTTGCAGCCGTCCTTCTCTGGACGTTCGTGGCGGTGGAGTCGTCGCGCTCGCTCTTTCCCGCGAACCACACGTTCACGTCGGTGGTGTTCGGCCTTCTCGCACTGACGGCCATCGCGCTCATGCATGCGTCGTGGCGCCTCGGAGTCGCGCGGCCGGGGCTTCTCTCGCTCCTTCTCGCCGCCTCGCTGATCGTGCCGGCCTTCGGTTTCCTGATCTCGACGATCTACCTCTGCGGATACTGGGACTTGCAGGGCATGTGGGACCGCGGCACGGGCTGGGTCGGCGAGACCGATCAACCGCACTGGACGCTCGTCGCCGTCGCCGGCACGGTCGCGCGCCTCGCGGCGATCGCGCTGCCTCTCTGGTGCCTCATCGTGGCGACGCGGCTCCGCGCCGCCGGCGCCTACGCGCTCTCGGTCGCGTCGATCGCGATCGCGCTTGTCCTCTGCGCGATGATGGTGGCCGCGGTCGGCGCATGGGGACTCGGATTCAGCTTCACGTTCTCCGGGCCGCGCGAGTCGCTCGGAGGGCAGCAGGCGGCGTACACGTTCGTCGCGATCTCGTGCGCCCTCCTGTACCTTCGCGCTCGGCAGCCGTCGCCGCTCGAACCGATCGCGCCTCCGCTCGGTTGGGAGTTCCTGCTCGGGTCCGCGGCGATCCTCCAGGTCTTCCTGAGCCGATACCTCCTCGCGCCGACCCCGGAGGGCGGAGCGTTCGTGTCGTGGCACATCGTGAGCCTCCTCTTCGCGGTTGCGTTCGTGTGGGCGTCGTGCGCGCCGCAGCGGTCGGCCACCGTGCGGTGGACGCTCCGCGCGCTCGCGATCCCCGTCGCCGTCGCGCCGCTCGTCGCGCTCGCGTCGCTCGGGTTCGACCTGCAGGTGGGCCCCGTGGCGGTGCCGGATTCGCCGGGCGTCGGGCTGTCGTTCTCGTTTGCGACGCCGCGCTTCTATGCAACGGCGAGATTCGTCCGCGAGTCGCCCGCGACGTTCTTCGCGATGACGAGCGAATGCGCGGTCGTCGCCGGCTCGCTCATCGCGCTCGCGCCGCGCTGGATGCGCGCGCCGGCCTGGCTCGTCGGCGGCTTCGCCACGCTGCTGGCGCTTGCGCTCGGCACGGTCCTCTCCACGCCCGGGCTCGGATGGCGCGCCGTGCCGTGGGCGACGAGATTCAATCGAAGCGGCAGCGACCCGATGGTGATGCTGATGTACGGGATCCTTCGGCCAATCACCTTCGACGGTCTGCTCTTCGTCGTGTGGGCGATGGCAGAGGCGCCGCGAGTGGCGGCGCGGTGGGCTCGACGCGACGCCGGGCGAAGCTAACACGGCACCGTCGCAGTCCGCGTTCGAAGTTCGACGCGTCGCCGACGAGGCACGGGATCGTTGCTATAGTCTCCGCCCAATGGCGTCCTTGATGGAACTTCTGTTTGAGGACGGCGCGGCGTGGTTCTCGGTGCCCGCGCTCGTGGGAACGTTCGGATATGCCATTCGCATCGCGCTGGCGTTGCTCGGCATCGGCGGCGACGACGGCGGCGCGGGCGACATGCACACGGGCGACGGCATGCACGGGGGCGACGCGGGCACGCACGCCGACGGCCACGCGATCTCGAACTTCGGCATGGCGCTCCTGTCGGTGCAAGGCGTCCTGACGTTCGCGATGGGCTTTGGGTGGACCGGCCTCGGCGGCTATCGCGGAAGCGGCTGGTCCGCCGGCGTGAGCGCGCTCGTTGGCGTTGCAGGCGGACTCGTCCTCAGCATGCTCCTCGTCTACCTGCTTCGCGCCACGCGCTCGCTCACGGCGAGCGGCAACGTCACGCTCGACCAGTACGTCGGCATCGAGGCTGAGGCGTACACCGTCGTCCCCGCGGCGGGCCAAGGACGCGGGCAAGTCATGGCGGTGGTGGGCGAACGGCAGCGCTACGTGTATGCGGTGTCGGAGTCCGACGAGATTCCCCCGCGAACGCGCATCAAGATCGTGCGGGCGAACGGCGACAACACGGTGACCGTGCGTCGCCTGTGATCGGAACGAACGCATCTCGCCGCACCCCGCGGCGCATCTCGGGAGGGAGTTCGATGAAGACGAGAGTCGGAACGGTGATCGGTCTCGCGGCATGTGCGGCGCTCGGCGTTGCAGCCATCGCGTTCGGGCAGCGTGACGGCGGAGGCGGCGGCCTCCTCGAGCCCCGGGCCACGCAGTCGCTTCTCTGGCTCGGCGTCGTCGTGGCGGTGCTCTTCGTCCTCGTCGTGGTGGCGCTCCTCGTTTTCCGCTACTACCGCCGCTGCCCGTCGAACCGCATCCTCGTGATCTATGGCCGCGTGTCGGGAGGCAAGGCCGCGAAGTGCATGCACGGCGGCGGAACGGTCGTCTGGCCGCTCATCCAGGACTGGGCGTACCTCTCGCTCGAGCCGATGGTGATCGACATCCCGCTCAGCGGCGCGCTTAGCCTGAACAACATCCGCGTCAACGTGCCGGCGACCTTCACGGTCGGCATCTCGACGGATCCCGTCCTGATGAATAACGCCGCGGAGCGCCTGCTCAACCTCACCACGCAGCAGATCCGCGACCAGGCGCAGGACATCATCCTCGGCCAGCTTCGTCTCGTCATCGCGACCCTCACGATCGAGGAGATCAACAAGGATCGCGAGAAGTTCATGAAGCTCATCAACGAGAACGTCGCGCAGGAGATCAACAAGATCGGCCTCGAGCTGATCAACGTGAACGTGCGCGACATCACCGACGAGTCGGGCTACATCGAAGCCATCGGCAAGCGCGCCGCGGCCGAAGCGATCAACCGCGCGAAGGTCGAAGTCGCGCAGCAGGAACGCGAAGGCGCGACCGGCGAGGCGCTCGCGGTGCGCGAACGCGAAGTCAGCGTTGCAGCCGAAATCGCCCGTTCGGAACAAGGCAAGAAGGAAGCCGACGCGTCGCGGCGTGCGGCGATCGCGGCGCTCGAGGCGCAAGCGATCACGGCCGAAGCGGCGGCCCAGCGCGACCGCGAAGTGACGGTCGCCCAGCGTGCGTCAGAAACGCTCGCGGCGAAGAAGATGGCGGAGCAGGAACAGCGCGTGCGCGTCGCGGAATCGGAGGCGCAGGCCGTCACCGGCGAGAACACGTCGCGGGCGAAGATCGCGAGGACCGCCGCCGAACTCGGCGAAGTCGAGGCCGAAAGCCGTCGCCGCAAGGAAGTCGCGGCCGCGAAGGCGGCCGAGGCGATCTTGCTCGCGCAGCGCGACCAGGAGGTCGCGCGCATGGCGAAGGAGACGATCGCGCCGCAGGAGATCGAGGCCAAGCGCATCACCGTTGCCGCCGAGGCGGAAGCCGAGAAGCGCCGCATCGAGGCGCGCGGCGAGGCCGACGCCATCACCGCGAAGTACCAGGCCGAGGCCGAGGGCGTGCGACTCGTCCTCGAAGCGAAGGCCGAGGGCTATCGCAAGCTCATCGAAAGCTGCGGCCAGGATTCGCAGGTCGGCCCGACGCTCCTTCTCATCGAACAGCTGCCGAAGCTCGTCGCCGAACAGGTGAAGGCGATCTCGAACCTGAAGATCGACAAGATCACCGTGTGGGACACCGGCGTCGACGGCAACGGCCGCAACGCGACGAGCAACTTCCTCGCGGGCATCGTCAACAGCCTGCCGCGCCTGCATGAGCTCGCGCGGCAAGCGGGCGTCGAACTCCCCGCCGCGCTCGGCACGCTGTCGAAGGACGACCGCACGCCACCGCCGCCGACGAGTCCCGCAACCTAACGGCGCGCTCGGGCCGCCCGCGCTGGCCGTTCGCTACGGCCGGCATAACCCGCGAAGACCGAATCGTCGCCGCCGCCTCCGCACGTTTTGCGCTCGGAGGCGGCGGTGCGTTTTCGCTTCGGTAGAGAAACTGTGGATTCCCTCACGATCGCCCCCGATCGGAGAGGCATGGAAACGCGCACGCCCGTCTCTCGACTCTCGCTCGTCCTTCTCGTCGCCTCGCTTCCGTTCGCCGCACTCGCCGGCTGCGCCAGCGAACGCACGGCGATCGGACCTGCGGACACGGCGCCGCTCGCCGGCGCGCTCGGCTCGGTGTCGTCGGATGAGGCGCTTCAGAAGCTCGTCGAGGGCAACGCGCGGTTCGTCGGCAATAAGGACAACGACACGCCGCGCGATGTCTCGCGCCGGAGCGATCTCGCGAAGGGCCAGCACCCGTTCGCCGGAATCCTCACGTGCAGCGACTCGCGGGTTCCGCCGGAACTCGTCTTTGACCAGGAGCTCGGCGACCTCTTCGTCGTGCGCGTCGCGGGCAACACCGCCGACGACGTCGGCATGGGGTCGCTCGAGTACGCGGTCGAACATCTCGGCGTGCAGCTCGTCGTCGTGATGGGCCATGAGAAGTGCGGCGCGGTGGCGGCCGCCGTCACGACTGCGAAGGAGGGCGGCGAACTGCCCGGCCACCTGCCGGCCGTCGTCGCGGACATCCTCCCGGTCGTGAAGCAGGGGATCGCCGACGGCGGCGACGCAGTGCACAACTGCGTCTGGCATAACGCCGCGAACGTCGCCGCGAAACTCCGTTCGCAGAGCCCGATCCTGTCCGAAGCGATGGAGAAGGGGCGTCTCCGGATCTGCGCCGCGGTCTACGACCTCGACACCGGGATGGTCCGATTCCTGCCGCAGCCTCCGCAGTCGGAGAAGGCCGGTCCGGCCGCTCCGCACGGCGACATCGCCCATGGCGAGTCCGAGCACGAGGCGGCGAACGACGATCACGGTCACCAGCACCACTGAAGGACGTCGGTCGGCGGGCGTGCACACCCGGTGCGGTCGACGCGGTACCGTACCCGCGCCGCCCGCGCCCGAACGCGCGGCGGTCGTACCGAATGTCTTCGTGTCATTGGAGATTTCGAAATGACCGCGTTCACGCAGCGCCCCCGACTTTCGCCCGTCGCGTCGATGCTTGCCGTCACCGCCTTCCTCGCCACCCTCACCGGATGCGTCGCCGTCGGCGGCACGGTGCATAAGGCGCCGCAGCCGACGACGGGCCAGCAGCTCATCGACCTTCGCCGCGCGCTCGACTGCGGCGCGATCGATCAGGCCGAGTATGACCGGCTCCGTCAGGAGTTCGTGAAGGGCTGCCCGTCGGAGTGATCCCGCCAGGCGATCGCGCTGCGGGTCAACGGCCTGAAGCTGCAACACAGAGTGCATGACGAACGCGGGCGCGACGGCGCTCGCGTTGTCACGCGCGGCGAAAAATCTCGCGCACCGAAAAAGCGCAGCACGTTTCGAGCCTGCGACATTCCGCGGTAGAGTTCCGCCCGTCGCTCGCACCGCACGTCGAGCGGGCGCCGGATGCGGCGCACACGGGAGCCATCCACCGGCGCACCGTTTGGTGGCGAATTCCGGCCCAAGTTCTCATTCAGGACTCGAACGGAAAGGGGTGTCTCATGGACGGAACGACGTATGGGATGGACGTGGCCGCGCGCCGAAACGCGCGTCGAATCGCGCATGGGGGCGGATGGGGAGGGTTGGCGATCGCGTCGATCGCGGCGCTGTCGCTCGTCGGATGTGACTGCAAGCGCGAGCGTGACCGGATGACGGAGACGCTGTCTGACGGATACGAGGACGCGTTCCGGTGTTGCCAAGAGGTCGCCGCCATCGATCCCGACGAGGGGATCGCGTGCTTCGCATCGCTCGTCGATTGGCGCATGGAGGTGACGCAGCTCATCATCGCGTGGTACCAGGCCTGCATCGACGGCAACTCGGATCTCGCCCGCGATCTCCTCGACATGGCGAAGTCGATTTTCGTCTCGAGGTTCGGCGCCGACTGCCCGATGGTCGCGCTCGGTCCCGACGGGCAACCCCGCACCGCAGGGCTCGTCTTCTCGTGGGCGGACGACCTCGACGTGCGCGGGCGATTCGTCGCGGTGGCGCCGGGCGACCAGCCGGCCTCGCCGGCTCGGGTCGGTCCGCTCGATGCGGCGCTCTCGCGCTACGTTCTCGACGACGGCGCCTTCCGCGCGTCGATCGGCGGCATGGAGATCACCGGCGGACTCACCGGGGCGCTGACGCTCGGCGCGGCTCGTCCGGACGGGGCGCGGCCCATCGTCGACGCACGGCTCTCCTTCGCGACGGCGGCCGGTACGGTCGCGATGCAGTTGGCGAACGCCAACCCGACGCTCCGCGACCTGAGCGCGGTGCGCCCGACGGACGACGGACCGGTCCTCGCGGCGCATGTCACGCTTTCGATCGACGAGTCGCTGCCGATTCTCGCGCCCGCGAGCGTGTGGCTCGAGCTGCCGCTTCGTGAGCGTGCGGGCGGGTTCACGCTCGATGGCGGGCCGCGCCCGCTGCGCGCGGTGCTGCCGCCCGCGCTCGGATTCGCCGATTGGGATCAGGACGGCGCCGTCACGATCGAGGACTGGACGGCGTACTTCGACGCCGCGGCCGACACCCGCGACCTCGACCTCGACGGCGATCAGGATGTCGACGACGACGCGCTCTTCGTCGCCTCGTTCCGGCGAGCGGTGCCGACGCACGGCTCCTGATCGACGCCTGCGACCGCCGTTCGTGAAGCCCTGCGCGCACGCTCGCGCCTGACGCACGCGAGCGTTCGCAGCGCGATCCCCGCGCGCCGCTGTCGGAGGCGGCGCGCGACGGAGTCGCTGCGCCGCGCGGCGATGCGTGTCGGGAGCGTCCCTCCCGACACGCGTCACCGGCGGCGGGGGGCGCACACGCGATCGTGCACGCGGCCGTCCGCACGTTCGTCCGCGGCCCGCCGACGAGCTCTTGGAGGCGCTGCGACGACGAGGCATGCGCGGTCGGCACGACCTGCCGGCGAAAGGACCATCAGAGGGCCGCACCCGACAAACCGGCGAGACGACAGCGGACGCCTTCCCCGCGGAGTTTCGCGCTCGCGCACTCATCTGAGCGCGGGCTGCTCGTCGCGTCGGCCTTCGAGTCAGGCGTCGGACCGAACGGGTCGGCGCGCTTCGCGTCGGTTGTGAGAGCGGTCGTAGCGGCGGACTAGGCTGGGGATTTCGCGGCGGATTTGGGGGGACTCGGGGGCGGAGTCGGGAGCGGCCTTGGATTAGGTCTTGGATTTGGAGTTGGATTGCGTCTTGGACTCAGTCTTGGACTCAGTCTTGGACTCAGTCTTGGAACCGGTGTCGGGTGCGGACTTCGCGTCGGTTGGCGCGTCGACCGTTGGCGTGAGTTCAAGGATCGCGACGGCCGGCCCAGGGCGAAGTGGCTGCGGACGACCGTCGCGCCACGCCGCATGTTGGTCGGCCCAGTGCGGGCTTCCGGGATCGCCCGATTGGCCGCCCGGCATCTGCATCAGGCCGTCCGACTCTCGGCCTGGCGCGACCACCATGCGGGCGCTTGCGGAGAAGGTCGGCGTGGCCACGCGGACGGCGCCGGGGTGGCCGGGCTGCTCGTGCGTCGGAAGCATGAAGCGCGACGCGAGCGCCGGAATCGCTTGGGCGAGCGGATGGCCGAAGTCCGACACGTTGAGCCGACCCCACGGAATGAGCTCGTCATTTTTCCGCATGCTTGCGGCGCTCTCGAGGGCTGCCTGCTCGATGACGGCGCTCCAGGACGCGGCGGACGCGGGAAGGAGGTGAACCGGCTGATCGCGAACGATGCGAAGAAGACTCTCGTCCTGCGCGGGCAGGCGGCTGATGGTGTCGAGGAGATTCGTCCGCGCCGCGTCGCTCGGAGGTGGCGTCATGGAGGCGATCGCGGCCTCGGCGATTCCCGCAAGGATCGCACGTCGCACGCGGCGTCGGATGCCGTCGGCGAGTCCGACGGCGGTCTCCGTCGTGTCGGCGCGGCCGTTCCACGCGCCCAGTGTGCCGGCGATCGCGGCGAGGCGCCGAGCGCGATCGGTCGGCGCGCCGTCGGCCGCGACCTCGGCGCCGGCGGCGGCGAGGATCGGCGTGATCGCGTCGCGCCAACGCACGAGAACCGGGACGGCGGTGTCGAGCTGGATCGCGGCGCACGTCGCCTCGTCGATCCTGCCGGGAGATCCGCGTCGCTCCTCGGCCGCGCGCTCCACGAGGAGGTCGCGGATGCGGTCGGCGCGGTCGGGCGCGGCCCAGAGCGTCCCGATCGAGGCTGCAACGTCGATCGGTACGGTGCGCTGGTTGGCGGTGACGACGAACCCGTCGGCGGGATCGACCACGCGCGGCCGCGCTGGCCGGGCAGTCGCGGGCGCGCCGTCGGAAGAAGGCGCGGTGGCGATGTCGTCGTCGACGTAGCCGACCCAACCGCGGGTGCCGTCCGCCCACGAGACCGGCGTCGCGCCGCTATATCCCGTGCGGACGGGGAGTGCCCCCGAGATCGTCCATCCGATGCGACCGTCGGCGCCGGCGACCATCACGTTCTGCTGGGGACCGCGCCAGCGCGCGGCGATGTCAAGCGCGCTCGGAACGTCCTTCGCGTTGGCGAGGTCGAGCGTGGCGAGGTTGATGGAGCCGTCGTCGAGCGCCGTCCAACGAAGCGCGATGGGGCGGCCGCTCGGGTCGTTGCCGACGATCGGACCGTAGCGCGTGCGTCGGACCTCGATCTTCTGGGCGGGCACGGCGCGCGGCTTGAGCGTCACCTTCTCGACGACGAACGGCTCGCTTCCGCCCGGGACGAGGTACTTCGTCGGATCGTTCGGATCGGGCTCGATGACGACGAAGTCGATGAAGTCGCCCTCGACGTTCGTGAAGCCCCATGCGACGCGTCCGTTCGAGCCGGTGACGAGTCCCGGAACGCCCGCAAGCGTGAGACCGTCGAGCGTCCGCCGCTCGCCGCCCTCCGTATAGACGAACGACGCGCGATACCAGATCGGCGGCGCCGTGATCGGGAGATGCATGTCGTTCGCGAGGATCGCGACGCCGTGCGGCGTATGCGCGCCGCTCACGACCCAGCCGTTCGAGCCGGCGCGAACTCCCTCGGCGATCTGGTCGAGGCGCGCGAGGGCGGCGGTTCGCGCCCCTTCGAGATCGACCGACGCCTCGACGCTCCACGTTGCAGCCAGCGCGAGACCGTCATCGGCGGTACCCGTCGCTCCGTTCGTGGTTGCACTCGTCGGCGCGTGTGCGCCCGGCGTCCCGCTGGTCGTCTGACCCTTAGTCTTGTCCGTCGAATCGTCCTTCGCGGGACCTTTCTTCTGGTCCTTGGTCTGGCCCCTGGTCTGGCCCTTCGTCTGGCCCTTGGTCTGGTCCTTCGTCTGGTCCGACGTCGCATCGGATGGGCCGCCGCGCGTCTCGTCCTTCTTCGTCGTCGCGCTCGCGTCGTTCGTCGCGGCGGCGGGGCGATTCCGCGTGTCGAGCACGCCGGGACCGGGAATCGGCGGGGGCGTGAACGGCGTGGCGTCGGGCACCACCGGGCAGTCGACGCTCGAGTAGGGGGTCGCGAGATACGCGAACAGTTCCGGCGGCAGCGCGGCGGCTGCAACGCCGACCGAGGTTTCGATGCGGGCGGTGTCATTCAGCATCGAACACATCGAGAGGGCGACGAGGATCGTGTCCTCCGCGGTCCACGGCGCGGGCACGAGCTGGAGGAGCGCGTACTCGGCGGGCACCTTCGGCAACGAACGCAGCCCCTGGTTCACGCCGTCGACATAGGCGTCGAGCAATCGCCGCTCGTCGGCGCTCAGCCGGTCGACCGAGGCCTTCGCGACCTTTCGGAGTTGCAGTCGTGCCCTCGGCGTATCGATCGAGACCGAGAGCGGTCCGACGAGCTCGCACAGTTCGCCCGCGGCATGCCGGCGCATGAGGTCCATCTGCGCGAAGCGATTGCGGGCATGGAGGAATCCCTCGACGCGGAGCGCGTCCTCGAAGGTCGCCGTCTCGACGAGCGGAATGTCGAACGCGTCGAAGGAGACTCGCGCCGGCGCGGAAAGGCCGGCGAGCGGAAGCGCGGTGGCGGTAGGGGGCGCCACCGCCGACGGCGCGTCGGGCGCGCGCGCGGCGGGCGCCGTCGTCGCCTGCGTCCAGCCCTGCGCCGTCACGACCAGCAGGCCGCACGACGCGAGCCGCGCGGCGACGAGCGATCGGGCGCGGGCCGCGGGCGGCGCGCCGAGGCCCACGCGGACGGGTCGCGCGCATTCGGGAGCGTCGATGGGACGGCCGGTGTGGTCGGTGGCGTGCATCGCGAAACGGTAACCGCACCACGCGCGTCGGAACGCACGGCATCGAACGGTCGCGCACGCCATCGCTGTTACGATCGCGCCATGGCCTCCTCGACGGGCATCCCCGCGGCCCCCGACGGCGCCGTTCGCGCCGGCGCGAGCCCCGTCGCCGGCGCTCCCGTCGCATCGCTCGCGGTCGCGCTCACGATGTGCGACAGCATGCGCACGCTCGAGCCCGTCCTCCGCGCCGCCGTCGCGCTCGCCGGGCGCGTGGTCGCGGTCGACAGCGGCTCGCGCGACGGTTCGGTCGAACTCGCCGAGTCGCTCAAGGTCGAGGTGATCCGCCGCGCGTGGGCCGGTCATGTGGCGCAGAAGCAGTTCGCGATCGACGCCTGCGCGGGCGCCGAGTGGGTCCTCCTCCTCGATTCCGACGAGATCGTCTCGCCCGACCTCGCCCGCGCGATCCGCGAGGCGCTCGCGCCGGGCGCCGCCGCGCCCGCCGGCTACCGCGTGAATCGACGGCTCGTCTTCGGCGGCCGGCCGCTTCGCCACACCTTTCAGCCCGAATGGCGGCTCCGGCTCTTTCGGCCGAGTCGGGCGAAGGTCGCCGGCACGCCGCCGCACGACCGCGTCGACGTCGACGGGGCGGTCGCCGATCTCCCGGGCGACCTGCTCCACGACTCGTGGAAGGACGTCGACGACATGCTTCGTCGGCAGGTCGGCTATGCCCGAATCGCGGCCGACGCCGACACGCTCGCGCATGGCGGCGGCCTTCTCGACATCGCGGTGCGTCCAGGTGCCGCATTTCTCAAGCAGTATGTGCTCAAGCAGGGCTTTCGCGACGGCTGGCGCGGCCTCGCCGTTGCAGGCGGAGTCGCGGCTGCAACGCTGATGAAGCACGTCGCCATAGCCGAGCGACGCGGCCTGCGCCGCGACGCCTGAATCTCCCGTCGGAACGCCGTTCCCTCCGTCCCCGTCCTTCCCCGTCGATTCATGCAACCTCGCACCGTGCCCACGCCACCCGTCGTCTCGCGCCGTTCGTTTCTCGTCCATGGTGCCGCCGCCGCCGCCGCATGCGCGACGCTGCCGGCGCTGTCGCTCGCGCGGCCCGCGACCGCGCCGTGGCGCATCTCGCTCGCGCAGTGGTCGCTCCACCGCGCGCTCTTCGAAGGCACGCTCGACCCGCTCGACTTCCCGAAGGCGGCGCGCGGCTACGGCATCGGCGGCGCGGAGTACGTCAACGCGTTCTATCGCGATCTCGCGGGCGACGCATGGATCGCCGAACTCCGCCGCCGCGCGGAGGGCGAGGGCGTGCAGAGCCTCCTCATCATGTGCGACGGCGAAGGCATGCTCGGCGCGCCCGACGCCGCCGAACGCGCCGAGGCGGTGCGCCGACACGAGCGCTGGCTCCACGTTGCAGCCGCGCTCGGGTGCCACTCCATTCGCGTGAACGCCCAGAGCGCGGGTTCCCCGAGCGAACAGGAGCGTCTCCTCGCCGACGGCCTCGCCGCGCTCGCCGACCGCGCCAAGCCGCTCAACCTGAACGTGATCGTCGAGAATCACGGCGGGCAGAGTTCGGACGGCGTGTGGCTCGCGAACACGCTCCGCGCGGCGCAGCGGCCGAACGTCGGCGCGCTTCCCGACTTCGGCAACTTTCGGCGGAGCGAACGCGACTGGTGTGATCGCTACGCCGGCGTCGCCGCGCTCATGCCGCTCGCGAGGGCGGTGAGCGCGAAGAGTTACGACTTCGCCCCGGACGGCATGGAAACGACGATCGACTACCCCAGGATGCTCGGCATCGTGAAGGACGCCGGCTATCAGGGCTGGATTGGCATCGAGTACGAGGGGCGCCGCTTGGGCGAAGCCGACGGCATTCGCGCGACGAGGCGTCTCCTTGAGTCGCTCGGCTGCTCGGCGGCGTAGTCCGCGCGGGCAAATCCGTCATCTCGCTCGGTACACTCCGCGACCTTTCGCCGCATCCCCCTCGACGGGGATCGACGGCGCGGGAGGGGGCGATCGTTCTCGCCGCCCGCCGTCATTCCACGTCCTTCACTCGCAGGCACCACCCCGTGTCCGACTCGTCTCCCGTCGCCCCGTCACCCTCCCCGAGCGGTGCCCGTCGTCCGCTCGCCGTCCTCGTCACTGGCGCCGGCGGCGAGATGGGGCACGGCCTCCTCGCCGAACTCTCGAAGCGGGCCAAGCGCTCCGACCTGCACGTCGTGGCGATCGACGTGCGGGAGCTGGACGACGCCAGCCGGAAGCACGTCCACCAGGTTGCGGTGGGGGATATCTGCGACCGGTCGCTGATCGACCGGCTCCAGGCCCAGTACGAGATCGTCGAGATCTTCCACTTGGCGGCGCTTCTCTCGACCCGCGGGGAGTATGTGCCGGAGACGGCCCACCAGGTCAACGTCGTCGGCACCGTCAACCTCCTCCGCCTCGCGGCCGACGAGGCCCGCAGCCACGGCCAGCGGGTGAAGTTCTTCTTCCCGAGTTCGATCGCCGCCTACGGCCTCCCCAATCTCGCCACGAAGCGGGCCGCAGGGACGGTCTCCGAGGATCAATTCCTCGAGGCCCACACGATGTACGGCGTGAACAAGCGCGAGGGCGAGCTCCTCGGAAACTACTACGCGAACCACTACAAGAAGCTCGCCAAGGACCGGCTCGACCGGCCGATCGACTTCCGGTCGATCCGCTTCCCCGGCATCATCTCGGCGGACACCGTGCCTTCGGGCGGGACCAGCGATTACGGCCCCGAGATGATCCACGCGGGTGCTGCGGGCAAGCCGTACGCCTGCTTCGTCCGCCCCGACGCCAAGATCCCCTTCATGACGATGCCCGAAGCGATCGACGCGGTCCTCCGCCTGATCGACGCCCCGGCCGAGAAGCTGACCCGGATGGTCTACAACGTGACCTCGTTCAGCCCGTCCGCCGAGGACTTCGCGAACTTGGTCCGCGGGGCGTTCCCCGGCGCCCAGATCACCTTCAACCCCGATCTCCAGCGGCAGTCGATCGTCGACAGTTGGCCGGAGGACATCGACGACTCCGCCGCCCGCCGCGACTGGGGCTGGACGCCGGCGCACACCTTGAAGTCGGCGTTCGAGGAGTACCTCGTGCCCCGCATCCGCGCCCGCTACCGCTGAACGCCCGCTCCCGACGCCCGACTCGAATCTCCGAGGCTTCCATGACCCCGACCGCCGCCACCGCCGTGCCTTCGAATGCCTTCACCCGTCGGACCGCCGACACCCTCACGATGCTCCGCGACTCGGGGCAGATGAAGGCGCTTCAGATGATCGAGGGCCCGATGGACGCCACCATCCGCCTTCGCGGCTACGGCGACGTCGCGTGCTTCTGCTCGAACAACTACCTCGGACTGGCGAACCACCCCGAGGTGGTCGAAGCGGGCATCGAAGGCATCCGAAAGTACGGCGCCGGCACCGCGAGCGTCCGCTTCATCTGCGGCACTTTCGACTGCCACGAGCGCCTCGAGGCGCGCATCGCCGAGTTCTACGGCGTCGAGGCGGCCTACTCCTTCACGAGCTGCTGGAACGCGAACGAGGCCATCTTCCCGACCCTCTGCGAGCCGGGCGACCTGATCATCTCCGACGAACTCAACCACGCGTCGATCATCGACGGCATCCGCTTGGCGGCGTCGATCAAGAAGGGCCTCCACCGGACCGTCTACAAGCACGGCGATCTGGAGGGGTTGCGTCAGAAGCTTGCCGACGCCAAGGCGAACCCCGAGATCACCGGGCAGCGCTGGGTCGTGACCGACGGCGTCTTCAGCATGGAGGGCGACATCGGCGACCTCCCGGCGCTTCGCCGGATCTGCGACGAGTTCGGGGCCTTCCTGGTGGTTGACGACAGCCACGGCACCGGCGTCATGGGAAAGACCGGCCGCGGCACCCATGAGCACTGGGGGATGAAGGGGACGGCGATCGACTTCGTCACCGGCACCCTCGGCAAGGCGCTCGGGGGCGGTGCGGGCGGCTACATCGCCGGCAGTCGGCAGGGGATCGACCTTCTTGTTCAGCGCGGCCGGCCGACGCTCTTCTCGAACGCCCTCCCGTGCACCGTCGCCTGCTCGGCAGACAAGGCGATCGAAGTCCTGATGCGCGAACCGCAGCGCGTCGACCGGCTCCGGTCGAACGTCGAGAAGGCCCGGCGGGGCATCCGGTCGGCCGGCTTCGAGGTCCTCGAGAGCCCGACGGCGATCTGCCCGATCATCGTCCACGACACCGCCAAGGCGATTGCCATGAGTAAGCGTCTCCTCGACTTCGGCGTCTTCGCGATCGGCTTCGGCTACCCGGTTGTTCCCGAGGGACACGCCCGCATTCGGGTCCAGATCTCTGCGGC
Organism: Phycisphaerae bacterium; assembly: GCA_016795035.1. Classification (GTDB taxonomy): domain Bacteria; phylum Planctomycetota; class Phycisphaerae; order Phycisphaerales; family SM1A02; genus JAEUIT01. The sequence goes on along the minus strand of JAEUIT010000015.1, from coordinate 69,186 downwards.
CCACACCGACGCCCACATCGATGCGTTGGTGAACGGACTCAAGCGTCTGAAGGCTGAAGCTAGCCGCTGACGGCGGGCGCCCGTCTGGCGCGAGTTTGCCATTTTCAAATTCCGGCACCGACCGGTCTCGGCTTGGGCGACGCCCGGCCGCGGCAGGCGGTGGTCCGCTGCGCACGCCCTCCCGGGTCAGAAAACCCGCTGGCGGGGGCGAAACGAAGAATTTTGCGCTGAGTTCCTTGCACTACCTCGGGTAGGGAGTATCTTCTCCATTGGAGCGAGGGCCGAAAAAGGGCCGGGATGTTGCATTCCCGGAGGCACCTTATTCGGAGAGAGAGTGATGTCTTCGCTTCATGTCGGTCTACTCGGTGCTGGACTTGCGACGGCTATTGCCGCCGCGGCTAGCGCCAACGTGACGGCGACTTACCTCGGTACCAACTACGGTAAGTTCCAACCCGTCTCTTACAACTCCCAGACGCAGTGGGACCAGGCCGGTAGCGGCCCGTTCTACTCCACTCGTGCGTTCGACCACCGCTGGCTCGACAACGACACGAACGAGGTGTTCAACGCGTGGTGCATTCAGCTCTACCAAGGGCTGAACATCGGCAGCACGTACACCTTCCAGTGCGTCGAGATCGAGAACGCTCCGACCGCTCCGCCGGCGCCGGGCCCGATGGGCACGATCGCCGCGAACATCATGCGTGACCTCTTCGCCCGTTGGGCGGATCCGGTCACTGGCACGATCGTTCCCGAGGGTACGGGTGCGGCCACGAACGCGAAGGCTGCCGCCTTTGCGATCCTCATCTGGGAAATCAGCCACGAGAACTTCACCGGTGTCGATGAGAACACGGTGAAGTCGCAGATGTCGCTCACGATGGGCGCCCTCCGCGTCAACACCTCGGCTGACGTCCAGGGCTGGTACGACACCATGTATGCCTCGCTGGGCAATGGTGGCTGGCAGTTCTCGACGCTCGAAGGCCTCGTGAACTCGGCATCGCAGGACCAGGTCCGCGTGCCGGCTCCGGGTGTCCTCGCCCTCCTCGGTCTCGCGGGCGTCGCCGCTCGCCGCCGTCGCAAGGCCTAAGGCCTGCGGGAGGATCCTGATCCGAGCGACGACGATTGACGCTCGGTCACGGATGCCGTGAGGTGCGATGGGTAGGCGTCACGCGGAAGTGCTCCCACGTTGGAGACCGCGTCCTAGTGCCTCACCCTCGCGAGAGCAAATGTAACGCTAGGTGCCTCCGATACGAAAAAGCCGGGTCGCCCTCGTGGGCGGCCCGGCTTCTATTGTTTCGACGGCGGGCGTGTTGCCGCGTGCGATGCGCTGCGACCGCGAGTTCGCGTCAACGAACCGTGAGTGTCGGGGCTGCAGCGACCTGCTGCATCGATGCGATCGAGATCTGGCTCGCCGCATTCTGAACGAAGCGATCAAGACTTGCGGCGAGCCGCGGGTTGTCCCAATTCTTGAGCGGCGTGCCCGCGTCGCAATTCGCCCGAAGGTCGGTGTGGATCGGGATGGAACCGAGGCAGGGCAGTCCCATCGTCTGCGCCATGATCTCGGCGCCGCCGCGACCGAAGAGGTCGTATTCCTTGCCGTCGTCGCCGAGGAAGTAGCTCATGTTCTCGACGACGCCGAGCACCTCGACGCCGAGCTGTTGGAACATGCGCACCGCACGCCGCGCGTCGTCTTGCGCGACCTGCTGCGGCGTGCAGACGATGATGGCGCCGGTCAGCGGGAGAAGCTGCGCCAAGGTGAGCGGGACGTCGCCGGTGCCTGGCGGCAGGTCGACGATCAGGTAATCGAGGTCGCCCCAGTCGGTCTGCACCGCGAGTTGCTTGAACGCGCCGTGGGCCATCGGGCCGCGCCAAATGAGCGCCTTGTCCGGGTCGACGAGCTTGCCGATCGTCATCGCCTTGATGCCATGCACCTCGAAGGGGATCAGCATGTTGCCGCGGGCGGCGGTCCCGATCTGGTCGAGGCCGAGCATCGTCGGGGCGCTCGGGCCGTAGATGTCGCCGTCGAGGAGGCCCACGCGAGCGCCAAAGCGGGCGAGCCCGACCGCGAGGGCGACCGCGACCGACGACTTGCCGACGCCGCCCTTGCCGGCGCCGACCGCGATCACGTGACGGACGCCCGGAAGCGGCGTCGACTGCTCGCGGACCTTCTCGTTCGGGCGGCGCACGTCGGCGGTGAAGTCGACTTCGACGAGCGACAGCTCAAGCCCGCGCGAGGCCGCCTTCGCGGCGATCGCCGCTTCGATATCCCCCCGGATCTTGTCCTTCATGGGGCAGGCGGGGGTCGTGAGCTCGATCACGACGCGGACGGAATCCCCCCCAAGGCGAATGTCCTTCACCATGTTGAGGGTGACGAGGTCCTTGTGGAGGTCGGGATCCTCGACGGTGGAGAGGGCGTCGCGGATATCGGCAGTGGTCAGGGTCATGCGAAAGCTCAGGCGTCAGCGGGCGGAACGGGGGGCGATCATAAACCGACCGAGGGTCTTGAGTCCTCGTGAAGGCCGTTATGAGCCCTCAATTCGCGTGCGGCGATTTGGATGTCCCACGCCGGCACGGCTGGCCGAATGGTCCCCGTCGCAGGATCGCGTCGAGTGAGTCAGGCGACGAAATAGCCGATGACGACGCTACGTTCGAGGCGTCTTCCTCGGCCTATTGCCCGCAGAGGGCACGCGCGTGCCTTTGTGCGTCGAGACCGATACCGGCCAGCGCTTGCGTCGAAGACTCGACCGACCGACTGACCACAGCATGAACCCTCGAGGTTCGCATCAGGAGAATTCAGGAATGGCTACGTCCCGCTTCCCGCTCGCTCGCGCCGTCACGATTGCGGCACTTCTCATGGGTTCGTCGATCGCGACCATCGCGTCCGCCGACGACGACAAGCCCACCACTCCGCCCGCTCGTGACCCGGGCAAGGGCAACGGCAAGGGCAGCGGCAAGAACGGGGACAACCCGCCGCGCACGCCGCCCGAAGGCGTTCGCGGTCCGAACCGCGGCGGCGGCGAAGGCGGCAAGGACGGCGCTCGGAGCCGTGGTCGCGACGCTGCCGAAGGCCGCAGCAACCAGGCCTTCGCGATCGTGAACTCGCTCAACCTGAGCGCGGACCAGAAGACGAAGGTCCAGGCGCTCAAGAAAGAGTGGGACGATTCGGTCGCCGCGTTCGAGAAGGAATACGGCCCGAAGCTCAAGGAGCTCGAGGAGAAGCGCGACGCCGAGAAGAAGGCGAACGGCAAGGTCAGCCCCGAGACGATCGAAGCGGTGAAGGCGATCCAGAAGTCGCGTCCGTCGCTCGACAAGTTCACCCCGCGCCTGCTCGAGGTCCTCACTCCCGAGCAGAAGCAGCAGTACGAGGCGAAGGTCAAGGAAGCCGCGGCCGAGCGTCGCGGTCGTGACCACGCCGGCAAGGACGGCGCTGGCCGCGACGGCGCCAGCAGCGGTGGTGACCGCAAGGGCACGCCGCCGCGTCGTGATCGCTCCTCGGGCGGCGGCGACGGAACCGGCTCTGGTGGCAGCGGCACGGGAACGGGTGGCGGCGGCACCGGCACGGGTCGCTGATCGTCGACGCGCGTGCCGATCGCCGTTCAGAGAGGCCGCTCGAGAGTAGCGATCCAGATCGCTCCATCGCGCGTGCGACGAACGGTCGGCCCAACGCCATGGCGACGAGTATGAGAAACGCGGGGCGAGCCAGGTGGCTCGCCCCGCGTTGTCGTTGGTCAGATCGGTGCTTCTGTCCGATCGGCTCGTGGGGCCTCACGTCGTCCGGTGCGAGCCGACGCGCACGCGTCAGCCGCCGCCCGAGACGACGATGTCGTCATACGACTTCACGATGTCGGGGCCGGCGGGGTTGGTGCCGTTCGAGACGATGTCCGTGATGAGCGCGCCGTTCACCGGGTTCTTCACTTGCGTGTTCGCGAAGAAGATCCCGTCCGGTCCGGCGGAGATGAGGACGTACTTGCCGCGCGGCGTGCCGTTGAGCGGATCGTCGCCCTTGCCGATGGCCGGCGTGCGGATGATCTGCGCGAGCGTGGCGTCGCGCTGCGTGGCGGTGCCGTTGGCGAGCAGGCTCGAGGCCTGGGACTTGCCGAGTTCGCCGAGTTCGACGATGCCGTCCACGTAGCCGAGGATGCCGCTTCGCGAGAACTGCGCGGCGCCCGGAGCGCCGACGAGCGGACCCGAGTCGCGCATCGACCGGATGTAGATGATCGGCTGGCCCCACGCGTCGACGATGTCGGGGAGGTCCGGCGTCGGGCCCGGGCCGCCAGGCGTATTGAAGTGCTTCGCGGGTGCGACTTCCGTCGCCTTCATCACGAAGAAGGGGGCGTAGGACTTGCCGGCGATGCGCGGGCCGTCATTGACCTTCTGCGGATTGACCTTGATCGCGAACGCGTTCGTGCCGCTGCCGAAGACGATCTCGGTCCAGCCGTTGCCGGTCGTGAACGTGCCGTACTGCGGATCGTTCTGATCGACCGCGCCGCCCGCCAAGTGGAGCAGCATGTTCTCGGCGCCGGTGATCTTCGGATCGGCCGCGAGGACCGACTCGGGCACGATGCCGGGATAGAACCCGAACTCCTGATAGAAGGCGTCGCACGCCTTCGCGACTTCCTGCATCGTCGACTGCGTCTGCGTCGCCTTCGCCTTGCCGAGCGCCTTGGCGAGTGCGGGCAAGAGGATCGCGATGAGAAGCGCGATGATGCCGATGGCAACGAGGAGTTCCGTCAGCGTGAAGCCGCGGCGAGGCAGAGAGTGGGGCTGATGTCCTTGAGCGGTCATGCGGTCGATCCTCGTGAGGAGCGTGGGGAGACAGACGACAGGCGAACGAATCACATACGACTCCGGCGCCGACAGGGTGTGCAACACCTGTCGATGCGAGATCGCCACGCGGCAATCCCGCGCACCCCGTCGACCGATTGCCCTTCAAGACCGCCCGCAGGACGCGGACGGAAGGTGGGAGCGAGTCATTCTCGGTGCGAGAAGTCGTCGCTCACCGTCGGACGGCGGCGCGCCACAACTGGCGCGTCAGGCCCAAAGCCTCGTCACGCTCATCCGTACGCCACTGTACGGCCTCGCGCGCGATCCGGATGCGAGATTCTCCGAGTCGCGGTCGTTGTGACCTCGCGCAGGTCTGGACCCCCCATGGGGCGCACCGGCAATCACCACGGAAGACCTTCGGCGGCCCGGACCTGTCGGAGCCCTTCGTAGACGACCGTCGCGACGGCGGTCGCCAGGTTCAGGCTCCGGGCTTCCTTGACGGGCACCATCGGGAGGACGAGCCGGGCGCTCGACCCCCAACGCGCCGCGACCTCGTCGTGGACCGCAGGACTGACGCCCGCCGTCTCCTTCCCGAAGAGGAGGTAGTCGCCGCGGCGAAGGGGAGCGTCCCAGACCGGCGCGGCCGACTTTGTGGTGAGGAGCCAGAGCCGCGCCGGCCGCTCGGTCGCCAGAAACGACGACCAATCGTCGTGCTCCCGGCAGTCGACGAGATGCCAGTAGTCGAGCCCGGCCCGGCGCCGCGCCTTCTCGCTCATGTCAAAGCCGATCGGATGCACGATGTGCAAGCGGCATCCGGTGGCGACGGCGGTGCGCCCCACGTTGCCGGTGTTGTTCGGGATCTCGGGCTCAAGCAAGACGATGTGGAACGTCGGCTCGCCGTCGCGCGTGAGCGGGCGCGGGGCCGGCGCGTCTGCCGGTGTCGGTGCGGCCTCGCGATCATCGGCTCGGCCTGATTCGTGTTCGGGTCTGGTCAAGGCGCAGTAGGCTATCGAGTCGCGGCGCGAGCGACGCGTCGCGTGTGGTGGGAACGGCGCCTCCGTTCGTCGCCTCCTGCCCGGTTCCTCTTCACAGACGGACACGACTCGCGAGGACTGACCGATGAGTGGCTACACGACGTCCGACATCCGCAACGTGGTCTTCGTTGGAGGCCCCGGCACCGGAAAGACGACGCTGGTCGAGGCGCTTCTCCTTTTGACCGGCGCGATCACGAAGGCAGGCCGCATCGAGGACGGCTCGACGGTGTGCGATCACGATCCGATCGCCAAGGAGTTGCACCACTCGATCGACAGCTCGATCGTCCACATCCGCCATCACAACCACGAGATCAACCTGATCGACACGCCGGGTTCGCCGGGCTTCATCGGCAAGGCGATCACCGCGTTGCCGGCGTCGGAGACGGTCGCGGTCGTCATCGACTGCGGCAAGGGCATCGACATGCAGGCGCGGCGCATGATGTCGATCGCCGACGGCCGCGAACTCCCGCGCATGGTCATCGTGAACAAGATCGATCACGCGGCGACCGATCCCGACGAACTCTCCACGCTTCTCATGGCGCTGCAGGAGACCTTCGGCGGCATCTGCCGACCGATCAACCTCCCGACCGGCAAGGGCTCGGGCGTCATCGACTGCTACAAGGGCACCGACGGCACGAGCGATCTCGGCCCGGTCGCCGAGTACCACACGTCGCTCGTCGAGCAGATCGTCGAAGTCGAGGAGGAGACGCTCAACGCGTACCTCGCCGGCGAGACGCTCCCCGACGGCAAGCTGCACGACGTCTTCGAGCGGGCGATGCGCGAGCACCACCTCGTGCCTGTCGTCTTCGTGAGCGCGAAGACCGGCGCCGGCCTCAAGGAGTTGCTCGACGTCCTCGCCGACCTCGCGCCGAGCCCCCTCGAAGGAAACCCCCGCCCGTTCGAGTACGAGGAGAACGGCGAGGTGAAGCAATGGCGCGCGGTCGCCGATCCGGCGCAGCCCGCCGTCGCGCACGTCTTCAAGGTCACGAGCGACCCGTACGTCGGCAAGCTCGCGATCTTCCGGGTGCACCAAGGCACGCTCAAGCGCGACTCGCACCCGAAGGTCGACGACGGCAAGAAGCCGATCCGCGTTGCCCACCTCTTCAAGCTGATGGGACAGAAGCACGTCGAGGTCGAGCAGCTCGTCGCCGGCGACATCGGCGCGACGAGCAAGATCGACGAAGTGCACTTCAACAGCGTCCTGCACGACGGCGACATCGGCGAGCACATGCACCTGCGGCCCTTGCCGCTTCCCGTTCCGATGTTCGGTCTCGCGGTCGACGCGGCGAACCGGCAAGCCGAAGCGAAGATGGGCGAGTCGCTCGCGAAGCTCTACACCGAAGATCCCACGCTCCGCATCGAGCACGTGCCGGCGACCGGCGAGACGATCCTCCGCGGCATCGACGAGCTGCATCTCCGCACCAAGGTGAAGATGCTGAAGGATCGCTACGCGGTCGAAGTCACGACCAAGCCGCCGCGCGTCGCCTACAAGGAGACGATCACGGTCCGCGCCGAGGGCCACCACCGCCACAAGAAGCAGACGGGCGGCGCCGGACAATTCGGCGAGGTCTTCCTGCGCGTCGAGCCGTTGCCGGTCTTCGAAGGGAAGGGCGGACCCGAGTTCGAGTTCGTCGACGACACCTTCGGCGGCAGCGTGCCGAAGCAATTCCTTCCGGCGATCGAGAAGGGCATCCGCCAGGTCCTGACCGAAGGCGCGATCGCGGGCTACCCGATCACCGGCATCCGCGTGAGCGTCTACGACGGCAAGCACCACCCGGTCGACAGCAAGGAAGTCGCGTTCATCACCGCCGGCCGCCGCGCCTTCATCGACGCGATGCAAAAGGCGAAGCCGGTCCTCCTCGAACCCTTCGTGAAGCTCGAGATCACCGTGCCCACCGACGCGATCGGCACGATCAACGCCGACCTCTCCGGCAAGCGCGCCCGCATCCAAGGCACGGACGTCCTGGGCGGCGGCCTCTCGGTCGTGACCGCCGAGGCGCCGCTCGCCGAAGTCATGAACTACGCCAACCAGCTGAAGTCGATCACCGGCGGCGTGGGCACCTTCGTCATGGAGTACAGCCATGACGAGCAGGCCCCGAATTCGGTGCGCGACGCAGAAATGGCGAAGTACAAGCCGCGCGGTGGCGATGAGGACTGAGTGACGTGCGACCGGTCACGAGGCCGGTCGCCGTCGTCATACACGGCCGTGGGATCGCGCCGCCCGGGGTGGCTCGGTCGGTGGCCAACTCCCACGGCCTTCCGCAAGCCCGTACACTCTCCGCCCTATGGTCTCCAGCGTCCTCATCGCGAACGCGCTCTGGCTCGTCGTCTGCTCCATCTACGCGGTCCTGTGGTTCTCGCAGGCCGCGGCGGATCGCCGCAACGGCACAGGCTTCCAGAAGCCGGTCGGCCCCGACGAGATCGACTAGCCCGGAGTAGGCATGGGGCTGCCTGGTACGCACTCGAAAGCGGCGGAGAAACCAGAGCCTTCACGCGACCGTCGTCGTTCTCGATAGTCGGACGCTGCTGGACGGGCAGTGCCATGCATCATCGGGGCTCGCGCGACCGACGTCGATCGTCGCGCGTCAGGGCGTCGCCACGTGCGGCCCGCGCGGATGTGCGGCGCGCAGCACGAAGACGCGCGTCGGATGGGCGAAGAAGCGTTGCCACGTGGCCACCGGCTCGAGGCGACGCGTCACCTCGGGATGCTCGTCGATGAGCGCCTCGACGCGCGCGACGGGCACGAGGACGACGAGCGTCTCGTCGATGCTGCCCCACTCGAGGAGATGCGCCGGATCGACGTCCTCGAACGTCACTCGGCCGTCGTTGTAGAACGCGATCGTCGGATCGTCGAAGCCGATCGTCGCGACCCGGACCTTGTCCGTCCCGAAGAGGTCGCGCACGCGCTCGAGTAGCGCCGGTGCTCCCATCGGCGCCAGGAAGCGCGTCTCGATCCCGAAGCGGAGCGTCCACGCGAGCGCCATCGCAACCCAAGCCACGGCGAGCCCTTGGCCGCGGAGGCGAAGGCCGCGTCGCCAGAGCCCGACGAGGATCCACGCGCCGATCGGCGCGATCGCCAGCGGAATCGCGACGCCGAGAAGATCGGGCGCGCGATCGAAGACGTAGATCGCGAGGCCTAGTTCCGTCGCGAAGATGAGCGTGGCGACGATCGCGAACGTGCGACGCACCTCCGGCGGTCGGTAGCCGTCGACCGGCGCGTCGAACGTGCCGCGAAGCCAGCCTTCGAGCGTAAGCGCCGCGAGCGCGGCGATCGGCGCCATGACCGGAAGCATGTAGGTCGCGAGCTTTCCGACGGACACGCTGAACGCGAGCATCGGCAGGATCGCCGCGACGAGTAGGAGTGCGCGCAGGTCGCCGGCGCGGAACGCGGCGACGGTCGCGCCGAGCCGAAGGTTGTAGAGGGGCAGCGCGAGGAACGTCGTCGCCGGAAAGGCGCCGGCGGCAACGACCACGAGGTAGTACCAGAAGGGTTCGGGCCGAAGGTTCGCCGAGCCGAGCGCACGCCCGAACGTCTCCTTCCACCAGAGGCTGCCCGCCTCGCCCAGCGGCGTGCGCGGGTCGAGCGCGAGCGCGACGATCCACGCCACCAGCGGCAGTAGCGCAAGCGGCAGTCCGACGAAGGGCCGCAGTCGCGCGACGTCGCGGCCGCGCCCCGCGAGGAGAAGCCAGACCGTGACGATCCCGAGCGGCCCGATCGCGGCCGGTCCTTTCGTGAGGAGTCCGACCGCGAATGCGCACCAGAAGGCGACAACTGCGAGCGACCGCGCCCGTGGAGGCGCCGTGGGGGCGCCGATCGCCGTCCACGCGCTCGCGAGCATGGCGATCCAGGCGAGGCTCAGAAGGGCGTCGGTGGTCGCGAGGCGCCCGACGATCAGTGTGAGCGGCATGACGGCCGCAAGCGCGACCGACAGCACCGCTGGCCTCGTGCCGAAGCCCCGGCGCATCCACGCGAAGAGGACGAGGAGCGCCGCGCTCGTGGCGAGGAGCGACGGCAGCCGCACCGCGAATGCCGTGCGGCCAAAGACCTCGACGCCGAGCGCCTGGAGCCAATAGATCAGCGGGGGCTTGGTGAGATGGGGCTCGCCGCGAAAGAAGGGCACGATCCACGCACCGAGCGAACCGCCGTCGGCCATCGTCGCGGCCACCGACCCGTAGCGGCCCTCGTCGGGCGGGTAGAGCGGATGGCCCCACGCCAAGACCCACACGAGGGCGACGCTTGCCGCAACGACGAGACGCTCCGCCAGCGTGAGCGGCCGAGCGTCGGACGGGACATGCGAAGCGAGGATGTCGGGCGCGGCGGCGGGGGGCACGGGGATAGTCGTCGGCGCGTCGGAACTCGTCGTTGCCTGCGGAGCCCGAACGCTCGGTCGAAGGGCCCATGGACGGGCCCATCGACGTGCGTTCGTTGCGAACGCCCCCTGCAAGATTCGAACTTGCGACCTGGTCTTTAGGAAAGACCCGCTCTATCCAGCTGAGCTAAGAGGGCGACGACGCGATTGTACTGACGACGGCCCGCCTCGACCGTCGCTCGTCGCCGATGCCGTGACGTGTTAGAGTCGCGTTCGTGACGGCGCGGCTCCTCCTCGAAGCACTCGCGATCGGACAGGTCCTCCTTGCGATCGGCACCGCGGTCGCCGTGCTTGCCGATCGGCGCTACCGCGCCTCGAGCGCGATCTCGTGGCTCCTTCTCATCGCGGCGATTCCGCTCGCGGGCGCCGCGCTCTACTGGCTCGCGGGAAAGCCGTGGCTCTCGCGCCGTCGGCTCACGCGCAGCGAGCGCATCCGTGCGTCGCTCTCCTCCTCCGACGACGTGCCGAAGAGCCTGCGCATCCGCAGCATCCGCGCGGCGCTCGCGCGCATGCCCGAAGGCACGCGCGGGCTTGCCGTCCTCGCCGGCCAAGTCTCGGGGCAGCCGCCCGTCGGCGGCAACGAGGTCGAGTTCCTCGCCGACACCGCCGACCTCATGCATCGCATCGCGAGCGACATCGACGCCGCGAAGGATTCGGTGCACGTCCTCTTCTACATCGCGCTCGACGACGACGGCGGCCTTCCCGTCATGGAGGCCATGATGCGGGCGGCCGAGCGCGGCGTGAAGGTGCGCTTCCTCGTCGACTCGCTCGGCTCGCGGCCCTTCACGAGAAGCGCGACGCGGCGCCGCATGGAGGAGGCGGGCGTGCACGTCGTCGAGGCCCTTGCCGCCGGATTGTTAGGTGCGTTCTTCGAGCGCATCGACCTGCGCAATCACCGGAAGATCGTGGTGATCGACGGGAAGATCGGCTACATCGGCAGCCACAACCTGGCGGCCGCGACCTTCAAGGTGAAGAAGAAGCACCTCATCTGGGTCGACGCGACGTGTCGGCTCGAAGGACCGATCGCAAACGAGCTGCAACGCGTTTTCGCCGAGGACTGGTCGGTCGAGACGATGGAGCGCCTCGACGAGACGATCCGGCCGTCGATGATCGAGGAGGGCGGCGTGCTCGCCCAGGTCGTCGCGACCGGCCCGCTGTGCGACGAAGGTTCGATGCCGCAGGTGCTCGTCACGTGCATTCACCTGGCGCAGCGTGAGATCGTCCTGACGACGCCGTACTTCGTGCCCGACGAGCCGACGATGGTCGCGCTCATCGGCGCCGCGCGCCGCGGCGTGCGCGTGCGCCTCGTCGTTCCCGAGCACAATGACTCGAAGCTCGTGTATCTCGCGAGCAAGAGCTTCTTCGGGCGCCTGCTCGAGGCGGGCGTGAGCCTCCTCGAGTTCAAGGGCGGCATGCTGCACGCGAAGACGATCACGATCGACGACCGCCTCAGCGTGATGACGAGCTCGAACCTCGACCGCCGCAGCTTCGAGATCAACTTCGAGGTGAGCCTTCTCCTCTACGACCAGTACGCGACGCAGGCGATGCGCAACCTGCAGGAGAGCTACATCGAGCGGTCGATCGTGATCACGCGCGAGGAGTGGGCGAAGCGTCCGCGCTGGAAGCGCATCCTCGAGAACGCGGTGGGCCTGGCGTCGCCGGTCCTGTGACGACCGCGGCGCGGCTCGCCTTGCACCGGCCACGTGCGATACAACGCGGGAATGTGCGGCCGCTACGCCCTAGCCCTGACGACGGACGCGATCGCCGCCGCCTTCGCCGCGACGCCGCTTTTTCCCGACGTCGCGGCGTGGCGCGCCCGCTTCAACATCGCGCCGACCTCGCAGGTTCCCGCGGTCCTTCCGGCGGGGGCGACCCGCGAACTCGCCCTCGTGCATTGGGGACTCATCCCGTTCTGGGCGAAGGATCCGTCGATCGGCTCGCGGCTCGCGAACGCCCGCAGCGAGACGCTCGCCGAGAAGCCGTCCTTTCGCGATGCCTGGAAGAAACGGCGCTGCCTTCTTCCGGCGACCGCCTTCTATGAATGGAAGACGGCTGCAACGACGAGTGACGGCAACGCGGAGAACATCGACAACGCGGAGACCGGCGGCAACGTGGAGCGAGCCGACGGCGCGGAACCCGACGAAGCCTCGCTGTTCGGCGCGGCGCTCGAAGAGACGGCGCCGAAGCGCGCCCCGAAGCGAGTGAAGGCGGTCGCGCCGCCGAAGCAGCCGTTCGCGATCGCGCCGCGGCCAGGCGAACTCTTCGCCTTCGGTGCGGTGTGGGAGCGGTGGACCGCGCCGGACGGCCGCGTGGTGCGTTCTGCCGCAATCATCACGGTGCCGCCGAACGACGTGATGCGTCCGATCCACGATCGCATGCCCGCGATCATTCCGTCCGCGGCGTGGTCGCGATGGCTTCTCGCCGACGAGCCGCCCGCCGACCTCCTGGTGCCGGCGGCAAACTCCACGTTGCAGGCGTGGCCTGTCTCGCGCCTCGTGAACAGTCCGCGCAACGACTCGGCGGAGTGTCTCCGTCCGCTCGACGCATCCTGACGAGTGCGCACGACGCGCCCCGCCGGATGATGGTCGGCCGCCGGCCGCACGGGGCGAGGCCACGCTCCGCTCTCGACGGAGGCCCTCGGCGTGGCGACGACGCGATCGCATCGTCGCGCCACAATTCCTCGCAAACTCCCGAACGCACCCCTTGACGAACCCCTCTTCCGCAGTACCCTAACAAAAGCCGACCGCACTCGGCATCTCGTGTCCTGTCGCCGCGTCGTTCTCACCAAACGACCTTAGCGGTGCAGCGCACCCGGGAGGGTCTCTCGCGTCTACGAAGCGTTCCACCTCGTCGCGCACGCCCCAACGCATCAGCATCGTCCGTTTCTCTTCGGCTCGGGTGGTCGGGCGCCGTGTCATCGCATGACGCCGTCCCGCTCGCGTGAGCACGGGTGATCACGCGTGAGCCTCGCGTGATCCATCGCGTGATCCATCGCGTGGTCATGACGAGCTCCTCGCGCGCTTCTGCGAGGGGAACTCTCATCGCGTGTCGCGAGCCGGCTGTCTCACGGGCACAGCGCTTCGCACGCTCGTGACGGGCGAGAGGGCGCACGGATGTGGGCGCACGTCAACGACGTGGCGCGTGCGATCGCATGGATGGGGGAGCGACACGAGCGAGGTGCATGTCGTCGGAAGTCAGTCGTGCGGGACGCATGCGGTGCAGGCGAGTCCGCAGCGAAGGAGGGTCGAGTGAGTCAGCCGTTGGTCCAGCGTGTGTCGGAGTCCGGGGCACTAGGCGCGTCGTCGCAATCGTCTGCGCCGGGGTGCCCGTCGTCGGGTGCCGAAACGCCATCCGCCTCCACGCTGGGATCGTTGGCGTCGGGAAGCGGGCGCGACGCGTCGGCGGCAACCTCCGCGGCCGCGGTGCGTGAATCGCTGCGGCGAGCCATTTCGGCGATCGAAGAGCGGAGCGATGGACGCGCCGTGAGCGCCGACGATCTCGAGCCGGCGGCGCGTCGCCGCTTCGCGCACGCGGCGTACTGGCGCGAGGTGCAGGCACGACTGGATGCGGCCGACGCCGGTGCAGAGTCGTGTGCGGCGGCGGACGCTGGCGACACGGACATCGCCATCGGGACGCGGCCCTTGCACGAGTCCCGTTTCTCGATGCAGGAGTTTCCGTCCTCTCGGGGAGACCGCGCGCGACGCGGGCGGAATGCCGCACGACGGTCGTCGACGGAGCCGACTCCCGAGGCGACCTCCGCCGGGCCACCTTCACCTCTCGTGCCCGACGCCTCGCCTTCGTCGCTGCCTTCTGAGGTTGACCTGCCGCCTTGCGACGACGAGCCCACACCGCCGCCTGCCGCTACAGGGCCTGCCGCTACGGGGCCTGCCGCCCCAGAGATGGTTCGTGTCGACGTTGGCGAGCGGATCCCGACCGGCTGGCACGTGATCGACGAACTCCTCGAAGGGGGATTGCCGTGGCGAGGATTGCATGAGTGGTTTGGCATGGCGTCGACCTCGGAGCGGGCAGCGCGTGGAGTTCCCAACGCGTGGTTCGCGCCGATTGGCGTCCTCGTGCATCTCGTGCACACCGCATGGCGAGCGCTTCGGGATCGTGATTTCGAGGAGCGTTCCGCTGCAGGAGAAGGGGATGCACGCAGCAGCGGCGGCATGCATGCGATGTGGATCGGGCGCGCGGCGTGGCCGAATCCGCGATGCCTCATCGCGGGCGTGCGCGGCGATCTGCATGCGCTTGCGGCGGAACGTTCGCACGCCCAAGCATCGCGTCTTGTCGCTGCCCCCACCTCGCGCGACGCTTCGCTCCTTGAGCGATCGCTCTTCGTGGAGACACCCCCCGATCCGGCGGCTCGCGTGTGGGCGATGGAACAGGCGATCCGGAGTGAAGACGTTCGGATCATCGTGACGGACGCCTCGGGCTGGTCGATGGCAGCGCTCCGACGTCTGCACGTGGCGATGACGCGCCGCGCCTCGCCGGCGTTCGCGCTTCTCGCGCGACCTCCCAACGACATGTCGCAACTCAGCCTCGCGCTGACGCGCTGGACGGTGCGCCCCGTGGTGCCGACCCAGGGCCCTGGTGGCGACGCCGACATCCCCGAACGTTCGATCGCGTGGTGTGTGCGCCTCGTGCGCTGTCGCTCGTCGCTCCTCGGCGCGTTGCGTCCAGACGCTCGCCGCCGGCTTCTTTCGGAGGTGCTCGTCCCTGATCACCCTGATCGCCCCGGTCGTCCCGATCGATCTGATCGCTCCGATGGCTCCGCTCGCTCCGACGCAACGCGTGTAACTCCGCGTTGCACGCCTCCGCTGGAGTCGACGCACCCGTCGACTGGCGCGCGAACCGCTGCGGGCGATGCGCCGTGCGACGCATCGATGCTCGCGTTTCCCGAAGCGTCCATGCATGCCACGACAGGAGGTCTTTGCTCGCGGGATCTGAGCCGCTCCGCACCTTTTCATCCCGCCGACGCGCCCACCGATGTGCGGACCGGTCCTTCGTGGGAGGTTGGCGGCTAAGGCATCGCCGGGTCTCGTCGTGATGGATGTGATCGGAGCGCCGCGAGTACGCACGGATCGCGCATCGCGCAGGATCGCGAGGGCGCTTCGCGTCTTGCCTCTGGTGAACTCGCGCTTCCCGTGGCCTCGTCTCGCTTCGCTCTCTTCTCTTCTCTTCTTCATCCTCGTCTTCGTCTTCGTTCTCGTCTCGTCTCGTTCTCGTTCTCGTCTCGTTCTCCTCCTTGGGATTCCCCGATGCCAAAGCGCTTCCTCGCGATCGCCTTGCCATTCTGGTCCGTGGAACGTCGCCTTCGCGACTCTCGACGCGCAAAAGCGGGGGAGTCGGAGCGTTCCACGTTGCAGCCGGCCGCGGGTGGGCATTCGCGGCGAGAGTCGCCGGTAGGGGACGAACGATCGGCCCGAGCGCGAGAATCGTCGGCAGGCCGTTCCGGGGGTGTCTCGAGCGCGCCGGCCATTCCCAGTGATTCACAGCCGTCGCCCTTGTGGCGTCACCCGCGAACGTTGCCGGTTCTTTGGGGCCGCACGCTTCGCGAGTCGATCGATGTCGCCCATCATTCGGCGAACACGACCGCCTCCGCACGGGAGGGAGCAGGAAGTGTGCGTCGAGCGCCTCCCGACGATCCCACCGCCGCAGCGACCTCGCGACCGGGTGCACGAATCTCGCCAGCCTTCAGGCGATCGGCTCCGAGCTCGGCGCCGCCGCTTCCGCGACCGGCGATCGTGCTTGAGGTCGTCCGCGGCGCACGCGTCGTGGTGAGTGCGTGTCCGATGGCGCTGGCGGCCGGCGTTCGATGCGGCATGACGCTCGCACATGCGCGAGCGCTTTGTGCCCCCACGGTCGGGGCTTCCGCCGTCGGTGGTTCTGCGTCGCCCAGTGGGCCGCCCAGTGGGCCGCGCAGTGGGCCGCGCAGTGGGCCGCCCAACTCGCCACCTCCCTCGCCACCTACCTCGCCCCCTACCTCGCCAAATATTGGGCCGCCTCGGATGCCGAGTTCGCCCGTGTTGCCGCCCGCGCATGGCGTGCCGTATTCGTCGGGCGCGTCGTCCTCGCCGTCGTCCTCGCGATCGACCTCGGGCGACGACGAGACCGACTCCGTCTGTCATGAGTTCGTGTGGGATCCGCGCGGCGATCGTCTCGCCCTTCGGCGCATCGCCGCGTGGCTTCTCCGCTATGCCCCGATCGTGGCCATCGACCGCGATCTGAGTAGCGTGCCCATCGACGCCTTCGGCGTGGATCTCACCGGGACCGATGGCGGCGCGGGCGCTCAGGCGTTCGGTTCGTCAGACTCCTCGGATGTCGACGCAACGCACCGGCGGCCCGGTCGGCACGAGAGGACGAGGTTCGACTCGTCGTCGGAATCCGAATCGCATGGGCCCGCCTTCGTGGGAGGCCGCGCCGTCCTTCTCGCCGATCTCACCGGCTGCGAGCGTCTTCTGCGTCAGACCTACGGCCTGCATGGGGCTGACTCTCTCGCTTCGTCATCCTCGGCCGCATCGGGAAGGATTGCGGCCGAGACGCGCTGGGCCGAGTGGTCGCTCGCGGAAGAGATTGTCACGCGGCTTGGGCGCCATGGGCTCACGGCACGCGCGGCGGTTGCCAGTACGGTCGGCGCGGCATGGGCGATGGCCACCTCGTCCTCCGCCAGCGTTCCCATTGCCGTGATCGAACCCGGGCGAGAGCGCGACGCGCTCGGACCACTGCCGATCGAGGCGCTGCGGCTTGATCCCGAGCACGCGGCGGCGCTCCGGGAAGTGCAAGTCGAGCGCATCGATCAGCTTCTTGCGCTCGATCGCACCGATCTGGGCGAGCGATTCGCGCGGGCATCCACGAGACCTGCCACGACCACGATCTCCTCGACGGCGTCACGATCGTCCGCGTCTCGCCGCCGTCGAAGTCCCGCGCGTCTCTCCGCGCAGTCCTGCGACGACGTCCTGCGCTGCATCGATCGAGCCTGTGGCCTGATCCCTGAGCCCTTGCACGGCGTGCGCATCGCGCCTGCCTGTCGCGTCGTGCGTGAGTTCGACGGTCCGACCGTCGATCACGACGCGATCGCGATCGTCGTGGCGGATCTCGTCGACCAGCTCTGCGCCCGGTTACGCCAGCGGGTGCGAGGCGTACGGCTTCTGCGCCTGGAAGCGTTCCGTCCGTCCGCACCCACCGTGGTGATCGACATGCACTTCGGCGCCGCGACGCGGCGGCGCGGACATCTCTGGTCGCTTCTTGCGCCCAGACTGGAAACGCTCGACAAGGGCGATGGGATCGACCGTCTCGTCTTGTCGGCGGTGCGCGTCGCCACGCTCGGCGTGACGCAAGGCCGCATGCCCGAATGCCGTACGGCCCATGGCGTTCAGGCCCGCCTTCACGGGGGCGGGCACGGCGACGGGCACGGCGGCGGGCACGGTGAAGTGCACGGCGAGGGGGCGTTGCCCGACGCGCGACGCGGATCTTCGTCCGTCGGCATCTCCGCGCACGACGGCGGCCCGATGTCACGGGCGGAGATCGAGAGGCGCCTTGCCCGGAGCCTGTCGGCGGTCGAGTGCATCGACACCATCAGCGCGCGGTTCGGGCCGATGGCCGTGCGGTGTCCCGCGCCGCGCGGCTTGCACACGCCGGAGCATTTCGCGGCGCTCCTCCCGGCGCACGATCTCGCGGCGATCGTCGATGCCTACGCACGCGTGTCGTGGGCCTCTCTTCCCACGTCGATCCGTCCGACGATCGTCTTTCCCACGCCCGAAGTGGCGTTCGTCACTCCCTCCCTGACCGCGTCCACCGCGCCTGCGGACACGAACCCGAATGCCCATGCGAGCCTTCCTGCGAAGGCGACGATCACGATGACGTGGCGGGGCGAGACGCACACGATCGCCGCCGTCAGCACCGACGAACGCATCGATGAAGCGTGGTGGCACGCGCGGCATGTCGAGTTGCCGCGCGAGCGTGCCGAGACCGCACGGTCGCCCCTCACGTATGTCACGCGCGTCTATCGGCGCGTCGCGACCGCGCGGGGGCTTTGGCTTTGGTTGTGGCAGCCTGCGGTGGCCGGATGCCGCGACGACATCCCTGGTTCGGAAGGCGCCGGGACATCGGCCGCCATGCCGTCGGCTGCAACGCCGGTGCCTGCTGCGCTCGGTGAACGGTGGTTCGTCCACGGGGTGTGGGCATGAACGTGGAGGTGACGCATGCCTGAACGCCCCGCGCCCAAGTTGCATCAGCATCCTTTCGCGAGCGACGCCGGCGATCGCATCCTGTCGAGCGAGGCATGCGAGTCCGCCGCGCCGCCGCCGCAGGCCGCGCGGGCCGCGCCCATGCCCGCGCCGCCGATGCCGGACGCGCCGGGCTTCGCCGAACTCCTGACGACGAGCAACTTCTCCTTCCTGCACGGCAGTAGCCACCCGGAAGAGCTCGTCGAGCACGCCGCGCGGCTTGGCTATAGCGCGGTCGCCGTCACCGATCGGCACACGCTCGCGGGCATCGTCCGCGCGCATGTGGCGGCGAAGGAGAAGGGGATTCATCTCGTCGTCGGCAGTCGTCTCTCGCTGCACGTGCATGAGGGTGCGAGCGACGACGGAAGCGGCACGCGCTCGTCCTCGACCGCGCCGGCGATCGGTCGTTCGCTCGACGTCGTCCTCCATGCGAGCGACCTCGCGTCCTACGGCCACCTCTGCCAACTTCTCACGCTCGGAAAGCGGCGGGCCCCCAAGGGCGAATGCCACCTTGACCTCCATGACCTCCTCGAGATCCTGCGCGAGCATCCCGAGAGCACCGCAGGTCTTCTCTGCACGATCGTCCCGCCCCGCGCGTCGCTTCGGTGTTCGTCGCGCCAAGAGGGGCGCGGGCGCGTCGCGCCGGGCCGTACGGGCGGCGGTTCGTCCGACGGCTCGCCACACGCGTCGCCGAATCGGCTCGACGCCACGTTTGTCGCGTGCGTCGAAGGGATGCGCGATGCCTTCCGTGGGCGTCATTCCCACCGTGGACATGCGCTACGCGACGACCGCCTCTCGCTCGCGGTGAGTCGTTCAGGACATGCCGACGACGCGATGCTCGCGCGGCAGATGGAGATGCTCTCCGACTGGACCGGCATTCCGCTCGTCGCGACGAACGACGTGCAATATCACGTGCCCGATCGGCGGCCGTTGCACGACGTACTGACCTGCATCCGGCTTGGCGTGACGCTCGATCGCGCCGGGTACGAGCTCGGCGCCAACAGCGAGCGCTATCTCCGATCGCCGCGCGCGATGGCCTCGATGTTTCCCGATCTATCCCGTGCCGTCGCCCGCACGCGCGATCTCGCCGACCGCACGCGCGGGTTCTCGCTCGACCAGTTGCGCTATCGCTATCCGTCGGAGGTGGTTCCTCGTGGAACGACGCCGATGAAGCATCTTGTGGACCTCGCATGGCAGGGGGCGCGGGAACGCTATCCGCGCGGGGTGAGCGAGCGCGTGCGGCGCCAGATCGAGCATGAGCTTCGCCTGATCGAGGAGCTCGACTATCCGTCGTACTTCCTGACGGTGCATGACATCGTGGCGTTCGCCCGAAGTCGACACATCCTCTGCCAAGGGCGCGGCGCGGCGGCGAACTCCGCGGTCTGCTTCTGTCTCGGGATCACCGCGGTCGATCCCGATCGCATCGACGTCCTCTTCGAGCGATTCATCAGCAAGGAGCGCAACGAGCCGCCCGACATCGATGTCGACTTTGAGCACGAGCGCCGGGAAGAGGTGATCCAGTACCTCTATCGCAAGTACGGCCGCGATCGGGCGGCGCTTGCGGCGGAAGTGATTTCCTATCGCGGGCGCAGCGCGATCCGCGATGTGGGAAAGGTCCTCGGACTCTCGCTCGATTGCGTGGAGCGTCTCTCGTCCGGCATCGATTGGTGGCATGACGGCTCGATCGACATCGACCGCGTGCGCGACATCGGCCTCGATCCGCGCGATCCGACGATCCGAAGGCTCGCGGTCCTCTCCACGGAGATCCTTGGGTTTCCGCGCCACCTGTCGCAGCACGTCGGCGGCTTCGTCATCACCGAAGGCCCGCTCTCGGCGTTCGTGCCGATCGAGAACGCGGCGATGGCCGATCGCACGGTCATCGAGTGGGACAAGGACGACATCGACGCGATGGGCATGCTGAAGGTCGACATCCTGGCCCTCGGGATGCTCACCTGCATTCGGAAGTCGATCGACCTCGTGAATGAGGATCGCGTGCAGCGTCGGAGGGAAGGCGAGGAATCCACGCCCGAAGCCGAGGCGGTGGATGGGGCCGTGGATGGGGCCGTGGGTGGGTCAGTGGGGGGAGCCGTGGATGGTGGCGTCGATGAGAACGTAGGAGCGACAACGCCCGCATCAGGACGAGCGGCGGCGCCAGCATCAGAGGCGGCGCCCCTGACGAACAGCAACACCAACACCAACGCCCACGCCAACACCGACCGCACCCGTCCGATCGCCTTCCACACGATTCCGGCGGAAGTGCCCGCGGTGTACGACATGATCTGTCGTGCCGACACGATCGGCGTCTTTCAGATCGAGTCGCGGGCGCAGATGTCGATGTTGCCGCGGCTTCGGCCGCGCACGTTCTATGACCTCGTCATCGAAGTCGCGATCGTGCGCCCCGGCCCCATTCAAGGCGACATGGTGCATCCGTACTTGCGTCGGCGAAACGGCGAGGAGCCGATCTCGTACCCCGACGACAAGGTGCGCGCGGTCTTGGGAAAGACGCTTGGCGTGCCGCTCTTCCAGGAGCAGGCGATGTCGTTGGCGATCGTCGCGGCTGGCTTCACCCCCGGCGAGGCGGATCAGTTGCGCCGCGCGATCGCCGCGTGGAAGCGCAAGGGAAACAAGCTCGCCCAGTTCGCCGCGAAACTCGAGCGCGGCATGGTCGAGCGCGGCTACACGCAGGAGTTCGCGCAGCAGGTCTTCCGGCAGATTCAGGGGTTCTCCGGCTACGGGTTCCCCGAGTCGCATGCGGCGTCGTTCGCGCTCCTCGTCTACGTCTCGGCGTGGCTCAAGTGCTTCGAACCCGCCGCGTTCGCCGCCTCCCTGATCAATAGCCAGCCGATGGGCTTCTACGCGCCCGCGCAGATCATTCGCGACGCGATCGAGCACGGCGTCGAAGTGCGATCGATCGACGTGAACGCGAGTCAGGTTGATTGCTCGCTCGAGCGCGACCGAAGCCTCCCCGGAGGGTCGCCCTTCCTTGAATCGTGGCGCGAGGGAACACGGCCGCTGACCTGCAACGACGTCCATGCCGCGCTTGGGGCGAGCGACGGCACTTCCGACGAGCCTCCGTCCTCGTCCGGGGGGTGGTGGCCGATCGATCCCGGCGTCGAAGAGCTGCGGGCGGCGCGACGAGGCTCCCGCGCCTCGCCAGACGCGCGGCGTCGGCGAGGCGGCTCGACGTCCCGCTCCCCGATGCTCGACCCCCCGAGGCTCGAGCCCTCCATGCTGGACCCCTCGATGCTGGACCCCTCGATGCTGGACCCCTCCATGTGCGTTCCCGCGCGGCAGGCGTGCGCCGCGTGCGATCAGCCCGCGCTTCGCCTCGGCCTTCGTCTGGTGCGCGGATTGGCGACGGTCGACGCCGAGCGCGTGGCCGCGGCGGTCCGGGCGCATGGCCCGTTCACCACGGTCGAGGCGCTCTGGCAGGCGAGTGGCGTCAGCGTCGCGTCGCTTCGTCGCCTCGCATCCGCGGACGCGTTCCGTTCGATGGGGCTCGATCGGCAGCGCGCGCTCTGGCAGATTCGCGCGCTGCGCGACGAGCCGCAGTCGATGTGGAGCGGGGCCACAGGAACGGGCATCGGAGCGTCGGGGTTCGCGTCGCCTTCATGCGCCGAACGCACCTCTCCCGAACGCACCTCCGCCGAGCCTCCATCGGACGGCCCGCTCTCCGGCACCTCCCCATTCGCCGCGACGCCCTCCACGACGCCTGCACCCCGGGTGGCGTCAGGGGGGCGCAGCGTCTTGCCGCCCGTGACGCCCCTTGCGAACGTCGCGCACGACTACGCCGCCACGGGCCTGTCGTTGAAGCAGCATCCGATGGCGTGCATCCGCGAGCGGCTCGCGATGCGTGGGGTGGTGCCATGCGGCGTCCTGCGACATCTCGCGGTCGCGCCGCAGGGGACGCGGCTCCGCGTTGCAGGCATCGTCCTCGTCCGGCAGCGGCCGTCGACCGCCAACGGCATCGTCTTCATGACGATCGAAGACGAGAGCGGCATCGCGAACCTGATCGTCCGTCCGAAGGTGTACGCCCGCGATCGTCGCGCGGCGCGCCACGCCGTCATCCTGGAGGCCGAGGGTCGCGTCGAGCGGCAGGGGGATGTCGTCCATCTCCTCGTGCGTCGCGTCTCCGATGTCAGTGAGGAGGCCATCGCCCTTGAGATCGGTTCACGAGATTTTCACTAACGGTCGTGCCACGCACGTCGCGCAGGGCGCTCATCGCCCGTGTGCCCATTCCGCGCCCATTCGGCGCCCGTTCCGTGCCCATTCGGCGCCCTGTCGGCGCCGGAGGGCGGAGTGGGCCCGACACCGGAGCGCGTCCCACACCGGAGTGCGTCCCACATCGGAGCGCGTCCCACATCAGAGTGCGTCCGACGCAGGCACGCTCGATCGCTCGCTCGACCAACTAGTCGATCGAGAGCGCCGCCAGTTGGTGACCACAGGCGACACAAGAGCCGCGCGCACGACGACGGTTCCTGCGGCGTCGCTCAAGGTCGACCCACAGTCGTGCGACGAGCGCGGTCGCAAGCGCCCACGCAAGGAGTACCGACACGATCGCGCTCCACGTGACGACGGCGACGTACGACGCGCTTCCGCTCGCGCCGGTCGCCGCACGGAGCGTGAGGGCGTTTGGCCCTGGGTCGAAGGACACGTGCGCCGGCGGCGCGAGCGGTTCCCGCGGCCCGAAAACGGGATCGCGTTCGTGGCGGACTCGAATCACGCGAACCGATCCCGACCACACGCCCCAATCGGCAAAGGTGCCGTCATGGAGACCCTCGGAAATGATCGCAATCGTGATCGGCACGGTTCCCGGCGACGCAAGGCCGTCCGCGCCAAGGGTGTGGCCGGCATCGCGCGACGCATCCTCATGCTCGTCATCCTCAGGCTGGCGGGCTCCACCCTCGAGCGCTGTGCGGTCGATCACGCCATGACGCCGGATCACCTCGAGCATCCGTCGATCGCGATCGGGCGCTGTCGCAAGCGCGCGGAGTTCGCTGCGCCGAAGGAGCTTGGCGAGGTCGTTCCCCGAGGCTTCGGCGGCCGGCCCGTACACCGGAAACGCGCGGCGCTCGTCGCTTCCGTCGACGGGGCCGTTTCCATCGAGAGGCGTCGCGCGCGAGTCGTCGAACGTGAAGGAGATGCGCGGGTCGCCCGCTTCGAAGCGCGTCAGGCGTTCGACCTGTGCGCTCACGTCGTCGTAGAGACCGGAGGGCGTTGCGTCGCCCAAGTCGACGCTCGTCCCTTCGAACGTCACGGAGCCGAGGGAGACGCGGCCCGCGCCCATGCGCCCCGCGCGCAGGTCGGCGCCGAGCGCGGCAAGCGCCGCCACCGCGACGGCGGCGATCAGCATGGCGTACGCGAGTCGTCGGCGCGGCGTGATTCCTGCGTGCGCCCCGCGCGAACGCGCTCGGTCGAACGATCGCGATCCTCCGTCGATCACGCCAGCGTCGTCGCGCTCGGTGACGTGGTCTCCGTCGCACGGGCTCTCGCGGAATCCGCACTCGGGGCAGGGGAGTGTTTGTCGCATCGTGTCCGTCTCGCGATTCCCTCTCGACGCCACACCGGAGAAGTATCCGCGAGATCGGCGCGACGGTTCGCCTCCACGCGGGCATTCGTTGGCATTGGCCAAGGCGCCGGTCGCGCCGGGAGCTGCAACGCGGAGTCGCCGGAGCGTCGCCGTGAGGCGAGGATTCGTCCATGCGCGAGCCCGCATGAGGGCGGCCTTCTGGTGTTTCGGAGTCTCCGTGGTACGGCGTTGCGGCGCTCCCGGCGCGGGCGTGCGAGCGCTCGACACCCACTACGCCGAACACCCCACGCACCTCGAGGCGGCTACAGGAAAGAACCCATCGCTCCCGCACCACCGACCGGGAGTTTGGGCCTGCCGAGCCCCGCTCGAACGGCGGACCGGCGACCGGTTGCGAGAAATTGCCGCTCCAAGGTCGCGAACGGTCAAAAAAGGGTTCAGCCGCGTTTGGAGGTTCGTGAGGTCGCAGTATGTTGGGAGTTGACCTTTGGGCCCTACGTGTCGGTCGGCGGTGGCATCGGTGAAAAGCCGAGCGTCGATCGGTGTGGCCCTACAGAGGCGACCCGAGGAGGTTTTCCAATGACGGAGATCCGGAAGTACATGCGGGCGGCGGTTGTGGCCGCGCTCGCGGCGGGCCTTGCTGGCCCCGCGATGGCTGATAGCGATAACCCCGACTGCGGCGCGAGCGGCGATCCCGCGACCGATCCGAACGGCGGTTGCAACGTCTCGCCGGCCGCGTTCGACACGCTCGGCGATGGCGTCTTGACGGTCGGTGAGACCATCAACACGAACGGCTTCGCCGGCACCTTCACGCCCCCGGGCGGCACCGGCGGCAACACGAACCGCGACCTTGACTGGTACATCGTCAACATCCCGGCCCAGTGCAAGCTCTCGATCGACATCGATCGCGGCGACGGCAACGACTCGGCGTTCTTCCTCCTGAAGACGAACGGCGATCCGTGCGACAACGACACCGTCTTCAACGGCGCCATCTCGTCGTTCGCTCCGTCGACGACGATTTGGGCCACGGCTGGCACGTACCTCATGGTCGTGACCACCGCGTTCGAAGCCGATCCGCTCAATCCGTCCCTCGCCTGCGCTGACTACACCTTCACGGTGTCCGCGTCGGCTGGCGATTCGGATTGCGGTACGGGCACGTCGAACGAGTGCGACGTCGTCAACGGCACCCCCGGCTGCAACGACTGGGCGTGCTGCAACATCGTCTGCCTCACCGACGCGACCTGCTGCGCGACGGCGTGGGACGCCGGCTGCGTTGACCTCGCGGTCAGCCAGTGCGGCTACTTCGTCTACTCGTGCACCAACCCGGGCCCGGCGAACGACTGCCTCGGCTCGGCGACCGCGATCGCGGTCGGCGCGACGGACAGCTACGACACGACGACGGCGAACACCGACGGCCCCGGCAACGTGGTCACCGGCGGCGCCTCGTTCATGGGCAAGGACGTGTGGTACGTCATCAACACGCCGCAGCCCGGCCAGATGCTCGTGACCGTCAACTCGCTCTGGGATCTCGTGATCGAGGCCTATGACCTCGGCACGTCCTCGACGGTTGCCGATCCGAACACGCTTCCCGACCTCTTCATCGGTCAGACCGACACCGGCGCCGAAGGCGACGAGGCGATCTCGATCGCGGCGGAAGGCGGTCACTACTACCTGATCCGCGTCGGCGGCTTCGCCGCTGCGATCGGCGAACCGTTCGCGTTCGGCGAAGGCACGATCACGTCGTCCTTCCTCCCCGGCCAGGTCTACTTCGACACGGGCCCGGTGCAGTCGGTGAACTTCAACGGCGCTCCGGCCAACCTCGGCCTCTCGAGCGGCGACCTTAGCCTCACGAGCGCGCAGCGTTGGCTCGCGATGCCGTTCGAAGTGCCGGCTCCGTCGAGCGGCAACGCGTGGGAAACCACCGCGATCATCGGTAAGGGCTTCGTCGCCGCGGCGCCGAACACCGTGACCGACCTCGCGTGGATCATCTGGGAGCGCAACGGCTCGGCCAAGCCCGTCGATGGCGATCAGATCGCCAGCGGCTCCGTCCCGGTTCCGGCTGCGTTCGACGATCCGGCTGACGCGCCGGCTGGCGCGGCCTTCCCGATCGTCCTCACGTCTTCGGTCACGCTCTGCCCGGGCGACTACTACGTGACGATCTACGGCACCGATCCGACCCCGGCTGGCATCAACGTCTCGAACTGGGCGTGGTTCACCGGCGCGGCGGACCCGATCGTCCTCCTCGACGCGAACAACCTTCCGTTCGCGTGGCGTTCGGCGCTCTTCCCGGCTCCGGGCTTCGTGGTCTACAACCCGACCAACATCGCTCCGATCGCCGGTAACAACCCGCTCGGTCACTACAGCACGGCCTTCAACATCCGTGGTATCGAGACGACGAGCAAGGCGTGCGGTGGCACGCCGTGCCCGGCCGACCTCACGGCCGACGGCAAGGTTGACGGCGCTGACCTCGGTGCGCTCCTCGGTGGTTGGGGTGGCCCGTCCACCGACCTCACCGGTGACGGCAACACCGACGGCGCCGACCTCGGCGTCCTCCTCGGTGCGTGGGGCAACTGCCCGTAATCCGAGTCTCTCGGGACGACGCACCTCGCATGTCTGACAAAGCCCCCGGCTTCACCGCCGGGGGCTTTTCGTTGCGCCTATCGAAATCGCGACAAACCGACGTGAAACGTGGGCAAAAGCGACAACCACTCTTTGGAAAATCGGACCTCGCGGTATGCTCGCTCCCCGACCCGCGACGCGCCAGGGCAAGGCCGCGCCGTCTTCGTTTGACGTCGCGAACACTGTTGCCCCTCTGCATCTCTCTCGCAGCGCGCGATGGGCTCCTGAGGAGGTTTGAAACATGAAGAAGTGTGGTCTTCTGCCAGCGTCCGCGCTGGCCCTCGGCGGACTCGCCGCGATGATCGCGGTGGCTTCGCCCGCGATGGCGCAGTGCACGAACAATCCCGCAGGCGCAATCCAAGACAACGACAATCAGGTCTGCGGCGCGACCACGCCCGACTCGAACGGCGGCTGCAACGTGGATCCGCCGGCCTTCCAGTCGCTCGGCGTCTTCAATGTCAACAGCAACTACAAGGTTGCCGGCAAGGTCGGCACCTACGGCACCGGCGGCAATCGTGACCTCGACTGGTTCACGTTCACCGTCTCGAGCCCGTGCAAGGTGCAGATCAACGCGATCGTGAACTCCTCGGCCCAGGAATCGGTCATCCAGGTGATCGAAGGGGGCTGCGGCGGCACGATCCTCGCGACCTCGCAGCTCGTCGGCTGCAACTCGGTGCCGGCGGACTCGAACGGCATCTACGTCGAGCCGGGCATCACCTACATCTTCCTTCTCACGACGCCCTTCGAAGCCGACACCGATCCGAACACCCCGGCGATCCACGCCTGCGCGTCATACGTGATCGACATCGCGACGTTCGAAGCGGACTCGGGCTGCCTCGACGCGCCGGCGAACAAGCGTTGCGACACCGCAAGCAACGGTCCTGGCTGCGAAGACTGGTCGTGCTGCAACGAAGTGTGCTTCGCGAACCCGCTCTGTTGCATCACGAACTGGGACGCCTCGTGCGCCTCGTTCGCCCTCACGAACTGCACCGACTACCTCTTCTACAACTGCGCGGGCACCGGTCCGGCGAACTCCTGCATCGGCGGAGCGACTCAGCTTCAGATCGATGCCGCACCCGTGGCCTTCACGACCGCGAACGCGGGCGTCGACGGCTGGCTCGTCGACAACTGCAACACCACGACGCCGTTCCAGCGGAACGTGTGGGCGAAGGTGACCGCTCCGTCGTCGGGCAACCTCACGGCCTCGCTCGTCGGTACGGGCATCAACGGCACGCTCGAGTTCTATAGCCAGGGCTCGACGCCGATCACGAATCCGGGCGAAGAGCTTCCGGGCGCGTACCTCGGCTGCCTCAACGTCACTGGCAACGCGAACGTCGCGGTGAACGGTCTTCTCGGCGGCGACATCGTCTACATCCGCTACGCGCAGACGACGAGCCCCGCGCAGAACTTCACGCTCGGCACCACGTTTGACTACGTGATCTTCAACACGGGCGGCAATCGCGCCGTCAACTTCAACGGCACGCTCACCAACCTCGGCTACTCGGCGGGTGACCTCTCGACCACCCAGCTTCAGCGCTGGATGGCCGTGCCGTTCAACGTGCCGGCTGCTCCGGGCAGCGCCAACGGCTGGGCTGCGACCACGATCGTCGGTAAGGGCTTCGTCGCTGCGGCGCCCAACACCGTCACCGACCTCAACTGGATCATCTGGTCGCGCGAAGACTTCGTGGCCCCGGTCGACGGCGATCAGATCGCCAGCGGCTCGGTCCCGATCCCGACGGGTGTCGATGAAGCGGAAGACGACGCGGCGAACGCGGCGTTCTTCATCAACCTCGCCACGCCGCTCAACCTCTGCCCCGGCGACTACTACCTGACCCTCTTCGGCTCTGACCCGACGCCTCCCGGCCAGAACGTGTCGAACTGGGCGTGGTTCACCGGCGCGCAGGACGGCATCTTCATGACGAACGGCAGCGGTCCGTTCGGCTGGCGTTCGTCGAACTTCCCGGCTCCTGGCTTCCTGCTCTACACGACCCCCGCGGTCGTCGTGCCGGCTGGCCTGAACCCGAACTCGGCGTACAGCTGCGCCTTCCGTATCGTCGGCGATCCGTCGACCACGAAGGCCTGCCAGACCGCCACGCCTTGCCCGGCTGACTTCGACGGCAACGGCGACGTCGGCCCGACCGACCTCGGCATCCTCCTGGGTGCGTGGGGCCCGAGCACGACGGCTGATCTCGACGGCGACGGCAACGTCGGCCCGACCGATCTCGGCATCCTCCTCGGCGCGTGGGGTCCGTGCCCGAACTAACGTTCGGCTCGACGTTCACACGACCTGATTGATTCACACAGCCCCCTTGGCCGAAAGGCCAGGGGGGCTGTCGTTTGATGAGTACGAAGGTCGGAGGGGAGGGGAGACGCGGCCCCCTCCGCCGGCTGCGCCGGCACCTCCCCCACGCGAGCGTGGGGAAGGATTGGGTAAGGGCGCTCCACGTTGCAGGCGCACTTCCATCTCCTCCCCCGCACGCTCCGCGTGCGGGGGAGGTGGCATCGCGCAGCGATGACGGTGGGGGCCGGCGCGCCTCCGTGTTTCCTGCCGGGCGGCTCGTCGCTCGTCTCTCGTCGTACTCTCAACCCACGGAGATCGCTTCTCGTTCCCGTCGCGTCAGGCCAGCAACTCCCTGACCACCTCCATCGGGTGCTTCGCATGCCGCGTCGCGCCGTCCAAGATCTGGTGGCGGCAGCTCGTGCCGGGAGCGCACACGGTCGTCGACTCCGGCGCATGTCGCACGGCGGGAAGGAGCGCGAGCTCGCCGATCGCCATCGACAGGTCGTAGCGATCGGTCGTGAAGCCGAACGATCCGGCCATGCCGCAACAGCCGGTATTGAGCGTGGTGACCTTGCCCGGCGCGATCCGCTCGAGGAGGGCCGACGAACTTCCGACGCCCCAGAGGGCCTTCTGGTGGCAATGGCCGTGCAGGACGATCGGCTCGGCCGGCGCACGGAAACTCGGGCGCGTCGGATGCTCGTTCCAGCGTCCATCGAGGAAGGCTTCGACGAGGAACGCGTTCGCCGCGAGTCGCGCGAGGGCGGCGCGGTCGACGTCCATCTTCAACTCTTGCCAATCGTCGACGATCGCCGAGAGGCAGCTCGGCTCGAGGCCGAGAAGCGCCACCGCCTTCTCGCGTTCCATCGCGGCGAGGAGGTTCCGCGCCGTCGTCGCGCACGTCACCCGCGCCCTGCGCAGGTCGCCCATCGAGATGCGGGCTCGGCCGCAGCAGCCGACGTCGGGCATCGCCACGCGGTAGCCGAACGCTTCGAGCGTCTCGATGGCGGCCCGCGCGACCTGCGGCTCGCTATAGGTCGAGAAGCAGTCGGCGAAGAGAAGCACCGTCGGACGCTCTCCGCGCGCGGTCGCCTTCGCGTCGCGCCGCGCGTGCCACGCGAGGGCGCTTGGGCCAAACGGCGGCATGCTGCGGCGCCGGTCGATGCCGAGGAGTTTCTCCTGGAGCCAGCGATACGGCGCGAAGCCGTTCATCGCGTTCGCGAGCGGATGCACCATCGAGCCGAGCCGATTGAGGAGCCGCACCGCCGCGAAGGCCCGGGCCTGCAACGGCACGCCTTCGACGTCGTAGCGCTGCGCGAGATACTCGGCCTTGAGCTTCGCGATGTCGACGTTCGACGGACATTCGGCCTTGCACGCCTTGCACGAGAGGCAAAGGCGAAGCGTCTCGTAGACCTCGGGATCCTTCCAGCGCTCGCTGCCGGGCTCGCCAGCTTCCGCCAACTGCCCCGAGATCGCCAAGCGCAAGTGATTACCGCGGCCGCGCGTCGAATGGCGCTCGTCCTTCGTGGCTTGGTAACTCGGGCACATCGTGCCCGCCGACATGCGGCGGCAGAGGCCCGCGCCGTTACACATCTCGACCGCGTGGCCGAAGCCGTGCTCGCGCTCGTAGGTGAAGTGCGTGTCGATCCCGTCGAACGACACGACGTGATCGGCGGGCTTCACGCGCAGGCGCTCGACCATCGTGTCGGGATCGGTCCAGCGGAGTTTCGTCCCGGGGTTCATGCGCCCCTCGGGATCCCACGCGGCGGCGATCTGTCGCATCGCCTCGACCAAGGGCGCGCCGAAGTAGCGCTCCATGAGATGCGTGCGCGAGCGGCCCATGCCGTGCTCGCCGGAGAGCGCTCCGCCGTGACGCACCACGAGGTCGGCAATCTCGACGGAAATCTCCTTCATGCGCTCGCGGTCTTCGGCGACCTTGAGCGAGAGGAGCGGACGGATGTGCAGGCAGCCGACGCTCGCGTGGGCGAAGAACGCCGCGAACGTGCCGTGCTTCGCCAGGATCTCCTTGAACTCGCGGATGAAGCCCGGGAGCCGCGACGGATCGACGGCGGTGTCCTCGACGAAGCCGATCGGCTTCCGCATGCCGGGAATGCCGTGGAGGAGCGGTTCGCAGGCGCGGCGGAGCGTCCATGCCTTACGCATCGCGGCGGGGTCGAGGTGGCACTGGGTCGGCGCGTTGGGCAACGTCGAGCCAAGTTCCGCGAACTTCCGCTCGATCTCGCTCCGCGTTGCAGCCTCGGTGTCGCCGAATCCGAAGTACTCGACGTACAGCACCGCGCCGAGGGGCTTGCCCGAGGTCGGCTGCGGCATGAGCGAGACGTACTGCGCGTATTCGGTGTTCTTCCGGGCGAGGTCGACGATCGTGTCGTCGACGAGCTCCACCGCGGCCGGCTTCGTCGCGAGGATCGCCGCGAGCGCGTCGAGCGCGGCGGCGACCGAGTCGAAGCCGACGATCGCAAGGCCCGTGCGCTTCGGCGCCTCGACGAGATTGAGCTCCGCCTCGACGATCGTCGCGAGCGTGCCTTCCGAGCCGCACACGTAGGTCGCGAGGTTGACCTTGTCGAAGGTGCCGGGGGTCGAGCGCTCGAGCTGGTCGAGGAAGAGGTCGAGGTTGTAGCCGTCGACGTGGCGGATGATCTTCGGGAAGCGCCGTCGGATCTCGTCCTTCAACGGCAACGCGATCTCCGCCATCCGCCGCGCGATCTCGCGCTGGACGGGGTCGCGCTCGCAGGCGCCTTCCTCGAGGCGGAGCTTCTGGCCGTCCGCGAGGATGACGTCGAGCGACACGAGATGCTCGACCGTGCGGCCGTAGAGGATCGAGCGGGCGCCGGCCGAGTTGTTGCCGATCATGCCGCCGATGTTGTTGTGGCTCCCGGTGTTCGGGTCGGGAGGGAACATCAGCCCATGCGGCTTGAGGGCGTCATTCAGTTGGTCGAGGACGACGCCCGGCTCGACCCGCGCGCGCCGCGTGTCGGCGTCGATCGAGAGGATCCGTCGGCAATGGGCGCTGAAGTCGAGGACGACGGCCGCGTTCACCGTCTGGCCGTTCAGGCTCGTGCCGCCGCCGCGGGGGAGGACGGGGAGCTTCGCCTCGGCGCAGTAACGCACGACCTTCTCGGCGTCCGCCGGCGTGTCGAGGACGACGACCCCGATGGGCTCGACCTGGTAGATGCTCGCCTCGGTCGCGTAGAGCATGCGGTCGGCGGCGCCGAAGCGGACGTCGCGCAGGCCGAGCTTGCCAAGGTCTCGGGCCATGCGCTCGCGCGAGATCTCGGCCGAGACGGGCTCCCTTGCACCGAGCGACGTGAGGACCGGAAGCGAGTGGGTCTTTGGCGACGAGCCGGAGGTCATTGGTCAGAGCGTATCGGCGAAGTTCCGCCGCGGACTTTCTGTCGAGCGACGCGCGTGGTAGTCTCGCGTCATGAGCCACGCTTCCCCGAACGTCCCGTCTGCCGACCGTCGCGACTTTCTCAAAGCCACTCTCGCCGTCACCCTCGCTGGCGGCCCGTTTGGCGCCTTGGCGGTCGCATCGCCGTCGACGCGGCGCGTCGGTCCGAACGGCAAGTTGGCGGTCGCGAAGATTGCCTGCGGCGGCATGGGTGCGGCAGACCTCGCCGAGGTCGCGAAGCACCCGGACGTCGTGATTGTCGGCCTCTGCGACGTCGACGGCAACACGCTCGACGGCGTCGGCAAGGACGACAAGGGCAACGACCCGTACAAGGGCACGCCGAAATTCCGCGACTGGCGACAGATGCTCGGAAACCTGGGCGACAAGGTCGACGCGGTCGTGATCTCGACGCCCGACCACTCGCACGCCCTCGCGAGCCTCGAGGCGATGCGGATGAAGAAGCACGTCTACACGCAGAAGCCGCTCGCACGCAGCGCCGGCGAGAACCGGCTCCTCGCCGAGTCGGCCAAGGTGAATCCCACGCTCGTGACGCAGATGGGCACGCAACGCTCGGCGCGATCGTCGCGGCGCTTCGCCTACGAACTCGTGAAGCGCGGCGTCGTCGGCAAGATCAAGGCGATGCACGCGTGGACCGATCGCCCCGCCGGGTGGTGGCCGAGCGGCCAGCCGCGACCCACCGGCAACGACCCGGTGCCCGAGTGGCTCTCGTGGGATCTCTGGCTCGGCCCGGCCCCGGTGCGGCCCTACGTGAGCGGTGCGTATCACCCGTTCAAGTGGCGCGGCACGCGCGACTTCGGCACCGGCGCCTTCGGCGACATGGCGTGCCACATCCTCGACCTTCCGTTCTACGCCCTTGGCCTCGGATACCCGACCGAGGTCCACTGTGACGCCCCCGACGGCACCGACGACCAGTATCCGAACCAGGAGACGGTGCGCATGAAGTTCGCGCCGACGCCGATGACCGCAAGCGACGGTTGCGAGCTCGTCTGGTTCGACGGCGGACGGCTGCCCGACTGGACGGCGCTCGGACTGTCGCCGGAGCTCGCGCCGAGCGGCAAGGGCCTGCCCACCGACAACATCAAGCCGCTGCCGAATGACGGCGCGGCGATCCTCGTCGGCGACGCGGGCGTCCTCGTCATCCCGATCGAAGGCGAACTCGCATTCGCATTCATCGACGGCAAGCTCACGCGCTTCGACAAGTCGGACGATCGCCCGAACGGGATCGAAGTGCCGAAGTCGACGAACCACTGGCACGACTGGGTCGACGCATGTCTCGGCCGCGGCAAGGCCCGGGCGCCGTTCGAACTCGCCGGACTTCTCTGCGAAGCGCTCGCGGTCGGCGCGGTCGCGAGCCGGTACGTCGGCAGGACGATGACCTACGACCCGAAGCAGATCGCGTTCGTCGGCGAGGCGGACTCGAAGAAGTTCTTGGCGCCGTCGTGGCGCACGGGGTGGTGAGCGCGAGCTGACCGCCGACGGGACGCGGGCAGGGTTTGTTTCTTTCTCTGTCTCTGCATTCTCGTCAGACCCCCACCGTCATCGCTGCGCGATGCCACCTCCCCCGCACGCGTCGCGTGCGGGGGAGGAGATAGAACTCGCCGCGCCTGCAACGCGGAGGCGCGCTCTGCATCCTCCCCCACGCGATGCGTGGGGGAGGTGTCGGCGCAGCCGACGGAGGGGGCGCTCTCCATCCCTCTCGACGCGCTGCTGCCTGCCTAGGCCGCGCCTGCAACGCGTCAGCCGCTCACTTCTTCTCCGCCACCAACTCCGCGATCACCTTCTCGATCTCCTCGTGGTTCGACGGATGGAGATTCGCGCGGCGCACCACGCCGTTCCGGTCGACGATCGCCACGAACGGAATTCCCTGGATCCCGAAGTCGGGGTTGAAGACGTCCTCGTTCGAGATCGCGACGGTCCAGGTCACGCCGGAGTCCTTCAGGAAGGTCGCGAGCGCCGCCTCTTCCTTCGCGGGGTCGCCCTTGCAGTCGACGCGCTCATGCGCGGCGCTCATGACGAAGCCCTGAATGCTGGTGACGCCGACGATCTCGACGTCCTTCGGGTCGAGCTTCGCCCGGAGTTCCTTGACCTGCGGGAAGCTGCCGACGCACGGGCCGCACCACGTCGCCCAGAAGTCGAGGACGACGACCTTGCCTTTCAAGTCGGCGAGCGAGGTCCACGGCGTCACGTTCTCGCCGGGATAGACCTTGCGGAAGGTCATCGCGGGGACGGGGTGGTCGAGGAGTTCGCCACGCATCGCGGCGCCATTCATGAGCTTCAGGCTGCGCGTGAGCCAACGCTTCTCGTCTTCGGAGGTCGTCGCGTCGGCGGCCGCTTGCATCGACTTCGTCGCGGTGCTGCGGATCGCGTCCAGTTCGGGGCGCGACAGGACGGTGGCCAAGGACGTCAGCACCGTGGGTGTCATGCCCAGGATCTCGGGCGACTTCGACTCGGCGAGCGCGAGCGCGATCGCGGTCAGCCGTTCCTTCCGCGCGGCCAGCGCGTCGGCCGGCACGCTTTGGATGTACCAGAAGAGATTGCCGCCTTCGCCCCCGCGAATCCCTTCGATCGCCGCCGGGTGGTCGACGGCGGCCAACACGAGCTTCGTCGCGATCGGCTGCGCTTCCGGACCGCCTTCGAGGTAGCCCAGCGAATCGACGGCCGCGGCGAACCCGGCGGCGTTCGACTGCTTGCTCTCCTCGACGAGAATCGCCCGCACCATGTCGCGATGCTTCGGCGAGGTCGCGAGGAGCGGCTGAAGCCCGAGGCGCTCCGCGCGGGTCAGGGTGGCGACGTCGACATTCCCGAGGATCTTCGCGGCGAGCTCCTCGTACTTCGTGCGCATCGCGGCGAGCTCGTCCGGCGTCGGGTTCTCCTTGGTGAGGAACTCGCGGCTCTGCTGGTAGAACGACTGCACCTTCTCGCGCATCTCCGTCGCGGTCATTTCCGGAGCTGCAACGACGAGCGTTGACGCGGAGAGGCTGAGAAGGAGCGCGGCGATGCGGAGGGACGACGTCATGGGATTCCTTGCGTAAGAACTCGACGAAAGGGGTCACTTCCGAACGGTGAACGTCACGCGCACGGGCGCGAGCGGGTAGCCGTCCGCCGAGGTGAAGCTCTTGAAGCGATCGCTATTCAAGTAGAAGGTATAGGTCGCGCCCCGACGGAGCTTCACCTTCACGGTGAGGATCCTGCGGGTCGCGTCGTACGAGGGCTGCCCGACGAACTCCGGCAGGTTCTCCTTCGAGCCGACGAACGACCATGAGCCGTCGCGCATCGGCTGGTCGAAGCGGAGGACCATCGCGTCGAGCGCCGCATCGACGTCGACGGCGCCATTCTCCGGCGTCATCCCGAGAAGCCGCGGCGCCTTTTCGGCGGCGTCCTTCTCCTTGCGGGCGATCTCGTCGACCATCGCCACGGCCTTGTCGTTGAAGAATCGGGCGATCTCCGGCACGAACGCGTCGAACGTGGGATAGGTCGCGCGGTCCTTCTCGTAGGTCCCGAGGAGTTCCGCGAGGCCGGGCACCCACACGAAGCCGGCGGCGGCCTGCGCTTCGGCTTCCTTGCGGGCCGCGTCCTTGCCGTCGCGCTCGAGCAGGAAGCGCACCACACAGGCCCGCACGATCGACTCGTACATCATCGTGAGGCCGTTCGCGTAGGCCATGCGTTGCATGCGCCGCGCGACGGCCGGATAAATGCGGTTCGCCGGCGGCTCGAGGACATCCTTGTGCGCGTCGACGATGCGGTTCGTGTACGCGTGGCAGAGTTCATGCACGTAGGTCGGGAGATACGTCTCGACCGCGAAGACGGGAAGCCCCTCCGAATCCCACGTCCAACATCCCAGCACCGGTCGAATCTCCTCCGGACGCCGATTCGCGTCGGTCTCGGGGAAGGTCACGCTCATCCCGAAGTTGCCGCCGCCGGCGAGCAGGCCGGGGATCACCACGTACGACGCGCTTTGCCGCACGCCGAAGAAGCGGTCGAACCACGCGACGGCGTCGGCCTTCGCGGCGAACGCGGCCAAGCGCGCCTCGACGGCGTCGTAGAACCCGCGCTCCTGGTCGAAGTACGCGCGGGCGTTCGAATCGACGGCGAACGCCCGGAGGTCTTCGAGAAAGGCGGCGGTGCGCGCCGGATCCCAGCGTGCGTCGAGCTGGAGAGGCCGCGGCTCGAACGGCATGCGCGGTTGAAGCGACGGCACGCCGTCGAGGTGGAGGGCGAGGCTCGGCACGGCGTCATAGCTCGCGCCGCGGTCTCGGCGCATCGCCTGAAACGACGAGATGGCCTTGTGATCCTTGTACGGGCCGAAGTGCGCCGCCACGCGCTTCGCGTAGGGCGACGCCGAGTTCGGCATGTTGTACTCGTCGTTGCCGGCGAGCCGCGCGACGATCATCAGAAGTTCGACGCGCTCGTCGACCGCGGCCGTCTTCGCCAGCGGCGCCGCCGGCGCGGGCGGATCGGCGATGGCTGCAACGGAGAGAAGGAGCGTGACGAGGAAGAGGAGGAGGCGGGGCATGGAGCGAGGAGCACGTGTCGAGGGTCAAGGGGGAGGGAACGAGGGATCTGGGAGTCAGGAGTCAGGAGTCAGTGAAGTACGCACCGTGCCGAGGTCGGCATCCTCCCTGAGATCTGAACCCTCACTCCTGAATCCTGAATCCTGAAGTCGGCGGCCGATGGCCGCCGACTTCATATCACCGGCGGCTCGTCGATCTCCCACAGCGGCGTCGAGAAGTAGCGCTCGCCGAAGCTGCAGGCAATCGTCACGATCGTCTTGCCGCGGAACTCGGGGCGGGCTGCAACGCGGAGCGCGGCGCAGACGTTCGCGCCGGTCGAGACGCCGCCGAAGATGCCTTCCTCGCGGGCGAGCCGACGGGCGAAGTGGTACGCCTCGTCGTTCGTCACCTTCTCGATGCCGTTCAGGAGCGACGTGTCGCAGTTGCGGGGAATGAAGCCGGCGCCGATGCCCTGGATCTTGTGCGGTCCGGGCGCGCCACCGGAGAGGACCGGGGAGTCGTTGGGCTCGACCGCGATCGCCTGGAAGTCCGGCCGATGCGTGCGGATATATCGCGTGACGCCGGTGATCGTGCCGCCCGTGCCGACGCCCGCGACGATCGCGTCGATCTTCCCTCCGGTGCCGAACCACAGCTCGGGGCCGGTCGTCTTCTCGTGGATGTCAGGGTTCGCGGGGTTCTCGAACTGCTGCGGCATCCACGATCCCGGCGTTGCAGCCGCAAGGTCCGTCGCCCGCGCGACGGCGCCGCGCATGCCTTCGGCCGCGGGCGTCAGGACGAGATGCGCCCCCAGCGCGCGGAGCACCTTGCGTCGCTCGAGGCTCATCGATTCGGGCATCACGAGCGTGAGGCGATAGCCCCGCGCCGCGCAGACGAAGGCGAGCGCGATGCCGGTGTTGCCGCTCGTCGGTTCGATGATCGGCGTCTCCTTCGTGAGACGTCCCTTGCGCTCGGCGTCGTTGATCATCGCGACCGCGATGCGGTCCTTGACGCTCGACAGCGGGTTGAAGAACTCGAGCTTGAGGAGGACGGTCGCGCTGCCCTCGGGGGCAAGTCGGTTGATGCGAACGAGCGGCGTCTTGAAGCAGGTGTCGACGATCGAGTGGACGGCGGGGGGATACGTCTCAGTCATGAGCACAACCCTTCGGGCAAGGCGCCGACGGGGCTGTTCCACCTGAACTCGACCCACGACGGGCGTTGCGCCGCACTGTACCGTGACGCGCGTGACGGACGGGATGCCGAACGATGCCGACGCGCGCCTTGCGTGGCTCCTCGAACGCCTCGAGCGGCCGGGCGTCCTGCCGCGCGCCGACGGGAATTCACCGGATGCCCGCCACGTCACGCACGTCTCGGTCGTCCTCCTCGCCGGAGACCGTGCGTGGAAGTTGCGGAAGCCGGTTCGCCTCGCGTTCCTCGACTTCTCGACGCTCGAGGCGCGGGAGCGCGACGCGCGCGAGGAGTGGCGCCTCAATCGGCGCCTCGCCCCCGAGGTCTATCTCGGCGTGCGGGCCGTGGTCCGCAAGGG
Source organism: Phycisphaerae bacterium (assembly GCA_016795035.1). Lineage (GTDB taxonomy): Bacteria > Planctomycetota > Phycisphaerae > Phycisphaerales > SM1A02 > JAEUIT01. The sequence continues at coordinate 30,909 of JAEUIT010000015.1, read as the reverse complement.
CGACGACGTCGCGGTCGTCGACGATCCGTCGCCGGGCGACGAGACGCTCGACTGGCTCGTCGAGATGCGCCGCCTGCCCGCCGACGGCATGCTCGATCGCGTCCTCTCGACCGACGCGGGTGCGGCGCGCGTCGCACCATTCCTCGAGCGCTTCGCCCGCGAGCTCGCGGCCTTCCACGGCCAGGAGCCGCCGGTCGATCCGGCGTCGCCGTTCGGCACGCTCGCCACGCTCGAACGGCGCATGACGCGCAACCTCGAGGGGCTCGTGGCGGAAACGACGTGCGGCCCGTCGCCCGCGCTTTCGCCGGCGTTCGTCGCCGGACTCGTGCGCCGGGTGCGCGCGAGCTTCGACGCGATCGGCCCGACGCTCGAGGCCCGCCGCGCCGCCGGCCGCGTGCGCGACGGCCACGGCGACCTCCACGCGCGGAATCTCTGCGTTGCAGGCGAGCGGATCGTCGCCTACGACTGCCTTGAGTTCGACGCGAACCTCCGCATCGGCGACGTCGCGACCGACGTCGGCTTCCTCGCGATGGACCTCGACGTGCGCGGGCATCCCGAACTCGCGGCCCGCGTCGTCGACGCGTACGTCGACGCAAGCGGCGACCAGGGGGTGCGCGTTGTCGAGCGCTTCTTCCGCCTGCACTATGCGGTGATCCGCGCGTTCGTCGACGGCATTCGCCTCCGCCAGCCCGACACCGTCGGGGAGGAGCGAGCGCGGGTGACGGAATCGGTCCGGCGCTACGCGGCATTCGCCGCGGGCTACGCGGTCGAGCCGGCGCTCGTGATCCTGATGGGCCTTCCGGCCACCGGAAAGTCGACGGTCGCGCGGCGCCTCGCCGAGCCGCTCCGCGCGGGCATCGTCCGGTCTGACCTCGTCCGCAAGGAGTTGGCCGGCATCGCACCGACCGCGCGCGGCGCGGCCGAGATCTACGACGCCGCGTTCACCGCGCGCGTCTACGACGAAGTGGCGCGGCGCGCCGAGGCGACGCTTGCGTCCGGGCGGACGGCTATCGTCGACGCCGCGAACCTGAAGCGCGCCGAGCGCGGCCGGCTTCTCCGCGTTGCAGCCGTCGCGCTGGTGCCGCACGTCGTCGTCGAGGTCGTGGCCGATGACGCGCGGATCCGCCGGCATCTCGAGGCGCGGCGCGTCGACCCGTCGAACGTGTCCGACGCCACCCGCGCGGTCTATGACATGCTGCGGGCGAGCGCGGAGCCACCGACCGAGATCGATCCGGCGCGCCTGGTGACGCAGTCGAGCGACGGCGACGGCTTCGCGGCGCTCACGGCGCTCCTTGCGCCGGCACCCGGATGACGTGCCGCCCCGGCGCGAGCGTGTGGGACGTCGTCCGCGGCGGATTGCACGGCCAGGTGACGAGCACCTCCGCCGACTCCGCGTTGCCGAGCGACGCGTGCACGATCGCTTCCGACGCCTTGCCTGCGTGCCCGCCCGGGCCGACGAGCTGACGCACGGTCGGCGCGGCCGCGCCCTTCGGCGTGAGAACGACGATCGCGCCGTAGGGCTGCGTCGCGATGCCCTGTGCGGGATCGCCGACGAGGAAAAGCTCGATCGCCTTCGCGTCGGTGGCGGTCCGATTGAGCCAGAGGCGAAGCCGAGGCGTGCCGCCCGCGGCGGCGACCATCTCGGGCGTGAAACGATTGAACGACTGGCCCGCCACGACGTCGAGGCGGCCGTCGCCGTCGAAGTCGGCGACGGCGATCTGCCCGCACCCCACGTGATCGAGACCGGCGGCCTTCGTCATGTCGTCGAGAAGCAGGCCGTTCTCGTTCGGGTCCTTCCGCTGCGCGAAGAGCCGCAGCCGCTCGTCGAAGGGCGGGGGATCGGGATAGTCGCCGCTCGCGAGGAGGACGTCGAGGCGACCGTCGAGGTCGAAGTCGTGGAGCTCGACGAAGAGATCGCCCTGATTCCACGCCGGATGCCGCGTCGGATCGAAGCGGTCGAGCGAGTATGCGGCGCGCGGCTCGAATCGCGTGCCTGCAACGTTGTCCGCCGGAGCTGCAACGAGGAGACGCGAGCGGTCGGACGACGGTCCGGCCCACCAGTGCGCGATCTCGGCGATCGCGAGGTCGAAGCGACCGTCGCCGTCGATGTCGCCGACCGCCGCGTCGAACGTGTTCCCGTTCGATCGGAAGGGCTTCTCCGCTTCGCGGCTGACGCCCTCGGGATAGGCCCCGTTCCGCTCGGCATCGCCGTCGATGCCCGTCGCCGGCGCGACGTCGACATAGCCCGCGTCGGTCCGCATGTAGAGCCGGTTCCAGCGGCGGCCGTACGCGAGCGTGAGGAGTTGCGGCGTCTGTGCCCGCTCGCGGGGAACGAGTTCGGCCACGAGCGCGCCGTAGATCGGGCGGCCGCCGAGATCCTTCTCCTCGTCGAACGCCACGCCGTCCTCGGGGAGCGGCGCGCGGGCGAAGGAGACGTTGCCGTCGGCGACCTTGGCGAGGAGGAGATCCGCCGCGAACGCGTCGTTCCGCTTGCCGTACGCGACGTACCAGTTGCCGACGAGGAGGTCGTTCGTGCCGTTGCGGTCGACGTCGCCGACGCCGATCGCGCACGCGGTGGCGGGGGAGGTCGCGGCGATCGGCACCGGCGGCTCGAACGTGCCGTCGCCCTTTCCGCGTTGCAGCCATGCGTAGGGCGACGTGTCGCCCGCCTTCTCGCGCTCGAGGCGCTTCGCCTCGTCGATCGAGCGAAAGGCGATCGCGTCGGGGATGCCGTCGTTCGTGAGGTCGGCGTAGGTGGCGACGCCGTCGTCGCCCGGCTTCGTCAACGTTGCAGGCGCCTCGACGAAGCGAAACCCGAGCGGCGCGGCCGGATCGGCGACGTTGAGAAAGACGCGCTCCCGCGCCACGACGAGATCCGGCCGCCGGTCGCCGTTCAGGTCGGCCACGGCGAGCCTGGATGCGCCGATGCCGCCGATCCCGAGCCGTTCGGACGCCTCCTCGAAGGCGGGCGGAGCGGCAACGAGGAGTGCGGGGAGGAGGGCATGGAGCATGCCCGAAATGTACGTTCACCGACCGCGGACGGCCGCCCCCGCCTCCGCGGGTCACGCGGAGGCGGGGAAGCGGATCGTCACTGTCCGTGGTGGGCGTCGATGATCGCGTCGATCTTCGCCTTGACGGCGCTCAGGTTGAACGACGCGGGCGCCTGCATCGGGGGATACTCGATCGCGGTCTCCGCGAGCCTGCCGACTTCCTTCTGCACGAGGACGAATCGCCAGAACTCGCGGGCGAAGAAGTCGTTCACGTAGCCGCCGGCGCTGTTGTTCAGCGACTCGCCGCGCACCGATGGCGTGCGCTCGAAGGGATCCTGCCGCAGGTTCACCATGAGCGGCATGTCGGTCGTGACCTTCTCGCCGGGCCAGCCCCAGGGCTGCTGATAGAAGCTGAACTTGAAGTCGCCCACGCGAAGCGCGCCGAGCTCGGCGCCGCCAAAGTAGAAGAGCTCGTTTCGCTTCGACGGGCCCTTGCCGGCCAGGAGATCCATCTGGTTGTAGCCGTCGAGATGGTTCTTGTACGAACGGTCGCCGAGCTTCACGCCCTTCAGGAGCTCGTCGGTGATCTTGTCGTTGCCCGCGGCGGCCGCAAACGTGGGAAGCCAGTCGAGGCCGGAGAAGATGCCGTTCTCGACGGTGCCGGGTTGCACGACGCCCGGCCAGCGAATCAGGCACGGCACGCGGAAGCCGCCGTCGCCGACGGTGCCCTTGGTGTTCTTGAACGGCGTCATGCCGCCGTCGGGCCAGGTGAAGACCTCGGCGCCGTTGTCGGTCGTGAAGACGACGATCGTGTTGTTCGCCTCGCCGCTCTCGTCGAGATACTTGAGGAGCGCGCCGACGCTGTCGTCGAGCTGCGCCATGCCGGCCTCCTCGAGGCCGTAGTTCGTCTCGCTATTCTGCAACGCGGAGTACTTCTTCGAGAGGAACGTCCACACGTGCATGCGTGTGGTGTTATGCCAGACGAAGAACGGCTTGCCGTCGGCCTTCGCCTTCTTCATGAAGTCGATCGAGCTCTTGACGAGCACCTCGTCGAAGGTCGTCATGTCGTACTTCGCCTTGAGGAAGGGAAGGTCGTGCATGTTGGGCACGTTCGACATGTCGGGGAACGGCGGGAGCGGACCTTCGTCGACGATCTTCTGCTTGCCGACGCGGCCCCAGCGCGGCATCTCGGTCGCGTCGTCGGTGTCGGTCGCCCAGCAGTGGACGAGGCTGCGCGGGCCGTACGACTCGTAGAACTTCTGGTCCTGCGGGAACGAGTACCAGTACGGGTCGGACATCGCGTCGAGGTGGTAGAGGTAGCCGAAGAACTCGTCGAAGCCGTGCAGCGTCGGAAGGAACTTGTTGAGGTCGCCGAGATGGTTCTTGCCGAATTGGCCCGTGGCATAGCCCTGCGCCTTCAACACGGTCGCGAGCGTGCAGGCCTGCGCGGGAATGCCGACATCGGCGCCCGCCTGGCCGACGGTCGTGAGTCCGGTGCGGATCGGCAATTGGCCGGTGATGAAGTTCGCGCGGCCTGCGGTGCAGCTCGCCTCGGCGTAATAGTCGGTGAAGCGCATGCCTTCCTTCGCGAGCCGCGCGAGGTTCGGCGTCTTGCCCGACATGATTCCTTGGTGGTACGGCTCCACGTTGAACCAGCCGACGTCGTCACCCATGATGAAGAGGATGTTCGGCTGCTTCGCCTTCGCCTGCGGCGCCGCAGGTTCGGTCGCGGCGGCTGCAACGTCGACGAACCCCACGGTCATCGAGACCGTCATCACGGCGGAGAGCGTTGCGGTCAGGGCCCAAGGTCTCACGAGTTGGTGCATGTCTACTCCTTGTTTCAAGTGCGATGCGAGGTTTCAGGTGCGATGCGAGGTTTCAGGTGCGATGCGAGGGGCAGAGGTGCCCCGGTCCGCGGCGCGTCACTGCGCCGCGGATCCGTCAGTGGTGAATGAAAACACGCGCTTCCAATCGCGCCGCATGCTGATGACGATCCAGCCGCGGCGCGCGGCCTCGTCGTAGAGATTCTGCGAGAACGTCCCGACCTTCGTGTCGGGAAGACCGGTGGCCGGGCCGTAGGCGTACTCGCGGATCGCGTCGTCGTGCAGGACGAGCATCGCGAGGCGAGGCCCGTCGCCCGCCGTGGTGTACTCGAGCATCTCGCGATCGCCGTCCGAGTTGCCGAACGCGGCCCGCGGGCGGCGCCCGATCATCAAGTGAATGCCTTCGGGCTTACCCGCCTTGTCGTCGTTGAGGAGGAGCTTCGGCTCCTTCGTGAGCGTGGGCGTTCCGTTCGCGTCGTAACCGAACGCCGTCGCGCCCGCCGTACCGACGACCTGTTCGGGGGGTACGCCGTAGACCGACTCGGAGTACGTGCGCACGAAGTCCTGGCCGCCGCCCGTGACGATGAAGGTCTTGTAGCCGTTCGCCCGCAGGTACCGCAGCACCTCCTGCATCGGCTCGTACGTGAGGTCGGTGAAGGGGCGGTTCCAGCGCGGATCGCGCGCCGTCGCGAGCCAGGCGCTCGCCTCGGCGGCGAAGGCGTCGGTCGTCATGCCGGTCAGCGTGGCGACGAGGATCTCCTCGAGTTCCGCCATCGAGAGCCGCGCGACGGCCGCACGGTCGCCGGAGAGGACCGTCCGGAAGGCCGGTCGCTCGCGCAACTCCGGACGCGCCGCCACGACCGCGGGCACGCGATCGAGGCAGAAGACGAGCTGCGCGTACATCGGATGCGAGACCCAGAGGGTGCCGTCCTGGTCGAACGTCGCGACCCGCTCCTCGGGCGGCACGAAGTCGGGCGAGCCGACGCGGGTCGTCTGCTCGACGAACGCGACGATCGACGATTTCGCGGCGCCGTCGTTCCACGAGGGAAGGGGATCGCTTGCCGGTGGCGTCGCATGACAGCCGCCCAACAACGCGAGGAAGGCGGGCAGAGCGGCAATCGTGAGTCGTCGCAATGCCGGCAGCAGTCGCACGTCGCGGCCCTCCCAAGAGCGGGTGGCCGCGGAGACCCGCGGCACGCATGGCGAATGTACCTGCAACACGGAGTCACGCGGGCCTCCGCACATCCGTCGTTCATTCATGCCGTCGATACCATTCGGTTATGAATGAGCTCGCGTCCATGCGGCATCTTTTGGCGGTCGCTGAGCACGGGACGATCAGCAAGGCGGCGCAGGCGCTTCGCATCAGCCAGCCCGCCATCACGCGAAGCGTGCAGCGACTCGAGCGATCGCTCGGCGTGGCGCTGCTCGATCGCGACGGGCACTCGGCGCACGTGAACGCGTTCGGTCGCGCCGTCGCCGACCACGCGCGGCGCCTCTCCGACGCCGTGGACCGCGTGCGCGCCGAGATCGACGCGATGCGCGACGGCGCGGCCGGCACCGTGCGCGTCGGCGTCGGACCGTTCGTCTCGGAGTTGCTCGTGCCTCGCGCCGTGCGCGTCTTCCGCGGACGGCATCCGCAGGTGCGCCTCGTGATCGTGCCGGGAGACTGGGACGATCTCACCGCCGCGGTGCGCGGCGGGCGACTTGACCTCTTCGTCGGCGACGTGAGCGCCGCCGAGAAGGACGAGCACGTCGTCTTCTCCGCGTTGCCGGCGGCGCCGCTGCACGCCTTCGCGCGCCGCGGGCATCCGCTGACCGCGCATCGGCGCCTGCATGCGGGCGACTTCGGACGCTACCCGATCGCCGGTCCGCGCCCGGCGCCGTGGGCGGAGCCGTGGCTTCGGAAGGCGCGGGCGGCGGCCGGTCGCCCCGTCGAGCCCAACGCGCCGGTCGCCGACATCGAGTGCTCGAGCTACGCGATCGTCAAGCGCATCGTGCAGCAGACGGATGCCGTGAGCCTCGCCCCCAAGGCGATCGTCGCGGCCGAAGTCGAGCGCGGCGAGCTCGAACTCCTCGCGCTCCGGATGCCGCGCCTCCGCAGCCATGCGGGGTTCGTCTTCCCGCTCCAACGCATGATGTCGCCCGCGACCCGCGCGCTCATGCGCGAGTTCGAGGCGGCGGCGCAGGCGCTCGTGTCGGAGTCGGCCGCGCTCGCACGGTGAGTTCGGTCGCGCCGTCAGCGCGACTCGGCGGAGGTCGGCGCCGCGGCCTCGGCGGCGTCCCACGCGATCGGCGGCGCCGCGGCGGGCACCTCGCGCTGCCAGTCGAGACCGACCGCGCGGGCGATCGTGGCCGCGATCTGCGCCTGGCCCACGGTCGGACCGCCGCGCACGACGCCGCGGGCGGGAATCGCCGGACCGAGCGCCGCACACCACATCTCGTGGCTCCCGACCGTGCGGGCGTTGTGGCTGCACCAGTCAAGAGGTCCCGCGTCGTCGTTGCCGCGGCCGTGGTCACAGGTCACGAGGAGCGTCGTCCTCCCGCGATACTCCGGCATCGCCTGCAACGTGGACCAGAGGTCGGCGAGGAAGCGGTCGGCGCGATGCGCGGCGGCGAGATAGTTCGCGTAGTCGCCCTCGTGCGCCCATTCGTCGGTCTCGCCCAGGCCGACGAAGACGACCCGCGGCTTCGCGATGCGGATCCACTCGAGGGCGATGGTCGTCACCATCGCGTCGAAGTGGCCGCCCGGCCAGCGCCGCGGCACGTTCACGCGAAGATCGTTGACTGCGGCGATCCGCTCCGAGATCGCCGGCGCGCCCGGCGGCGGCACGAACGGGCCGATCGAGTCGTCGACGGGCAGGCCGTTCCGGGCGCTCCCGAAGATGAACGGGAAGACCTCCCAGGCGCCGAAGACGTAGACCTTGCCGCGGAAGTCGTCGCGCGCCGCAAGCGCCTCGAAGACGTTCCGGTTCGGGTTCACGATCTTCGTGTTGTCGACGAACGCCGGATCGACGATGCCGCAGATCGTCTCGCTGTAGCCGGGATAGGAGACGAAGCGCCCGTTCGTGACCTCGACCTTGCTGCCTTCGTCGCGGTTCCCCAAGATCGTGCCTTCGGTCGCGATCGTCGACCAGAAGAAGGGCATGAGGGCGGCACGGCGCGCCGCGCGGTCGGCGCCGCCGTAGGTCGCGAGGACGGCCTCCGCCGACGCGACCTTGCCGCGCTCTTTCGTGAGGAGCGCGTCGCTCGCGCCGCGGAAGACGTCCTGCCAGCGGAGGCCGTCGATCATGACGACGACGACGTTCTCCGCCACGGCGTCGACCGGCCGCGCCGAGAGGCCGGCGAACGAGGCTGCAACGACGAGCGCCGCGACGAAGGCGAGGAGCGATCCGAATCGATGCATGGTTCTAGAACGAGTTGAAGAGGTTGAGCGCAAGGTGCGCAAGGACGAACGGCCAGAGGCGGCGTACGACGAGGAAGAGGGCGCTTTCGACCAACGCGCTCACGGCGATCACGATCACCGGCGCCACGCCTTGGTAGAGGTGGTAGGACGCGAAGAGGAAGGTGGGCATCGCAACGGCGGCGACGCGATTCCAGCCCACGTCGAGGAGGCGCGGGATGAGGAAGCCGCGGATCGTCAACTCCTCCGCGAACGCGTTCGCGGCCATGGCGACGACGAAGACGGCGACGTACAGCACCGGATTCGCGGTGTCGAGGATCGAGCCGGCTGGACTCGGATCCTCGGCGTAGTCGGCGAGCGACATGACCCTGTGGAGAACGCCCCACGTCGCCTGCGACAGGATCATGGTGATCAGAAAGAGCGCCCCCGCGACGGAGAGATTGATCGCGGGCCGAACCCGTGTCAGCCCGAAGTGCGCCCACGGCTTGCCGCTCTTCGCCATCACGTACAGGACGGGCGCGGCGATACACAACGACGTCACCGAATGGGAGACCCACATCGACATCGGTCCCGGCCACGGCATCTCCTCCGATTCCTCGAAGGACACGATCGCCCGCACGAGATGCGGAAAGACGCCCACCGCGAGGACGACGCCGATCTCGATCCACGCGGCGCGAAGCGCGCTCGGCGTGGTTTCGTCGGCGGGGACGACCTCGTCGTCAGGCATGGTCGCGGAGCGTAGCCGAAGCGCCGCGCGGGCTCCCTGCAACGCGGAGTTGCAGCCTTCGCCCGAAGGGTCACAGCCGCTTCGTCACGAGCGCCCGCGTCGTCGCGCTCGGGACGACCGGCACGAACTCGAACGTGACGCCGGTGCCGCGCCAGCCGAGCACCCACTCCTGCAGGATCGCGGGATCGTCGCACTCCATGAGCTGGAAGCAGCGAGCGAAGTTCGGCTCGACCCAACTGTCGAGGAAGCGAAGTCCCTCGGGCAGCATGCGGCCGCTGTCACGAAGACGCTCGTAGACCGGCACCATGTCGTTGTCGCGGAAACGTTCGATGACGAGGAAGAGCATGGGAGGAGGAAGGGGGCGGGGGAAAGGGGTTCAGGGGTCAGGGTAAAGACAGAAAGACCGGGAGTCAGGAGACAGGAGTCAGGAGTCAGTGGAAAACCCTTTGCGCACCGGGCGCTCTCTGGATTGCCCCTGAACCCTGGACCCTGACCCCTGAACCCTTTTCTCTTCCCTCACCACTGCAAAATCAACGACAGCTGAAACACCACGGAGTCGGTCGAGTCACCGTCGTCGAAGACCCACTGCACGTCGGGCTGGAGTGACGCGGTCGGCGTGAGGCGGAGGACATAGGTCGCTTCGAACGCCCACTCGTCGATGTCGCCGTCCGGCGACTGTTGCCAGCTCGCCGCCACGCCGAAGTAGTCGTGGTCGCCGATCGTGCCGCGCCACGCGTTCGGGTCATTCGAGATGAGGCCAAGCGACGCCTGCGCGCTGGCACCGCCGAGATGCGCGATCGCCTCGTCGGCCACGCCGAATCGCCCGAAGAGGCCGAGCCGCTCCGCCGTCCCGAGCGCCTGCTCGAAGTTGAACGAGAAGCCGCCGCCCGAGTCGCCGCGCGAGGTCGCGTACATCGGCTGGAAGCGATACACGCCCTTGCCGAGACCCAAGGTGTTCTCGGAGATGAGACCGAGTTCGCCCACGTAGCTCATGTCCTCGGAGTTCACGTCGAGCCACGGCACCGAGCCCGCGCGGGCGTTATTCGTCGACACGCTCACGATGCCGTAGATCCACGACGCCGGCTGCCACTGGACGTTCGCGCCGAGATCCTCGCCGGGTTCCGACAGCGTCTGGCTCGCGATGAACGCGCTATTCATGAGCTGGCCGAAGCGCGAGTTCGAGTAGCGGTTCTGGTCGACGAAGTTGCCGACGTTGAGAAGGCCTGCAACGACGACCAGTTCGCCCTTAAACGCCGAGAAGCCGCCGGCGACTTGCTTGACGGCGACGTTGTAGCCCGTCCACGCGGCGCCCGGCTCCGTTTGCGAGCCGATGTTCGCGGCGGGCGTCTGCACGTTCGCGTCCGACCCGAGGCCGCTGCCGGCGTTGATCTGGTAGGTGAGCCACGTCGCGTGCTCGCCGTCGTCGGTGAGGTGCCAGTTGCCTTCGAGTTCGGCGAGGTAGGCGCCGAGCGTCGAGTCGCCCTGCTCGACGTCGGTCATCGTCGCAAGCGCGAAGGCCTGCTTCAGGTTGTAGCGGATGCCGATCTGCGCGAACTGGTCCTTCACCCATTGCGCGCCGTCCGAGACGGGATCGCTCGCGATGCGTCCGCCGGCGCGGAGGCTGTTCGTCGAGTAGATGTTGACGTAGGAGAGGTACGGCGCGAGCGAGGGGCTCTCGTATGGGAAGAGGCGGAACGTGCGATCGATGGGCGGGAGCGTGGCGTCGTCGGTCGGTGAGGTGTCGGCGAACGAGGCGCTCGAGAGCGCGACGGTGGCGAGAGCGCTGAGGAGGGACGCGAGGCGGAACGAGGGATTCATGGTCACGTGCAATCGTCGCATGAGATCGGGTCCGTGAGGTGGCCGGCGCGGTGCGCTCGACCGGAACTCGCCGTACGCATTTCGTCCGCAGGCATTACGGATCTCGCGGGACCGCGCCGAGCGACACGGCGTTCTGGCGAGCGCTCTCGACATCCGTGATCTCGCCGGGCTCCGACGCTCGTGGAGTGCCCGTGCCCTCGATGGTCTGCGCCGCGACGAGTCGGCGCACGGCGTTGCAATCGCTCGTCGGGGCCGCCGACGGCACGAACCACACGTTCGTCTCCGCCGCGCCGCGCGAGGTAGAGAGGCGCGTCTGGCCATCGTTCGAGACCGTCACGAGAAACTCGACAACCCCGTTCTCCGTCGCGGCGCCGTCCTTCGCGGTGGCGGCGTCGGCGAGGGCCAGCACCGTGCCGCCCTGGCTCGTCCGCGTCTTGATGAGCGGATAGAAGTAGAGGACAAGGCGATCCGGACGATCGTCGTGCGTCGCCGGCGGCGGCGTGCCCGTCGCTCGCGCTCGCACGTAGAGCGATCCCGACTCGAGGACGAGCGTGCCTTGGTCGGTGATCGTGACCGCCCCGTTCGTGAGGACGGCGGTGTACTCGTGGGAGATGACGAGCGTGGCGGCACAGTCGGTCGGGTTGCGTGCGGTGCACGGTTGCGTGCCGCTCACCGTGAAGACGACCGACGACGCGGTGCGGAGTGAGACGGATCCGCGCTCGACGATCGTGGGCGCGACGGCGTGCGTTGGTGTCACACCATCCGCGAACGCCATGGTGGAGGCGCTCGTCGTTCGAACACCGTTGCCGCAGCCGGCGAGGAGACAGGCACCGAGTGCCGTGAGGACGACGTACGTGAGACGAGGGGAGTGGAGGCGCATGACGTGGACGGAGACCTCGAAGGTGACGTGCCGCGTGTGATGTGCTGTCGTCAGGCGAGGATGCCGATCGTCCGGGTGCGGTCGGCGAGCCTGCACGCGAGCGGCTCGAGCAGCACGTATGCCACGCTCGAGAGGACGCATGCGAGCGCGGCCCACGCCCAAGCGAACTCGAGCGCGAACCCGCTCTCGGAGTCGATGGGCGCGATCGTACCGATGATCACGGCCGCCAGCAGAAACGCGGAGAGGAGAGCGGCGATACGGGGGCGGCGCCCGGGCAGGGACCCGCCACGAGTCCAGCAAAGTGCGGCCGCACACCCGGACAGGGCGAGACCGAGCAGGGGAAGTCCGCGCTCGAAGGAGACGCGTGACGTGTCCTCATGCTGGAGCAACTGTTGGATGGCGGCGGCGTGAAGGCTGGTCCTATGAATCTGCTGTCCCGCCATCGTGATCGCGTCGGGGTGTCCCAGGAGGTCGGAGTGGAAGCCGAGGATGACGACCTTTCCGCGCAGGAGCGCCTGACGCTCCTCGGGCGTGCGGTCGACGATCGCACGCGCGGTGTACGTGTGGGCGGCGCCGAACGCCCCGGCCTTAGGGCCGTCCATCGCCATGACTGCGACGAGGTCGTCTTCGGCGACGTTCGCGCCCATGCCGTCGACGAGGATGCCCTTCTCCTTGAGCGTCGCGAATGGCGCGACGAGGTCGAGGCGGACGGGCAGCGTGCGCCGGAGGTTGGCGGCGCCCACGGGCGTGAGGAATTCGAGCCGCGCGAGACCGGTCGCAGCGTCGACGAACCGGAGGACCGGCGTTTCGCCCTGGCGGGCGCACACCGAGGCCAGCGAAAGGTGGAGCGTCGGTTGCGAGTCGGAACCCTGCACCAACACCGGCATGTAGACGAGCCCGCTCGTCTCGCTATCACTGATGGTCATGCTCCCGACATGCGTGGCGACGTCGAGGACGGCCGGCGCGACGAGGTCGGGCGTCGGAGCGTTCGCCCATGCATCGATGATGCATGCGACGAACTTGGTGCGACCATCGGTCGCGCGAATCGCGGCCGCGATCCGGGAGTGAAGTGTGGCGAGGCGAGCGCTCTCGGGAAGAGCGACGTCGAGGGTCAGGACGTCGGGTTCGGCCGCAACGAGGAGTTCCACGGTCCTTCCAAGGGACTCGGCCACGAGCGTGACGCGGTCGACTCCCGCGGGCGATGCGTCGGGCGCGGCGCCGACAATATGACGCTTCTCGTCGTCGTCGCCGATGAGGACCACCACCACGTCCGAGCCGACGAGATTCGACTGCGGCGTGTACGCGACCGGCGGCCATCCGAACGACTCGACGAGCGCCGCGAGCGCCTTCAGAGACAGCACGAGTCCGAGCGTTGCCGCGACGACGGTGAGCGCCGCCACGGCGATGGTCCGGCGGATGTCCGCGAGTCCGACGAATCGACGCCACCCCGCGTAGCGCCGAAGCGCGCGGGCGACGTCTGCGGACTTGGCGGGGCGCGAACGCGGATCGTCGGCCGTGAGCGCCAACGTGAGACGTCCGACGGCGTCGTCGCGCCAGCGCGGGTCGCTTCGGTACGACGAACTCTTCCAGCGTCGCACGTCCTCGACGGTCGGGCGTGCGCCGACGCTGGCCACCATCGCGCGAGCCGTCGCACCGGGGCCAAGCAGAACGTCGGCCGCGAGTCGGCCGAACGAGCAGAGGTCGGCGCGCTGATCGTTCGAGGTCACGGCGTCGCGGTCATTCAATTGCTCGGGGGCCGCGAAGATACGGGTGTGGGTGCCGTTCGAGTCCTCGGGGGCGGTGCGCCGCATCGCGCCGCCGAGGTCCACGATCGTCGCTCTGCCGTGTGCGTCAACGAGGACGTTCGCCGGCTTTAAGTCCCGATGCAGAATGCCGAACTCGTGCAGGTACGCGAGTCCGTCCGCGACGTCCGCGAGGAGACGAACGCGCGCCGCCCTCGGAAGCGAGCGGTCCCGACAGTACTCGTCGATCGGCTTCGCATCGCGGAGGTACTCCATGACGATCCCCTCGACGTCAGGACGTCCGGGACGCCTCACGCGCGGCGCGTCGGGAAACACCTGGACGATGTGCGGCCCTCCGGCCGGCAATCCGCGCAGCGCCTCGCGTTCGCGCTCGAGCGACTCCTTCGAGCCGGGAGCGTCGGAGGGCACCTTGAGCGCGTAGAGCGCCGCTCCGCCGCGATCGCTGCGGCAGAGATACACGCTCCCGAACGTGCCGCGCCCGAGCCGTTCGAGAATCACATAGCCGTCGATGGACGGCCACAGGTCCGCCGCGTCGGGCGGCGCCGATCCGTCACTCGTTTTTGACTCAGGGCGCGGAGATCCGGGCCGCGTCGCGAACGGGTCGTGCGAGGTCGTCTCGGCGCCCGAAGGTTCCGGTCGATCCATGTCGACACCTCCCCAAGAGCGAGTGGCTATTCGCCGCGCGCCCGCCGAGGGTTGCCGTCATGTGTGGGGAAACGGGTTCGCCGTCACACCGAGGTTGCCATTCCTTGCGCCCGCCTCGACCAGCGTTCGAGCACGGTGCGAAGCGCCGCCGCGTCGGGTGCCGTCGCGGTCGTCGTTGCGGGCGACGGGACGCCCGCGCTCGTCGTCGCGGCCGGGCCGAAGTACGTCCGCTCGAGGTCGGCGATCTCCTTCGCGATCGCCGCGCGGTCGTCGGCGTTGAGCTTGAGCTCGGCGCTCGAGGCGATGCGCTCGAGCGTCGCGATGGTGTTGAGCGGCGTGGGCGTGGCGGGAATCGCGACGAGCGGGGTCGACTCGTCGGCGCCAGACTTGCGGCGGCTCGCGAAGACGACGAAGAGCGACGCGCCCACCGCGACGAGCGCCGCGGCGATCGCGATGCGCGAGGGCGTCCACCACTTCGGCGTCACCGGAATCGCGGCGACCGTCACCGGCACGATGTCCATGTCGGCGAATTGCTTCGTCTCGAGCGTGCCCTTCAGGTCCTTCGCGAGGGTCGGCAGCGTGAACGCGCCGCCCACCGGACCGCCGGTCGGGACGTAGGTGAGCGTCCACGAGCGTTCGGTCGGCAAGCGGTACATGCCGCTCTCGTCGGGCTTCGCGTACTTCGAGTCGTCAGGCGACGACTGTTGCATGCCGAAGTAGATCGCGTTTCTACTTGTCTTGTCTTCCGGCTCGGCCACGACGAAGGGGCCGGCGACGATGCCGTTCTCCTTCTTGAGCTCATAGCCCGGGAGCGGCGAGTCGACGCCCGCGAGCAACTCCTTGAGGTCGGGCACGATGCCCTTGCCGGTCGCGCGGATGTCGACCGTGATCTCGGGCTCCTTCGAGGAGTTCTGCACTTTGCGCAGGTCCACCGTCTGACTCACGACGAGGTCGGTGAGCGGCCGCGACTCCGCGGCGGCGATGCCGTCGATGGGCGGCGCATTGCACTGGATCGCGACCGCGACCGGGCCGACCTGGTCGTTGAACTGGAGATCCATCGTCACCGGCGGCAGGCGATCGGTGCTCGCATCCTTCGCCTTCGCGACGACGTACGCGAGCGGCTTCTCTTGCCAGCCGTCGTCGCCTTCCTCGATCACCGCGCGCGACGGCGTGAAGGGATCGAAGAACCCGATCGAGACGACCTCGAACGACTTGTCGAACGAGTCCTCGATCGACTTGCGCAGCTTGTCGCGGTAGTTGACGGTCCGCATGTCCTGACCGACCTGCGTCCACGCCTGCTCCTGGAGATACTTGTCGAAGCCGCCGGTCTCGCGGTCGACCGAGTTCGTGTAGCGAAGGGCGAGAAGCGCGCCGAACGGTTTGCCGCTGCCGATGCGATCGCTGCCGTCGACCAGGAGGCGCAGCTTGATCTCGTCCTTGACGAGGTCGTTGTAGAGCTCCTGCATGCGACGCAACGGCGCGCCGCCGGGATGGTCGCCGATGACGCGGAGCGCGTGCTTCACGAGCCGAGGTTTCACGTCGGGCGGCGTGCCCGCGAGCCCGCCGACGACGGCGCGGGCGAACGCGCCGCGCAGGCGCTCGCGCGCGTCTTCTGGAAGGCCGTCGATCGCCTTTCGGATGAGGTCGATCTGGTCTTCGCCCATCTTGCCGCCGACCACGGCGTCGCGGTCGTCGGGATTGAGGTAGTTGAGTTCGGTCGCGCTGATCGCCGCGGTGAACCACATGCCGTAGACGTTCGCGTCCTCGCGCTCCTCGCCCTTCGCGAGTCCGGCCGCGTAACGCTCGGCGGCGCCGGCGAACGCCGCGAAGGCCTGGCGGCGATACTCGTTGAACGCGGCGAAGTCCGACTTCTGCTGGCTCTCCTTGAACTCAAGCCGGTCGTAGGTGAGGCCGGCCTTGAGCACCGCGTAGCGCCACGATTCCGGCTCCGCCTCGATCGCGCGGTCGGTGAGCTTGAGCGCGATGTCGTAGCCCTTCTCGATGAGCGACGCGATCTCGGCGTTCGAGCGCATCATGCCGAACTGCCGCTGCGTCTGACGATTGCGCCAGTCGCCCTTGAGGCCGCCGCGCATCGTCATCGCGAGCGACGCCGCGGTCTTGCCCGGAATCTGGTCGAGCGGACCGAAGACGCGCTCGATCGCGGGAAGGTCGAAGACCTCGGTCTGCGCGTGGCAGGCCTTGAAGACCGGCGCCACGCTCGGGAGTTCGCGGGCGGCGACGCCGACCGAGTCGAGGGTTTCGAGGAGTCGGTCGAGCTGCTCGAGGTTGCGCTTCTGCCGACCGCGCGTGAGCGGCGCCGCGGCGGGCGCCTGACGGCGGTAGTAGAAGTACATCATCTCCATCTCGTCCTGCTGGGTCATGCGCGGATTGAGCCGCTTCTCCCAGAGTTTCAGGAAGTCGTCGGCGAGCTCGGTCGCCTGATCGGGATAGGCCTTCACGCCGCGGGTCAGGAGATCGAGGGCGACGTCGGTCTCGTCGGCGATCATCGCGATCGAGATCGCGGCCTTGTACGTGCGCGAGCCGAGGCTCGGCTCGATGGCGTTCAGCCAGCGCTCGTCGGGCAAGGCCTGCATGAGAAGCTCCGCCTCGCGCGAGACGCCGCGGAACATCGCCTTCTCCTGCACCGCCTGTTCGGCGGCGGTGATGAGCGTGGTCGTGAGCGTGCGAAGCGGGACGCGCAGGACGCGAATGTCGACGTTCGGCTGGGCGAGGACGATCGAGATCGCCTCCTTCATGCGCCCCATCACGGCCGCGCGCGACGCGAGGTCGCCGCGCCCGCCTTGGCCTTGCTGGTTCGGTCCGCCGCCCGCGGCGAGCGCGGCGCTTGCGATCACCTCGAGCGCGGCCGGCCCGAGTGATTCGCTCGCGAACATCGACTTCTGCCACTCCTGCGTCAGGGACGGCGGAAGCTGCGGCACGAGATCCATCGCGCGGCGCATCGCGTCTTGGCGGACCGAGAGATCGGCCTTCGGCAGGAGCGACGTCTCGGCGTAGAGCTGAAACGCGGTGCGCAGGTAGCGGTCGCCGTCTTCGGAGCCGGCCTTCGCGCTCGCGAGGCTGTCGTTGTAGCGGGCGTGGGCGAGGAGGACGCGGGCGTCGCCGTTCGTGCGGGCGTCGTCGAGCGACGGGAGATACTCGTACGCCTCGACGACGAGGCCGGCGTTCACGAGGAGTTTCCACGTGCGCTCGCGCTTCTTCTCGTCGTCCTTGCCGAAGACGCGCGTGCCTTTCTTCAGCATGTCGACGAGCGTCTCGGTGCCGTACTTCGCGCCGGCGCCCTTCAAGAGCTGGGCGAGGACGTCGAGTTGCCAGTCCTGCAACTCGACCTTCGCGACGCCGTCGGGGGAGCCGGCAGGGGCGGGCGTCGCGGGGACGATGTCGGCGATCGTCGCGATCTCCTCGGGGAGGAGCATCGGATCGCCGTTATTCGTCGAGCGGAGAACGTGCGCGTAGATCGCCGTCGCCTCCTCGGCGTTGCGGGTGGCGAGCCAGGCGCCGAAGGTCTCCCAGTCGCCGGCGAGGACCGTGAGGTGCACCCACTTCGCGGCGTCCGGAACGGGGGCGTCGGCGGCGGGCGGCTTCGCATCGCGGAAGCCGAGTTCGCTGCGGGCGTTCAAGACCGCCTTCGGCAAGCGCTGGAAGTTCAATGCTTCGATCGCCTTCACGAGCGGACTCTGGCCGGGCGGAAGCGCGACCGCGGCGCCGTTCGCGCCGGCCGCGGCGCCGCCGTCGACGCCGAGAAGCTTGAGGAGGTCGAGGCCCATGCCGCGATACGCCGCGACCATCGCCGCCTTGCCGGCGTCGTCGAGCGCGTCGTACTCGGCCTTCAACTGCGCCTGGTCTTCGGGGCTCAGCGCGATGTCCTCGACCGCGATCGCCTGCGCCGGCACTCCTTGCACGGACTGCACCGGCTGGGCCGGCGCGACTAGGACCGCGGCTTGTCCGAACGCGCGCGAAGGCTCGCCGAGCGTCGTCGCCATGGCTGCAACGACGAGAGCGGGGGAGACGCGGAGGGCGACTGCGGCGCAGGATCGCGCCACCGTCAACATGACAGGCGTTCGCATGCTGGTCTTCTCACGGAATGAAAGCGATGACGGCGTCGACGGCTCGGCGCGCGAGCGTGGAACGAAACTCAGGAACCCCACGAGATCTCACCAGCCCCACGGAATCTCACTGGCGCCGCCCGCACCGCGGGCGTCCTTCTTCTGCGGCGGGCGCTTCGACTTCTTGTTCCCGTTGCACGGACGGTTGCCTTCCTTGCCTTGGCACGGCGAATTCTTCGGCAGGGGCTTCGCCTTGAGCTCGTTGAGGTCGAGCTGCTCGAGGTTGAGGACGAGTTCGAGGTTCTTCTGGTGAAGGTCGGCAGCGTCGGCGGCGCCGCCTTCGGCTCGCGCGCGTTCCGCGAGGTAGCGGAATTGCTGCCGGGCCTGGCCCGACTCGATGCGCCACTCGTCGGCGGGCTTGCCGGAGAGGCGAAGGAGCCGCGCGCCGAAGTAGTACGCGGTGCCTAACTCCTCACGCGTACGGAGTTCGGTCGAGTCGAGATCGGGGTTCTCCTCGACGGCCTCGAGCACCGACTCGAGTTCGGTGATGCCGCCCCAGACGTCGCCGCTGCGGACAAGCGCGCGGCTCTTCGCGAGGCGCACTTCGAGAAGCTCGTCGTTGAGGTCGCTCGTACCGAGCGCGGGGCTGCCCGACGCGGCGGCCTTCGTCTCGGCTTCGGTCAGGAGCGTCTCCATGCGCGTGAAGGCGTCGGCGGCGCTCGCCCACGACTCCGCGGCCTTCGCGTAGGCGGCCTGCTCGACGTTCGTGGCGTTCTTCGCGGCTTCGTCGGCCGCGGGGCTCTGCGCGACGAACGCGGCGCGGCGCGCGTCGATCGCCGCGAGGTGCGCCTGATAGGCGGCGTCCTGCGCCGACTTCGCGCTCGCTTCGGCGGTCATCGCGTCGCGTTGGAGCGACGCCGCGCTGTCGAGGACGGCAGCCTGCTGCCCGGGACCGAAGTGGTAGGCCACCACGCCGACCGGCACGAGCGCCCAGATCGCCCACCCGATTCGTCCGATGCCGATGCCGCTGCCAATGCCGAGGGCCATGTTCGAGTCCTCCGAGAGCGTCGGCCGGCGCGGGTCGCGCGGCCAACGTCTGCTGGTTATCGTCGCTTATCTTGCACTGCCTGAAGCAAGAACGGATCGCCGTTCCTGCGTTTTTTCGCCGGAAAGTTCGGGTCGCTCCGCGTTGCTGCTCCCGGTCGACGCGGACCGGACGCCCGGCCCGGCCGGGCCTCGGCTGGACCGACGCGTGCCGAAGAGGAGAAGCGTCGGTCCGAGGAAGGCCAGCACGCCCCCTCCGACGCCGACGGCGAGAAGCGCCATTTCCCGCAGGCCGATCGCGTCGGCGCCCTGCGGCGTGATCATCGAGAGGCCATCGAGGACGCTCGACGGCAGTTGCCGCTCGTTGCCGTCGTGGTAGATCCCGCCCAGTTGGAGCGCGATCCGCTTCAGGCTCTCGGCATCCTGCCGCGAGCGGTGGCCGCCGACCATGAGCGCCGACTTCGGGTCGCCCACGCCGATCACGATCACGTCGGCGATCGAGTCGGGGCGGCGGCCGGGGAGCTTCGCGTCCATCGAGTCGCCGTCGCTGACGATGACGAGGGTCGCCGACTTCTCCGGCCACGGCCGGGCGATCTCGAACGCCTTCTCGATGCCCTTCGCGACGTTCGTGCCGCCGCCCTCGAAGGCGACGTACATCGGAAGCCCGTCGAGGATGTTCGCGACGACTTCCTTCTCGAACGTCTCGGTCACGATCGGAAGGGCGTCGGAGTAGAAGGCGACGACCGACATGCGCGTCGTGTCGGGATCGAGCCGGTCGAGGATGCCCTTCACGAGTTCGCCGGCCCACGCGGCCCGCTTCATGCGCTCAGGCTTCGAGCCCGGGGCGAGCGCGGTCGTCGCGCCGGGCGTCCTCGCCGCCGACGACAGCCCGGTGCGCGGTCCCGAGTCGGCGAGGTGCATGCTCGGCGAGACGTCGAGGGCGACGAGGAGGTGTTGGCTCGCCTCGCGCCTCGCCTTCGTCGACGTGCGTTCGGAGGTGTAGAAGACGAGCACCATCGCGCCCCACGTCGTGAGCGCGAAGGCGAGGACCCGAAGCGGGGGAACGACGACCGTCCAGGCGGCAGGGCCCTTCGGGCCGAACGCGAGCCGCTCGACGCGGCGCACCCGCCGGGCGTGCAGCCACTCGGCGAGCGCCGCAAGGAGCGCCGCCATGGCTGCAACGAGGAACGCAACGAGGAGTTCGCGCGGCGTCACCACGGCGTGTACCTCGCGGCCAGGAGCCCGATGCCGTGCAGGCCGAGGAGCGCGAGCATCGCCGCGGCGATCGGCGTGAAGTAGTCCATCGGCACGGTGCCCGACGGCTTGAACTTCGCCGGCCGCATGCGGTCGATGTAGCGGAAGACACCCTTGAGCGCCGCCTTGTCCTTCGCCGCGAACGCCTGCCCGCCGGTCTGGTTCGCGATGTCGACGACCTCCTGCGGCATCTGGTCGCTGCCGACGTGCACGTGGTAGACGGTGATCTTCTCGTCGGCGAGCTCTTGGGCGATGTCGCCCTCGGCGAAGCCGTCGCCGAGGTCGCTGCTCATGCCGTCCGAGACGAGGACGATCAGCCGGTCGCCCTCCTGCGCCTCATTGATCATCGAGTCGCGGCAGAAGCGGAGCGCCGCACCGATGCGCGTGCCGCCCATGTGCGGCGGCTGCCGCGCGGGGTTCGCGAAGGGAAGCGCGTTGCGCAGCGCCTCGAGGTCGGTCGTCAGCGGAATCCAGCGGATCTGCTCGGAACCGAAAAGTGTGAGGCCGAAGGCATCGCCTTCGCGCGCCTTCGTGAACTCCTCGATCGCCTCCTTCGCCATGCCGTAGCGGTCTTCCGCCATCATGCTGCCCGAGACGTCCATCGCGAAGAGGATGTTCGTGAGTTCGCGCGTCGCCTTCGGTTGGCGGAGGACCTGCGGCCCTGCGAGCAGAACGATCGCCGCGGCCAAGATCAGCGCGGGGAGCGCGTCGGCAACGAGGAGATACGCGGAGAGGACGCGCCGTCGCCACGGCCGCTCGACGCGGCTGTGGTGGTCGATCGGGATCGTCACGCCCGCCGGTCGGAGAAAGAGCGCCCAGAGAAGGAGCGCGGGAATCGCGAGGAAGAGGAGCACCCACGGATAGGTAAAGGTCATCGCGCGGCCTCCGCGACGGCGCGCGGCGCCGGCGGCTCGATCGCCGCGGCGTCGCGATAGGGTGCGAGGAGCGCCTCGACGCGCTCGGACGAGCGGTTGGCGGCGTCGGGCCGGTCGTGCAGCCAGCGCTCGACGGCCACGAGGAGTTCGCCCGCGGTGTCGTCGCGGCGGAGCGCCGACACGGCCTCGACCTGCGGGAGGTCGCCGAGCCCGCGGCGCTCGCGCCAGTACGAGTAGAGGAGGAGTTCGAGCTGTCCGCGACCTGCAACGTCGAGTGTGCCCGCGAGCGCCGAGTGGACGAGCGGTCGCAACTGGTCCGCGAGGCTCGGCGGCGGCGCGGGGGGCACGACCGGCTCGGGCGCCCTTCGGCGGAGGCGTCGAATGACCAAGACCGCGATCGGCACCGCGATCCAGAGGATGCCGATCGTTATCAGGGTCGCGCGGTAGCGGTTCGCGTGGAACGGCTCGCTCTCGGTGCCGCCGAAGAGGTCGCTGCCGACCGTCTCAGGCAACGTGCTCTCGATCGCGACGGGGATCGGGTCGAGGCCGGTCGCGACGGTGCCGTCGGCGTGTTCGAGAAGCGGTGCGAGGTCGAAGACGCCGGCGGTCGTTCCGATGAAGCCGAGGCGGGTCGTGACGATCCCGTCGGCGTCGACCGTCGAGCGGATCACGCGGGCGAGGATCGGCGCCGTGATCGGCTGGTCGGCCTTCGCGCGAAGCGGCTTGCCGCGCGTCGTGAGCACGAGTTCGCCGGCGATGCCGCGCTCGCTCGTCGCCTTCGCGGCGGCGCGGGCGACGTCGTCGGCGGGCGGCGACGACGGCGCGCCCGATTGGAGCGCGGCTGCAACGATGAGAGCGGCGGGAAGAGTGGCGGGGAGAGTGGCGGGGAGAGTCGTCATCCGCGACCTCGCGCGAAGGCGCCGCGGCTTGCGAGGAAGTGCCGGAGGGGCGCGAGGAAGGGTTCGTCGGTCATGAGTCGGAGGTAGCTGACGCCCGCCTTCAGGAGGTCTTCGCGCAGCGCTTCGGCGGCGCGGGCGATGCGCGTGCGGCCGTGGGCGAGGAAGACGCGCCCAGTCTCCGCCTCGCGGCCGCGGAAGAAGCCGGCGCGGAGGCCGCGCTCGCGGGCGTGCGCTTCGCTCGGATCTTCGAGGTGGAGGCCGATGACGTCGTGGCGCTGTGCGATCCGGCGGAGCGACGCCACCGCGTCGAGGTCGTGCATGTCGCTCAGGACGACGATCACGCTCGAGCGGTCGGCGCGCACGTCGAGGTCGTCGAGCCGCTCGGCGAGACGCGTGCCTTCGCCGTAGTGCGCGAGGCGAAGCGGCTCGAGCGCGTGGAAGAACTCGTTCTTGTTCAAGGTCGGCTGGTGGCGCGTCTCGCGCTCGCCCGCGCCGAGCACCGCGACCGGGCTCAGGCGTCGCTGTCCGACGAGGCCGATCGCCGCCGCGATCCACACCGCGAGATCGTGCTTCGAGAGGGGCGTCGACGCCACCGCCATCGACGCCGACGTGTCGACGACCAGATGGATCGAGGTGCGCTTGAGCGTTTGGTACTCCTTCACGTGCGCCTTGCCGGTGCGCGCGGTGAGTCGCCAGTCGATCATCTTCACCGAGTCGCCCGGCTGATAGAGCCGCGACTGCGCGTACTCAAGGCCCGAGCCGACGAAGAGCGACGCGTCCATGCCGAAGGCGAGATCGTCGGCGAGGCGCCGCACGACCATCTCGAAGTCGCCATGCGCGAGCGCGTCCGGCGGGCCGAGGGTGGAGTGGGCGGTAGGCATGCAGGAGAATCGAGGAGAAAGTGAGGCGACCCGAATTCAGGAGTCAGGATTCGGGAGTCAGGAGTCAGGAGTCAGTGAAAGGCACTCGCGGCCTGAGCATGTTGCCTTCCACTGACTCCTGACTCCTCAATCCTGACTCCTTCTCATGCCAGCGACCGCAACAGCCCCTCCAGCACATCCATCGGCTTCTTGCCGGTCGCGAGCGCTTCGTAGGTCAGGCGCATGCGGTGGAGGATCACGTCTTCGGCGAGCGCGAAGAAGTCTTCGGGGATCGTGTAGCTACGGCCGTAGATGTACGCGCGGGCGCGGCTCGCATGCACGAGCGCGATCGCCGCGCGCGGGCTGCAGCCGAGCTCGATGTCGGGGTGCTTGCGCGTGCGCGTGACGAGCTCGACGCAGTCGCGCACGAAGACGTCGCTCACATGCACGTTCTGCACCGCGGCCATCGCCTCGCTCAGGTCGCGGAGATGCAGCGGACTTGTGCGTTCGATCGCGTCGAACGCGGACATGGGCACGGCGCCGTCGCCTTGCTTCTTGAGCTTGAGCGCAAGGCTGCGGCGCACGACCTCGGCCTCGTCGGCTTGCGACGGATAGCGGAGGCGGTGGCGAAGCATGAAGCGGTCGAGCTGCGCTTCCGGGAGTTCGAACGTGCCGGACTGCTCGATCGGGTTCTGCGTCGCGATGACGAGGAAGGGGGCCGGCAGGTCGTAGGTCTTGTCGCCGATCGAGACGCGCCGCTCCTGCATTGCCTCGAGGAGCGCCGACTGCACCTTCGGCGAGGCGCGGTTGATTTCGTCGGCGAGCAGAAGGTTGGTGACGATCGGGCCGAAGTGCACGCGGAACTCGCCCGACTTCTGATCGAGGATTTCCGCGCCGAGGATGTCCGACGGCAGAAGGTCGATCGTGAACTGGATGCGGGCGAACTTGAGGTCGATCGCCTTCGCGACCGACTGGACGAGGAGCGTCTTCGCGATGCCGGGCACGCCTTCGAGGAGGAGGTGGCCGCCGGTCAGGAGCGCGATGAGGACGCGCTCGACGACGACGTCCTGGCCGACGACCGTGCGGGCGACATGGGTGCGGACGGTGTCGGCGAAGGGGCACGCGCCGGTGCCCGTCGACGTGCCGTTCTGATGCGGGCGATGCGACGCGGGGGATGCAACGTTCGTCATGAGGTTCCGTTCGTGGCCGAGGATGCCGGCGCGCCCGATCCCGAAGCGGGACCGGCGGCAGGCACGGTAACGCGTTCGGCGAGAAGTTTGTTCGCGATGTCCTTGAGTTTGTCGACGCGGGCGCCTGCAACGCGGAGCGTGCCGCCGCGGTCGACGACGATCGTGGTCGGCGCGAAGACGACGCCGAGCGACTTCGTCATCGTGCCGTCGCCGAAGGTCTGGGGGGCGGGCGACTCCGATTTTCCAAGGCCGTCGCGGAGGATCGGGATGGTGATGCCGCGCTCCTTGAGGATTGCGGCCGTGCGCCCGGGATCGGCGGTCGCGTCGCAGACGCCGATGAAGGTGACGCCCTGCGCCTCGAGGTCTTTCGCGAGCGCGTCGACGTCCTTCAGTTGCCGCATGCTGATCGGGTTCGTCGGGCTGAAGAAGTGGAGGACGACGACGCGATTACTCCACGTTGCAGGCGGGCGAGGGGCGCCGATCCAGCGGTCCTTCGCGTAGGTCGGTCCGTCGAGTGCGGGGAGGAGCGGCGCGACGGGCTTCCCTTCGCGCACGACGAGCGTCTTCGGCCGATCGGCGGGGGCGTAGTACCACTCGGCGTTGCTCGCGCCGGGCGTGGCGACCGCGACGCCCGATGCGGGCAACTCCTTCAACAGCGCTTCGACGACGTCGCCGACCTTGTCGGGCACGAGGCCCGCGGCGCGAACCGTGCCGGTGTGGTCGATGACGACGTACGTCGGCCAGAATTGGAGGTTGTAGGCCTTCGTCGACGCGCCGCCTTGGTCAAGCGCGACGGGGTAGTTGATCTTCTTGTCCTTCACGACGCCGTCGGCCTTGTCCCAGCCCGAGTTCGAGTCGTGGATGCCGACGAAGGCGAGGCCCTTGTCCTTGTACTTGTCGACCAACTCCACGTTGTGCGGGATCGAAGCCATGCACGGGCCGCACCACGTCGCCCAGAAGTCGACGACGACGACCTTGCCGCGCAGGTCGGACAGCTTCACGCTGTCGCCGATCCACTGCTGCGTCGAGAGTTCGGGGGCGGGCTTTCCTTCGAGTTCCTTCAGGGGCGCGGGGCGATCCTTGCCGCTGAAGAACCAGTCGTCGGGGAACGCGTCGGCGGGCCGAGCGTCGGCGCGCGCTGAAACGACGAGCGCCGCCGTGACGACGGACCCGCAGATGAGAGTTCGGGTGACGGAGCCGATGAGGATCCGGGTGAGGGCCCTAGCGAACGCGTGTCGTTGCCGCATGTCGAACCTCCGCGGGACAATCGTAAAGGCGAGCGACGCATTTCGTGCGGACGGAATCGCGAGTTCGCGCCGCGAAGTACGATCCGCCCCCGGATGTCGAACATGCCGTCGCCTGAGTCGTCCAGCGGTCGCCCCGGCGACGACGCGAGACCCGCCACCGGGACCGCGCCGTCCTCCGCGGGCGGAAGCCCCGCGCCCGACGCGGACAAGTCCACGTTGCCGCCCGCGGCGCATCTCCACCTCTGGCAGATCCAGGGCGTGCGCGACGTCGTCACGATTCTCTCGCTCGTCGGCATCGTCTACGTCGGCTATTGGATGCGGAGCGTCACGGTTCCGCTCTTGATCGCGCTCGTCCTCGCGTACCTCTTCGAGCCGGTGGTGCAGCGCCTCTGCCGATTCCGCGGCATCACGCGCCCGGGCGCCGTCCTCATCATCCTCCTCACGGTCGGCGTCGGCGTCACCGTTGCAGGCACGCTGACCATTCCCCGCGCGATCGGCGAGACGGTGAATCTCGTCCGCCAAGTGCGGACCGGGCAGTTCAACCAGTTCGCCGATCGCCTCGTCGAGTTCGCGCCGGAAGAGATGCGGACGACGTTGCGGGAGTTCGTGGGATGGTTCCGCGGTTCGGCCGAGACGAAGGCCGATGCCACGGATGCCGACGGGGCCGACACGGAGAAGACCGAGACCGACGCCGTCTCGACGCCCACCGACGGGAAGACAGCTCCTGCGACGCCAGCGAACGCCAACGAGAAGCCCGCCGAAAAGGTGGTCGAGAAGGGGGGCGAACAGGCGAACGAGAAGGCCAACGAGAAGGCGGCTGCGGCGCCCCCCGCGACGACGCCGAAGAGCGCGCCGGACGAGAAGACGAAGGCCGCCACGCCGAAGGGCGCGACCGGCGAGAAGCCGACGGCGTCGCCCTCGGGCGCCTCCGACGCGAGCGACGCGCCGCCACCCGCCGGCACCGCACGCGACACGCATGACGACCGCGAGCGCGAGGAGCGCGAGGCGGCGGCGCGACGGGCCTTCGAGGAGGACGAGCGGGTGCGGGCGATCGTCCGCGCCGAACTCGATGCCCTCGGCCTCGCGCCGCTTCCGGAACACGACGTTGCAGCCTCGGCGGCGCCGTCGGGCCTCGCCCGCGTCGGCAGCGCCCCGTGGAAGATCCTCGGCGCGCTCGGCTCGACCGTCGAGAGCGTCGGGCAATTCCTCCTCTGGATCGTCCAGCTCTCGCTCCTCGCCTTCCTCGTTCCCTTCTACTTCTACTTCTTCAGCGTGTCCTTCCCGATGATCGTCGACTTCGGTCGGGGACTCATCCCGGAGAAGAACCGGGCCCGCTGGGTCGAACTCATCGCGATGATGGATCGCGCGGTCTCGGGCTTCGTGCGCGGCCGCATCGTCATCGCCGGCATCATGGGGGCGATGTTCGCGATCGGGTGGATCTTCTGCGGCGTGCCCTACGCGATCACGCTCGGACTCCTCGTCGGCGCGATGTCGCTCGTGCCGTACCTGGGCGGCGTCGGCCTTCCGCTCGCGGTCGGCTTCCTCCTCTTCGACCAACTCCAGCTCGACCCGTCGATGCGGATGTCGTGGTGGGCGATCCTCCTTTGGCCCACGGTCGTCTTCATGATCGTCCAGACCGTCGAGAGCTACGTGCTCACGCCGATGATCGCGGGCAAGGCGACGGATCTCGACCCGGTGACGATCGTCGTCGCGATCTTGGCCGGCGGCTCGGTGGCCGGCGTGTACGGCATGATCCTGGCGATCCCCGCCGCGGCGTGCGGCAAGATCCTCCTCCGCGAGGTGATCCTCCCGCGCGTGCGAGCCTGGTCCCGCGGCGAGGTGAGCGATCCGCTGCCGCTGGAGCAGAAGGAGTGACAAGCAGTGCGTGGGGGGGTGGTGTGAGCGCCGTGCGCGAAGGGAGTCAGGATTCAGGATTCAGGAGTCAGGGGGTACGCCATGGCGCGTCTCGACATACCGATTCTTCGCCTCGCTCCTTTCGAGCCAGCGCCCGACGAGCCGTTCCGAGCCCAAAATAGTGAACCCTCGACCCTGAGCTCGACCGACAGACCTCCCGCTGGCCACTGACTCCTGACTCCTGCATCCTGACTCCCTTTCTTCTTCCCCCCATGCTCCTCTCGACTCTCTTCGCCGACCTGCCCATTGCCGTCGCGCCGACGGCGGGCACGGCGTGGCGCGATCTCGACATTCGTTCGATCACCGATGACAGCCGACGCGTGACGGCGGGCGGACTCTTCGTCGCCCGCGCTGGCACCGCGAAGGACGGGCGCGCCTTCGTCGCCGATGCGATCGGGCGCGGCGCCGTCGCGATCCTCGGCGACGCGGCGCTCGAACTCCCGGACGGCGTGCGCGGCATCGTCGCGGCGACGACCGCCGACCCCGCGCGCACCGCGGCTACGATCGCGCATCGCTTCCACGGCGATCCGACGCGCGAGCTTCGCGTCCTGGGCGTGACCGGCACGAACGGCAAGACGACGATCGCGTACCTCACCCAGCAACTCCTCGCCGCGAGCGCGCCGCGCACGAAGGCGAAGTCGGGCCTCATCGGCACGGTCGAGATCGACGACGGCGCGGGCCGCACGCCGTCGAACCTGACGACGCCCGGCGCCTTCGAGCTCGCGGCGCTCTTCGGCCGCATGGTCGCGAACGGCTGCACGCACGCGTCGATGGAGGTGTCGAGCCACGCGCTCCATCAGGGCCGTGTCGCAGGGGTGCGCTTCGACTGCGCGTCGTTCACGAACCTGACCGGCGACCACCTCGACTACCACAAGACGATGGACGCCTACGCCGCGGCGAAGGCGATCCTCTTCGAGTCGCTCGACGACGACGCGTGGCGCATCCTGAACGTCGACGATCCCTGGTCGAAGCGGATGGACGTGGGCCGCTCGAACCGGCTCGCGTGCTCGCTCACCGATCCGAGGGCCGACTGCCTCGCCTCGATCGAGGACGTCGGCCTCACCGCGATGCGCGTGACCTTCCGCGGGCCGTGGGGCACGTTCACGATTCCGCTGCCCTTGGTCGGTCGGCACAACGCGATCAACGCGCTCGAGGCCGCCGCCGCCGCGTGGACGCAAGGCATCGACGGTGCGACGCTCGAGCACGCGCTCCGCAGCTGCGAGGCGCCGCCGGGGCGCCTGCAGCCGGTCGTCGCGGCCCGCGCGAATGACGTCGGCTTCTCCGTCCTCGTCGACTACGCGCATTCCGACGACGCGCTCCTGAACGTCCTGACCGCGCTTCGGCCGGTGGTGCCGGACGGCGGACAACTCCGCGTCGTCTTTGGCTGCGGCGGCGACCGCGACCGGACGAAGCGGCCGCGCATGGCAGCGGTGGCGTGCGCCCACGCCGACCACGTCATCGTGACGAGCGACAACCCGCGCACCGAAGATCCGCAGGCGATCGTCGCGGACATCGTCGCGGGCGTGCCGACGAACGCCAAGCCGAAGGTCGACGTCGAAGTCGATCGCGCGAAGGCGATCGCGCTCGCGGTGCGGGCGGCGCGGCGCGGCGACGTCGTCCTTATCGCGGGCAAGGGCCACGAGGACTACCAGATCGTCGGCACCGAGAAGCGCGCGTTCGACGATCGCCTCGTCGCCCGCGCGGCGATGGAAGACCAGATGGCGGGGAGCGCGTCATGAGCGGGGGAGTGGCGTCGTTTCTCACCTTCGACGAGATCCGCGATGCCGTCGCCGGTTCGTGGCTCGTTCGGCCGTCGAACCCGAACGGCATGCCGTGCGGCGTGTCGATCGATTCGCGCGACGAGATGACCGGCAGCGGCCCGAACGCGCAGGCCGGCAAGGCGTTCGTCGCGATCCGCGGCGAGCGCTTCGACGGCAACGCCTTCGCGGCCGACGCGCTCGCACGAGGGGCGTCGATTGCGATCGTCGAGCGCGAGGTCGGTTCGCTCCCGGGCACCGGCTGCGTCCTCGCCGTCGCGGACGGTCGTCGCGCGCTCGGCGACCTCGCGCGGGCGTGGCGCGAGCGGCTCTCTGCGCTTGCGGTGATCGCGGTCACGGGCTCGGCCGGCAAGACGACGACGCGGCGCCTGATCGACGGCACGCTCGGCGCAGCCTGGAAGGGCTCCGCGAGTCCGAAGAGCTTCAACAACGAGATCGGCGTGCCGCTCACGCTTCTCGCGGCGCGGCCCGACGACCGCTACGTCGTCGTCGAGATCGGCATGAATCGGCCGGGCGAGATTCTCGCGCTCGCGTCGATCGCCAAGCCGACGGTCGCCGTCGTCACGATGGTCGGCCGCGTGCATCTTGAAGGGCTCGGCTCGCTCGCGGCGATCGCCCGCGAGAAGTCGTCGTTACTCGAGTCGCTCGACGTTTCGGGCCTCGCGGTCTTGAACGCGAGCAGCGAGATCCTCCTCGACGCGATCGCGCGGCGCCGCCTCCGTGCGTCTCGTGTGCGACGGTTCGGCACGGCTCGAACGCCGAGCTGCGACGCGGCGCTCGTCGGCCGCCGCGTCTCGGGGACGGGCCAGTCGATCGACGTGCGCGACGCCGCGGGGAAGGTCGCGACGTTCGACCTCGCGCTCCCTGGCGAGCACAACGCGATGAATGCGCTCGCCGCCGTGATCGTCGGCCGCGAGCTTGGGTTGCATGACGACCAGATCCGTGCCGGGCTCGCGGGCGTGAAGCCGTCCGGCATGCGGCTCGAACCTGTCGACATCGGCGAGATCACGATCTTCAACGACGCCTACAACGCGAATCCCGACGCCATGGCGGCGTCGATCCGCGCCTTCGCCGAGCTCACGCCCGGCGCGCGGCGGCGCGTGCTCGTCCTCGGCGACATGCTCGAACTCGGCGACGCCACCCGCGAGTTGCATCGCGAAGTCGGAGGCGTTGCCGCCGAAGTGAGCCGCCAGACGCCGATCGATGTCGTGCTCGCGGTCGGCGCGTTCGCGACCGACACGCTCGCGGGCCTGTCGAGCGCGGGCTGGCGTGGCCACGCGCGTTCGTTCGCCGAACTCGACGCGGCGGCGCTCGACGCGGTCCTCGCGACCTTCGCGGCGGGCGACGCGATTCTCCTGAAGGGAAGCCGGGGCGCGGCGATGGAGCGCGTGTTGACGCGGATGGCGGAAAGGCAGAGAAAATAGAAAGAGAAAATGGAGAGGGCGCCTCTCCATTTTCCTCTCTCCATTGTCTTCTCCGCCCTTCGATGACGAACGGCCTCCCCGACGACCACGGCCTCGACCGCTGCTTGCGCTGCGGCTATTCGTTAAACGTCACGACGACGACGTGTCCCGAGTGCGGCGCGCCGCGACCAACGGACTCCGAGATCATGGACGCGCGGCGGCGCGACGTCGGGGCGCGATACTCGCGGCCGCTCTTTCTTCTGGCGATCCTCGGGCCGGGGATCTTCCTTCTCGCGGCGCTTCTCGCGCCGGTCCTTCCGCGCTCGTCGAGGCCC
>JAEUIT010000081.1 GCA_016795035.1 Phycisphaerae bacterium | reverse complement strand
CGCGTTGCCTTGTACGCCAGCGAGGCACGCTCATTCGCCGGGCTGATTCAAGCCAAGGGTGGCGTGGGTAGCAACTCGAACGCGTCGGCGGCGAAGGACGGCGGAGCTGGCACGGTGTACGAGTCGGTAGCGACGTGGCCGAGACCCCGACTCACCGTCGACAATGGCCTTTCCTCTTCTAGCACTGTTCAGAAGACCCCGCTAGCGGCCGACTCGGTTACCGGTGAAAAGCCGGACGTCGAGGTCATAGGCGGTGCGATTCTCCTTCCCTCCGGCGCGCATTCTCTTGAGAGTCTCCTGGTCGACTCCGGTGCAATTCTCACGCAAGCGACAGGCGACTCTACCGGTATACATATGGCAATTAGTGGCGATTGCGTCATCAGAGCGTCTAGTTCGATCGATCTATCACGAAAGGGCTTTGCAGCAGGCGCTGGGCCAGGCACGGGCGCGCACGGCTGTGCTGGTGGCGGTGGAGGTGGGCACGGAGGCAAGGGCGGCAAATCAGTCGCCAACGCTGCGGGGGGTATCGAGAACGACAGTCTCGCGTTTCCGATTTTGATGGGATCTGGTGGCGGGACAGACTGCAACAACACTGGAGGGAGAGGCGGTGGTGCCTTGTGGCTCTCGGTTGATGGCGCCTTGATTGTCAACGGATCGATTCGAGCTTGGGGTGGAAGTGGCGGCATCGGCGGCGGCGGCGCGGGTGGCAGTCTCTGGATTGAATGCACAAGCCTCCTCGGAGATGGGACGATCTCCGCAAATGGCGGCGCTGGAGGAGTCGGTGCCAGCAGTTCGTCTGGCGGCGGCGGCGGCGGAGGCGGACGGATCGCGATTTACTCTTGCGATGTGCAGCTCGACATTTTGAACGTCGTGGCGCTCGGCGGCGCTTCGGGTGGCGGCGCATCGACCGCGGGACAGCCTGGAACGATCGGCTTCTTCTCCGACAGGTTCGGAGACGCAAATGGCGATTGCATGGTCGACGGTGCAGACCTTGCCATCTTGCTGGGAAGTTGGGGTTCATGCGAGGGCTGCCCGGTCGACCTGAACGACGATGGAGTCGTAGACGGGGCCGACCTCGCGATACTCTTGGGCGCATGGAAGCGCTGAGGCGGATCGGAACCGCACGCATCCCGCCATCACGTGACCTCGTTGCAGATGATTGGCGAGGTGTGGGGGCTTCGCGTGAAGGGGCTCGTCTAGTCGCGTGAGACCGCCATCCTGAGATGAGCAATGCAACACGACGTTGCATCATCCGCTCCTGCCGCTGCGGTCACGAGCGAGGCCGCCGTCGCCGCGATCGCTGACCTGACGAGCGTGTGCGATTCGTCGAATCCCTTCTCTCGCGCCTTCCGGAGTGTGCGCAGCAGTTCGATCGATGTGCCGTACGCGGCGGGCCAGTCGACGACGATGACATCACCGCTTCGACAATCGAGCAGATCTCGCCACGGCGCCGAGTTGGCGAGTATGCAGTGACCATGCTGGATGCTCACGACACCTGCTCGCTCCCAGCTGACTGCGGCCTCAGAGATGCTTCGATACGAGTAGCCGGTCCACTCCTGCACGAGCCGAAGCCGAATGCCGCGCGGACTGCCGACCAGGTACACGATGAGGAACGAGCGCAGGTCGTTGCCGAGGATGTCGCGAGCCCGAAGGAAGATCGTGGCGGTTCCCGGCGCGCGACGACCGAGCGGCTTCGTTGATTCGATCTGCCTGGTTGTCTTGCGAGATCCGACTGCTTGGCGCGGTGAGGCTCGAGTGCCTTTGCCAGCATCGAGTGAACGCCAGATGTCGCTGCGGGCATCCGCCGCCTTCGCGAACGTGTTGAGCCTCTGGCGGATGACGCTTCCGCTGTTTGCCGCGAGCCACGCTCGCACGCCTTCGGCAAGCCGCGGCTCCGACTCGAGAAACTCCAGCGAGCACCAGATGAGCGCCTCGGGGTCGATCGCTTCGAGCCTCTTTGCCGGAAGTGACGCGTTGAATGGGACGCCCAACGCTCGCCACTGCGCGTAGAGAACGTCGAGCAACCGAGCTCGGAACTGGGCTTCGACGGATTGCGCTTCGAGCGATTCCACTTGAAAGAAGTTGTTAGGCGGGGTCTTCAAAGGTAGTAGGCGAGCTCATGGAACCCGAGCTCTTCGACGATGTCCTTGAGCGTGGGCTTGATCCGATGGTGTGGGGCTGGCATGCGCACGGTCCAGCGGATGGCATTCTCGATCTCCTCCTCCGTGGGACGGAACGAACGCAGGTCATCCAGGTGGATCTGCTGTCGCGAGCCGATGTCATCTGCCGCAGCGAACAGCTTGAGTGCGATGAGATCGGTCCTTCCGAGAAGATGCAGCGTGAGCCTCTCGC
The DNA here is from genome assembly GCA_016795035.1 of Phycisphaerae bacterium. Classification (GTDB taxonomy): domain Bacteria; phylum Planctomycetota; class Phycisphaerae; order Phycisphaerales; family SM1A02; genus JAEUIT01. Next base: position 107,424 of record JAEUIT010000081.1, on the reverse strand, counting down.
CGACGCGAACGGCTGTGAGACGCTGGGCGAAGCCCTCCGGAAGACCGAAACCGACGAGTGGCTGCGCTCCGAGATTGACCCACGCTGAACCCATGCCCTGAAGCTCAGGATGTGCGGCGGCAACGCGTGCGATGCTCCGTTCGATCGCGGCAGGGAACGTGCCGATCGCAACCACCTCGAGTCCTTGCGGAAGCCAATTGCCGAGGACGTCGACATCACGTGTCGTTCGGCTGCCGAAACCCTGCAACGCGAGGGCGGTGCCACCGCAGACGAGCCACTCGGCCGGACCGGCGTCCTCGATCGTCATGGCGTCGTTGAGTTCAGCGAGCAGGGCTCGGAGGTTGTCCACTGTGAAGGTCACGGTGTTCCAGATCCTATCGGAAACCTGGCGGGTGAACCGCTGAAAAATGGACGTATAGCCTCCGAAAAATGGAGGCAGAACCGCTTGAGTTGCCCCTGGCAAAGCTCCGCGCGGACGCAGCGACTCCCAGGCGCACCCGACACGTGGAGTAGCGAGTTCGCCTCCCGAGCTCAGAAGCCTGGGCTGACCTCTGCGGTCCCAAGGAGGCTGTCGCGATCCTGCGGCGGATTTGGGATTCGCTCGACGAACTCGCTTGACGTCGGGTCGCCGGGCGTTAGCATGTAAGCGAACACGCCTTGTTGGCGAGTCCTCACCATGCCGAAAAGACTCCCAGGCAACCAGAAGCAGCCGATCGGAGACCGCCTCCGTGCTCATCGCGTCGATGTCCTCGGCAAGGGACTCCGCGAGATGGCGAAGCGGCTCGACGTGTCGCCGCCGCACTTGACGGACATTGAGTACGGGCGTCGCACGCCGTCGGAGGACTTGCTGCTCCGGATGGCGAAGGCGTACGACCTCGACGAGTCGGAACTCCGCGCGGGATTCGGTCGGCCTGATGCCGACGTCGCGGGGCTTGCCTCTGGTAGTCCGACGGCCGCCGCGAAGGCGCCGGTGTTTCTGCGCACCGCGAAGGATCTCTCGCCCGAGGCTTGGGACAAACTCATCAAGCAGGCGGAGCAGCTCTCGCAGAAGTCGCAGCCGCCGAAGAAGCAGGGGGGCAAGCCGTGACCGGTGCCGCCTTCCAGCTCTGGCCAGCGATGCGTCGCGTCGAGCGCGCTGCGCGGACGACGATCGCGAAGTGTCAGCGCAAGCTCCGACTTGCGACGACGCCGGTGCCGATTCCCGTCGAGGAGTGGATCGAAGGACCGCTCGGGATTCGCTTCGGCGTTGCCGACCTTTCGCACCTCGGGGCGGAGGTGCTCGGCGCGGTCGACATCCCGGGCCGCGAGATCCTCGTGAGTGAGAAGGCTGCGCTGCATGAGGGTCGTTTCCGCTTCACGGCGGCGCACGAGCTTGGGCACTTCGTCCTCCATGCGAAGATCTCGCCGACCTTTCGCGACGACGTTCACATGTCCGCGTTTCTCGACCGGCGCTTCGAGCGCGAGGCGGACCGATTCGCGGCCGCGTTCCTCGTCCCGCATGAACTCCTATGCCTCGCCTACAGCGAGGAGTGCCGCGATGCGGGTGCGAGCCCGGGCGACCTGCTCCGCGCCGTGCGCGACGGGATTCCGGAGGCGCGAGTTCTCTTCAGATCACGCGTTGTCGCGAGACTCTCGAAGCGATTCGGCGTGTCGCAGAGCGCCATGGCACACCGGTTCACCGACCTCTATCTCGCCGACGGCACGTCGGCGCTGAGCGGGCCGACCGTCGCAGCGATGCTCCAACATCGAACGGGCGAGCGCAACGGACTTCCGAGGTAGCACTGCGCGCATGGTGTTCGCAGACATGCTTACAAGCGAAAGGACGCCAATGGCACACGAGAACGACAACAACCTCACCGACATCAGCAGCACACGAGACCCACGCCCGCCGGATCGATCGGCCGAGTCGAACGAGCGTGTCGTCACGCACGCCGACACCCAGCCGGCCTGCGACCGGTGTGGTTCGCCACTGACCGCCGCGCCGCGCTGTCCGCGCTGCTCCGCTCCGCGTTGCGTTTCCTGCGGACTCGAATGACCCGACTCCATCCACTCTCTGAAGGGAGCACTCCCATGACACGATCGTCGGACCTCACGCCATCCCTCTCTGACTGCGACGCCGAGCGCCTGCTCGACGCGACGCGTCGCGCGGAAGCCTGGATCCTTGTCGACCGGCACGGCAAGGTTCGGTTCCGGATCACCGGACCGGAGCGACGCCTGCTCTATGTCCTCGCCATCGAGCACGGACTTAGGCTGTCCGACCTCCGATCGCTGCGGACGACCTCGTTCAACTTCGACGCTGATGTCGCCACCGTTTCGGTCGCGAAGCGCTCCGGTACGCGCGTGCTCGTCGAGTGTCGGCCTCTGCGGACGACGACGGCGATCACGCTCGTCGAGTATCTGCGGCCGCTCGAGCCAGGCGCAAGGGCCTTCCGGCTGCCGCCGAAGTCGATGATCGACGCGGCCCTTCGCGCCGATCTCGCAGCGGTCGGACTCTGCCTTGGCGCGGACGACAACGCCGAGGTCGGTTTCTCGAGCCTCGTCCGAGCCTTCGAGCGCCGCCGCGCTGAGTGTGCCTGTTGGCCCCTCTTCCCTCCGCAGTGCGTGTCGAGCGATTCCGTCGACTGAGTGTTCGCATGATTGCGAACGGAGTGCATCATGTCCAACGAACGAAACACACCTCCGACCGACGACCCGGGCAACAGTCCGTCGTCCAAGTCCGTCCCCTCACCTTCTTCGCCGCGGCGCTCCGTGCACTTCACGTCGCGCTCCGACCGCTGGGCGACCCCGATCGAGTTCTTCCGCCAGCTCGACCGCGAGTTCGGATTCACGCTCGACGTGTGTGCGCTCTCTGACAACGCGAAGTGCGAGCGGTTCTTCTCGCCGGACGACGACGGACTCGGGCAGCAGTGGACCGGCACCTGCTGGATGAATCCGCCGTACGGACGCGTCATCAGCCTGTGGATGCAGAAGGCGTATGAGAGCGCTCTCGCCGGAGCGACTGTCGTCTGCCTCGTTCCGGCGCGCACCGACACGCGCTGGTGGCAGGACTACGCGACCAAAGCGGCCGAGATCCGTTTCGTCACCGGACGTCTCAAGTTCGGCGACGCGGTGAATAGTGCGCCCTTCCCCTCCGCGGTCGTCGTCTTTCGGCCACTGACCGCGAAGCGTCCACGAACCACGCGACGACTTCGCGTGAGCGTGACACAGCTCACGCTCTTCCAAGAGTCCGCCACGCCCGACGCCTAAACCATCCTCTCTCACGGAGACACGCCATGAACGAACAACCGCTTCTTCTCAAGCCGCGCGATGCGGCGCGACTGCTCGCGATCAGCGAGCGCAAGCTCTGGCAGCTCACGAACTGCCGCGAGATTCCCGCCGTCCGCATCGGCCGTGCGGTGCGGTACTCACTCGCCGAGCTTCGCGCCTGGACGGAAGCGCGAGGATCTCTGCAGCGGCGAACGGCGCGCTGAGGTGATCGAACGAACCAAGGACGCTATGGTGATCCCGGATCGGGACGCCGCCACGCAACGGAGGGACAGCGACGATGGCTTCCAAGTCGAATCGCGTTCGAAAGACCCGCACGTCGAAGAAGGTGCAGCCGGCTGCGGCCGAGCGAAGCAGCGCCGGTTCCCTGTACCGCAAGGGGAACTCCGCCTCGTGGACAGCCGCCTGGTGGGACCACGATGGCAAGCGCCGCGAGAAGTCGACGCGGACAAGCGATCGGGCCGCGGCCGAGCGCATCCTGCGGAAGTACGTGGCCGATGCGGCGCTCCGCCGCGAAGGCGTCATCGACGTTCGCGTGGAGGCGGTGGCGAAGTTCGAGGCGATGCCGCTTCGCAAGCAACTCGACGACTTCATCGCCGATGTCGACGCGCGTGGAAACACCAATGATGCCGTCGACGCTCTTGAGTCACGCATCGCGAGACTCATCGAGCTGGCGGGCGCAGCGACGATCGCCGATTTCACATCCTCGGCCGTGATGCATGCGATCCAGCGACTTCGGCGGGGCGGAGCCGATGCCAAGGGCATCTCGCTCGCGACCGCGAACCACTACCTGTCGGCGGCCAAGTCCTTCACCCGCTGGCTTCTCAGAGAGCGTCGGGCCTTCATCGATCCGCTTGTGGCGCTTCGGGGTTTCAACGCCGCGACCGACCGACGCCGCGTGCGTCGTGACCTGTTAGGCGAGGAGCTCCTCCTCGTCATCGCGGAGGCCGAGACCGAACCCGCTCCACGGGTGCGTCGGATGGAGCGGGACGGAGAGAAGAAGCTCGTCGAGTCGTTCACGCGAATGACGGCTCCCCATCGGGCCTGGGCCTACCGCATCGCGGCGGGAACGGGATTCCGTGCGGGCGAGATCGCCACGCTCACACGGGCGTCCTTCTCGCTCGATTCTGAGCCGCCGACCGTGACGGTCGAGGCGTCGCACTCGAAGCGCCGCCGTCGCGACGTGCAGCCGATCCGTCCTGAACTCGCAGACCTTCTGCGTCCGTGGCTCGCGACGAGGCCCGACGGAGTTCCGGTCTGCCCGATGCCCGAGAAGAAGGGGGCGATGCTCCTTCGCGCCGACATGGAGGCGGCACGCGCGCGATGGCTTGCCGCGGCGACGACTGCGGAGGAACGAGCGGAGCGGGAAAAGTCCGAATTCCTGAAGCCGGTCGATGCACAAGGCCGCGTTGCCGACTTCCACGGACTTCGCCACACGTACATCTCGTGGGTCGTCGCGAGCGGCGCGAGCGTCAAGACCGCACAAGAGCTGGCCCGTCACTCGACGCCGAACCTCACGATCGGGCGCTACTCGCACACACGGATGAGCGAGATGACGGCGGCGCTCGGCGCCGTGCCTGGACTCGCGCCGACCTCTGTATTGCGGAGCGGAAGCGACAGCGCTTCGACCGCGCGAACTTCAGCTGTAGCTTCAGCAGAGACTTCAGCAGGCGCGGCTCCGAACGAGGCGAGCGCAGTCGACGCGGTGCGAGTCGACAACACGCCGAGCGCAAACGAACCGCCGCCCAAGTCCTCGCGTCGCAAGGCTTTGGGCGGCCCACTTGACGAGTGGGGGCGTCGTCATGCGACGCGGAGCGGAAATGCCGATGGGCGGACTCGAACCGCCGACCTCCGGGTTATGAATCCAGCGCTCTAAACCAGCTGAGCTACATCGGCTTCGCGTCCGGCGGCTGTGGCCGGGACGTGGCCGGGGAGTATAGCGGAAGCGCTTCGGCGGTTGCGAGTCGCGGCGGTCGCTCCGGCACGGGCAGCGGCGGGGCGTCGGTCGCTGCGGGCGCGGTACCGTCCGGCGATGCAACGCGAGCGAACGTCTCTGTGGGCCCTTGTGCGCGGTAGTGGCGGGGCGGTTCTTCCGGTCCGCGGTGCCACCGCGCGGCGGGCGTCGATGGGTGTCGGGCTTCTCGTCGTCACGTTCTCGGCGATCGTCGGGTGCGCGACCGAGCAGTGGACGCCCGACGGATCGCCATCACTTGTCGAAGCGGATCGCGACGTCGAGGAGTTCGCCATCAAGAATGCGACCGGACGCATGATCTACGACGTCTCGCTCGAAGAGTCTCCGGCGCGACCGGGGCAAGCGCCGCGCATCGGCGGCGTGTCGCCCGTGCCGCCGAACGCGATTCAGACGTTCATGCGGAGCGCCGCGAAGCCGCCACTTCCGCGCGGGCTTCTGGTGTCGTGGCGCGAGCCGGGCGGCACCGTGCAGACGCGCCAACTCGACCTCACGGCGCAGCCGCTCGGCGATGGCGACGTCCTTCTCATCGAGATCGCGGCTGAAGGAAAAGTGGTGATCGGGTGCGTGCGTCGCGCCGAACTCCGCTGACGTCGCCGACGACGGAATCACGCGCTCTCGCCCGAAGACGCTTGCATTCGCCGGACCGCGCTCGGTACGGTGGACCGACGTCCGCCCACCTACGCCTGCAACGGAGAGAGCCATGGCTCGACTGCCTCTACCACGTGTCACGCTCGCCCTCGCCGTCGGCGCGGCATGCGGCCTCGCCGCCGTGGCCGGCGCGGGCGGCAACCTCGTCGTCAACGGCACATTCGAGTCGGGGCTCGTCGGCTTCTCGTCCGACTATGTCCACACGCCGCAGGGCAACGTCGACGAAGGGACCTGGTGGGTCCATCCGCCCGATCCCGGCGGCCCGTGGTTCGGCACGCAGCACACGCCGGGCGGCGCCGCCGCGATGAGCGTGAACGGCGACGACTCGAGCCAGGCCGGCCAGAAGCGCGTCTGGTACCAGACCGTCGCGGTCAAACCGGGCAAGACCTATCGCTTCTCGACGTGGGCCCTCGCGACCGCTGCGGGCTTCAGCGGCTACTCGCTGCGTTTCGCGTTCGACGGCGTCGTGGTCGGCGGGACGATCGTGCCGACGCAGGCGTTCACGTGGGAGGAGTTCACGACGACGATCGTGCCAAGCGGTCGCACCGTCGAAATCTCGATCAAGAACGTCAGCGGCATCACCTTCCCGAACGACTTCATGCTCGACGACATCTCGCTCGAACTCGTCGTTGCAGCCAGCGACTTGAATGGCGACGGCACCGTCGACGCCGCCGATCTCGGCATCCTGCTCGGCGCGTGGGGGACGTGCGGCGCGTGCGGCAACTGCCCGGCGGATCTCGACGGCGACTGCGCCGTCGGCCCGTCCGACCTCGGCATTCTGCTCGGCGACTGGACCGGCTGACGCACGTCTTCTCGTGAACGTCAGGCGACGTAGCCGCGGGCAATCGCGGCGAAGGTTTGGGCATCGCGCGCGGTCCAGGCCGCGTCGTGGCCGAGCTCCGTGGCCAGGATCCCGGCGACGACGGGCGCCGCCTCGATCGCGGCGCGGGCATCGAAGAGGATCGCACGGGTGCGCCGGGCTAACACATCGTCGGTCGTGGTCGCGAGCTCGTTCCGCGCCGCCCACACGACCTGTCCCTTCGTGATCGGGAGCCGCGGGTGAATCGGCTCGCGCAGCCCCGGGGTCGCGCGTTCGAACGCGTCGAGGAGATCCGCGTCGCTGCCGTAGGCGTCGCGGGCCGTGCGCGTCGCCCAGGCGCCCACGACGTCCGTCGCCTTCGGCTCGCGATAGCCATGCACGTGCAACGACGAGGTGATGCACGGCTTCTCCGGCAAGTCGCCGAGCGTCGCCGCGTGGTTCACGAGGTCTTCGGCCATGCGGCGATAGGTCGTCCACTTGCCGCCCGCGATCGTGATGAGCGCGGAGTCGGGGTCGATGTGGATCGTGTGGTCACGCGAGAGCTTCGCGGTGTTGCCGGCGCCCGAGGGCTGCAGCTCGACGAGCGGGCGGATGCCGGCGAAGACGCTGAGGATGTCGGCGCGGGTCGGTCGCCGCGCGAGGTAGCCTTCGGCTGTCTCGAGGATGAAGTCGATCTCCTCGGATGAAGCGCGCGGTTCGAGGTCGGCGGTCTTCACCGGCGTGTCGGTCGTGCCGACGACGACGACGTGATGCCACGGCACCGCGAAGAGGACGCGGCCGTCGCGCGTGTGCGGCACCATGATCGCGTGGTCGCCGGCCAATAGCTCGCGGGGGAAGACGAGATGCACGCCACGGCTCGGCGCGATCATCGGCGCCGCGTTCGCGTCGAGCAGGCGGCGCACGCCGTCGGTGAAGGGGCCGGTCGCGTTGACGAACACCTTGCCGCGGATCGTGAGTTCGGTGCCGCTGCGCGCGTCTTCGGCGATCACCGCGCTGATCGCGCCGTGCTCGCCGTGTCGCTCGAAGCCGACGACGCGGCAGCGGTTGCGAAGGTGGGCGCCGTGCGCGATCGCGGTCTGTGCGAGGTTGATCGCGAGGCGGGCGTCGTCGAACTGGCCGTCGTGGTAGAGCGTGCCGCCGCGTAGGCCGTCGCGCTCGATCGTCGGGATGCGGCGGACGATCTCGTCGGCCGAGAGATGCTCCGAACGTCCGAAGCCGTAACGCCCGGCGAGTAGGTCATAGACCTTCAGGCCGACGCCATAGAAGGGCGACTCCCACCACTTGTAGCTCGGCACGATGAAGGGCAAGTCGTGGACGAGATGCGGCGCGATCTGCCGGAGGATGCCGCGCTCGTGGAGCGCCTCCATCACGAGCGAGACGTTGCCTTGCTCGAGATAGCGCACGCCGCCATGCACGAGCTTGGTGGAGCGGCTCGAGGTTCCCTTCGCGAAGTCTTCGGCCTCGAGGAGACATGTCGCGTATCCGCGCGACGCGGCGTCGACGGCAACGCCGAGTCCGGTGGCGCCGCCGCCGATGATGACGAGGTCGTAGAGGCGCGCGTCGGGGAGAGGGAGCATGGGGGAGGGAGAGAAAAGGGAGAGGGGGTGGCGCGCGACCGGGGGGGCAGCGTAACGCCGGAGTGCGCGGGGTCAGACTCGGGGGCACCCCCTCCGTCGGCTGCGCCGACACCTCCCCCACGCGGGCGTGGGGGAGGATTGCAGAGGCGCTCCGCGTTTCAGGCGCTCGGCACTCCTCCCTCAGTCGCCTTGCGACTGGGGGAGGTGGCATCGCGCAGCGATGACGGTGGGGGTCTGAGAGAACGCAGAGGCGGCCGCGACGCGCCCCCTCCGTCGGCTACGCCGACACCTCCCCCACGCGCGCGTGGGGGAGGATTGCAGAAGCGCTCGGCACTCCTCCCTCAGTCGCCTTGCGACTGGGGGAGGTGGCATCGCGAAGCGATGACGGTGGGGGTCTGAGAGCCGAGGCGGCCGCGACGCACCCCCTCCGTCGGCTGCGCCGACACCTCCCCCACGCGGCCGTGGGGGAGGATTGCGGAAGCGCTCGGCACTCCTCCCTCAGTCGCCTTGCGACTGGGGGGAGGTGGCATCGCGAAGCGATGACGGTGGGGGTCTGAAAGAACGCAGAGGCGGCCGCCACGCAACCCCCTCCGTCGGCTGCGCCGACACCTCCCCCACGCGGGCGTGGGGGAGGATTGCAGAAGCGCTCGGCACTCCTCCCTCAGTCGCCTCGCGACTGGGGGAGGTGGCATCGCGCAGCGATGACGGTGGGGGTCTCCCCAGCCTCACGCCGCTCGCCCGCTCCCGCCCCCAATCCTCTCCAATTCCCCTCTTCTCTCCCCAATGAGAAAGGCCGCGCCGATCCCAAGATCGGCGCGGCCTTGTTTCAAGCAGTGTCTACGTCGGACTTAGTTGCAGGCGCCCCAGGCGCCCAAGACTTGGCCGAGGTCGGCGCCATCGATCACGCCGTCCGCGGTGACGTCGCCGACGAAGCCCGGCTTGCCCGTCTGGCCCCAGAGGCCGAGCAGGAAGCCGAGATCGGCGCCGTCGGTCATGCCGTCGCCCGTGAAGTCGGTGGAGCACGACGCCGGGCAGAGGATCATCTCCACCTGGAAGTTGTCGATGCCCGCCTCAGTCGTCGAGTCGTTCGGGATGTCCTTCGTCGAGAAGCGCACGCGGACCGCATCGGTCGGCGCGACGTAGTCGCTCACGCGGAAGAGGAAGTTCTTCCACGTGCTATTCGTCGTGTCGATCAACATCACTTCGACCCACGTGAGTCCGTCGTCGTCGCTCACCTCCACGAGGAGCTTGTCGGCGGTCGCAAATCCAAAGTCGTCGCAGAAGAACCACGCCGCGAACGACACGAGGGCGTCGCCGCCGCCCGCATCGATCTTCGGGCTGGTCAGGAAGGTCGGGCCGAAGTCGACGTCAGAGATTGACGGAGCGCCGCCCACGGAGCCATTCTGCGTGACGAAGGCGATGAGGCCGTCGCCGCTGGTCGCGTCGTCTTCCGGCGCGGCCTGCTTCGACTGGACCACGGTGCCGTTCGGATTGACGGCAACCCACGCGCCGGCGGTGAGGCCGGGGGCGTTCGTGACCGTCCAACCGGTCGTGCCGGCTTCGAACTCTTCGCGATAGGTGATCGTGCTGCCTTCCGCCGAGAGCGACGTGTAGAACGTCGCCGGGGCGCCGGGCGGGTCGCTGATCACGTTGTTCGAGCCGACGAGCTTCGCCGTGACCCACCACTGGATCGTCTCGGTGCAGGCCGCCGCGGGGAGCGTGGCCTGGTAGAGGTTGTTGCCGAGCGGAACGAGGTCGACGTTCTGCTGACCACCGAACTGCACCGCGTAGAAGAGCTTCTCGCTGCCCGCCTGGACGGCACCGCCGCCGGTCGGGTTGAGCTTCACGGTGAACGAGGTCGGCTGATTCGGCGTGATGAAGCCGGGGAGACCGTCGGGGTACGAAACCGCGAGGCCGATCGGCGGCTGGTTGATGAAGACGCGGATACCCGCGCAACGGCCGACGATCACGTCGTTCCAGCCGTCGCCATTCAGGTCAAACACCGCGACGTCGTGGGAGCCGGTGAGTTCCGATTCCGGGATGCCGCCGGTGCCCTGGTCCTGCAGCGTCACGCTGGGCAGGTTGCCGAGGTTGCGATACATGTGGAGGCGACGCGAGCAGCCGCCGATGTCGACGTCGACGTCGGCGATGAGGACGTCGCGGAAGCCGTCGTTATTGAGGTCGACGATGCGGCTGTTGTTGCCGAAGCCGTCGTCGCCACCGGTGACGAACGAGAAGGTCTTCGACTCGAAGTTCGCCATGCCGTCGGTGCCGTTGCCGACGTTCAGCAGATAGCGGTCGGAGCCGTCGTCGCCGACGACGACGTCCATCTTGCCGTCGTTGTTGAGGTCGCCGGTCGACATGCCGTAGTGCGCGCCGGAGCTCGCCGTCTCATGCTTGTCGAACACGCCGATCTGCGTCGGCTTGTTGTAGGTCGCCTTGAACGGGCCGTTCTCCGAGCGAACGACGTCGGGGGCGCCGTCGCCGTTCATGTCAACGATCGACGCCGCCGTGCCGAAGCCCGACGACACCATGGTCGCGGTCATGCGGGAGAGCGTTTCGTCGGTGAAGACGCCGCTGCCGTTGTTGATGAGAAGGCGATCGCTGAGACCCTGGAAGTAGGTCGTGATGTAGATGTCGGGGAAGCCGTCGTTGGTGACGTCGCCGACGGCGACGCCGCACGCGTTCGGCGCGGGGTTCATGAGCGGGATGCGAGCCTGCTCATAGCGGAAGCCCTGCCACTGGCCGCTTCCGTTGTTGCCGAGGTTCATGTAGACGCGCGGGTGCGAGATCGTCTTCGGCAGGTCTTGGTTGAGCGCCGGTGCCGTGACGAAGTCGAGCCAGCCGTCGTTGTTGAAGTCGCCGATCGCGACGTCGCGGTCGTTCGTGATGTCGAGGAAGCCCTGACCGCCGTCGTCGGCAGCCGTGGCGTACTCGTTGGTGCGCTCGACGAGCACGCCGCCCTCATTCATGTAGAGGATGTTGCGCTTGCCCGTCGAGACGGTGAAGGGCTGCTTCCGGACGCAGATGAGGTCGATGTCGCCGTCCTTGTCAAGATCGGCGTAGGCGAAGTCTTTCTCCTCGGGGTCCGCCGATCCGAGTCCGGCGGGCGCCACCAGGCGCGTTGCGGTCTCGTTGGCAAAATTCACCCAGCCTTGGGCCATCGCGGCGCTCGACGCAAGCGTCGAGATACCACCGAAGGCGCCCAAGATCGTCAGCGTCGCCGTGGCGAACGTCGGTCGTCTCATGCAGCTCTCCTTGTCGAAATGAACAGGGGTCCCGTCACCGAACCCCACACGCTTCCGCTAGTCTCATTCCGGCATGCGGTCATGTCAATCCGTCAGTTTGGGAATGGAGGAGTATTTGCGTCGACTGACGGAGTCCCGCCTGCATGTGCGTCGTTCACGCGAGGCGTCCGTCGGTCTCTCGTACAGTCTCCGCACCTGATGCGCGCCTGTCTTCGACAACTCGACATCCCACGCGCGCGCCTGCGGGTCCTGTGGGTGGCGCTCGTGGCCTCGACCGCGCTCGCCAACGCCTGTTCGCGCAGCGATCCCCCGGGAAATCCCGCGAATTCGAGCGCCGGGCCAGCCCCCGTCGTGGCCTCGGACCCGGCTGCGCCGCCCGCGCGGTCGCCCGCCGCGTCGCCGGCGTGGGCCGCCGTCCCCCGGCCGCCGGCGCCCGACGCGCCGCGGCCGCCCCTCGACGAGCGCGTTCGCATCGCGAAGTCGATGATGCGCGCCGAACGTTTCGACTCGGCGGAGGCCGCGCTCCGCGGCGCGCTGGCCGAGCGCAAGGGAGACGGGCAGATCGCCTTCCTTCTCGGCGTCGCGATCCAGAAGCAGAAGCGCTACGCCGACGCGAAGCCGTACTTCGAAGAGGCGATCGCCGCGAAGCAATCCTTCCCCGAAGTCGACTACGTCTTCCACTTCCTCGGCTGGTGCGCCTACTACCTCGGCGACCTCGCGCTTGCGCGCGACGCGTTCGACGAGCACCTCCGTCGCGTGCCGAGCGAAGCGGACAGCGTGTTCGGCCTTGGCGTCGTTGCCCTCGACGACGATCGCCTCGACGACGCCGAAGCCGCGTTCACCCGCGCGATCGCGATGCAGGAGAAGGATCCGAAGGCGGCCCGCGAAGTCGCGAAGGCGAAGGCGCGGCTCGGCGACGTCCTGGTGCGCCGCGAGAAGATCGCCGACGCCGAGCGCGTCCTTCGCGAAGCGGTGACGCTCTACCCGGACCACTACGAGGCGTGGGCGAAACTCGCGCGCGTGCTCGATAGGCTTGAGCGGCCCGACGACGCCGCGAAGGCGCGCGAGGAAGAGAAAGCGGCGATGGCGCGGGTGGGCCGGACGTAACGCGACTTAGGCCATGACGACATCGCGCAGCGACGTCGCCGTGCCGCGGTCGATGCAGCGCACCCGCGCGGGTTCCAGGCGCTCGCTCGTCGCCGCGCGCACGGCCTCCTCGGGGACGCCGTCGAGAAGACATGCAAGGCGCCCGAGGCCGGGTACCACGAGTTCGAAGAGTCGATCGAGTTTCGTCGTCGCACGCACGCAGGTCACGCCGACAAGCCCGCCGTCCGGCGCGACGGCGAGGATCGGCGAGTTCTCGAGGAAGGCGCACGCCGCGTCCGATCGCACGTTCGCCTCGATCGCGTAACCAGTGCCTGGCTCGGGCGGCACGAGCGAGGGGCTCCACTTCGCCTTGAACGTGAGGACGCCGTCACGGAGAAAGGGCAGCGACCCGCCGAAGCCGAGCGTGTCGGCGCCGCGCTCGACCGCGTGCTGCGCGCCGAACGCGTACGTCGCCGCCAGCCCGCGGAGGCGGCGAAACTCCTGGTTGCCGTCGAGAAGTCCGGCCTGCACGAGCGCCGCGTGGCGTCCGTCCACGCGCACGATCGTCGCGGCGATGGCATCGTCTCCGCGCATGATCTCAAGGAGATCGGCGTGGCCGACGTGCACGCGAAGATCCTCGCGCGACGTGAACCCCGCGAGCGCGCCGTAGCGCTCACGGAGTTGCGGCGCGTAGTAGCGCTCGTAGAAGCGGTCGAGTGCCGGGTCGTCGAGCGGGGTGACGCGCGGCGCGAGCGCCTCCTTCCGCATGACCCGAAGGTCGTTCGACGCGTTCGAGTTGCCCGCGAGCGCCTTCAGCCCGTTCGCCCGCACGCCCGCGAGGTCGAGCGTCTGCTGAACGAGGCCGGGCACGCGCACCATGTCGCGGCCGCGGCCCTCGAGCCGCAGCCGCTCGCCTGCAACGTTGAGAATCGACAGGTCGGCGTCGCCGAGCGCGGCGCCGAGTCCGCGCGGTCGCGCCCGGCGCTCGTCGACCGGCCCGAGCGCGCGCTCGCTGAAGCGAAGGAGCCATGCGCCTTCATGGGCGCAGGGGCCGGCGAACGCGATCCGGCCGCGCGGCGTCCCGAACATGCGCACCGGGATCGGGCGGAGGATCGAGGCGACGCGGCCGAGCATGGATCGCCCGGCGGCGGGCCGCGGCGCCGAGAGTCGTGCGGCGTCGGGCGACGTCGGGACGCACAGTCGCCCGCGATCGACGAGGACGTCGCGGCCATCGAGCGTGATCGTCGCGTCCGAGGCGATCGCGTCCATGTGATGCGGAAACTGGCCGAACCCGAGCGTGACCGCGCCGTGCACGCGCTCGGCCTCGAGGAGCGCGCCGTCGAACGTGGCCGACGGGAGGAACCCGATCGAGAGATGCTCGACCGAGCGCGGCACGGCAAGCGCCGCGCGAAGCGAGGCCGGCACGTGGAGGCCGTGCGCCTCGCGCACGTAGCCACCGCGGATCGCGAGGTCGATCGGGTTCGTGAGTCGGCCGACGTCGACCGGCGGCCAGAGATAGCGGTCGGCGACGAAGGTGCCCTTCGTCTCGCGCGGGCGCCCCTGGATCGAGACTTGCCCGACGAGAAACGCGAACTGCGCCCGCACGATCGGAAGGGGCGTCGCGCCATAGACGAAGCCGACCGATTGACGGAGCGCGCGGCGCACGCGGGTCGCGGCCGAGCGGCGGTCGAGCGTCAGGACGAGTTCGGCGCGTCCGTCGCCGGTCGTTACCACGACCCGCTCGGCCGCACGGAGCCGTACGAGGAGCGCGTGCTGCACGCGGCGGAGTTCGCCGACGTCGAGCGAACCGAGCAGTCGCTCGGCCGCGGCCGGATCGATCTTCGGCAGGCTCAGGACGCGGCCGCCCGAGCGAACGAAGCGCTGGAGCGCGGGGGTCTGGTAGAGCGAGATGTCGGCGAGTTCGATGATCGAGTCGGGCCAGTCGCCGGCATGCCCGGCGGCAAGCGCCGCGTCGAGCGCACCCTCTGATGCGAGAAGATCGGTGCCCGGGCAGGGGATTTCCGTCGCGGCGACTCCGCGCGCCGCAAGCCGGTCGCGCACGGACTCGACGAACGCGTGGCGCGGCTCGAGCGACGCCGGCACGGTGAGCGCGACGCGCTCGCCGGCGCCCACGCCGAGGAAGGCATCGAGCGCCGTGTCGGCGGCGCGTGTCAGCGCGGCGGCGCTCACGGCGCGAGTCTCGTGACGATCTTCGCGGCCACGCAGTCGCCCCACACGTTCAAGACGGTGCGGCACATGTCGAGGACGCGATCGACGCCGATGATGATCCCGACGGCTGCGATCGGAAGTTGGGGCAATCCGCGGCCCGCGAGCGCGGCGTTCGCGGCGCTCACGACGATCACCATCGTCACGAGCCCGGCGCTCGGAATCCCCGCGGCGCCGACCGCGGCGAGCACGGCTGCAACGACGACAATGACGATCTCGCCGACGTTGAGGTCGATCCCGAAGAGCTGGAAGAGGAAGAGCACCGCCACCGCCTCGTAGAGGGCGGTGCCGTTCATGTTGACGGTCGCGCCGAGCGGCACGACGAACGCGGTCGCCCGCTTCGAGACGCCGTTGCGCTCGCACTCCTCGATCGTGATCGGGAGCGTCGCGTTCGAGGAGCTCGTCGCGAACGCCGTGATCCACACGCGGCGCAGCGCCCACGCGAACGACCAGCCGTTTCCGCCCCCGAGCATCCACTGCAGGATCGGGAGGACGAGGAGCGCCTGGATCACGAGGCCGACGAAGACGACGGCCATGTAGCCGGCGATCGGTCCGGCGATGGTGGCGAGCCCGATCTTCGCGACGCTTGCGGTCGACAGGCAATAAACGCCGAGCGGCAGAAGCCAGAGCACCCAGCCGACGATCGTGTGGAGAATCGCCGAGAGCGCCTGCAGGAGATCGGTGACTGGCTTCGTCTCCGACCCCAGCAAGCCGCACGCGAGGCCGAGGACGATGGCTGCAACGATGACCGCAAGCGTGTTGCCTTCGCTCGCGTCCTTCAGGAGGTTGCGCGGAAGCGCCTGCTTCACGATGTTGAGGAAGGCCCCCGAGAGGCCGAGCGATTCGGCCGATTCGATGCGCTCGCGGCGCGTGGCGTCCTTCTCGTAGTCGCGCTCGCCTTGTGCCCGAAGCGCCGCGACGTCGGCCGCCGTCGCCTTCGACCCCGGACTCACGGCGGTGATCAGCGTGGCGCCGAGCGACGCGGCGATGAGCATCGTGGCGAGGTAGAACGTGACGGTCGCGCCGCCGAGGCGGCCGAGGCTTCGCACGTCGCCGATCGACGCGACGCCGAGCGCCACGCTCACGAAGACGATCGGGATGGTGAGGACGAGGAGCGGACGGAGGAGGAAGATCTCGCCGAGCTCGCTCCACCAGACGCTCGCGCCGATCCCCGAGCGGAAGAGCCACTCGCCGGTGGCGACACCCGCGACGAGTGCGATGAGGACGGCCGCCGTTTGGATCCCCGTACGAGACATCGGGGGCATGCTAGGGCAAAACGCGACCGAGCCTCCCGCGCGCGGCCGTGCGCCGCGCGCGGGAGGCATCGGTCATGTCTCCACAGAACTCCGCCGTCGCCGAACTCAGCCGCCGCAGAATTGGGCCGCGAACTCCGCACAGAGGACGTCCCACTCGGTCGTGCAGCACGACTCGTCGATGGTGCAGACGAGGTTGCAGCAGCCGGCGTCGTCGCAGTACGGATCCGAGTGGGCGACGAAGCACGAGCCCGCGTTCGGCGAGCCGCAGAAGAGTTTCGCCGTGCAGATGTCGCAGAGTTTCGCCGCCTGGAGGGCACACGAGAGATCCCACTGCACGTCGCAGCAGAAGCTGTCGACGTCGCACACGTCGTTGCAGCACTCCTTGTCGGCGCAGTTCGGGAGGACGTGCGGGAGGCAGCAATCGCCCGCCTCGGGATCGCCGCATTCCGGCGGTGGGCACGAGTCGAAGCACGCGGCCGTCGAGAAGGCGAGGGCGGCGCAGAGGTTGTCCCACACGCCGCCACCGAGGTCGCAGCAGAAGGGATCGATGAGGCAGACCGCGAGGCAGCACTGCTCGTCGTCGCAGAGCGGGCCGTCGTGCGCCGCACAGCAGGAGCCGGCGCAGGAGTCGCCGCAGTCCGACACGCAGTTGCACGCGTTGTCCTTGCGTGCGAGCTCGACGCAGGTGGCGTCCCAAGTCGAATCGCAGCAGAAGGGATCCGTGTCGCACACCGAGTTGCAGCAGGCGTTGTCGTCGCACGCCGGCGTGTCGTGCTCCTCGCAGCAGCGACCGGCGGCGTTCTCGCCGCAGTCAGGCACGGCGCAGAGGCCAGTCACCGGAGGCTGGGCGAGATCGTCGCCCTTCGCGAGCGTGGCGCAGTCGCCGTCCCAGGTCGACTCGCAGCAGAAGGGGTCGACATTGCATACGGCGTCGCAGCAGCTGCGGATGTCGCAGGCCGGCGTCGTCTTCGCGGTGAAGCAGCCGCCCGACCCGAACACGCCGCAGAGGCGGATGCATCGGTCTTCGGCGGCGCCGACGCAGGCGCTGTCCCAGCGCTGCGAGCAGCAGACCGGGTCTTCCGCGCAGATCGCCTCGCAGCACGCCGCGTTGTCGCAGTACGGCGCGTCGCTGATCGCGTAGCACGATCCGGCGCAGGCGTTGCCGCATCCGACCGTGCCGCAGCAGAGGCCGCGGGCGAGGCCGACGCAGACGTCGTCCCAGAGGGTATCGCAGCACGAGACGTCGACGACGCACACGCCCGCGCAGCAGCTCGCGTCGTCGCAGCCGGCATTGTCATGCGACTGGAAGCAGCTACCGATGCAAGGGCAGGGCTGGCTCGGGAGCGGCTGGCAGCGCGTCTGCGCCAACTGCACGCAGAGGACGTCCCAGCGCTCCTGGCAGCAGAGGGGATCGATCGCGCACACCACGTTGCAGCACGAGGGATCTTCGCAGCCGGGCGAGCCGTGCGTCTTGTCGCAGGGCTTGTCGCCCGGGCAGACGATCAGGCCGAAGCAGAGCGACTTCGCGCTCTCGGCGCAGGAGGCGTCCCAGCCGAGCGTGCAGCACGTCGGGTCGAGGAGGCAGATCGCGGTGCAGCAGATCGCGTCGTTGCAGCCGGGGAACACGTGCTCGGTGATGCACGAGCCGCGGCCCGGGCACGCGGCGCCGAAGTCGCCGCAGTAGGAGAGCGCCATGTCGACGCAGACCTCGTCCCACGCGCCTTCGCAGCAGAAGGGATCGATGCTCGTGCAGATCTCGTTGCAGCACGACGCGTTGTCGCAGCCGGGCAGCGAGCTCGGCAGATAGCAGTTGCGGCTGACGTTCGTGCCGCAATTCTGGAGGGGATCGGGGCAGATCGCGCTCGCGAGGAAGGCGCACACGGTGTCCCACGAGTCCTGGCAGCAGAAGGGGTCGCCGGCGCACACGCCCTCGCAACACTCCTTGTCGGAGCAGGCGGGGCTGCCGTGCGGCACGAAGCACGAGCCGGTCGAGAGGTCGCCGCAGTCGGTGCAGACGCTGTCGGCGAAGAAGACGCAGTCGAGGTCCCAGGCGATCTCGCAGCAGAGCGGATCGATGTCGCAGACGCGCTCGCAGCAGCCGCCGTCGTCGCAGCCGGGCGTGTCATGCTTCACGAAGCACGAGCCCTTGCCGAGGTCGCCGCAGGTGGCGAGGCTGTCGCAGAATTCGAGCGTGAGGAGCGTGCAGGCGAAGTCCCATTCGGCGGCGCAGCAATAGCTGTCGGCGCTGCACACCGCGGTGCAGCACTCGAAGTCGGAGCAGCCCGGCGTCGCGTGCACGGTCTTGCAGAGGCCGGCGGAGGGATCGCCGCAGTTACAGAGCGTCAGGTTGCAGCTCGCGTTCGCGACGAGGACGCAGACGTTGTCCCACGTGGTCGAGCAGCAGAAGGGGTCGGCGGCGCAGACCGTCTCGCAGCAGGCGGCGTCGTCGCAGTACGGGCCGGCGTGCGGCCAGCAGCAGGCGCCGACGAGCGGGCTGCCGCAGCCCGGGCAGAAGATGTTCGCCCACTCGACGCAGGTCTGGTCCCACGAGAGCGTGCAGCAGTCGGGGTCGACCGCGCAGACCGAGCCGCAGCAGACGGCGTCGACGCAACCGAAGCCCTCGTGCACCGAGTTGCAGTTGCCGGCGCCCGGCGAGCCGCAGCCCTGGCAGTAGAAGTCGGCGGCCTTCGCGCACGCGGCGTCCCACACGATCTCGCAGCAGAACTCCCATCCGGGCAGCGAGCAGACGTAGTTGCAGCAGTTGGCCTGCGAGCATCCGGGGGCGGCGCCCGCCGAGAAGCACGAGTTGCCCGCGACGCCGCAGCTGTCGCAGAACTTGAAGGCGAGGGCCACGCAGAGTTGGTCCCAGGCGAGTTCGCAGCACGTCGGCTCGAGCACGCACACGGTGTTGCAGCAGGCGGAGTCGTCGCAACCCGCAGCGTCGAGGTTGACGACGAGGCAGCCGTTGGTCGCGCTGTCGCACACGTCGCCTCCACGCGCGAGCGGCGTGAAGATCGAGGCGACGAGAGCGGTGAGGATCGTGAGAAGTCGCATGGAACGCTCGGGCATGAGGCGGGGCAAGGCTGCGGGTCGGTCGGGGAAACGGTCGGTCGCGGCGGCGGCGCCGGGTCGAGGCGTACGTTCGAGCACTCAGTTCGAGCCGATCGAGGTGATCGAGCCGGCGTTGAGTCCGCCGTCGTCGTCGAACGGGCTGCCGATCAGGGTGCGGACGACTCCCGGAGCCGTCTGGTGCATCAGGAGCGACGTGCCGGCCTCGTCGCCGGACTGGCCGTCGGCGGTCACGCCGAGGTTGATGAGCTCGAACGTGTCGGTCGACGTGTTGAGGAGGTAGGTGGCGATCACGCCGAGGTTCGCCTGGGAACCGGCCGGGGTCACGGCGTCGCCCTTCGGAGCTGCAACGCTGAGAAGGACGGCGCCGGTGTCGGTCGTCCAGAGGGCGACGGTCGAGCCGAACCCGTCGTCGACCTTCGGCGACGGCAACGTGATCTTCTGGCGGAAGGTCCAGACGGTCGCGGCGGTGCGCTCGAAGTAGTACGCGGCGCCTTGGCCGCCGTTTTTCCCGGGGGCGCCGATCACGAGCGTGTTGTCGGTGATCGCGACCGCTTCGCCGAAGCGGTCGTTCGGCGACGCCTCGACGCCCGGCTGCACGATCGTCTGGCCCGCGGACGGGAAGCCGACGCCGGCGGCGAGCGCCCGCTCGTAGACGCGCACGCGCCCCGAGTCGAGGCCGTAGCCCGGCTGGCCCGCGACGAGAATCGCCCGGTTGCCGTCGACGCTCGGGTCAAGCGCCACCGACCAGCCGAAGTCGTCGCCTTCGCCGGCGAGCGGCACGATGAGCTTCTTCGAGAGGGTCGTCGTGTCGTTCGCGTTGTAGCGGTAGACGTACACCGCGCCCTTGCCGCCGCTCGCGCGGGGAGCGCCGACGACGAGCGTGTCGAACGTGTCGAGGCCGATGCGCGTCATGTGCGTCGCGAAGCCGAACCAATCGCTCGCGCCGCCGTCGCTCGCGACCGCCTTCAGGGACTGCACCCAGGTGGCGCCGGACTTCGAGAAGACGTAGGCGGCGCCCTGCTCCGCGTTGTTGCCGACCTTCGCGCGGTAGGCGCCTGCAACGGCGAAGAGGCGTTCGGGGGCGGCCGGGGTCGTCTGCGCGATGCGCCGGAAGCCCGAGACCGAGCGGCCGAACTGCGCGTTCGCGGTGCCGTCGGCGGCGGCGAGCTTCGTGATCGTGCCGCCCGAGGAGATCGGCTCGAGGATGTACGCGGCGCCCGCGTTCGAGGCGATCTGGTCGTCGCCATAGGCGCCGACGACGAGGAACCCGCCGACGTCGACGGGCGTGTCGAGGCGTCGGCCGATGCTCATGGCCGAGCCGAAGAGGTCAAGCGCGACCGGTTGTCCCGCGAGGTCGGGCGAGACGATCTTGAACGCCGCGCCGCCTTCGCAGAGGTCGGGCACGCCGTTGTTATTCGTGTCCGCGAGGAAGCCGCTCGAGATGTCGCACTCGTCGGGGATGCCGTTGCCGTTGCAGTCGTCGCTCGTCGCCGTCGCGATGTCGATCGAGTCGGCCTCGCCGTTGTTGTTGCAGTCAAGCGCGTCGACGATCGAGCAGCGGAAGTTCGCGACGGAGATGCCGGTGAGGCCGAGCGTGCGGGCGTTGTCGGCCGCGGCGCTCGTCGAGCCGCCCACGCCGACGGCCTTGCCGTCGAACGACTTCTTGGGGGTCGAGAAGTAGGGGATGCGCGAGCCCGGCGCATAGGCCATGATGGTGCGCCAGACTTGGCCCGAGGTCCCCGTGAAGCGATAGCCGTTCGAGAAGGCGTAGTAGCCGCCGCTGTCGCAGCCGCCGCCGTCGCCGACCGCGTGGCAGGCGCCGAAGTTGTGTCCGAACTCGTGCGCCGGCACGTAATCGCCGAGGCAGCTCGCGTCGACGATCGAGTAGGCGCTCTCGGGGTCGCCGTCGAAGAGTTCGCCGATGCCGCAGGCGCCGGGCGACGGGAACGCGACGATCATCTGCACGAGATCGGCCTGGAGGTTCTCGCGCGCCTGATATGTGAAGGTCCGCGCGGCTGCCTCGTTCCCGTTACTCGGCGTGACGCCGTTCGCGATCACGTTGAACATGTCGCCCATCGACGAGAAGCCGCCGGTCTCGATGCCGGTCGTGTACTCGTCGATGCCGACGAGCCGAAGCTGCGTCAGGAGGCCGCTGTTCGAGAGGGCGAGATTGGCGTCGTCGACCGAGGTCTCGAGCTGCAGCGTGAGCGCCGACAGCGAGCCCCAGACGCCGATCGCGTCCTGCGAGACGACGAAGGCGACGTCGACGAACTTCGCCGACTCCTGGCAGTCGCTCGCGACGCCGCCGCCGTCGACGCGAGCCTTGTCGCCGCTCGAGCAGCTCATGCAGTCGCCGAGGCCTTCGGGGCGGACGACGAGATCCTGCTCGTCCGGAGCGACCGCGGCGAGGCGCACCTCGAAGCCGTCGCGCATGCGCACCGCGCCGCCGACGAGCGTGCCGTCGGTCGTCAGCGTCGCGTCGGCGAACGACGTCGAGCCGATCGCGGGATCGCCGACGAGCCGCACGATGCGGGTGCCGAGGAGACTCGTCGAGACGCCTGCAACGCGGAGACGGACGAGTTCGCCGCGGGCATTTGGCACGGCGAAGATGTCGCCGCGCTGGAGCGCCGAAACCGCGGCCGCGCTCAGGCGCGACACGGTCGGATCGAGGACGTCGAGGTCGTAGGGCGAATCGCCGACGCCGAGCGCCGCGTCGGTGTCGACGCGCTCGGGAAGGGCGGGCGGTCGCGCCTCGGGCCGGTTCACGGCGGACGTCCGCGCGGGCGGCGCGGCGAACGCGTGCGCCGCCGGAAGCGAGCCGGCCGCAGCGGTCGCGGCGAGAAGCGCCGCAAGGGCAAGTCGTGGCGTCAGGATCGATCGGTCGGAGCGCGGGCGGGAAGTCCGGGTCGTCATGCGAATCTCGAGGGCCGAAAGGCGGACGGATGGGCTCTAGGCGAAAGGCGCGGGCAACGCGCGAATGGACAGGGAGGCGAGTCCGAGCGCGGGAGCGTGGTGGATCGGGAAGGAGGAGGTACGAGGGGAACGACTGCCTCTGGCACCAACGGCGCACGCAGACGTGGGCGCGCGCCAGCGAACTGTTCGAGTACCGAAGGGCCTATGGGCCCCTGACGCCGAACGGCGCGAGGGCCGCGAGGGCGGAACCGAAGCTCGCGCGGCGACCAGAATAATCGTGACCGGACGTCGCCACAAAGCACCGAGTTGCGATTCTCCGAACGAAACGGCAGCGCGACCGCCTCGCAGGATCCGCGCACCTTGCGCTCCTGTGTGCTACGTGTGACGGGGGGCGATGGCCTCAGTCCAATCTCGATTCACGTCGAGAAAGGGGCGGGAGTCGGTTCGATCGGCGGTGCACGACGAGGTCAGCGCCGCTTCTCGGTCGCTCCGACAGGGGAAGGGCCGCGCGATCGCGGCGCGAGAAAAAGGCCAGCGCCGCGGCACGAAGCTACGGGCTGGCCCAGAGAGGAGCAACGTGAGGAGCACATGGAGGAGCGGCGGTTGACGGAAGGACAGAACGACGTCGTCCGCTCCTGACGCGCCGACACGCACGCGTGTCGACCGCGTCGCACGAGACGTAGGAGGCGCGAACCGGCACCCGAGATACCGATACGACCGCACGGGCACCGTGAGGGCGTTTGGAGGGAATCGGCGCTGTCCGCTCTGACCTTCGCGACCTCCTGAGTCACGTGCGGTCCAAGGGACGCACGTGGCTCAGACAAGTCTTGTCGCGCGGCTCGCCGATACATCGGAGGCTCCGCCAGTGCGCGACAACTTCGTGCAAGGGCGGTACGCTAGAACAC
This sequence comes from Phycisphaerae bacterium, assembly GCA_016795035.1. GTDB lineage: Bacteria > Planctomycetota > Phycisphaerae > Phycisphaerales > SM1A02 > JAEUIT01. The sequence goes on along the minus strand of JAEUIT010000081.1, from coordinate 84,437 downwards.
GTCGACTCGGTCGTGTGACGCATTTCACCGGTTTGGGGAGATCGCCCCCGGTGAACGTCCCCGTCCCGTGCGAAGCACGAACGAGTCGTCCGCGAGCGCCCGAATTGGTTCCGGGACTCGCGACTCTGCCGGACGGCGGGTTGCCGGATGGCGAGGGGCCACTCGTGGGTTGGATTCGTACGTGGGGGTTCGCGAAATGGAGTATCCCCTTGTCGTCTCGACCCTCGGCGTCGCCACGCGCGCACGCTCGTCCGTCTGATTCCCCCGAAATCAATCCCAACCCCACGCCCGGCGGCTTTGAAGCGGAAGCCACGCGCATTGCGAGCGAACTGCGGTCGGCGCTCGGCGCGGTGATGCGCTCGGTCCGTGCCGACGTGACGCGTCCGCAGGACATGTCGCGCCGCTACGGCCTCAACAAGAACCTGACCTGGAAGATCTCGAAGATCCTCGGCGACGATTCGCTCGAGACGATCGCCCGGCACCTGCCCGGCCGACCCGGCTTCGTGATCCTCCTTCGGACCTTGAAGGGTCATGGCGCGCCCGACGACCTCTGCGCCCGCCTCCAGGCCTCGCTCGACACCTTCGATCTTTTCGTCCGCGACCACGCCGGCGACCGCGAGACCTTCGCGTCGATGACCGCCGCGCTCGCCGGCGGCGAAGCGCAGCGCGAGGAGCTGGCCCGCAAGGCCGCCTTCCAGGGAAACTCGGCGATCTTCGGCGTGCAGGCGCGCCTCCAGTGCGCGTTGCACGCGGTCTTCCCGGGGTCAGCCCCGGATCGGGCGAGCGTTGCCGTCGTCTGCGGGCTCGTCGACTTGCGTCGACTGCGCCGCGGCGTGTCGTGGCCGGTCGCCTTCCTCCGCAGCGGCGAAGACGGCGGCAGCGAACTCGCGCTCCGCTCGACGCCGCTCGATCCGCGGGTCAAGCGCGGCGAGCCGGCGATCATGCACGACTTCTCGACGATCGACGCGAGCGACGTGCGCCTCGCGAAGAATGACGGCGCGTTGCGCCGCTGGGAGTTGTCCGAGGGACCCCTCGGGAAGGACGGCTCCGTGACGTGTCTCGTGGGCAGCGTGTCCCGCGACCTCGTGAGCCTTCGTCGCACCGAGAAGGAGACGGTCGGCGAGCACATCGTGTCGCTCACGACGCCGGCGGAGGAGTTCGTCCTCGATGTCCTCGTGCATCGCTCGTTGCCGCTCGCGTGCGAGCCGTCGAGCGCCGCGCCCGAGGCGTTCCTCGTGAGCCAGTTGCCGGCCGTGCCCGTCTATCCGCATGAAGCGCGGAGCGGCGCGTTCTTGCCGCTGTCGGAAGCGCCGGTGCCGATCGGCCGCGTCGAGGACCTCGCGCTTCCGGCGTTCGCGGAGTATCAGCGCGTCGTCGAGACGGTCTGCGCCGCCGGGAACGCGACGTTCGCCGACATGCGCGCCTACCGCCTGCGTTTCCGCTATCCGCCGATGCCGGCGCTCGCGATCGTGCGCTATCCACTGCCCGAGTGATCGGCGTCGCGGATGGCCTTACGCCTCCGACTTCGGCGCGACGTCGCCATACCGCCGCTCGCGGCTCGCGTAGTCGCGAAGCGCGTCGTGGAAGGCGACCGCGTCGAAGTCGGGCCAGAGCGCCGGCGACACGTGGATCTCGGCGTAGGAGATCTGCCAGAGAAGGTAATTCGACACGCGCCGCTCGCCCGCAGTGCGGATCAGGAGATCGGGGTCGCGCAGTCCGGCGGTGTAGAGGTGGCTCGCGACCGTCGCTTCGGTGATCTCGGCGGGATCGAGCTCGCCGCGCGCGGCTTTCCGAGCGATCGCCTGCACCGCTTCCGTGATCTCGGTGCGCGAGCCGTAGTTCACCGCGAGGCAGAGCGTCAGCCCGGTGCCGTCGGCGGTCGTCGCTTCGGCGAAGTCGAGGGCGTCCAAGACATCCTGCGGCAACCCTTCCCGGCGACCGATGCGGCGGAAGCGCACGCCATTCTTGATCATCCGCTCGCCTTCAAGCGCGAGGTATTCGCAGCAGAGCTCCATGAGCGCCGAGACCTCGTCGGCGGGGCGCTTCCAGTTCTCGCTCGAGAAGGAGTAGAGGGTGAGCGCCTCGATGCCGAGCGACGCCGCCTCGGCCACGATCGTCTGCACCGCGCGGGCGCCGGCGCGGTGACCTTGCGCACGGGGCAAGCCGCGGCGCTGGGCCCATCGGCCGTTGCCGTCCATGATGATCGCGACGTGCTTCGGCATGCGCTCGCGGCAAAGCCCTTCCGGCAAGGGCTGCGTGTCGGGCGTCGAGACGGTCGCGGGAGTGTTCATCCGGAGGGAATCAGGGAAGGGGAAGGCCCGGACTCAGCGGCCACCGACCACGGGGCTCACGAGCGTCTGGGTTCGTTCGGGACCGACGCTCACGAGTTCCACCGGAACGCCGACGAAGGCCTCGATACGTTCGAGGTAGCGCCTCGCGTTCGTCGGAAGTTGCGAACGGTTCGAGACGGTGCGCACGTCTTCGGACCACCCGGGAAGCGTTTCGTAGATCGGTTCGACGCGGGCGAGGCGATCGGCGTCCGGGAAGAATCGCTCCGTCGTCGAGCCGTCGGCGAGGCGATAGCCGACGCAGAGCTTGAGTTCGTCGAAGCCGGTGAGGACGTCGAAGAGCGTGCACGCGATCGACGTCGCGCCGCAGACCATCGCCGAGTAGCGCACCGCGACGAGGTCGAGCCAGCCGCAGCGGCGCGGGCGACCGGTCGTCGTGCCGTACTCGCGGCCGCGCTCGCGGATCCGGTTGCCGATGTCGTTCACTTGCTCGGTCGGGAAGGGGCCAGCGCCCACGCGCGTCGAGTACGCCTTCATCACGCCGTACACCGTGCCGATCTCGCGGCCGGGAACGCCGGTGCCTGACGGAATGCCGAGCGTCGAGCAGTTCGAGCTCGTCACGTAGGGATAGGTGCCGTGATCGATGTCGAGGAGGCACGCGTTCGCGCCTTCGAAGAGAAGCGACTTTCCGGCGCGCATCGCGTCGTGCAGGAGGTAGACGGTGTCGGCGACGTACGGGCGGATGCGCTCGCCGATCCCGAGGTACTTCTCGGTGAGCGCCTTCGCGTCGAGCGGCGGCACGCGAAGGCCGAGCGCCTCGAGCTCGGCCGTGCGGATGCCGCAGACGACGTCGAGCTTCCGCGCAAGGATCTCGCGTTCGAGAAGGTCGCCGACCCGGATCGCCGTCGCCCGCGAGACCTTGTCGGCGTAGGCCGGGCCGATGCCGCGGCGCGTCGTGCCGATCGAGAGTCCGCCGGTGTCGCGGCCCGACTTCTTCGCGAGGAACTCCTCGAGCGCCGCGTCCTGCTCCTTGTGATAGGGCATGACGACGTGCGCGCGATCGGAGACCTTCAGTTGGTCGCCGATATGGACGCCGCGGGCGCGGAGACCGTCGACCTCGTCGAGAAGCTTCTCGGGATCAATGACCGTGCCGTTGCCGACGACATTCAGCTTGTTCGGATAGAGGATCCCCGACGGGATCAGGTGGAGCGCGTAGCGATCGTTGCCGACGACGACCGTGTGCCCGGCGTTCGCGCCGCCGTTGTAGCGCACGATGACGTCGAAGCGCTCGGTCAGGAGGTCGACGATCTTGCCCTTGCCCTCGTCGCCCCATTGCAGGCCGACGACGGCCGAGTGCGACGGGATCGGCGACGTGCGGGCCGCATGCGACGGCGCGGGCTGTCCGCTGGGCCGAGGACCGGAGGCGGACGACGGAGTATTCGACGCAGGTGTTACGGGCACGTGGAAGCCAATCGAATCGCGGCGGGCGGCAGAGCCCGCGAAGAGAAAGGACTCGGAACGCGGAGGCGTCCGACGAAGAGGCCGATTGTAGAGGAACCGACTCTCTTCGCCGGTGCGTGGACTTCCGAAGAAGCGATTGAAGGTGAGCCCTTGGCTCGCCGATCAACCCGCCATATGGGCGGTTCGGCTGGCGATTCGAAGAAGGACGACATCGTCCGGATCATGTGCCCGAAGCTCGGGTGCCAACGGATCCTGGCGGTGCCGGTGGCGACGCGCGGCAAACTCGTGCGTTGCCGGAATTGCGGCACGAACATTCGCGTGCCGCTCAAGGACGCCTCGCGCGCACCCGCGCCGGACGCTGGCGAGGGCAAGGGCACGAAGGCCGCCTGAGCGGCGGACTTGCGTGCGCGCTACGCCTTCCCGCATGCTTGCGGCATGGCAGGCCGCTCGACGTCGCGCACGACGCTCACGGTCGGCGGCGCTCCGCCGACCGAGCGCCATCCTTTTGCCGACGGCGCGCTCCCGCCGAACGCCCACGTGCGCGGCCTCTACGTGCACGTGCCGTTCTGCTTCCACAAGTGCCACTACTGCGACTTCTATTCGCTCGTCGACCGCGAGTCGCGGCAGCCGGCGTACGTCGCGCGGCTCGCTCGGGAGATCGCGGCGTCGGCGTTCGCGCTCGAGCGACCCATCGAGACGGTCTTCATCGGCGGCGGCACGCCGACCTTCCTCGAGCCGACGCTCCTTCGTGAAGCGCTCGGCGCGATCCGTGCGGGGGTGACGCTCGCCGAGGGCTACGAGTGGACGGTCGAGGCGAATCCCGAGACGGTGACGCCCGAGGTCGCCGCGATCCTCGTCGCAAGCGGCGTGAATCGCGTGAGCTTGGGCGCACAGAGTTTCGATGAACGCGCGCTCAAGACGCTCGAGCGCTGGCACGATCCGGCGAACGTGCGCCGCGCGGTCGAGACGCTCCGCGCGGCGGGGATTCGACGCATCAACCTCGACCTCATCTTCGGCGTGCCGGGGACGTCGCTCGCGGGCTGGGAGCACGACCTCGATCGCGCGCTCGCGCTCGAACCCGACCACCTCTCGTGCTACGGCCTCACGTACGAACCGAACACCGCGATGACGAAGCGGCTCGACCTCGGCGAGTTCGAGCCCTGCGACGAAGATCTCGAGGCGGACATGTACGAGCGGACGATCGACCGCCTCGCCGCGTGCGGCTTCGAGCAATATGAGATCTCGAACTGGGCGAAGCCGGGCGAGCGCTGTCGCCACAACATGCTCTATTGGACGAACGCCGACTGGTGGGCGCTTGGCCCAAGCGCGAGCGGCCACATCGCCGGCACACGCTTCAAGCTCGTGCCCCGGATCAGCGAGTGGCTCGGCGCGGACGCGCTCGCGCCGGTCGTCGACCTCGAGCGTCCCGATCTCGAGCGCGCCAAGGCCGAGACCCTCCTCGTCGGCTTGCGCCTCTTGGACGGCCTGCCGCGCGCGACCGTCGACGCCTGTCTCGGTGTTTCAGGTCAAGAAGCGCTCGCGCGGCATCTCGCGCAGGGCACCCTTGAGATCGCCGACGACCGTGTGCGTCTGACGCGCCGGGGGCTGCTTGTGGCGGATGGGGTGCTGGCGGAGATGTGACGGAGAAGGACGTTTGTTGTTCAGGCAATCAAGTAGCTACGAGCAAGCCCTCGCTACATTTCTGTCACTCGCTCAACTCTTGAAACGGAGTGAGATCGCCACTCGAGTCGCCGCTTCACGCGTCCCAACTCCCGAGCAGGATGCCGAGGTCCGCAGGGCCTACTTCGCCGTCGGCATCGAGGTCCTCCGCACAGCACGAATCAACGCACAGACCCCATGAGCCGAGAAGGACTCCAAGGTCCGAGGGCCCAACGACTCCGTCGCCGTCGAAGTCGCCCGCGATTGGCACGTTTCCAAAGACTATCTTCGCGGTAGTAGGCGTGTACTGCATCGTGACCGGAACGCACGAGTCGATCGTATCGAACGTTCCGACGCGCGAAGTCCCCGACACGACGGTCAATGAAGTTCCCGCTGGCGGAATGAAGCCATCGCGCAGCCGGATCTCCAAGGTGCCTGCAAGCGTCGCGGTCGTGGTTGCCTTGACGACATCGAAGGTGCCGGCGACCGAGCCACCAACCTCTATCTCGAGCGTGCCGTCGGCAGACTGTGTATACGTAGAGCTGCTTAGCGTCCCGAACCCAGTCCCTTCGTCGTCGCCAGGCGCGACTCGACCGCTTGTGTTGACGAGGGGGCCAGTGATCGAGCCCGTCCCGGTGAATTCGCCGCCGATGACCTGACACTGGGACCCTATAACAAACATCGTTCCGAGCAGCTTCGTCTCGCCCGCTATTTGTTTATACGGTGTGCCTGCTCTCTTGAACTGAAGTCCGGGACCTATCCATAGAAATCCTTCGTTCGCCACGCTCCCGCCATCGGCCTCGCAGTTTGCCGACACCAATGCAAAGAGCCCCTTGTTCGTGAAGCTGCCGGTCGCCGCCTGTTTGATGTTCGCCTGGCCCGCACCGCTTGCGGATTCAAGAAGGAGCGAGCCGTGATTGATAAGCACGAGCGGGGCCGTGTTCGTGGTGACTCCTCCAAGAATGTGTGCAATGATGCCCGACTCTATGGTGAAAACCGCGCCGGTCGACTCAGCAGACACAAAGCCACCCGTACTCTGCAACACAGCGGTTGTTCCGGGCAAAAGTGGCTTCAAAGTACTCCCCGGCGAAACGGCGTACAGCGTTCCGGCCTTCAGCGTCTCCTCCGGCCGAATGAAGAGTGAGCCCTTTACCCTGGCGAGATTCAGCGAGACGCCGTTGCCTACGGTGACATTGTCGAGCTGAACGGATGTCAGGTCGACGATTCCTCCGTCGTTTCGCAATTCACCGCCCTTGATTAGGACATTGGATCCTTCGTCGGACAGGCTCTTCAACGTGCCGCCGGGAAGCGCCGTAAGGACGCCGTTAGAGTTGTCGAGCGATCCTTGACCCTTAAGTAAGAGCGTTCCGTCGACCCCTTGGATCACTGAGTTGTTGGTGAGCGTGCCGCCGACAAAGAGCGTCAACGTCCCGCCACCACCAGATTCGATGATGCCCTCATTCGTGAGCACCTCCGCATCGAACATGCCGGCACCGCTCAGGCTGTCGTCGTCGTCGATGACGAGGGAGTCCGCAAACCAGTCGACGTTCTCGGTGATCGTGATCGTGGTGGCGAGAGGAAACGAGACACTCGACGTCGTGACATCAACATTATAATCCTCAGTCGGCTGCATGTGCAGGCCTGGAGAGTGGATAGATCCTTTCAGCGTACTTGTCGCGACAACCTCTATGCCGGTTGCGCATGCAATGTCTTCGTACGTCCATGACTTTCCCAGGATGATCGGTGAGTCATCGCGAGCGGAGAACGTGGCGTTCGAAAGGATGCGAGTGGCAGATGACACAGACGACCAAATGATCGGATTGGCCGCGTCAAAGGAGATGAGCGCGCCCTGTGCGTCGATCGTGCCCGCGGAGAATCGAAGGGGAGCAGTCTCTGCGATGACCGAACCGCCTATCTTGAGCGAGGTTCCACCAAGGTGGATTCCATTGCCGGTGGTCGATCGAATCGACCCGAGAAACTCGCAATTCTTGAGGGTCACGGTTCCCTCGCCAAAGACGTCGACCGTCTCCGGAATCAGGAGGAATGGCGGGTCCAGCGACGGCGACTGCCGAAGCACGGAGGGAAAGGAGCCTCCTTGCGGGCTCGGAGGGAGCAATTCGATTGTTGTAGGGTACGGGAACGTTGCAGTGGACGTGAACGCGAGAGCAGCTGACGAGGTGGAGCCTGTGCCACCGACGACGATCGGCAGATCAAAGTTGATGAGACCCGCGAGCACGAGGTTTGAACCGCGGCCGACGCGTACGGGTCCGACGGCGTGGACGGAATCAAGAGTCAGCGTTCCATACGTTGTCCGCAGCTCGCTGCTCGACGCACTTGAGCCGAACGTTCCACCAATGATGGAGTTCTCCCCTGAGCTGCAGATGCACCCGCCGTCGAGAGCGTCGAGAAGGCCATTCGTATTGTCGATCTGAACGCCGTTGAGCTTCAGTTCAACGCCAAGTCCCGTCGCGCGAATCTCGCCGCGATTCGTGTTGAGGGCCGTCCCGGTGGAGATCGTAGTCGAACCTTCAACGGCGCTTATGAGGCCGAAGTTGTCATGCGCCATAGACAGGGCGCTTCCCCGTCCGAGTATCGAGATGTCTGAACCTATGGTGAGTCGATTGCCCGCATCGCCGGCGATTCCGGAGAAGATGTGCGATCCCATGGAGATCGATCCACTCCCGTTGAGGGTGCAATCCTCCGTAAAGTAGAGTTGGGAAAACTGAAGTGGCGGGACCTCGATTCGAAGTTCTCCGTCGATTGTCATCGAGGTTCCGATGAAAGTCAGATCGTGCCCGTCGATCAGGCGAACCGTGTCGCCGGACGTGATGGTCAGCCCGCTCAGCGTCGGAGTAAGATCGAGCGTCACGGTCGAAGGTCGGGGCGATGCGTCTATGAAAGCATGGAACGTAAACGGCCCCAAATTCGACGGGACGACCTGCGGATCCCAGAGGCTGGCGTTGCTCCAGACACCGTCGCCGCCGGTCCAGACAACGTCGAGAGTCTGCGCGTGCAGTGCGGACGACGCAGATACCGCAAGAGCGATCGTCGAGGCCACGGCTGCCGAGACGAACCTCGAATCGGCCTTGAGTCCGACGCGGGTTGGATTGCGGTATGCCTCGACATGACGTGCGCGAGACGAGGTCATGCTGTTTCGCTGGTTCGAACGTGGCGTGTTCATGAGCTCAGCTTGTCCGTAGGCTCAATCGTCTTCTAGCGTGACGTGCTGGAAGAAGGGTGCGAACGACTTGGCCAGTCTCGCTTCCGAACGTAGCGGGAGTCGCTTCCGGACTGCCGCTCGTAGGCACCCCGATCGAGTGCCTTGACCACGCGGAGACCGCCGTCGAGGTCGATCGGAATGGGTTCCGTCAGGATCCCGTCCCCGTCGAGATCGGCGTGATCAGATGTCAGAAAGAGTGCATTACCGCTGTTGATGGACGGCGATCCCGCCATGAGCCGGAGGTCATCGTCGATGGTTCCGGAGGCGTTGTCTCGGCCATCAGCGTCTACAAAACTCGGGTCAAGCCCATGGTTGTCATTGCCGCCGAACGAGCCTGTCCAGCCTTGGACGCAAGAGGAATCGAGTTTCAGTTGACAGCCCGCTGCGACGGCCAGAGCGGCAGCCTGCGAGTTGTTGTTGTTTCCCCAGATGATGCAATTCTGAAGGGTGACCTTCGCGTAGAGATAGTCTCCTTCGCTGGTGATGTCGATCCAATCAGACCGCACCCCTGCGTTCGGTCCCGTCGATATGTTCCCCGCAACTGTCGAGCTACGCAGCCTGAGATCGGCTGTTCCATAGGCTGCAATCGTCGGGCCGCCGTTTGTGCAGACGTTTCCCGAGAAGACGCAGTTGGCAAACTCGATCGTGCCGCTGAAGGAGTAAGAAGTGCGCGCGATGGCCGGGCCCTCGGATGTGTTCAGCATCGACATCGCACCGAGCGGCCCAGCGTGATTTCCGAGGAATCGACACTGCAAGACGACAACGTCCGAGTTAGACACTCCCGTCGAGATCTGAATCGCTCCCGCGCCGGACGCTGCGTGATTGTCCAGGAAGTCGCAGCGGACAACCTGGCGAGGCGAGCCCGAAAGACCCGCTGCGGACGTGAAAGAGGACGTCGGGAGAGCAAGCGAATTCTTCTCGAAGAGGCAGTCGAAGACATAGCCGCTGGACCCAACGAAGAGCGCGCCGCAAGCGTTATTGAGGAAGTGGGAGTTTCTTATGATTTGCGTCACGTCCTGAGGACTTGACGAAATCATGACTGCGACGGTTCCCAGCGAGGCCCCGTTCTCCTCAAAGAGGCAGTCTTCAACAAGCACTGCCTGGCCCGTGGTTCTGAGCGCATCCGCGCTCCCGGCGACGTTCTTTCGAAAAGTCGTCGATCGAACGACGAGGGGACCCGTTGAGTCGGCGTTCACCGCGCCACCCTTGGACGAGGAGCCCGTCGGCGTGTAGTTGGCTTCAAAGAGGCAACGGTCGATGGTGAGCTCGCCCGGCGCGCGGTAGATGAGTGCGCCGCCAAAGACCGCATCAGACGTGTAGTTGTCGATCACCGTCACGCCCGCAAGTGACGAGTCGCCTGTAGAGGATGTCTCGGAAACATACATCGCCGCTCCGTGCTTGGCGGTATTCCCCTGGAACAGGCAGCTGTCGAGCACAATCGGTACGTCGCACCAGATCGCACCGCCGTACGAGGGCGCCAGATCGACGCTGTTGCCCAGAAACGAACATCCGTTGAGAACGAGCGGCGCACCACCGAGAAAGGTCTTCACTGCACCGCCAAGTGTCGTCGCCTCGTTCCCTTCGAAGTGGCAGGACTGGGCGGAGAGAGCGCTGTCTAGAAGGTGGATCGCACCGCCTGTCTTGAAGGCGACGTTTGCGACAAACGTGCAGTCGCTGGCTGTAACCGTGCTTCCATGAGCGGCGATCGCTCCGCCGCCGTACTCAAGGCTATTGGTTTGTGCGACGTTGCCCGAGAAGTGGCATGCGTTCAGTGTTGCTTCAGAATAGTGAAGATAAACCCCTGCGCCTCGCTGGGCGACCGAATCCTCGAACGCAGTATCGCTGAAAGAGATCGAGGAGAAGATCGCTCGCGCCGAACCGCCGGAGTTTCCGAGATTCGAGGTGAAGATGCAATCGTTCACAAGGACGGTCGATCCGATCGCAACGAGGCCACCGCCTCCGCTGAAGATAGCGGGTCCATCGCCCGCACCGCCAAGGATCGTCAGTCCATCAAGGATTGCAGCATCCAGCGCGTTCCAGACACGGACCACACTGAATGCGTTGTCAGTGCGATTCGCGAAGTCCGGCCCATCGTTCGCGAGGAGGTCGCCGGAAAGGACCGTTGGATGCGCCACTGGGTCGCGCTCGTCTGCCGCGAGTTCATTCCCTGCGAAGCCACCGAGAATGGTCGTCCCCGACGATAGCTCGAATGCGAGATATCGCAGGCCGGTTCCATAGTCGGGACGATACGTGCCTTCCGCAAGCCAGATCGTCGACCCACCGGCGGCCTGGGCGGCAGCGAGTGCATCCTGAAGATCCCGAAAGGCGGACTGCCACGAAAGACCGTCCCCGCCGTCGGGAGCGGGAGAGTCCGCATCGACATAGATAATCTGCGAATGCGCACATGACGCGATCGAGACGCCCGCCAATGCGGCAGAGAGCGTCATTGTTGAGAGCGCGACGCGAACGCTTCGTTCGACCAAAGCCGTTAGAAGAAAGGAGCACATTGCTTAGCCTCCGGACCATGCGCCGAGAAGGACGCCGAGGTCGGCCGGTCCGACGAGACCGTCGCCATCAACATCCGCATTGCAGCGATCGCAGGGTCCCCACGCACCGAGGAGGATGCCGAGATCGACTGGCCCCACGAGACCGTCGCCGTCGAGATCGGCAGGGAATTGGCACGCGTCGAGGATACCGTCCGAGTTCGCGTCGGCAGTCGGCGCAATCAGGAATGAGATCGATGCTACCGCCACCGTCTCGGCGCAAGCGGCCGGGTTGACATCCGCGCTGGCCTGACACTGGAGAAGCACACTGCCGGCGGCGACGAGCGTGTTCCAAGAGTTCTTCGCGAGGATCAGCGTCTGAAGCTGAGGTTCGTGCGTACAGTCGCCTCCGGTCACAAAGAGCGTGCCGACGGAGACACCGTTCGCGAGAACGCTCACAAACTCCTGCGCGGCGCTGAAATCGCCGCGCGCGGTCAGGGAGATGAGGACATCTGACTGCGCCGCCCCGGGATTTGCGAACGTCAATGACAAAGGAAAGCCAGCACCGAACGGGCTTTGTGGTGCACTCTGAGTGGTGAACTGCTGAAGGCCAAGCTCGCAGCTATCGGGAATGCCGTTGGCGTCGCAGTCATCCGCTCCGGCCGCTATCTCGCAGGAATCAGGAACGCCGTCCTCGTTGCAGTCTCCATCCTGCCCATCCAGGATCTCACACGCATCGGAGATGCCGTCTCCATCGCAGTCTGCGGCTGCGGCAGGTTCGAATGGCGATTCAATCGCACCCATGTCTACTCGACACTGCTGGACACGAGCCTCTCCTGCGAGGTCGACTTTCTTGGAGTCCGTAAAGGTGGGATCTCCGCGATTGATACAGGGAGATGTCGCCAGGAGTCGGAAGTCGTCATCAAGTGTTCCTGGCGTATCGTCGGGTCCGTCGGCATCAACAAAGGCCGGATCCGCCGAGATACCTCCGAGCACGTCGAACTTCGGTGGAAGTGACTGCACACAGCTCTGCCAGAAAGAGAGCGTCGCGGGGGCGGCACCGGGCAGGTTGGTTGCGATCTGACCGTTGAAATCTGCCACGCCACCGACGGTGTTGTTCCAGAGTATCGAGCCGGAAACGGTCACGGTTCCGGTGGCCTGAGCGAGCCCGCCTCCGGCAACGAACGCCTGGTTGCCGACGAGAGAACATCGCTCAACGTGTATGTCCTTGAGTCCGCTATAGATTGCGCCGCCGTTGATAGCTGAATTGCCACTGAAGACGCAGTCCTTTGCGGAAAGCGGGGTTGCCGTTGAACGAACGGCACCTCCGTTGCCGAAGGCAGTATTACTTAAGAACAAGCACCTTTCCAAGGAAACGGGAGGGCCCGCGCCACCTGAAGAGGGGGACGCAATCGCACCGCCACTGCTGTTTGCGCTATTATTGATGAAGACGCAGTCAACAATCGCCGCCGACGACGAGAGCGAGATCGCGCCGCCGTCGTCCGCTGCGTTGAGCTCGAACCAGCAACGCTCAAATCTCGAGACGTAGGGGACACCGCCCGAGATGTCTGCCGCTCCGCCCGAATGGATGAGAGCAAAGTTCGCAACAAAAGTGGTGTCGCGGACGAGAAGAATTGACGATGTCGAGTGCAATCCTCCAGTTGACCTTGCGACATTCGAGGTAAAAGTGCAATCGTCAACCGTCGCATGCGATGAGAGGAGCTCAACCGCGCCAGTAGAGGCACTGCCGCCGTTCGCATCGAAGGTGCACTGCGATACGATGACTTGATCCTCAGCCGGTGCATTGGCCGCTGTGAATGCTGCGCAGTCTCCGTCAGTTCCCGTGTTCAGGATGAATTCGCACGCGTGGATTTCGATAGTCTTTGTTGCAGCCGGACTCTCGGCAAACACCGCGGCAGCTCTCCCGCGATTCTCACGTATCAGGCAAAGCTCGAGCCGCAAACCGGCCTGTCCTGCGGTGTAAATCGCAGCAGCCCCGCTTTTGGGGGTTCCGGCTTGGCTTGTGGCGTCCGCAACGTTGGCCACGAACTCCGACTCGACTGCTTCGAATTTGCCCCCGAGGACATAGACGCCCCCACCGCGCGCGTTTGCGGCCGTTAGCACATTCGACGAGAAGCTGCATCGAGTCGCGGTGACATCGACCGTCACTCCATAAAACCCGGCACCGCGCTCTTTCGCGATGTTGTCGACGAAGACGCAGTCGGTCAGCGTGAGCGATCCGCCGGTCACTGCAACGCCAGCGCCCTGTTGCACGGGATCGCTCGACCCGTCAGCGTTTCCGCCTCGGAAGATCACTCCGTCGAATCCACCGTTCACTCCGCCGAGCACGTCAGCAATTCGGTAGGTGTTGTCTGCTCGATTGGTGAGGTTCGGTCCATCGTTGCCAAGAATGTCGCCGGAAAGGACGGTCGGATGCGCCTCGATGTCGCGCTCTTCGGGAGCTCGTTCAGTGCCAGCGAAACCCCCGCGAACCAACACTCCGGGTGGAACAAAGAACCTCTTCGATCGCGGGTCCGCGGTTGAGGGGATGGTCGGTACGTAGACGCCTTCACGAACCCAGAGCTCGTCAATGCCCGCCGCAAACGCCTGGCTCAGTGCCGCGTCGAGGGACGAGATAGCCGTCGCCCATGTCAGGCCATCGCCTCCTGCGACGGCGGTTCCGTCGACATAGAGCACGCTCGACGACGCGGTCGCGAGCGACTCGAAAGCCGATGTTGAAAGCGCGGCAACAGCAGCGGCGATTGAACGCGCGGGGAACGGGATCATCCTCAAGGGCATTCTTGATGTCTCGCGCAGATGAGAAGTCGAGGGGCTCAGCCGGCGGCGCAAGAGTACTTGCCGCTCTGCGTGAGGCAAAGACCAAACTCAAGAATTCGGCGGCCGCGGACCAGTGTTCAAGCGCGGCGTCAGCAGCAACGCGGTGTTGTGGATCGACACCTGTTGCCGCTCGCGGCGAGTTCCCGGCCTCAGGCAGCCCCTGCGACAGGCCACAGCGACAGTCAGCCGGAAACGCTGTGATCGGTCGCGGGTGCGACACTCTTCGCCCGACCAGACCCCCGATCGGGTTACGAGCGTCCCGACACGACAGACTCGGGCTTTCCCGGAGTGTTGCTCCCCGGGGTGAGCCCATGCGCATCCACCGCCGCGCGGATCGCGCGGGCGATGCCGGCGGCGTCGAGGCCGGCTTCGGCGAGCTGTTCCTTGCGCTCGCCTTGGTAGATCCAGGAGTCGGGGAGCGCGAGGCGGGTGATGAGCCGCGTGTCGAGCTTCTCGTCGTTGCAGGCGTCGAGGACGCACGAGCCGAAGCCGCCTTCGATCGAGTGGTCTTCGACGGTGATGATCGGAATGCCGCGATCGATGAGCGAACGGACGAGGCCGATGTCGACCGGCTTCGCGAAGCGCGCGTCGTACACGTTCACGCGGTATTCGCCGGCGAGCATGTCGGCGGCTTCGCAGGCGTCGATCGCGGGGGTGCCGAACGCGAGCACCGCGACGTGCGGGCGATCGTTTTCGAGCAGCGTCCGCGCCTTCCCGAGTTCGAACGGCGGGCAGGGCTCGTCCACGAACCGCTGCGACACGCTGTCGCGCGGATAGCGCACGGAGCTCAGGCCTTCGTCGTAGAAGCGCATGAATTCGAGCGATGCCTTGAGCGACGGCTCGTCGATCGCCGCCATGAGGCATGCCTTCGGCAGGCACCGGAGAATCGACACGTCGCAGAAGCCGTGGTGCACGGCGCCGTCGCCGCCGACGAGGCCGGCGCGGTCGAGGCAGAGGCGCACCGCGAGGCCCTGGAGCGAGACCTCCTGGAAGCACTGGTCGAACGCCCGCTGGAGGAAGGTCGAGTAGACCGCGAAGAAGGGCTTCCACCCGGTCTTCGCCAAGCCCGCCATCATGTCGAGCGCGTGGCTCTCGCAGATGCCGGTGTCCCACGTGCGATCGGGGAATTTCGGCATGACCTTCGAGAGGCCGGTGCCGTCGGGCATCGCGGCGGTGCACGCCACGACCTTCGGGTCGCGGGCCATCAGGTCGGCGAGCATCTCGCCGAAGGCGCCGGTGAACGAGCGCGAGCTCTTCTTGAGTTCGACGCGGCAGCCTTCGCTCTCCATGTCGCTGATCGAGAAGGGGCTCGGCGAGTGGAAGGTCGTCGAGTCGCCTTCGGCGAACGAGTAGCCCTTGCCCTTGATCGTCTTGACGTGGAGGACGAGCGGACGGTCGGTGTCCTTCGCCTCGTTCAAGACTTGGATGAGCGTCGGGATGTCGTGGCCGTCGACCGGGCCCACGGTGAGGAGGCCGAAGTGCTCGAACCACGCGTCTTCCGACACGAGCGCCTTGCTCGCTTCGCCCATGCGGTGATACGCCTCGCGCATCAGGTCGCCGCCCGGCATCTTCGCGAGCATTTCCTTCGCGGCCTTCTTGAACTCGCCGTAGGAGTGGCTCAGGCGGACCTTGTCGAAGTACGCGGCCACCGCACCTTGCGGCTTCGCAATCGACATGCCGTTGTCGTTCAGGACGACGAGGAACTGGCGCTTCAGCGTGCCGGCGTTATTCAAGCCCTCCATCGCCACGCCGTTCACGATCGAGGCGTCGCCGATGATCGTCGCGATGCGCCGGCCGCTCGGATTCTCCGGCGACCAGCCTTCGCCGTTGAGCGAGTCGCCGCGGGCCATGCCGACGGCGGTCGAGATGCCGGTGCCCGCGTGACCGACCGAGAAGAGGTCGTACGGGCTCTCGCGCGGTTCGGGAAAGCCGGCCATGCCGTCGCGGAGGCGCAGCTTGCCGAGGAGCGGAAGGCGACCGGTGAGAAGCTTGTGCGGATAGCACTGGTGGCCGACGTCAAAGAGCAGTCGGTCGTGGCCGAAGTCGAAGACGTAGTGGAGCGCGATCGTGAGCTCGACGACGCCGAGGTTCGGCGCGAGGTGCCCGCCGGAGCGACTGATCTGATCGCAGATGGCTCGTCGGATTTCCGCCGCAACCTCCGGCAACGCCGAGATCGGAAGTCGGCGAAGGTCGGCAGGCGTGTTGAGACGGGGGAGGTGCGTCAGCTTCAGGTGCGAGAAGTCCATCAGGTGCTCGGGCAGGTGCTCGAAAGGGAGTCGGCGCGACGTTCAGGAACGCGTGCGTCGATCGTCCCATGGGGGGAACGAGGGCGGATCATACGCGGAAAGGTCCCGGCGACACCCTTCGTCGCTCGCGCCGGGCGGGTTCACGGACGAGTCGCATTCGCGGCGCGGAAGGACGGAGGCGTGCGTCCGCGAATCGCCCGATTCGCGGCGACCGGGCGCTCGCCCAACAAGGGACGCGAGGCCGGACTCGTACAGTGCGTCGGATGCGACGCGCGCCCGATGATTTCGGCGTTCACACCTCGCGCCGAGCGTTCCTGGGACGAGGCTTGGGAACGGGCTTGGCGGCGCTCGCGCCGACCCTTCTGCACGGCCTCTCGACCGTGCGGTCGGCCGCGGCGTTCGGAACCGTCCCGGCCCGCCGAAGTCACCCGATCCTGCCGATCCAGCTCGACCCGGACCCCGCGATCATCGGCGGGCTCCGCTTCGCCCCGCGCTGGTTCGGCGACGTCTTCCCGAAGAACCTGATCCCGTTCCATCAGTGCGAGTCGTGCGAGCCCTCGAACGAGCCGGACGAGTTCGTCGATGTGGCGATCGTCGGCGGCGGACTCTCGGGGCTCGCGAGCGCGTACCACCTGCGCGAGGCGAGGCCCGTCCTCTTCGACCTGAAGCCGCGCTTCGGCGGCAACGCGGTCGGCGAGTCGTGGGGCGGGGTGCCGTACTCGCTCGGCTCGGCGTACGTCATCGTGCCCGATCGCGGCTCGCGGATCGAGCGGCTGTACCGCGACCTCGGCGTCCTCGACGACGCGCACGTCGACCGGCAATCGAAGGTCGGCGGCCTCAGTTTCGAATGGCAGCACGTGATCGGAAGCGATCCGTGCGTCGCCGGCTGCAACGCGGACGAGGCGCTCACGGTCGAGCGCTATCGCCGGCGCGTGCAGCAGTTCGCGTTCGAGCGATTTCCCGAGATCCCGTTGCCCGCCGGCAACGCGGAGTGGATCAAGGCGCTCGACGGCTCGACGCTCGAAGGCGACATCGCGGCGCACTGCGGCACACTGCCGCCGGCCTTCCGCGCCGCGGTGCAGGCGTACTGCTACTCGTCGTTCGGCGTCGGCTGGGGCCAGCTCTCGGCGGCGGCGGGATGGAACTTCCTCGCCGCCGAAGAGTACGGACGCCTCGTCCTCCCGGGCGGCAACGCGACGCTCGCCGCGCGGCTCTACGAACGGCTCGTCGACCATGACGTGTCGATGCGCGATCGCCTGCGCGCCGGGGCGCTCGTCGAGAGCGTGCGCCTCGCGGGTGATCGGGTGCTCGTCCGCTGGCGCAGCGCCGACGGCACGCGCCGCACGCTGAGCGCGCGGCACGTCGTCATGGCGAACGCGAAGCATCTCGTCGAGCGCATGATCGACGACTTGCCCGCGCTCGATCCGGAGAAGGCCGACGCCGTGCAGCAAGTCTTCACGAGCGCGTACGTGGTCGCCAATGTCCTGGTGCGCCGTCCGGTGCCGCTCCCCGTCTACGACACCTTCCT
This sequence comes from Phycisphaerae bacterium, assembly GCA_016795035.1. Taxonomy (GTDB): domain Bacteria; phylum Planctomycetota; class Phycisphaerae; order Phycisphaerales; family SM1A02; genus JAEUIT01. The sequence goes on along the minus strand of JAEUIT010000081.1, from coordinate 66,714 downwards.
GATCCACGACCCGAGCTTTCCGATGGACGGCGAGACCTTCGAAGGGGATCGCCGCGTCGTCGACCTTGTCGACGGCACCTTCGGCTATGAGCCGAGCGGGCGCGACGTCCTCACCTTCTACTGGCCGTTGCCCTTCGCCTCGGGGCGCTTCACGATCGTCGGCGAGGAGGATTGGCAGGCGTACGCGGAGTTGGGGGCGCCGCAACTGCGCGCGGCGCTCCGCACGATCGGGGTCGCGCCGAACGAGGTCGCCGAAGTGCGCCTCGCCCGCTTCGGCCACGCGATGCCGATCGCGGCGCCGAACGCGATCGCAAGCGGCATCGCCGAGCGGGTGCGCCGGCCGATCGCGGACAAGATCTACTTCGTCAATCAGGACAACTGGCTCTTGCCCGCGGTCGAGACGTGCCTCGAAGAAGCGTTCACGTGGACCGACGAGATTCGCGCGCGGCTCGGATGAGCCGTGAGGTCACGGCGCCGGCGACACGGTTCCCTTCACCGACCGCACGACCTCCTCGATCTCGGCGAGGGAGGCGCCGTCGAGATTCTCCGGTCGGACGATGTAGATCCAGAGGATCACCGGGTTCTCGTCGGTCGCGGGGGCTAGGAAGAGCGTCATGCGATCGGAGCCCGACGCCCCAGGAAGCTGAAACTCGAACCCTTCGCCCTTGAGTCCCGCGAAGCGGCTGATGTCGCGAATCGGCTTCGGCGAGATGCCTTGGTCGCGCATGTCGCGGAGCGCGAAGCGAGCGGCCTCGCCGACGTCGAACTCGTAGTCGTAGAGCGAGATGTACACCTCGAAGTCGCCGTCGCGCGTGAGGCTGAGCGTCGGCGGCTCGTCGGCATCGGGCGCGGGCGACCCTGAGATGTCGGCCTGCCAGTTCGAAGGGAAACTCACCGTTGCCGGGAAGTTCGCGGTCGGCCCGTAGTCGCGGAGCGGCCCGGTCGCGCGGCTGCGCGGATTCGGTGCGGGGCGGCGGGCATCAAAGCTGTCGCGATCGATGAATGCCAGGGCCGTCGAAGCGCCGACGGCGAGGCAGTACCACGCGAGCGGAATGGCGACGATGAGCGCCAGGGCCTCCGCCCGCTTCACCTGAAACCGCTCGCGGGCGATGACATAGAGCCAGAGGACGCCTGCCGCGAGCGCGAGGTGCAGCGGGATGATTGCGCCGAGCGACTGCGAGACGGGCGGATCGGCGCTCCATGGACGCGCGACGCCGATGGCCACGAGGGCGACGATGATGCCGATGATCGCTGCAGGAATCGCCGTGACGAAATACGCCGAGCGAAGTTCGCCCGCCGTCGCCGTTCCGCCCGACCACTTCACGCGGAGTCGGAGCCAAAGCGGCGCAAGAACGTAGTAGAGGATCGGCAGGACGACGCCGCCGCCGATCACGCGACCGCCGTCGTATGGCGTGGTCGGACTGCCCGATCGGATCGCGCCGAGCGCGTCGCCGACGGCGGGAAGCCCGAGGACGCAGAATGCGATGACGAGCGCGCCGATCGACGGCATCGACGTCACCCACCCCGGCGCGAGCGATGCGGCGATCGACGACGTCGGCTTCCGCGCCGACGCCGACAGGAGCGACGAGAGCGGCGTGATCGATTCGCTCGCCACAGGGGGCAGTTCGACGGCGTCCGCGACGGCCGCGAACTCCACGAGTTCCGCGTCCGGGATCTCGGCCGCGTCCCCGTTCGCGCCCCCGTTCGCGTCGCGCTCGCTACGCAAGCGGTCGTGACAGGGACGGCAGTAGTACTGGCCCTGCGGATCCTTGACCCGCGGCTTCCCGTCGCAATCCACGCCGCACACCACACAGATCTTCGCCACGTTCGATTCTCCTCACGAGCGATCGAGCGTACCCGAGAAGAGACCACGTTGCAGCCCCGCAACGCCGAGTGCGCGGGCGTCGTCCGTGTGCGTGGGGAGGTCCCGAGCGTCAGCGAGTACGCCACCCACGCGTCAGCGGGTACGCGTGGCTAAGAAATGTGCGACGTCATTCAGATGCCGCGCCCGCTCGCCGAAGGGGCGGAGCGCCTCGGCCGCGTCGCGGTCGAGATCGCGGACCTTCTGCCGGCTCGCCTCGAGGCCGTAGACCCCGGGAAAGGTGAGCTTGCCGGCGTCGCGATCCTTGCCGACCGCCTTGCCGACGTGTTCCGCCGACTGCGTCTCGTCGAGGATGTCGTCGACGATCTGGAACATGAGTCCCATGCAGTGGCCCCAGCGGTCGAGGGCCGCGAGTTGCTCGGCCGTCGCGCCGCCGGCGAGCGCGCCCATGCGGCAACTGGCAACGATGAGGGCACCGGTCTTTCGCTCGTGAATGCGGTGCAGCTTCGCCTCGTCGCTCGAGCCGCACTCGCTGAAGCCCCCCAAAGTGTCGAGGACTTGGCCATCGACCATGCGCGTCGTGGCGTGCGCGAGCTCGCGGACGATGGCGATCGGCTCGCGCGGGCTGGCGGCCGCGCTTTCGATCGCGATCGAGAGAAGAACGTCGCCGGCGAGGATCGCCATCGCCTCGCCGTAGGCGACGTGCACCGTCGGCTTGCCGCGGCGGACGAGATCGTTGTCGAGCGCCGGCAGGTCGTCGTGCACGAGGCTGAACGCATGCACGAGTTCGATCGCGATCGCCGCCGGCATCGCGTCGGCCATCGAGCCGCCGACCGCGTCGCACGATTGGAGGACGAGGAGCGGGCGCATCCGCTTGCCGCCGGCGAGCACCGCGTGCTGCGCGGCCGCCTTGAGTTTCGGCGGAAGATCAAGCCCGGCGACGAACGCGTCGAGCGCCGTGTCGATCTCGGCAATGAGGCGGACGGCGGCGTCGGAAAGACTGGGAGTCACGGAAGCGGACGAGGCTGGCATTGGGGTCGGCACGCGGGGGAAAGGATGACCGGGCACTGTACCGGCCCGGTCATCCTCTCGGCCGTGCGTGGCCCAAGGCCTCCCGCCCGGCGCCGTCAGTTCCAGTCGCCGAGGACGATGCCGATGTCGGCGCCGTCGACGATGCAGTCGCCGTTGATGTCGCCCGCGGGACCGTCGGTGCCGAACGCCCCAAGGAGGATCGCGAGGTCGGCGCCGTTCGTCTGGCCGTCGCCGTTCAGGTCGGACGGCTTCGGCGGCGTGCCGCGGCTCGTCTCCTGCGACTCGATCGCGCCGATGTCGAGCACGGTCTCGAGCCGGTCGATCATCGCCCGGTCGTCGACGAGGCGCTTGTGCACCGCGAGGTCGTGCGGGAATGGCTCGGCGGCGCCGACGACGCCGTCGTCGTTCGAGTCGCCGATGTCGCCCGGGTAGGCGGCGCCCGCATCGGGCATCCCGGCGTCGATGCACGGGCTGAACGGGGCAAGCAACGCGGAGTCGTCGGGGGTGCCGATGAGTTCGTCGTCGCCTGCGAGCCGTACGAACGCGGGATCCTGCCCGACCATCGCGATGCCGCCGAAGGCCGAACCCGCGCAGGGCATGCACGAGGCGATGAGCGAGATCTGGGCGGCCGACGACGCCTCGAGCTGCGCCTTCTCGCCGTTGCCGTCGGAGTCTTCGTTGTAGAAGAGGATGCTGTTCCGGATCGCGACGGCGCTACCCGACTGCTTCAGGCCGATGCCGCCGCCGTCGCTTGCCGCGTTCGCCACGATCGTGCAGCTCACGACCTGCGTGCCCGCGCTATTTCCGGCGATGCCGATGCCGCCGCCGACGCCGTCGGCCACGTTGCCGCTGATGAGGCAGTTGTGGATGACGGGCGCGGTCGACGATCCGGAGATGCCGATGCCGGCGCCGAAGTCTCCGGCATTGCCGACGATCGACGAGCAGCGGATCGTCGGCGACGCGCCGTTCCACACCCGGATGCCGCCGCCCATGACCGGCGCGGGGCCGCCGTTCGCGTTGCCGCGGGTGACGACGAAGCCGTCGAGGATCGTCGTAGGGCCGATCGAGTCGTTGGCGAAGTCAACGACGTAGAACGAGTTGTCGTCGAGCGACGGATCGCCGATCTCGCCCGTCAGGATCGTGGGGACTTCGAGCGGTCGACGTTCCGCGCGGCTCGTTTCGGCGCCGCTGAAGCCGCCGTACATCGCGACGCCGGCGGGGATCTTGAAGCTCGCCTCGCGGTCGTGGCGATCGGTCGGCGCGTAGGCACCCTTCGCCACCCAGATCTCGATCGGCGTGCCGTCGAAGATCGTCTGCGCTTCGGCGAGCGCCGACTGGAGACTGCGCTTCGCGTTCGCCCAATCGATGCCGCTCTCGTTGCCGCTCGCGTCGTCGTCGACGCAAAGGACGTGATACGGACGGACGAACTCGTGGGCGCCGACATCCGCGAAGGGGATCGCGCCGGTTCCGAGGTTCGCGTGGACGTCGTCCACGGCGCGAGTCGCGAAGTCGGCGTCGAGCGGAAGCGGCTCCGCCACGTTGCCGTCGGCGTCAAGGTCGCCCACGTCGGCAGGGAAGGAGCCGTTCGCGCGATCGATCGCATTCGAGTCGGCACGGAGCCGAAAGTCGTCGTCGTCGGTGCCTGCAACGTCGTCCGCGCCGTTGGCGTCGACGAACGCGCTCGACGCGACGAAGTTCCCCGAGCCCGGGAGCGGCGACGACTCGAACCCGCAGTGTTGGATCGTCGACGACGAGGTGTCGAGAACGTCCGGCACCGACGGCGAAGTGTTGCCGTGGAAGAGGCAATTCGAGACGAGCAGCGTCGACCCGACCTGCGCTTGGATGGCGTCGGCCGTCCCGCCCGAGTTGCCGCTGAAGCTCGAGAACTGCACCTCGGCGGAACTGTGATGGACGAGAATGGCGCCGACGTCGAGGGGGGCCGAGTTGCCCGAGAAGACGCAGTTGGCGATCTTCGCGTTCGTCGCGTTGAGAAGCCGCACCGCGCCGACGTTCGAGGTCGTCGAGTTGCCGAGGAATCGGCAGTTGACGAACGAGGCGCCGCCATTCTGGACGTCGGCGGCGCCGCCCGAATTCGACTGATTGCCCAGGAAGACGCAGTCGACGACGCGCACTGAGGTGCCGTTGGCGTGATTGTTCAGGACCGCGAGCCCGCCTCCGGCCAAGAACGCCCGGCCATCTTCGATGCGGCAGCCGCGGACGAGGAGATTGCAGGCGGTCGCGTCGATGTTTCCGCCCGTACGATCGGTCGCGATCGGCCCGTCAGCGTTGCCGTCGCGGATCGTAAAGCCGTCGACGACGGCACCGTTCGAGAGCGCCGACCGAAGGACGTGGAAGGAGTTGTCGGACGGATCGCCCGGGACGCCGATGTCGCCCGAGAGGATCGAGACGAACGTCGCGGGATCGCGCTCCGCGAGACTCGCCGCGCCGACCGCGAAGCCGCCGAGGAGCGTGACGCCGGACTTCGCGACGATCGAGGAGCCGCGGTTCGTGCCGGTCGTCGGCCGATAGGTGCCTTCGGCGACCCAGATCTGATCGCCGGAGGTCGCGACGAGAATCGCGTCCGGCAGCTGCTGATAGGCAAGCGCCCACGACGAGCCGTTCTGTTGGGCGAGGGGCAGTGCTTGCGCCGCGTTCACATAGAGGATCGCGGCGTGACTCTTCGAGACGACCGCCGCCATGAGGGCGGCACCGACGACATGCGACACACGAAAGGGAACGGGCCTTGGCATGGCGAACCTCCATGCCGTTCACGTCATTGCCGTTCTCCCGAGATCACGAAGTCACGGGATCAGAGCCCCGGCGCGACGTCGAACACGGCGCCCGGCGCGGCGGGCGGGTCGTGCGCGGGGGGGCGTCGCCATGAATGGGCGGGCGCTCACTGGCTTGGGCGACGAGGAGACTGCGCCGACGTGGCCTCGTCGCCTTGACGGCCCCGGCTACGGAGGAGTTGGGAATTGAGATCGCAGGCCTCGCGGCCTGCGGTTTGAAGAGCGGGTGAAAGGGAGTTGAACCCGCGACATCCACCTTGGCAAGGGGAGGCGGGGTGTTGCAAGATTAGAAAAGGGCGGGGGTTGTGGCTCGCGCGAATTCGGTTTGCACTCGGGCTTGCACGGACGGTAGACGGACGTTGGCAGGGATTGGTAGTGGCCGGCGAAACGAGTTCGTTGATCCACCTATCTGCGTCCCCTTGCATGTGCCTGGCTCAATCCAATCACTTCCTCGTTGCCGGGAGGACCTCGAGGTACGGAAGGAGACATAGACCGGCTACACCGGATCTTGCCGCGCGACTTCGGTGCCGGCCTGGCCAGGCAGCGTCACGTGGATCCGCAGCGACGGCAAGTCACACGTCCCTTCAAGACGCTCCATGACCTGTTCGGCAAGACCGGCTGGCGAAGACTCGCTCTCGGCGAAGCTCGTGTCATATCCCTCGCTCGTGAAGAGCTGAATGCCCCGAACGCCCTGGAGTTCCGAGACCCGTTCTAGCCACGTCCCGACCCTGCCCAACGAGTCCCGCACCACACGAAGGTCTCCGCCGGCCACCTGGTACGGGGAGATGAGTTCGTGCGAGGTATCCCGGAGCGGCGAGGTCGTCAACATAAAGGGGAGGTCATCGCCGCCAAGCTGATCGAGCTCCCGCAGGATGTCGCGCACCGGTGGTTGCGTGACGTTCGGGCCTACTAGAACAAAGAGCCGGAGTTCCGACCCAGCGCCGACCATCCGCCAGCCGAACTCGTCGAGTTCTCCCTCGGTCAAGCCAGCCAATCGAACAACGCCGAAGAGGAAGTAGCTCATCGCATGCGCCTCAAGACCCCGAGCCTGATGGAGTTTCGATACATGGGCGTGGCTCGATGTGGGCTACGTCATCAGGCTCTGAATGGGCACCAAGTGGAACGGCGCGGCGGCCAGTTCGAGGAGTTGCCTGATCTTCCATCGCCGGACGTGTCGCGCCCGCGCTCACTTTGGTCGTGCAAGTTGGAACACGGCTAGCAGCGACCACGTGAAGTAGAGGGGAAGGATTGCCGCGCCAAAAAGTCTCCGGGCCTCTAGCGGGGTGTTGGATATCAAATCGAGAAAGACCGTCGCGATGACGCACAAGACACTGACGAAAACGGCGACTACCATCCAGCGCGACCCGAGCGTCGCACGGATGACGGCAACAGGTCGACGGCCGTAGAGCCAAAGTACTCCGAGCAGGGGCAGCGTACATCCCAATATGATTGCAAGCGGCGCGGCTAGCTGGTACAGGTGCGTCATTTGCAGAGCCCAGGCCGGGCTTTATATATCTGAGGCCAGGCCTAGTTATTGCGGACCTCAAGTGCCCGTCGTGGCGACGAGGTTCCGTACAGCGTAGCCGACGCACGCTCGCGCGCAACATCGCCGCCCGCCGGCCTCGTGTGGCCTTCGGGCGTCCTTCCGACTCTCCCACTTCGCGTTGCAGCCGCAGCGTCGCGGCCGCGTCCCGAACCTCGTTCGCCCTCCGTCGCTCGTGTGCGTGCTCGCGATCGTCTCAAGCGACTACCGCGCGCCGAGCTCTCCGCTGCCCGATCTGTGTTTATCAGTGTTCATCGGTGGTTCCATCTCTTTCGGCCGTTCGCACAGAGGTTCGTCCGATGCTCCCGCTTGCCATTCAAGGCATCGCCGCGTCTTCGGGATCACGGCCTACGCCGCACGACGGCTCACGGTCCCGGCCTGAGTTCAATCGCCGGCGACCAGCGCGTCCATTCCTTCTCGGGCTCGGGCGCGACCTCGAACATGGTCCCCGGCGCGGCCTGCGGGTCGCGCTCGGAGGGCGTCGCAACACCTGCGCGGGGCCTCTGTTCGCACCGCACCATGAGATCGCGCCGGCGTGGGCTCGTTGCCCGGACCGCCCCGGCGAGGTAGGAGTTCGGACGTGAAACGCAGGTCTCGCGGCCTGCGCTTGGGAGAGCGGGTGAAGGACTTGCACCCGCGACATCCACCTTGGCAAGGGGAGGGCGGGGGGATGCAAGATTAGAAAAGGGCGGGGGTTGTGGCGAGTGAGATTTCCGCTTGCATTCAGGCTTGCACGGAAGCCAGGCCGAGGTTGTCGGGGATTGGCAGTAGATGGCGAATCGAGTTCGTGGCCCACCTATCTGCGTCCCCATAAATGTGCCTGGCTCAATTGGTCCCAAATGTGTCTGGCTCAATTTGAATGAAGGTCGCTGCGCTACGGCGCTGGGTCCCGAGACGTGTGACTGGCTGAACGGGGCAACCACCCGCACTCGTTACATCGACCTTCTGACGGCAGAATGCGATGGCCGCACCTTGCGCACCGCCCTACCAGGCTTCGCACAAGTCCGCGCAAGAGCGGAATGGAAGAAAGAAGACAGATCCAGATCAGTAGGTCGGCGACAAGCCCTGGCCAGTACGGGGTTATTGGGATCCACTCTCGTCTTTGTAGCGGGAGGCAAGTCGGAAAGTGCATTGCTGGTGTTACCGTGTCAAGGTAGGGGGATCCCGGTTCGGGAACAGAACCGAAGAGTGCGACGAAAGGCCAGCCCGCGGCAATTCGTGACGTCGATGGTCCAAACAAATACGAAACCTCGACATATCCGAGACCTTCGCTGATTGAAGTCGCCACTTGTAAGTCGGTGGTGTCAATCCACGATTGTGGTGCGAGACCGAGCCAGCGCCAACGGGGCAACACCTCTCGAGGACTTACTGTTGCTCTGCCAAACAGTGTTGGCGCCCATGCGAAGAGTAGTACAAGCGCGAGAGCGGCAATTGTATAGAGGAATGTGCAGTATGCGGCCTGAATGACTGCTTCGATCCTAGATGACCTCCCGGCCAAGCCTACGTTGTGGAGCCTCTGGTTTTGCACTGATCGAGGGCCCATCTTATGGGCACGAGGGGTTGGGTGCAGGAATCCACTGGCTGATGCTCGTCGAGTCGCACGACCCGCATTGCGGGCAGTTCGCCTCTCCGGTTGGACAGCAACAATCCCATCGAAGTCTCGCCATATCGTATAGCTGAGGCCAGGCCTAATTATTGCGGACCTCGAGTGTCTGTCGTGGCGACGAGGTTCCGTACAGCCTACCGACGCACGCTCGCTCGCACCATCACCGCCCTCCGGCCTCATGTGGCCTTCGGGCGTCCTTCCGACTCTCCCACTTCGCGTTGCAGCCGGGGCGTCGCGGCCGCGTCCCGAACCTCGCTCGCCCTCCGTCGCTCTTATGCGTGCTCGCGTTCGTCTCATGCGACTACCGCGCGGCGAGCTCTCCGCTGCCCGATCTGTGTTCATCAGTGTTCATCGGTGGTTCCTTCCCCTTCTATCGTTCGCGCGCAGGCGTGGCCGATGCGCCCGCTTGCCATTCACGGCATCGCCGCGTCTCCGGGATCAGGTCGACGCCGGGCGACGGCTCTACGGTCCCGGCGCGAGCTCGATCGTCGGCGACCAGCGCGTCCATTCCTTCTCTGGCTCCGGCGCGACGTCGAACACGGTGCCCGGCGCGGCCTGCGGGTCGCGCTCGGAGGGCGTCGCGAGCGCGATGCCGCCGCCGAGGAGGGCTTCGAGGCTCTCGGTGCGGAGCTTCACGCCGGTCACGCCGAGGTCGACGCCGAAGCCGCTCGTATTCCAGAAGCGCGTCGAGGTGCGGACGAGCGGCGCGTAGCGCGGCAGGATCAGGACGTCGAGCAGGACCTTCGTGCTGTCGTCGGCCAGTCGCGTGTCGATGACTTCGCCCACCGCGATGTCGCGGTAGGTGACGGGCGAGCCCGGGCGGATCGAGCCGAGTTTCGGCATCGTGAGCGTGATCGCGAGGCCGTTCGCGCTCGCGGCGTCGAGGGGGGCGCGGGCAAGCGCGACGAAGGAGGTCTTCCGCGCCGCGCCGTCGGCGCCGGCGCGGGCTTCGAGGACGGGGCCCGAGGCGAGCGTCTCGAGCCCCGAGACGCCGCGGAATCCGATCGATGGCCGCACGACCCAGTAGACGCTGCCGTCGGTCGCGTAGGCCGAGGCCCAGCGGTGCAGATCGATCGTGACGATCGGATGCTCGCGCGCGGCGTCGAGGCGCACCTCGCTCACCACACCGATCGGCACGCCGTGCGAGAGGACGGCGGTGCGCCCGGGCTCGATGCCGCTTGCACGCGGGACTTCGACCTCGATGCGCGGGCCGCGAGTGCGCCACTCTTCGACGAGGAGGATCGCGATCGCGAGGAGCGCGAGGATCGGCAGGAGCCAGACGAGCCGCGCCCGCGAGCGCGGTTCGACGCGAGCTTCGGGCAGGCCGAGCGGTTCGGCCGGCGCGGGCGCTGGCGAGGGAGCAGGCGAGGTCAAAGCGGCCGCCGTCGGGGTTTCGTCGGTCACGTCGTCGCCTCCGTCGCTCGCCGCACGTTCGGCGACTTCACGTCGATCAGTTCGCGCCAGAGCGCCCGGGAATCGAAGAGGGCGCTACTCACCATCGTGAGGACGACGACCGCGGCGAAGAAGAAGAGCCCTGGGCCTGGCCGCGCGCTCGACAGCGAATCGAGCTTGATGACGGCGACCAAGACCGCGAGGAGGAAGACGTCGAGCATCGACCAGCGGCCAACCACCTCGAGGGCGACGAGGAGCCGCGCGCGGAAGGCGACCATGCGGCGGGTGCCGGCGTAGATCGAGAGGTAGAAGATCGCCGCGAGCTTCGCGAAGGGGATCGCGATGCTCGCGAGGAAGACGATGGTCGCGACGAGCCACATGCGCTCGTTCCAAAGCGCCACGCAGCCGCCCCACACCGTGCTTGCCGACACGCGGCCGAGGTACTCGAGCTCGAGGATCGGAAGGACGTTCGCCGGAATGAGCAGGATGAGCGCCGCAAGCGCGACCGCCGCGGCGCGCGAGGCGTCGCCCGACGCATGGGTCAGGAGCGGTCGCGAGCAACGAGCGCAGCGCGCCCGCTCGGACGGCCCAAGCGGCCGCACGTGCTGCTCAAGCCCGCACGCATGACAGACCGTTCGCATGCGGCGGAGGATACGGGGGAGATGAAGAAGGAGTCAGAAGACAGGAGTCAGGAGTCAGTGAAAGACCGTCTGAACCAACCTCTCCCGCACGGACTCCTCACTCCTGAATCCTGAATCCCCGCGGCCAAAGGCCGCGTGCTCCTCTTACGGGCTGTGCGTGAACGCGAACGGATTCGATCCGCTCCACGCCGCGTTCATCCACTTGCGCTGGTCGAGGAGGTCGCCGAGGCCGGTCGCGTTGGTGTTGCCGTCGGCGCGCACGAGGGCGACCGTCGGTCCGTGACGGCGGAGCGGCACGCCCGCGGGCTGGCTGACCAGCATGCCGGCCTGCGAACTCACGAACGTCTTCTGCGCCAAGATGTGATTCGAAAATCCGTTCAGGTCGGCCTGGGAGACGCTGACGCTCGAGTAGTTGCCGCCGTCACTCGGCTCCCAGATCAACTGGTCGGCGAGGATGTGCGGCACGATCGTCGACCATCCGAGAGCGCCTTCGTCCTTCGACTCGTTGTAGTAGCCGGGATCACGGAAGGTCGACGCGCAGAAGACGATCATCTCGCTCGGCTGCACGATGCTCGCGATCTTCGTCGCGACCATGCTGGCCTTCGCGTTCTGACCGTCGGCGCGCTGGTAGGTCGAGTTGCCGAAGGTGAGGACTGGATCCGGATTCGCCGTCCAGCGTCCGCCTAGGTAATAGCCGTTGTAGCCAAACTCCGGATTCTGAGAGACCTCAAGGAGGCCTTGCCCTAGGGCCGGTCCGCCCAGCTGCGGCGGCCGAAGGGCGTCCGGATCGCTCTTGTCGAGGTACTCGAACATCGGTCCCGTCTGGTGATCGAGATACGGCAGGAGTCGCCACGGATATTCGGCGCAGTACTCCGGCGGAATGACCACTTCTTGGGTTCCGACCTTCGACTTGTACTTCACCCGCCACGCGGCCTGCGTGTTCACGTCGAGGTATCCCGGGAGGATCGAGTCGCCGTGGTTGCCGGCGTATTGCGTCCAGCCTTGGAAGACCTGCTTCAGGTTCGAGAGCTGCTTCGTGCGCTTACTCGACCGTTGCGCCGCCTGAAGCCCCACGAGGAGGACGCCGAGAAGCGCCGCGATGACGGCGATGACGGCGAGCATTTCGACGAGGGTGAACCCGTGAGGGCGGCGGGCGGGCGTGCACCCGCCGGAGCGGGTCAAAGCCGACGAGGACGAACGGACGGGCTCATGAGGACGACGCATGCGGTCAGACTCCAGCCGAGGGCGAATCGCGCACGAACGACGACAGCCGCCGAGGGTGAACTTTCCCTTCCCGGTCAGGGGACCGGAACGGGCGAAGGCTCCATCGGCGGAAGGTCGGGTCGGCTTCCACAACCCGGTCCGGATCAATATACGGACGGGTTTGGGAAATGGATGGGGCAAAGAACCCGGAAGGATTGAGGATTCAGGAGTCAGGAGTCAGTGGGGTGCTGGTACCGATTTCGAAGGCCGAGGGTTTTCTTCCCTGACTCCTGGCTCCTGAATCCTGACTCCTCGCGGCCAACGGCCGCGCTCAGCTCTTCCCGATCGTCACCTGCTCCACGAGGCCGGCCTTGATCTTCGCCTCGCCGGACCCCAGCTCGCCGATCGGGTCGGGTGGGATGATCTCGACGACCTTCTCGCCGAGCTTCGCCTCTCCGCGTTTCACCTTCGCCTCGAACGCCTTGCACTCGGCAAGGAGGCGGTCGAGGATCTCCTCTTCGGGCACGTTCGCGACCCGCTCGCCCTGCACGTAGATGATGCCGCGGCGGTCGCCCGCGAAGACCGCGACGTCGGCGCCTTCGGCTTCGCCCGGGCCATTCACGATGCAGCCCATGACCGCGACCTTGATCGGAAGGGTCACCTCGCGGAAGAGCTTCCGCTCGACTTCCTGGACGAGCGTGAAGAGGTCGACCTGGATGCGGCCGCAGGTCGGGCAGGCGATGAGATCGATGCCCTTCCGCTCGCGCTTCCCGAGGCAGTAGAGCATCTCGAGGGCGTCCTTCACCTCGTCGATATGGTCGCTCGCGTAGCTGATGCGGACCGTGTCGCCGATGCCGTTGGCGATCAGGGTCGAGAGCGCCGCGATCGAGCGGATCGCCCCGGTCGACTTCGGGCCCGCGTGCGTGACGCCGAGGTGGAGCGGATAGTCGAATCGCTTCGAGATCTCGGTGTAGACGTCGATCACGAGCGCCGCGTCCATCGACTTCGCGCTGATCGCGACGTCGTGGAAGTCCTTCGCCTCGAAGATGTCGAGGTACTCCTCGAGCTTCGCGATCATGATCGCGAGAAGGTGCCCGGACTTATGCCCGGCGAAGTACTTGCCGAGCTCCTCCATCCGGCGCTGCTTGTCCTTTCGCTCGATGATCGAGCCTTCGTTCACGCCGACGCGGATCGGGATCTTCCGTTCCTTGCACGCGTCGATGACGGCGTTCACCTGGTCGCGGTCGTTGATGTTGCCGGGGTTCAGGCGGATCTTGTGGACGCCGGCCTCGATCGCCTCGAGCGCCCGCTTGTAGTGGAAGTGGACGTCGGCGACGACCGGGCACTTCACCTGCGGCAGGATGTGCTTGAGGGCCTCGGTGTCCTTGCGTTCCGGCACGGCGACGCGGACGAGGTCGGCGCCGGCATCGGCGTAGCGATTGATCTCGGCGACGCAGGCATCGATGTCGTAGGTGTAGCCCGCGGTCATCGTCTGCACGGCGATCGGGGCATCGCCGCCGATGTAGACGCGGCCTACGCGGTCATCACCAACGACGATCTGACGGGTCTTGCGGCGGGGAAGCATGAGTGGGGGGAGTGTAAGGGGTGGGGGATCGAAGGATGAAGGGAGAGGAAGATCGAAGGATCGGCGCCACGAAGGGAGTCAGGAGTCGGGAGTCAGGAGTCAGTGATCGAGACGTCTTGGCTGCGCGGGCCTTCACCCTCACTCCTGACTCCTGACGCCTCGAGGCTGGTCGACGCGTGACGTCCCATGACGTCGCTCCTTTGGATTCTCCTCTACCATCCCCGCCCATATGCCCACGGCGCTTCGCTTCCGTCTGTCCGTGATGATGTTTCTTCAGTACGCGGTGTGGGGGATCTGGCTGCCGATCCTCGGGCAGTGGCTCGGCGCGAAGAGAGACGTCGGGGGCCTTGAGTTCGGGGGCACCGAGATCGGCCTCATCCTCGGCCTTGGCGGCGCGTGCGGTGCGATCGCAGCGCCGTTCATCGCGGGGCAAGTCGCCGACCGCTTCATGAACGCGGAGCGGGCGCTCGGCATGCTGCTCCTCTTCGGCGGCATCATCAACATCCTGCTCGCGGGCACGACGTCGTTCGGGCCCTTCCTCATCCTCAGCATCGCGTACTCGGTCGCGTACATGCCGACCATTTCGCTGACGAACTCGATCTCGTTCGCGAATCTCTCGGATCCGGAGACGAGCTTCCCGCGCGTGCGCGTGTGGGGCACGATCGGCTGGATCGTCGCGTCGGCGGCGTTCCCGCTGATCTGGCTCCAGACGAACGTGAAGTTCATCCCGTACCCCTGGTTCCTCGAAGGGACGCCGAAGGACAACTTCATCCAGTTCATCCCGGACGCGCTCCGCGTTTCAGGCGGCATCAGCATCCTGTACGGCCTGTACTCCTTCTTCGGGCTGCCGAAGACGCCGCCGAAGTCCGATCGGCAGCATCCGCTCGCGTTCGCCAAGGCGTTCGCGCTCCTGCGAAAGCCGAGCGTGCTCGTTCTCAGCGTTGCAGCCCTGCTGATCGCGATGATCCACAACATCTACTTCATCCGCACCGGCACCTGGCTCGGACCGATCGCCTCGGGCGGTGCCGTCGGCATCCAACCGGCGAAGATCGGCGCCACGATGTCGATCGGCCAGATGGTGGAGATCTCGACGCTCGCGATCTTGGGCGGCGTCATCGCGGTCCTCGGCTATCGCTGGACGCTCACGATCGGCGCGCTCGCGTACTTCGGACGGTTCGCGCTCTTCGCCATTGCCTCGGGCGACGCCGAATGGGCCGCCTACGTCGGCATCGCCCTGCACGGATTCTGCTTCGCGTTCTTCTTCGCGTGCGCCTTCCTCTACATCGATCGCGTCGCGCCGAAGGACATCCGGCACTCGGCGCAGACGGCGTTCGGCATGGTGATCCTCGGGCTCGGTCCGATCCTCGCGGGCTTCTACAACGGCTTCCTCGACGCCGCCGGCGGCATCAAGGCGCCGCCGGGCCAAGGCGCGCTTGCGATGGTCTCGCGACCCTTTATCGCCGTGGGCGAGCAGTGGCACGCGGCGCTCGCGTCGATGGGCATTCCGATGAACGCCGACGGCCTCTCATGGCCGGCGGTCTGGTGGACGCAAGCCTTCATCGGCGCGTTCGTCTTCGTGCTCGTCCTCGTCGCATTCCGAGAAGAGAAGCAGGCCGAGTAAGCGCACCGGCGCCTCTCGATTTTCCTCTCTCCATTTTCCGGTATTTCAGTACTGCTGCCGCGGCCCGCACTCCGACTTCATCCGGTGCAGGATCTCGCGCATCTTGTCCATCGCGTTGAGCGCGCTCCGCACCTGATTCTCGAGCGGATCGATCGTGTTCTCCTGGAACGCGTGCGAGACGTCGTCGTGCCAATGGTCCTTCACGCGATCCCACTTCGCGAGGAGGTCCTTGAGCGCGATCTGCACCTTCGCGCGGCCGCCGGTGACGCTCATGGCCGGGTCTCCTCGTTGCCGGGTGTCGGCTTCGCCTCGTTGCCGGGTGTCGGCTTCGCCGGGGGGCCCTCGTCGTCGCCGGTGCGCCGCATGCTCGGCGCGGCGGCGGATTCGCGGGCGACGTCGAGCGCCTCGCGGAGGTCCGGGCTCGGCGTGCGAAGGTAGTCGTCGAGCGCCCGGATCATGCGCGTCACCCGCGCGATCGCGTGAGGCAGGTCGCGGTCGATCGACGCCGAGAAGGGCTGCACCGCGCCCTTATAGATCGCGTATTGGCGCTCGAGTTCGATCGCCCACTTCTTCGTCGCCTTCAGGCGCTTGTCGGCGTCCTCAAGCTCCATGATGGCCTTCTGCAGCGCCTTCTTCTCGTCGACGACCGACGCCTTCTGGTCGTTCGGCGACGGCGTGATCTGCTTGCGGAAGAGCGCCGACTTGCAGACAGTGACCTCTTCCTGCTTCTTGCGTATCACGTTCTGCCAGTGGGTCTGGCAATCGCGCGAGAGCCAATCGATCGCGCGGCGAATCTCGCCTTCGGCCTCGGAGAGCGCGAGCTCGCCTTCCTCAAGAAAGACGGCAAGCGCCGCCTTGAGGTCGTCGAGGACGTGCAACGACGTGATGTTGGCTTGGATGGACATGAGGGAGAAGGATCAAGGATCGAGGATCAAGGATCGGGGGGGCGGAGGCAGAGCCTTTGCTCTGCCCTTGATCCTTTATCCTCGATCCTTTCTCCTACTTCTGATTGATGTACTCCTCGATCCGCTCCGCCTTGCGCAGCAAGAACGGAATGTGCGTCTCGGAGACCTTGAGGAACTTCGTGAGCACCTTCAAGGTCGTCTCAAACTCCTCCTGGAACTTCGCCTGCTCCTGGTCGCGCCAGGTCTGGGCGAGCGTCGCCATGCGGTTCGAGATCATCGCCGTCTGCGCCTGCAGATCGGTGTTGAACTTCTTGAGGTCGTGCGCGAAGCGCCGCAGCTCTTGCGGGTCGACGATTGCTTTGGCCATGCGACTAGCGTAGCGGCGAGCGGCTCATTTCTCGCCAAGCGTGTCGCGCCCGAGGATGCCGTCGATGGTGAGGATGGTGTGGCTCGTCTTTCCGCTACCGTCCACCGCAACGTTTCCGAAATAGCCGGTTGGGCCAAAGGGCGTGGTGCGACTCCATAAGCGTTGCCCGGACGACTCGAAAAGCGCCTGGTCCTCGGCGATGACCTGCGCGTTCGAGACGCGCGCGATGTGGCCGTCGAAGAAGAGGGAAAGCGGTGCCGCCTCGGCGCTCGCGTTGAAGTAGTGCGGCTCTTGGCCGGTGAACCCGGGATTGCGCCATGACGGCGTGCCATGACACCAGTCGTGCTCGATCATGCGCGTCTTGAGCGCGGGATAGCGACACTGCGTCACGCTTGGCGATGCGTAGCCTTCGGCGAAGGTGTCCGGACTTCGGAAACCGCCGAAGGCGGAGCCGAACACGTCCGGGTGATACATCGCCGCCGGGCTCAAGCAGTACGTCGAGAAGGCAATCTCGGTGCCTGTCGGAACGTCGAAGTCGACGCCGGCGTCGCGAAAGGCCGCCGTGAGATTTGACCGCGCGTCGTCGTTCGGGCTGTACCAGACGTCGCCGTAGAACGCGCCGTCAAGGAACTCGTTGAAGGCGTCCGCATTCGGTACGCGGAAACATCCGAAGCCCTTATTCCCTCCGGAGAAGGCAAGCGGCTTGTAGACATCGAAGTTCCCACAGTTGCCGGCGCCTGGACACGGCGTACCGAGGAAGTACCCCCACAACACGCCACTGGGCGCCGTGCCGAGGAACATCGGGTTCGGGCAGCCGTAGGTCGCGATGTACGCGCTGCACGACCCTTGCACGGTGCCAGTGTTGTCAGGGATCCAGGTCACCTGACGATTGGAGAACGTCTGCGCGTATGCGTCGTTCGCTGTCGAGATCGTGCGGAGGTTCGACAGCGATACGGCGTCGCCCGAGCGCACGCCCACGCTGCCGAGTACTGGCACGGCGACGGCGACGACGGTGAGCGCGCACGCCAGAACCACGAGCGTTTCCGGCAACGTGAAGGCGCGACGAGTCGGAGAAGAGTGGAGCGTCATGACTGGTGGCTTCTGCGGAAGGTTCTTTTGAAGCGAACGAATGCGGAGGCTGCAACGTGGAGCGGGCGCGTCAGAACTCAGTCAGACCACGCGCCGAGGAGAACCCCGAGATCGGCGGCGCCGACCTCGCCGCTGGCGTCGAGGTCCGCCCACACGGTGTTCGTGCCCCACGCGCCGAGGAGGAGGCCAAGGTCGGTCGGACCGACGACGCCGTCGAAGTCGAGATCTGGCAGTCGCGGCAGCGCGACGTAGCGAACCGCGCCGCCGCGATCGAGCGGATCGGAGAACGCAAGCCCTGCAGCGTCGAGCGCGACGGCGCCCGCGGCCGGCGCCTCGTTTCCGGCAGCGGTCGCTTCGAGCGTCCAACTGTCGCCGGCCTTCCGGAAGACGGCCGCGCGGAAGCCGAGTTCCCACTCGGTCTTGATGCCCCCGGAACCGACCGCGACGCGCTCGCGATCGATGGCGACGTCACTCCCGAATCCCGTCCAACCGAGGCTGTCGGGCGCCGTGAGCGTCGCTTCAAACGTGTACGAATCTCCGCGTTTCCGGTAGAGGTGGACCACGCCGTCGTCGCAGTCGTTGCCCGGCGCGCCGACGGCGAGAAGCGTCCCCTCCGTCGCGATCGCGGTGCCGAACCGGTCGCCAAGGGTCGGTGTCGGCGCGAGGAGGGTGGTGGTGGGAGTGCCGAGGGCGTCGCGGTCGTAGATGTAGACGCGGCCGTGCTGCGCCTGCGGAAGCGAGATGCCGCCCGGCGCGCCGACGAGCACCTCCGCGTCGGTGAGCCCGACGGCGGAACCGAAGCCTACGTAGGGCGCGGTCACCGGCGCCGAGAGGATTCCGTTCGCGGGCACCGACCACGACGGCCCGTTCTTGTTGAGGACGTAGACCGATCCGGTGATCAGGTTCGCGAGGACTCGATCCGGCGCGCCTGCGACGATCGTGAGGTCGTCCGTCGCGACCGCGGCGCCGTACTGGGGACTGCCCGGACCCGCGGAAGGCGGCGCGAGCGAGTTCAGGACCGCACCCGTCCCGAGCGACAGCACGCGCACGCGGCCGACGGCGAAGCTCGGTGCGACGGCGGTGTACCCCGGCGAGCCGACGACGAGCGTCGTCGCGCCGGCGTCGAACGCAAGGCCGAAGCGTTCGCCGGCCTTCTGTCCGGACGGCGGGATGATCGTGGGAGCGCCGACCGGCGCGCCGCTCGCGTCGCGTGCCCAGCGCAGGATTGCGCCCGACGACACCGTCGATGCGCCGAACGTGAGCCGTTTGCCCGGAGCGCCGACGAGGATCCACTCTGGGGTCAGGACAATCGCGGACCCGAGCGCGCCCTTCGGATTGGGCGACGGGTCGAGGAGCACCGTCGTGTCGCCGGCGAACGCCGCAACGTTGAGTGCGAAGGAGAACGCGACTGCGTATGCCGCTCGGCGGTGAGTCTTCGAGACCATCGTGACACCTCTCGCATGCAACGTGGAGTTGCAACGATGAGATACCAGCGTCGATGGACAGTGTCGAGCGTGCAGTGCCGAAATTGTCGAGATCGTCGGCGTGCGTGCGACGAGGCGACTCCACGTTGCTGCCGTACGCGCGCCACGGTCGGGGATGGCACGATTGCCGAGGCGGCTCGAACCGCCTTCGGGCGAGTCCCTGACGCGGCGATGGACCGCACAAAACTCGCGATTCCCTCGACTCCCGCGGTTCGCGCCCTTCCGGGTAGAGTTCGTGCATGACCACCGCCGTTCGTTCGCCCGAGGTTGCCGTTCGCTCGCAGGCCTTCATCGCCGGCCAATGGGTCGCCGCCGACGGCGGCGGGACCTTTGCCGTCACGAACCCGGCGACCGACGAGGTCTTGGCCCACGTGCCGAACTGCGGCGCGCCCGAAACCCGCCGCGCGATCGCGGCGGCGCACTCCGCGTTGCCGGCGTGGCGAAGCCGGCCGGCGCAGGAGCGGGCCGCGATCCTTAGGACGTGGGCGCAGCTCATGCTTCGCGACCGCGAGCGCTTGGCCCGGATCCTGACGCTCGAACAGGGGAAGCCGATCACCGAGGCGCGCGTCGAGATCGCCTACGCCGCGAGCTTCCTCGACTGGTACGCCGACGAGGCGCGGCGCGTCTACGGCGAGACGATCCCCTCGAGCGCCGCCGATAAGCGGCTCTTGGTGTTGCCGCGCCCGATCGGCGTTGTCGCCGCGATCACGCCGTGGAACTTTCCCTCGGCCATGATCACGCGGAAGACCGCCGCCGCGCTTGCGGCCGGCTGCACGCAGGTCGTGAAGCCGGCTGAAGACACGCCGCTCTCGGCACTCGCGCTCGCGGAACTTTCAGTCGAGGCGGGGGTGCCGGCGGGGGTCTTCAACGTCGTGACGGGGGCGCCCGAAGCGATCGCGGGCGAACTCTTCGCGAATCCGCTCGTCCGGAAGGTGAGCTTCACCGGCTCGACCGAAATCGGTCGGCTTCTAGTGAAGGCCTCGGCCACGAACCTCACGCGACTCTCCCTCGAACTCGGCGGCCACGCGCCCTTCCTCGTCTTCGCCGACAGCGACCTCGACCGCGCGGTCGACGGCGCGATCGCGAGCAAGTTCCGGAACGCCGGACAGACCTGCGTCTGCGCGAACCGCATCTACGTCGAGGAATCGATCCGCGAGGCGTTCGTCGCGAAGCTCGCGGCGAAGACCGCGGCGCTCGTCGTCGGCGACGGGCTCGACGAGGCGACGCAGATCGGGCCGCTCATCAATGACGACGCCGTCACGAAGGTGATGGGCCACGTCGACGACGCCCGCGCCAAGGGCGGCCGCGTCGTGACCGGCGGCGCGCGGGCGACGGTGGCCGGGCGTGCCGCGCGATTCGTCGCGCCGACGATCATCGACGCCGCCCGAGACGAGATGCGCTGTGCGAGCGAAGAGACGTTCGGCCCGGTCGCGCCGATCTTCTCCTTCGCGAGCGAGGCCGAAGTGATCGAGCGCGCGAACGCGACGCCCTACGGCCTCGCGGCGTATTGCTTCACCCGAGACGGCGCGAGGATCATGCGCATGGCGGAGTCGCTCGAGTACGGCATCGTCGGCATCAACGACGCGATCCCCGCGACGGCGCAAGCGCCGTTCGGCGGCGTGAAGCACTCGGGCTACGGCAAGGAAGGCGGCCACCACGGCATCGAGGAGTACCTCGTGCGGACGTACGTCAGCTGGAGGCTCTGACGGCGAGGCTGCAACGCGGAAGCGCGTGCGATCTCACGGTGCGGGGCGGATCGGCCGCACGCGATCGAGCGACCAGCGCGTCATCGCACCGTTGCCGCCGACCGCGATCTCCCGCCCGTCCGGCCGAAGGACGAGCGCGCGCAGCGATCCGAGCTCTTCCGCGTAGAGGCGTAGGAGCGGCGTGCGCGCCGGCCAATCCCAGATCTGCACGTCGCGCTGGTTCGACGCCGTGATCATGCGCGAGCCGTCCTTCGTGAAGGCGATGCCGCTCGGGCGCTGGCCGTGGCCTTCGAGCGTGTCGACGACGCGCGCCGTGTCGGCGTCATAGACCACGATGCGCTGGTCGCGCCCGCCGCTCACGATCCGCCGGCCGTCGGACGTGGCTGCAACGGAGAGCGCCGAGTCGGCGTGCGACAGCTTCGTCCACGCGAGCGTGCCGTCGTCCGCGTTCCAGCGCCGCACCGCGCCGTCGAGGTGCGACGTCACGAAGCCGCGGCCGTTCGGAAGCCACGCGAGCCCGGAGATCTCGGCCGGCGCGACGTTCGTCGACGCCTCCTTCGTCCAGCCTCGGTCGTCGCGGACGTAGCGCGCGATCGTCCGGTCGCCGAGCGCCGCCACGAGCCGCGCGCCGTCGGGGGAGAATGCGAGGGCGGTGATGCGGCCGCCGCGCGTCTCGAGCGTTTCGAGGCGCGTCGCGAGGTCATTCGAGAGGATCTCGACGCGTGCGCCGTGCGTCGCGAGGGCGATCACGGTTCCGTCGGGCGACCACGCCGCCGCGACGACGCCTTCGCCGAGGTCGTCGCGCTCGGCCAGGATCTCCCACGAGTCAGCGTCCAGGAGTTGCACGGCGCCGCGATCGGAGCCGACGACGACGCGCGTCGAGTCGGGCCGATAGGCGATCGCGCGGACCGGCGGCTTCCACGACGCGCCGAGCGGGCGCGTGTCGCGCGTGCCGTCGCGCTCGAGCGCGCGGATCGCGAGCGTGCCGTCGTACGACACGCTGGCGAGCGCGTCGCTCGACGGCGCGAATGCGAGCGCTGACACGGCGTCGGCGTGGCCGCCGAGGACGCCGACGGGTCGCGTGGCCGCGCGGTCGTAGACGACGATCGCGTGGTCGGCTCCGCCGCTTGCGACGCTTCGCCCGTCGAGCCCGTAGGCGACATCGCGCACCTCGCTCTCGTGGGCCGTGTAGCTCTCCGCGATCGCGCCGTCGGCGACCCGCATGAGCCGCACCGCGCCGTCGTAGCCGCCGAGGGCGAGCTCGTCGCCGTCCGGACTCCACGCGAGACTGAGCGCGCGGGGATCGCCGCTCGCGAGCGTGCGGACGAGCGCGCCGTCGAGGCCGTCGCGCAGTTCCACGCGGTCGTCGATCGCGAGCGCGACGAGCGCGCCGTTCGGGGAGAAGCGGGCGCGTCGCGCGGCGCCGCGGGCGCGAACGTCGGCGAGGATGCGACCGTCGCGGGCGTCGAAGAGGCGCATGCCGCCTTCGCCTGCAACGACGAGACGCGAGCCGTCGGGGGAGAGGTCGACGCTGGCGACGCCGGCTCCGAGCGGCGCGAACGCGGTCGCGCGCGGCGTGGCCGGCGCCGCCGCATCGGCGGGCATGTCGAGAATGACGACGGGCAGGCCGTTCGCGCCGACCGCGAGCGCGGCGCCGTCGTCCGACCAGTCGAGTCCGTAGACGAAGGCGTCGCGGTCGACGACGGTGCCGAGGTCGCGGCCGTCGCGCGTCCACGCCCGCACCGCGCCGTCGAGCCCGGCGCCGACGACGAGGTCGCGGCGCGGATTCCACGCGACGGCGAAGAGTCGGCCGCCTCCGTCGACCAGCGTGTTCGCGGGACGGGCCTGGCGGTCGAGATAGTCCCACTCCCAGCCGCGGAGCGCGGGGGCGGTGGCGTCGAGCGTCGCCCGCAATCGCGCGTATTCCAAGCGCTGCAACGCGGACTCGGCCGACGCGATCGCCCCGACATAGGCATGGCGCAGCGCCTCGTCGCGCTCCCGGACCGCCTCGGCTTCGGCGCGCTGCCGTTCCCCGAGCTCCGCCTTCGCCTCGAGCGCGAAGCGCACGCTGATCGCCGTTCCGAGGAGCGTGGCGAGGAGCACCAGCGCCGCCGCCGCGACCGGCACGCGATGCCGCCGTGTGAAGAGTCGCGCGTGATGCAGCCACCCGGCCGGGCGCGCCTCGATCGGCCGATGCTGCGCGAGCCGGTCGAGGTCGTCGACGAGCGCGGCCACGGACTGGTAGCGGCGCTTGGGATCCTTCTCGAGCGCGGTCAGGACGATCGTCTCGAGGTCGCGCGGCGCGTCGGGCACGATGCGTCGGAGTGGCGTCGGCGCGCGCTCGCGGATCGCACGGAGCGCCGCCTCGAGCGAGAGGCCCGCCGTGGCGATAGGGAGGGAACCCGCAAGAAGTTCGTGCAGGACGACGCCGAGCGAGTACACGTCGCTCCGCACGTCGGCGGCGTCGCCGGCGCACTGCTCGGGGCTCATGTAGGGCAGGGTGCCGATGGGCATGCCGGTCACGGGCGCGGTGGCGGTGCCCACGCCGGGATCGAGCACGCGGGCAATGCCGAAGTCGATCACCTTCACCTGGCCGTCGGCGCCGACCAGGATGTTCGAGGGCTTGAGATCGCGGTGAATGACCCCCTTGAGATGCCCGTGATGCACCGCGTTGCAGGCGGCGCGGAAGCGCTGGAGCCGCTCGCCGCGCGAGAGCCCGCGTTCGGCCGCGTCGCGCACGATCGGCGCGCCGCCCTGCACGAACTCCATCGCGATCCAGGCCACGCCGAGCTCGCGATCCGTGCCGGCCTCGAGGACCTGCGCGATCCCGGGATGCTGCATGCGCGCAAGCGCGCGGATCTCGGCGTCGAAGCGGCGCGACGTCGCCTTCGACGACGAGTCGCCCGCAGCCGGCGCCGTCGCCACGACCCACGGCAGGATCTTCACCGCGACGTCGCGCTCGGGGCTTCGCTGGCGCGCCCGATGCACCACGCCCATGCCGCCGCGGCCGAGCTCCTCGCGGATCTCGTAGCCGCCGAGCGTGCGCCCCTCGTAGCTCACCGGCGGCTGCAACGTGGAAGCGGGGCCCGTCCCGAACGCGCCGACCGCGCCGCCCTCGAGAAACCCTTCGGCCTGCGCGGCCGCGGCAAGCAGCGACTGCACTTCGGCGCGGAGCTCGAGGTCCCCGTTGCAGGCGGCGTCGAGGCGCGGCGCCCGCGCCGCCTCGGGCGTCTCGAGGAGGTCGGCGAGAATCTCCTGGGCTCGCCGCTCACGTTCGCGCGACACGCGTGGTGGCCCTCCCCGACGACGACAGCCTTCGACTCACTTCCGCTTCTTGAACTTCGACTTGTGGCTCTGCGTGGCGGTCGAACCGCGCGTCATCACGCCCGGCATCTGCGGCACGCCGGGAATGCCGCCCGACTTCGACGCGACCTCGCGCATCGCCTTGATCTTGCCGGCCATGCCGCCCGAGGCCATCTGGCTCGTGAGCTTCTGCATCTGGAGGAAGCTCTCGGTGAGCCGGTTGACCTCGGCTTCCTTCGTGCCCGAACCCTTGGACACGCGGCGGGTGCGGCTCTTGTCGAGGCGCTTCACGTTCTCGCGCTCTTCCGGCGTCATCGAGCTCACGATCGCCTCGATGTGGTCGAGCTGCTTCTCGTCGAAGTTCACGCCCTTGAGCATCGAGCCCACGCCCGGGAGCATGCCTAACAGTTGCTTGATCGGGCCCATGCGGCGGATCGAGCGCATCTGGGCGAGAAAGTCGTCCATCGTGAGACGCCCCTCGGCCATCTTGTTCGCGAGCTTCTCCGCTTCCTCCTCGCTGACTTCGGTCTTCGCCTTCTCGACGAGGCTGACGACGTCGCCCATGCCGAGGATGCGGCCGGCCACGCGCTCGGCGTGGAACTCTTCGAGCGCGTCGAACTTCTCGCCGACGCCGACGAAGCGAACGGGCGCGCCGGTCACGAACTTCGCGCTGAGCGCCGCGCCGCCGCGGGTCTCCGAGTCGAACTTCGTGAGGATGATGCCGTCGACGTGCAGCTTGTCGTGGAAGGCCTTCGACGAGCGAAGCGCGTCCTGGCCGGTCATCGCGTCGACGACGAGGAGCGTCTGGTGCGGCTGGACCGCGGCCTTCACGCCCTGGAGCTCCTTCATCAGCTCGTCGTTGACGTGGAGACGCCCGGCGGTGTCGAGGATGAGGACGTCGAATTTCCCGTCGCGGGCGGCGCGGAGCGCCCGCTGGCAGACTTGGATCGCGACGCCCACGGCCTTGCCGTACTCGGCGCACTTGTCGGGCTCGCCGTAGAACTCGACCTGCGAGCCGCCCTTCGCCTCGGCCTTCACGGTGTCGATGACTTGCCGCAGCTGCTCCACGGCGGCGGGACGCTGGAGGTCGGCGGCCGCGACCATGACGTTGAGCCCGCGGCGGCGGCACCACGCCGCGACCTTGCCGCAGGTGGTCGTCTTCCCCGAGCCCTGCAGGCCGCAGAGCATCACGACGGTCGGGCCCGGCGCGACGAACTCAAGCGGCTCGGTGCTCATGCCTTCGTCGGGCTTCATGAGCGCGACGAGGCGATCGTGCACGATGCCGATCATTTCCTGGCCCGGCTGCAGGCTCTTCGTGACCTGACGGCCGACCGACTCTTCGAGAACGCCCTCGGTGAACTTCGCGACGACGTCCTGGTTGACGTCGGCCTCGAGGAGCGCGGTGCGCACGTCCTCCATCGCCTCGCGGACGTTCGATTCGGAGATCGCCCCTTTGCCGGAGAGCTTGCGGAAGAGGCCGTGGAAGCGATCGGAGAGATTCTCAAACACGAAGGGGCTCGCGGAGTTTGGATGCGGTCGGTGACGGGCCAATCGTACCGGACCGGGATCGCGGCCCCCGCGCATGGGCCGTAGGATGCGACTGCGCGGAAGGCCGTCCGTGCCGGACCGCGCGTGGGCCCACCGTCGGCTGGAATCGCCTGCGCATCGGGCGGGTCCACGCGGGCCTTCGTCGTCCCCGTTTCCAGTCGTTCCGTCAGTCGTATCGCCGGTCGTTCAGCCTGTCGTGCCGTTCCCCTCCCTCCGAACATCGCTCCGAGCCGCCGCCTGCGGCCTCCTCCTCGGCGCCGCGGGCTGCTCCGCGTCGGGCGAGCGCATCGCGGAAGCCCAATCGATGTACGTCGCCGGCAACCTCGACGGGGCCTACGCCACGCTCACGAGCCCGTCCGCCAAGGATCTCCGCGACGAGACCCGCGACGGCCTCCTCTGGCGGCTCGAGGAGGGGGCGATCGCGAAGGACTTGGGACGCTACGGCGAGGGCACGAAGGCCTTCCAGGAAGCGACGACGCTCGCCGACCAGTTCGACGAGCGCTACGACAAGACCTCGGTGGCGGAGGAGTTCGCGGCGGCGGCGGTGAACTCGACGTTTCGCGTCTTCCGCGGAACGTACGCCGACCGCATCCAGATGGAGCTTGACCGCGCGGTGACGGCGCTTCTCGCGGGCGACGGCTTCCTCGCCGCGGTCGCGGCGCGCCGCGCGGTGGAGCGACAGCGCGACACCGAGAAGCGCGAGGCCGACCGCATCGCCAAGGTCGAGAAGGAGATCGGCAGCCGGGGCGGCAACGACGCGGTGAAGGAGATCCTCGGCCGGCAGGGGGTCGACCTCATGCAGGCCTACGCGCCGTATCTCAACCCGGCTGCAACGTGGATGGCCGGCATGCTCGAACTCTCGACCGGCGACGGCAACGACCGGCAACGCGGAGAGACGAACCTGCGCCGCGCGCTCGCGATGGTGCCCGAGCAGCGCGTGCTCCAGTCGAACGTCGCGCAGAACCCGTTCGACCTCGGCCGCGCCGGCAATCCGCAAGTCGTCGTCTACTTCGAGAACGGCGTCGGCCCGGCGCTCGACCAGATCACGATCCCGCTCGTCACGCCGTGGCTCGGCCTCTCGACCATCCCGTTGCCGCGCATGACGTTCCCGCCGCTGCCCGCGACCGCCGTCGACGTGACCGGCGGCGCCGTGACCGTCCGCACGGAGGTGTTAGCCGACGTCGCGAGCATCTGGAAGCGGGCATTCGACCAGTCGATGCCCGAGATCATCCTTCGCACCGCGATCATGGTCGCCGCGAAGGAAGGCGCGACGTACGCCGCGACGATCCCGTTCCAGAAGGGCAATCCGTACTGGGGCGGCGACGGCAACTGGAGCGGCGGAAACCAAGCGGGCTACGCGCTCGTCCTCGCGGCCGCGAGCCTCTACAAGGCCGCGACGAACAAGGCCGACCTCCGCACGTGGCGCAGCATCCCGTCGCAGATCGCGATCGCGCAGCTTCCTCGGCCCGTCGACGGTCGCGTGACCGTGCGTCTCGTCAGCGGCTCGATCTCGGCAGGGGAGACGACGATCACCGTGCCTGACGCGCCGGTCACATTCCTCTGGTGCCGCGCGGTCGTGCCCGGACAGCTCTTCGTGCGCGCCGTGCCGTTCGTCGCGACCTCGCAGGTGCCGCAGGCACCGCCCGCGCCGGCACCCTCGTCCTGAGCGGCTCGGCCGCTACGCTCAAACTCGTCCACGCCTTCCTCGAATCCTCGCCTCGCACCTTCGGATCCCCCGACCATGACTCGTCCTTCCCGACTTCGTCTCGCGTCCCTCCTCCTTCTCGTCGTTGCCGCCGCGCCGGTCTCGTGCTCGTCGAGCAACGTCTACCAGACGAACACCGCGCGCCCGAACGCGATCGAGTTCGAGAGCAAGATCTCGAATCCCTTCCTCCGGGACCGCGTGAACGTGACGAGCGTGTTCGTCGGCCAGACGCCCGACGGCTGCCTGCGCGTGCAGCCGAATATCCAGAACACGTCCGGCGCGAACGTCTTCTACATGTATCGCTTCACGTGGTTCGACGCCCAGGGTCTCAAGCTCTCGACGAACACCGACTTCTGGACGCGCCGCGAGCTCAACGCCGGCGGCATCGACGAGATCACCGCCGTGAGCCCGACGAACAAGGCCGTCGATTGGCGGCTCGAGATCCGCCCGTGGGATCGTTGATCGCGCCTTTCGGACCGTTCCACGCCCGCACTGACCTACCCTCCGACCGCTCTCCTCGGATTCTGCCATGCACACCGCCCTCCGAATCTCCGTTCTCGCCGGCTGCGCCTTCCTCGTCGCGTGCAGCCCGCCGCCCAAGCGCATCGATCCCACCGGCCCCGAGTCGATCACCTCGATGCAGCTTGATTACAGCGACCTGCGCGAGTGGTCGGACAGCCTGACGCAGGAGCTTCTCCTCGACGGCTTCCTCAACGACTACCCGCGCCCCGTGATCATGCAGGTCTCGAACGTCGAGAACAAGACCTCGATCCCCGACATCAACACCGAGATGGTGTTAGGCCGCATCCGCTCGAACCTGCGGAAGGACAACCGCGTGCGCTTCGTGGCGACGCTCGGCACCGACGCCCGCGACGGCTCGGTGCGCCAGAACACCGAGCTCACGAACGACCCGATGTTCAACCAGCAGCAGGTCGCCGAGCGCACGGCCCAGGGCACGGCAACGGTGCCGATGCTCTCGGTCAACACGCAGATCCTCTCCGCGACGGAAACGGTGAAGAACACGAAGCAGCGGAACTTCGAGATGCGCATGTGGGTCGTCGACCTCCGCAACGGCGAGACCGTGTGGGAAGGATTCTCGAACACGGTCGGGAAGCTGCAACGGTGAGAGCGAAGGAGTCGGGATTCAGGATTGGGGAGCCAGGGTGAAAGCCGCGCGGCCGTTGGCCGCGGGGATTCAGGATTGAGGATTCAGGAGTCAGGGTGAAAGCACCCGAACCGCCGAGCCGGAGCGTCTTTCCCACTGACTCCTGACTCCTGACTCCCGACTCCTCTCTTCCTGCCACCTTGTCGCGACAGACATTCACGCCGTACCGAGAAACACAGCATGCTCCGCCCCCTCACTCTTCTCGTCCTTCTTCTCGTCGCCTTCGTCGCGCCGGCCGCTCGCGCGGATTCGACCTTTGTCGAGATCCAGGCGATCGGAAAGGCGGGAACCGCGGAAGCGGCGGTGCGGAGCGCGGTGCTCGACGCGCTTCGGCGCGTGAACGTCTCGAAGGTGTCGGCGCAGCCCGGCATGCAACAGCGTTTCGACGCCGCGCTCGCCGACCTCGACCGCGCGCTCTCGGCGCCGGACGTCTCGGTGAGCCGCATGGAATCGGACGCGCGCACGCTCTCGAGCGGGCTCGTCGATCGCCTCAAGGTGCTCGACCAACGGAAGTCGGCGGACGGCGCGACCGTCGACGTCACGGTCCTGACGGCGGTCGCGCTCTTTGACGCGAAGGCCGTGAGCGCGGGCAAGAAGACGATCGCGGTCGTGCCGTTCCGGTCGTCGAGCGCGACGTACATGTTCGGGTCGTCCGAGATCCCCGCGGCGGAGATCGCACGACGCCTCGCCGACCGCACGACACAGGCCCTCGTCCAGGCGAACGTCGTCACGGTGCTCGACCGTGACTTCGTCGACGCGACCGTGAAGGAGCGGCAGTTCGTCGAAGCCTACGGCCGAACGCCGGAGGAACTCGCCCGCTTCGGCCGGATGCTCGGCGCCGACTACCTCCTCGTCGGTTCGATCGAGAATGGCGGCATGGTCGTGAACACGCAGACGGTCGAAGCCTCGGGCTACACGTTCTCGCAGGCGTTCGCCGGGCTCTCGACGAGCGTGCGGCTTCTCGACGTTGCGTCGGGGGCGATCCGCTGGGCCGACTCGGTGACGACGTCCTTGCCGAACGGCGCGCTCAACGGCGGTGCGATCAATCCGATCGAAGTCGTCGACCGGCTCACGGCCGACGTCTCGGCGGATACGACGCAGGGCATCGTCGACTCGATCGCGCCGATCAAGGTCGCGCTCGTCGACGGTGACGCGATCTGGCTGAACCGCGGCGCCGGCCGGCTCGAGGCGGGCCAGCGCCTCGCGATCCGCGGCGGCGGCGTCGACGTCGTCGATCCCGACACCGGCGAGAACCTCGGCCAAGCCGAGCGCACGGTGGCCGTCGTGCAAGTCATCTCGACCGACCAGAAGAAGAGCCAATGCCGCCTGCTCGAGGGCGACCCGAACGCGGTGAAGGTCGGGCAGTTGGCGCGGCTGCTGGCGGTGCCGTGAGGAGCCGCGCGGCCGTTGGCCGCGAGGATTCAGGATTGAGGAGTCAGGAGTCAGGGTGAAAGCACGCGCGGCCGCTGGCCGCGAGGATTGAGGTTTCAGGAGTCAGGTGGAAGCGACCGAAGCGCCGTGCCGAAGTGCCTTTCCCACTGACTCCTGACTCCTAACTCCTGACTCCCGACTTCTTCTGACCCTGAACCCTGACCGCTACGTCTTTACATTGAACGCGTGGTCTCGCTCGTCTTCGGCATTCTCGCCTTCCTGGCGACGACGATGATCGTCGCCGGGCTCTTCGGTCGCCCCGACGAGCGATATCCGCGCTGTAGCGCCTGCAACGCCGACGCGCGGCCCTACGCGTGGGACGATCCGCCGCGCTGCGCCTGCAACGCGGACTTGTCGCGGCCGGGCAGTGTGCGCACGCGCGGGCGAGTGCGGCGACTGCGGCTCGTCGTTGTTGGGGTGGTCCTTCTTGTCTTGACGGCGGCGCTTGGGATTCCCGCCGACCGGGCGATCGCGACGCGCGGAACGCTCCTTGCGATCATTCCGGAGGCGATTCTCGCGGTCGGCATCCAGCGGGACTGGGCGTGGGCGCTGCGCGAGGTCAACGCGCGCGCGCAGTCCGGACAACTCGAGCCCACGTCCGCCGCAACGCTCTGGCGCGACGTCGATCGGCGACTCGCCGCGCAGCCAACCGCGAGCGACGACCTCCTCGCGACGGAGGCGCGGCTTCGAGAGGTCTGGAAGCGTGACGCGGCAGCGGGTGCCGCCGTGATTGTCGAGGCGCTTGCGCCGCGTGTCACCTTGCGACAGGACCTCGAGCGCGACGCGCTTCCGACCGTACGCCGCGGAGACACGGTCCTTCTTGCGTTCCAGTTTGTGGCGAACATCGGGGATGGCGCTTTTGTGCGAATCGACTCGGTGCGCCTCGGGGAGTCCCGGTTGTCGCCGGCGCTCGCGCACGTGTTCGGGCGAGCCACACGGCTCGTTTTGGACGCGTCGGATCTGCCGCTTGTCATTCCCCCCGACGCGCCACTCGGCGAGACCGTGCTCTCGTTGGAGCTCATCGCCGCACAGTCGCCCGTGGCACGTATGGCGGTGGGCGACGCACTGATCGACAGCGACGCAGCGCCGTCCTCTTGGGGCATCGGCGCCGTCGCGGCGCCGTTTCGCGTGGAGATTCCTCTTCGCATCGAGGACGCGCGGCCTGCGGAGGGCACGCCATGAGCATCGTTGACGCACTCTCCTTGCCCGACGAGTTGGCGGGGCAAGTCCTCCTCGCGATCGCATTCGGCGTCTTCGCGGCCATCGTCGGTGCGGTCTTCTCGCTCGGTGGAGCATGGGCATTACGTGGTCGCGCGGCGCTCGCGACGCCCCGTTGCGCGCGCTGCGGATTCAGTCTTCGGGCTGCCGGCCCGGACGTGCCCACGAACTGTCCGGAGTGCGGTCGCTCGCTGAGGAAGTCGGGATCTGTGCGATCGTTGCGGTATCGTCGACAGGCGTTGACGGTTGGCATCACCGCGCCGGTTGTCGCGATCGGCGGCCTCGCGATCGGAACGGTCGCCGCCATGTGGATTGTCAGCGTCGTGCGCGCGGCCCTCCGCGATGGAATCGATGGTCAGAGTGCCTCCCCGATCGTTTCCGCGTTGCAGCCAAACTCCGACGTCCGCGGGGATCTCGACCTCTCCGAGTATCGACATCGACCCGCCCGCGATCTCCTTGCCCACTGTCGGCCGGACGTCTCGTCCGACGTCACCGCACTCTTGACCGTGGTCGAGAACTACATCGCGCAGTGTCATGACCAACGCTACACGCTGCCGAGCGCCAATCGGCTCCTCGACGCCGTCGCGATGGCCGCGTACACGGAAGCGGACGTACGCCGTGGGCGGGCGAAGCCGCGCTCTTGGCGTCAGTCGGGACTTCAATTCGTGGCTCCGCTTCTCCAGTCGGGGGACGCGTCGCCTGCCTGGTACGCACGAGTTATCTCGCCCCCCGACGTTTCACAAACGATCGTTCTTGTTGCGCCCGAGTCCGTGCAGGCGGGAACGACGATGGCGCTTCGACTCGTCGACATCGACCCGTCGTTGGCGACGCGCCCAACTTGGACGTATCGGATACGCGACGTGAAGGCGACCGCTGCCGACGGCGGGATCGTTGATGTCGGAGGAGTTTCTACGAGGAGGTCACCAGACGATTCCCTCAAGGCGCCCGGCGTTCTGGGGCCAATGACCATCCGCGTCACATGGTCCGACGCCTACTACCAAACAGGCGGCGTGGTCGAGGCGGTCGTCGAGGTGACGACGAACGTGACAAGGCTCCGACGGCATCCGGTCATCCAGCCGTTCGTCGAGATGCAACTGGCGGTGTCTCCGCTTGCGGAGCGCGACGCAGTCACCTACCGGCAGTTCAACACGGAACGCGTCGCACTGCTCGGGAGTTGGTCGGTCAACATCGACGGCCGGTGGATTCCGATGACGACCGCACGCGCCGACGGGGATTCCGCATCGGGTGGTGTGTTGGCGCCGGCACCGAAGTCGCCGTGGAAGGATCAAGAGCGGGTTCGCGTGCGTTTCGTTCCATGGGCGGACGACGACGTTGATCGGCTGTTGCCGAGCTTGTCGACGGCGGCGGGAGGGAGCATCCTCACCATGTTCGCATCACGAGTAGCGGAGCCCTTCGAGCTTGAATTGGTGAGGCTGGACGTGATGCCGCAGGATGGTTCGCTCGTGTTCGAGACGCCGACGAGGTAGGGGCGAAGGGCGTCGAATGTCGATCACTTCCTCCCAATCCACGCCGCCAGCCTCTCCTGGCTCCAGCAGTTCACGCACTGCTCCTTCGTCAGCCAGCCGCGGCGGCCGGTGAGGATGCCGTAGATCGCGAACTCGAAGTGCTCGCGGCTGTGCGCGTCGCAGTCGATCGCGATCAGGCAACCGGCGTCGACGGCCGCCTTCACGTGCGTGTCGCGGAGGTCGAGGCGCAATGGATTCGCATTGATCTCGAGCGCGACGTCGTTCGCCTTCGCCGCGCGGATCACTTCCTTCATGTCGGGTTCAAGCCCCGGGCGCCCGTTGATGATGCGGCCGGTCGGATGGCCCAGGATGCGCACCTTCGGATGCTCGATCGCGCGGACGAGGCGCGCGGTGGCGTCGGCGGGGGACTGCTTGAGCGCGATGTGCGGACTTGCAACGACGAGATCGAGGAGTGCGAGCGTCTCGTCGTCGTAGTCGAGGCGGCCGTCAGAGAGGATGTCGACTTCGCTGCCGGCGAGGACGTTCATGTCCTTCGTCGACGCCGCGACCGCGCGGATCGCGCAGACGTGCTCGCGGAGCCGCTCGACGCTGAGCCCGTTCGCCTGGACCGACGCCTTCGAGTGGTCGGTCACGGCGATCGTGTGGAAGCCCTTCGCCCGCGCCGCGGCCACCAACTCCTCGATCGTCATCACGCCGTCGCTGGCGCGGGTGTGGGCGTGGAGGTCGGCCTTCAGATCGGCGAGCTGGACGAGCGGCGGCAACGCGGACTTCTCCGCCGCCGGGATCTCGCCGCGGTCCTCGCGCAGTTCGGGCGGCACCCACGCGAGCTTGAGCGCCCGAAACACGTCCTCCTCGGTCGCTGCGGCGATCGGCTTCACACCGCGGTGCTGCGGTGCGTTCTCGCCGTCGTCGGGAAAGAGGCCGTACTCGTTCAAACGGCAGCCCATCGCGATGGCGCGCTCGCGGAGCTTCACGTTGTGCTCCTTGCTGCCGGTGAAGTACATGAGCGCCGCGCCGAAACTCGCGAGCGGCAAGGTGCGGAGATCGATCTGCACGCCGCGGTTCGTCACGACGCTCGTCTTCGTCTCGCCTGAAACGAGGACTTTGGCGATGTCGGGAAGCGCGCGGAACGCGGCGTGCGCCGCCTGCGGATCCTTGGCGGCGCAGAGGACGTCGATGTCGCCGATCGTCTCCTTGCCG
This sequence comes from Phycisphaerae bacterium, assembly GCA_016795035.1. Taxonomy (GTDB): domain Bacteria; phylum Planctomycetota; class Phycisphaerae; order Phycisphaerales; family SM1A02; genus JAEUIT01. Next base: position 32,872 of record JAEUIT010000081.1, on the reverse strand, counting down.
CGGCGCAGGCTGCCGGCGTAGGCGACGCGCTCGACGCCCGGCACGCGCTCCATGTGCGCGACGACGAACTCCGCGATCGGCATCGCCTCGCCGAGGCGGATGCGTCCGGCCGACTGCTCGCTGAGGGCCAGGGACTCGGCGATATTCTTCAAGGTCTTCTCGCCCATGCGCGGTAACGACGAGAGCTCGCCGGTCGCGAGCTTCGCCTTGAGCGACGCACGATCGACGACGCCGCCTTCCTCCCAGAGGAGCTTGATCGTCTTCGGTCCGAGCCCCGAGACGCCTAACAAGTCGAGCAGGCCGGCCGGCACTTTCGCCCGAAGCTCGTCGAGCTCGGCGATCTTCCCGGTCGTCACCAGTTCACGGATCTTCTCGGCGCTCGAGGCGCCGATGCCGTCGATCGCCTCGAGCGCGCCTTTCGTCTTCGCAAGGTCGGCCGCTTCGTCAGCCATGCCGTCGAGCGTGCGTGCGACCTTCTGAAAGGCAATGACCTTGAACTTGTTGGCGCCCAGAATCTCGAGGATCGCGGCGAACTCCTCGAAGCGGCGCGCGATGTCCGCGTTCGTCATAGGCGGGCAGCGTACGGGCTAGCGGCGCGCCTTCGGGTCCTGTCGGTACCAGCCGGACAGCACGCGATAGAGGTCGGGATCCCAGTCGTCGAGGCGCTCGGGCCGTTCGAAGAAGATCTCGGTCGAGACCGCGAAAAACTCAGCGGGATTCGTGAGCGCGTACGGACGGAGCGGCGTCGGCTGCCCGGTGCGGAGCGAGCGTCCGAGCTTCTCGAAGGCCTCGGTCATCACGAGGTGCCACTCGCGCGCCTGCGCCGCCGAGTCCATCGGCGGCATGCCGTCGGTCGCGCCGTTCGCCATGTCGAGCTTGTGGGCGAACTCGTGCAGGATCACGTTGTGGCCGTCCTCGTGGCGCGTCGCGCCGTCGAGCGCGTGCTGCCACGAGAGGATCACCGGGCCGCGCTCGTACGCCTGACCGAGGACGGGCGTGCCGACCGGATCGATCACCCGCACGGTGCCTCCGCCCAACACCGGCGTCGGCGAGGGGCCGGAGAAGTAGCCGTTCGGGTAGACGAGGATCGTCGACGTGGAGCGGTAGCGCTCGCCCGGGCGACCGAGAAGCAGGCGGCACGCTTCAGCTGCAACGATGAGTCGCATCTCGTCGGTGAGCTCGAGACCGCCACAGCCTTCCCAGTTGCGCTCGGCGATGAAGAGCCGGATCTCCTCCTCGAGCCGCTCCTGCTCGTCGGCCGTCAGCTTCGACCAGAAGTCGAGCGTGCGGTCGAGGAACACCCGCCACGCCGGCGGAAACGGCGTGCGGCGGATCTTGCGAAGACGAAGCCAACGAACGAGCATCGAGGCGGGGGAGTGTACGAACGTGGGCGCGCAACGACGGGCGCCGGCCGAAGCCGGCGCCCGCGTCGAGCGTTCCCCTCTGCGCCCGAGTTCAACTCACGGGCAGGTGCCCCAGGCTCCGAGGAGGAGGCCGAGGTCCTGGCCGTTCGTGATGCCGTCGTCGTTGATGTCGCTGACGCCGCTCGTGCCCCAGCCGCCCAAGAGGACGCCGAGGTCGGCGCCATCGACCTTGCCGTCGATGTTCAGGTCGGGCGCGCAGAAGCCGAGGCAGTAGGAGTACGCCTCGTTCACGCAGAACGAATCCCACGCGACGTTGCAGCAGTAGCTGTCGACCGCGCAGACCGCGTCGCAGCAGGCCGCCGAGGAGCAGTAGGCGCCGTGCGTCGTGGTGCAGCTTCCCGCGTTCGGATCGCCGCAGCCGTCGCAGAGGTTCACGGCCTCGTTCGCGCAGACCGAGTCCCACTTGACGTTGCAGCAGTACGGGTCGAGTGTGCACACGGTGATGCAGCACGACTCGATCGAGCAGTGCGGCGTGAGATGCGAGGCGAAGCAGTTGCCGCTGCCTTCCTCGCCGCAGCCGACGCCCGGGACCTGCACGATCGCGAACGTCTCGCCGTTGCCGGTGCCGAAGTTGTCGTTGTTATTCCACTGTCCGGTGTTGCCGATCAGTTCGACATAGTTCTCGGCGCCGATGTTGTTCGGCTCAAGCGGCGCCCAGTTCGTGTAGGAGACGGGCGCGCCGCTCGCCCACACGAACGACGCGGTCGCGGTCGGCGAGTAGAGGCCGATCCATGCCGGCCGAGTCACGCCGCCCACGTTCGCCACGCCCTGCACGAACGTGTTCTCCGTCGCGGACTCGATCGTCGCGAGTTCTCCGCCGTAGGTCTGCTGCGCCGTCCGCCGGGCGATCGTCCAGAACGCCTCGTCGAGGAGGTAATACGTGTCGCCGTTGATGGCGTTCACGATCGGTCCCGCGACCTGCTCGGCCTTGCACCACTTGTTCGCCTCGCTCACGCAGGCGAGATCCCACGACATCGCGCAGCAGAAGGGGTCGATGCCGCAGATCGCGTCACAGCACACGGCGTCGTTGCAGCCGACGCCGCCGTTGACGAAGCAGCTGTGATTCCCGGGGGCGCAGCCGACGCAGTACGTGTTCGCCTCGTTGGCGCAGGCCGAGTCCCACGAGACGTTGCAGCAGAAGCTGTCGACGCTGCACACGAACGTGCAGCAGTCGACGTTGTCGCAGTGGGTGTTCGGGTGCGCGGAGAAGCACGAGCCCGCCTCGGCGTCACCGCAGAAGTAGCCTGCGACCTCGACGACGCCGAAGCTCGTCGCCTGCGACGACGGGTAGTCGTTCCAGGTGCCCGTCGTCGGGCTCAGGTCGACGGCGTCCTCGATGCCGCCCGTGTTGTTCGGCTCGCCCGGCGCCCAGTTGAGGTAGGTGACGGGAAGACCGCTCGTCCATACGAACGTGCCGGGCACGGCCTTGTCGTTCAGGCCGATCCAGACGAAGCGCGGCGTGCCGTTGAAGTTCGCGAGGGTGGTGCGGATCCACTCGTTCTCGTCGAACGACGTCACGGTCGCCAAGTGTCCGCCGAGCAGGACGGCCGCGTCTTCGGCGACCTGCCACACCGAGTCGGAGAGGAGGTAGTACGAATTGCCGTTCGCGGGATTCACGATCGGCCCCGCGATCGGCGTCGCGACGCACCAGTTGGTCGCCTGGGTCGCGCACTGCGTGTCCCATTGGTTCCCGCAGCAGAAGGGATCGACCGCGCAGACCGCGGTGCAGCACGAGGCGTAGTCGCATCCCGGCGTGGGGTGGCTGACGAAGCAGCTTCCCGACGCGGGGCACTGCGCGAGCGACGGGCCTGCAACGGCGAGAAGCGTCAACGTTGCAGGCGTGAGAAGGGCGAGCGAGCGTTTCATTGGAAGTCCCCTTGAGAGGTTGATGGCCGCCACGCACGGAACGTTCGCGTGTGCGACGTCCACGGGCCCCACGCTAGGGCGACGCGCCGATCGCGCCTTGAGGACACTTCCCTGATCCGCGCGCGCCGGCAACGCCGACACTCAATCGCCGATGCAACGTCGGCAACGCGAATCAGCCAACGTCGACCAGTCCGAGCGCCTCGCCGTAGGTCGCAAGCAGCTTGCGCTTGAGGAGAAGGTGTTCCGCGTGCGCGAGCCGTCGATCGCGCGCGACGAGCGCGGCGGCGTCGTCGCGCGCGTCGCGCAGGATCGCGAGATCGCGGGTGAGGTCGGCAACGCGGAAGGGCGGCAGGCCCGACTGCCGCGCGCCGACGAGTTCGCCCGGGCCGCGGATCAGGAGATCGAGTTCCGCGAGCCGGAATCCGTCGGTCGTCTCGACGAGCGCCTCGAGGCGCTTGCGTGCGTCGTCGGTCAGGGGTTCGCCGATCAGATAGCACGTGCCGGGCCGCTGTCCGCGCCCGACGCGCCCGCGCAGCTGGTGGAGCTGCGCGAGGCCGAAACGATCCGCGTGCTCGATCACGATCACCGTGGCCTCGGGCACGTCGACGCCGACCTCGATCACCGTCGTCGCGACGATCGCGTCGAGGTCGCCCGTGCGGAAGCGGCGCATCACGTCGTCGCGCTCGGGCTGCGACAGGCGCCCGTGCATCGGGGCGAGACGCCGGCCGCGCAACGGCCCGTCGGCGAGCCGGGCGAGATGCGACGACACGTCGGCGAGGCCGGTGTCGGATTCGTCGATCGCGGGGACGACGACGAACGCACGCTCGCCGCGGTCGATGCGCGCGGCCACGTCTGCGTAGGCGACGGCCGATTCCGACGGCGGAAGCCAGCGCGTCGCGACCGGCGCGCGGCCCGGCGGCATCTCGCGGATCGTCGAGACGTCGAGGTCGCCGAAGACCGTGAGCGCGAGCGTGCGCGGGATTGGCGTCGCGGTCATGACGAGCGTGTGCGGGATGAGCGGGCGCGCCGAGTCGCCCTCGCCGCGCTTGCCGCGGAGGACGGCGCGCTGCGCCACGCCGAAGCGATGCTGCTCGTCGATCACGGCGAGCCCGAGGGCGCGGAAGGAGACGTCGTCCGAGAGGAGCGCATGCGTGCCGACGACGATCGGCGCCTCGCCCGAGGCGATCGCGTCGACGATCGCCGCCCGCGCCTTGCCCTTCTTCGCGCCGGTCAGGAGCTCGATGCGCACGTCGCTCGAGGCGAGGAGCGCCTGCAACGACGAGAAGTGCTGCTCGGCGAGGATCTCGGTCGGGGCCATGATCGCGGCCTGGTGGCGATGCGCGACCGCAACGAGCGCGGCGTACGCTGCGACCGCGGTCTTGCCGCTGCCGACATCGCCTTGGAGAAGTCGATTCATGGGCACCGTGCCGCCGAGATCCTCGACGATCTCCGCGATGACGCGGTCCTGGTCCTTCGTGAGGGTGAAGGGGAGCCGCGCGCGGATGCGTGCGTCGATCGCCGCGGACCCGGGCAACGGCGGGGCGAGGTTCTCGACGCGCACGTGCGAGCGCTTCAGCATGACCCCGAGCTGCAACAGAAAGAGCTCGTCGTAGGCGAGGCGCCGCCGCGCCCCCTCGATCGCGCCGGGCTCGGGCGGCCGATGCAGCGTGCGGTACGCGTCGGCCAAGGGCATGAGGCGGCGCGCGTCGCGCAGCGGCGCCGGCAGCGCGTCCACGATCTGCGGGATCGCCGCCTCGAGCACCGACTCGACGGCGCGCTCGATGCGCTGGCTCGAGAGGTCCTCGTTGGCGGGATAGACCGGGCGCAGCCGATCGTCGGCGCCGGAGGGCGCTGGAGCCGCGTCCGCCGCGCTCGGCGTTGCAGCCAGCGCGGTGTCGGTCGGCGACCACGTCGGGTTCGTCATCTCGAGGTAGCCGTGGAAGCGCTTCGCCTTGCCGCTCGCGGTGCCGGGTTGGCCGGCGTGGAGCTTCTTCGCGAGCCACGGCGCGTTGAACCAGACGAGCCGCACGGTGCCGGTGCCGTCGTCGAGCGTCGCTTCGATGCGATGGCGCCGACCCGGCTGGATGCGCAGCGCCGCGATCTCGCCGGTGACCGCGATGACGTCCTTCGTCGTGCCTTCGAGGAGCCGGGGAATCGTGCGATCGGTCTCGCCGATCGACGTCGCCGCCTTGTGCGTCTCGTAGCGGAGCGGCAGATGCTTGAGGAGGTCGCCGACCGTCGCGATGCCGAGCCGCGCGAACGCGAGCCGCGAGCGCGCGCCGACGCCGGGAACGTCGGCGATGTCGGAGGCGAGTCGGAGGGCGTCGGTCATGCGCGTCGTCGAGAGGGCGGCCGGGCTTTATAGTGTCGCCGTGGTCGAGAAGAAACGCACGTTCGTCGACGCCATGGGGCTCTTCGCCTCGTCCTCCGGGGGCGGCAAGCGCGACGAGTCGGCGTTGCCGCCGCCCGAGACCGTCGCGGCGCTCGCGGCGCGGATGAAAGGGGCGCTCGAGTCGCTCGGCGACCGCATCCGCGTGCGCGGCGAGATCTCGAACCTCGTCGACAAGTCGCACTGGTACTTCTCGCTCAAGGACGACGAGGCGGTCGTCTCCTGCGCGATGTGGGCGTCGGACGTCGCCCGCGTCGACTTCCGGCCGAAGGAAGGCGACGAGGTCATCGTGACGGGCTCCGCGTCCTTCTACGCGAAGCAGGGGCGGGCGCAGTTCTACGTGCGGAAGATCGAGAGGGTCGGCCTCGGCTCGCTGCAGGAGCGCTACGAGGCGCTCTGCCGCGAGCTGCGCGGCCTCGGCTACTTCGACGACGCCCGCAAGCTCCCCTTGCCGACGTTTCCGCGGCGCGTGGCGATCGTCACGAGCGGAACGGGCGCCGCGATCCACGACTGCCTGCGCACGGCGGCGCTCCGCTGCCCGGCGGTCGGCATCGTGCACGTCGACGTGCGCGTGCAGGGGGCCGGCGCCGCCGACGAGGTCGCGCGGGCGATTCGCGCCCTCGACCGCGCCGCCGACAGCCTGGCGATCGACGCGATCGTCGTCACCCGCGGCGGCGGCTCGATCGAGGATCTCTGGGCCTTCAACGAACGCGTGGTCGCCGACGCCCTCTTCGCCCCGAGGCGGATCCCGGTCGTGGCCGCGATCGGCCACGAGTCCGACGTCACGATCGCCGAACTCGTCGCGGACCGCCGGGCGTCGACCCCCACGCAAGCGATCACCTTCCTCGTCCCGGACCGCGAGGAGCTGTCGGAGCAGCTCGACCTCCTGCGCGATCGGCTGCAGTCGTCGTTGCGCCGCTCGATCGCGAGTCGGCGCGAGCTCCTCGTGCGCGTGGCCCGGTCGCCGGTCCTGCGCTCGCCGCTCGCCGCGGTCGACCTTCGCCGGCAGCGGCTCCTGCAACGACGAGACGCGCTCGTCGCCGCGACCCGCATGCGCCTCGCCGACGCGCGGAGGCGACTTGCAACCTGCGCCTCGGGACTCGCGGCGGCGCAGCCGTCGGCGCGGCTCGCGCACGCGCGGGCGACGCTCGCCGACCGCGCCGCGCGCCTCGATCGGGCGCTTCGCCGCCAGCTCGAGCGGGCGCGGGATCGGGCGACATCGCTCGGGCGGCAGCTCGACGCCGTCGCGCCGTCGCATGTCTTGGCCCGCGGCTTCTCATACACGCTGATCCGCGGCGGCCCGCGCGACGGCGACCTCGTGCGCGGCGTGGCCGACGCGCCGCCGGGCACGTCGATCGAGACGGTGATCGCCGACGGCTCGGTTCGCTCGACCGTCGATCGACAGACGAAGGGCGGGCCGAGGGTGAAGAAGGCGGAGGAGGGCGAAGGCGGACTGTGGGAGGAGTAGAGAAGACAATGGAAAGGGAAAATGGAGAGGGCGCGATCACGGCCCCGTCGCTTCAGCCTTGCTCCTTGCTCCTTGCTCCTTCCTGCTCCGGTTGTGCCTCCGTCGCACGCCCGGTACCGTTCCCTGCGTATGGCCGCGAAGAAGAAGTCCGAGCGCGACGACGCATCACCCGACGCGAGCGAGTTCGAGCGCGAAGCCGCGGAACTCTCCTACGAAGCGGCGCTCGCCGAACTCGAGGCGATCATCGAGCGCGTCGAACACGGCTCGATCGGCCTCGAAGAGTCGTTGCGCGAATACCGACGCGGACGCGCGCTCCTGAAGCGCTGCGAGTCCGTCCTCGCGACGGCGGAGACCGAGATCAAGCGATTGACGCTGGCCGATGCCGAAGCGGCCGCGAACGCTGCTGGACGGCAACCTTCCTGACCGATCAGGACTTTCCGCTTCGGCGTGTCCTCGATGCCGTCCCACACCCTCGACCTCGCACTCGTCCTCGCCCGTGACCCGGCCGACCAGCTGGCGTCGCTCGAATTCTGGGGGCGCGTGGTCGCGGCGGCGTTTCTCTTCGCGTTCGGCGCCTGCGTCGGCAGCTTCCTGAACGTGCTCGTGTATCGCCTGCCGGCGGGACTGTCGGTCGTCACGCCGCCGAGCCGCTGTCCCTTGTGCGGGCATCGCCTCGCGTGGCATGAGAATCTCCCGATCCTCGGGTGGCTTCGCCTTCGGGGCCGTTGCTCGGCCTGCCGGGCGCCGATCTCGATCCAATACCCGCTCATCGAAGCGGCCATCGGCCTTCTCTTCGCCGGGCTCTATCTCCTCTACTTCGTCACCCCGGAGTCGTCGCCGCTTGCGGCAATCGGCGGCCCGTGGTGGCGGGCGCAGGGCTTCGCGTACGCCTGGCCGACCTTCATGGCGGTCGCGTTTCTCCTCACCGCGCTCATCGCGATGACCTTGATCGATGCGCGGACCTTCACGATCCCGATCGAACTCTCGACCGCGGTGATCCTCCTCGGCTTCGGCGCCGCGATCCTCCAACCGCTCATGCCGACGGGCTATCGCGCCGCCGGTCTCTGGCCGGTGAGCCTGCCCTTGGCCAAGGGGATCGGCGTCGGCCTCGGGGGCGTGGCCGGCACGCTGACGGCCCTCGTCCTCCTGCGGAAAGGCGTCTTCACGCCGAGCTTTCTCGACTTCGACCAGTACGTGAAGGAGGGGGACGACCTCGCGTCCTATCCGCACGCTCGCCGCGAGATGCGCAAGGAGCTCGCGTTCCTCACGCCGATCGTCGTCGGGATGGCGATCGGGTTCTTCGTGGGCAGCGTGCTCGGCGCGAATGACGCGAAGCCGCCACTCTTCCTTCGATCGGTCGGAGCGGCGGCGATCGGGTTCCTCGTCGGCGGCGGCCTCCTGTGGACGATTCGGATCGGCGGGACGTACCTCTTCAACCGCGAAGCGATGGGGATGGGCGACGTCCACCTCCTCGCCGGGGTCGGCGCGGTCCTCGGCTGGCAGGACGCGACCTGGACGCTCTTCCTCACGCCGGCGATCGCGCTCACCTGGGTCGGGATCCGGGTGGCCATCGGCGCCGTCCTCGGCCGCCGCTGGATGGAGATCCCGCTTGGCCCATTCCTCGCCGCGGCGGCCTTCCTCCGGGTCTTCGCACACCCGTGGATCGACTGGGCATTCGAGACCTTCATCCTCTATCGCGAACGGTTGCTCGGATAGCTCGCCGGTGGACGATGAATGAGGGTGGCGTGGCGCTATGGGAAACCTGCGCGCTCGCCCGCACCGGGCGATGTCGACGTGTTGTCCACGCCGCGAGCGCAGAACTTGCGTTTTCCGCGTGCCGCCCCTGAAATGCCGCCTCGCGTTTGCCACTTCTCGTGCGCGTCGGGGCTTCTCGCGTCCGGCGCGTCGAGATTCGTTCGACTCACGCCACGTCCCGTTCGACGTGCGCACGACTCATACAGGTAGTTTCGGAAAGGATGCCACTGACCATGCGCTTCACCATCGTTCTCGCGGGCGCCGTTCTCGCGGCGGCCACGCTCGTCGGCTGCAACAACAAAGACAAAGACGAGATCGCGATGCTCAAGGACAAGAACTCTGAGCTCCAGAGCGAACTCGATCGCACGCGCACCGCGCTCGACGGCAGCGAGTCGTCGCGCCGCGCGCTTGAGGAAGACCTGACCCGCGCGCGGGCCGAAGCCTCGTACGCGCCGCAGGCCGGAACGTCGACGCCGACCGGCGGCAACACGCCGCAGCTCCCGACCGATCTCCCGCCCGGCGTCACCGCTCGAGTCGAAGGCACCACCGTCATCCTCGACATCCCGGGCGAAGTGCTCTTTGACAGCGGAAAGGCCACGCTTCGCACCGACGCGAAGAAGACCCTCGATGCCGTCGCGAAGAGCGTGAAGAACGCGTATCCGGGCAAGCGCCTCTCGGTCGAAGGCTTCACCGACACCGACCCGATCAAGAAGTCGAAGTGGGCGGACAACTGGGAGCTCGCGTACGAGCGAGCCCGCGCCGTCGGCAAGTACCTCTCGACGAAGGGCTTCTCGGAGAATCAGTTCCGCTACGTGTCGTACGGACCGTCGGAGCCGCGCTCCTCGAAGAAGGAAAGCCGCCGCGTCGAGCTCGCGATCGTCGAAGCCGGCTCGTAAGCCGCACGACCCGCTCGCGGCTGCAACGTGGAGCGACTCTCCCCGTTGCAGGCGCGTGACCGCATCGCGGATCGCAAACGAAAACGGCCCCCTCCGATCGGAGGGGGCCGTTTTCATTGGTCTGGTGAACGAGGCGGACGGGAATCGAACCCGCAACCACCGGCGTGACAAGCCGGTACTCTAACCAATTGAGCTACCGCCCCTAAACCACCGCTCGCGGACGCTGCGGGAGACCCGATGCGTCGGCGAGAGACGCGGAAGAATAACACTCGCTCCGAAACCGTCAAGGTCTTGGCCGCATGTCTTGCCGCTCGGTCGCTCGCCCGAATCGGAAGGAAATCGGAAGAACGGGGATCGGACCGGAACGCGCCGCGCGAGCCCGACGAGGTTTACTGGGCCGCATACGCCGGCTCACGACCGGGAATCCACTTGATGTTGCAGCCGATCGAGGGGATCTGCTCGGCAGGGACGGCGGCGCCGCGGAGCGTCGCGTCGATCGCGGCTCGTAGGTCGGCGCCCGTCACCGGCACGCCGTTCGAGGGACGACTCGCATCGAGCTGCCCCCGATAGACGAGTCGGCGATTTCGGTCGTAGAGGAAAAAGTCCGGCGTGCACGCGGCCCGGTACGCCTTCGCCACGGCCTGATCGGCATCGTGGAGGTAGGGGAACGTCCAGCCGTTCGCGAGCGCTTCGGCCTTCATCGCGTCGAAGTTGTCCTGCGGGTACTTCTCGGGATCGTTCGAGCAGATGCCGACCGTGGCGAGCCCCATGCTCGCGTAGTCCCGGGGCAGCGCCGCCAGTTCGCCGCGAATGTGCTTCACGAACGGGCAGTGGTTACAGAGGAAGATCACGAGAAGCGCCTTCGCGTCGCGGAGGGACGCGAGCGAGACGTGGCCGCCGCGCACGTCCGGAAGGTCGAAATCCGGGGCGGGGGTGCCGAGCGAAACCATGGTCGAGGGCGTTGCGGGCATCGAGAATCCTCCGCGTCGCATCGTAATGGCCCGCACCGTCGCTATCGTGGCCGCATGCGGAAGCGCGGTCGCGAGTACGACGACGACGGTCCTGACGACGAGTACCAGCACTACGACGTGGGCGATGACATCGGCGAGGTCGACGGCGACGAAAGCTCGCTCGCATACTGCCCGGACTGCGGCGCGAAGATCTGGGATCAGGCCGACATCTGCCCGAAGTGCTACACGTATCTCGCGGGGCACACGTCGCGGTTTCCGCCCGATGTCGCCAAGCGGCGCGGCGCGTTTCGGCGCCTCGTCATCGTCGCGCTGATCGCGGCGATCGCGCTCGGCGCCGGCGGCGCGGCGATCTTCTATCTGCGGCGACTCTTCTGAGCCCCCCGGCTCACGCGACGTGATCGTCGGCCGCGGCCCAGGCGCCGTCGCGGCCCCAGCGTCGCGACACGGTGGGACGCAGTCCCGCGCGGCGTTCCGTCGGGCGATCGCGGTCGTCGCTGACATGCTCGTGGCGAGCGTGGAACGCCGGTCGGCGCACCGACTCGCGCGCGTTCTCGTCGGCGGCCTCGTCGAGCATCTTGCGCATCTTCGTCAGGCCGCGATGCTTCCAGTTGTTGACCGTGGTGACCGTCACGCCCAGGCTTTCCGCGGCGTGCTGGTAGCTCTTTCCTTCGCAGACGATGAGACGCACCGCGTTCTGCTCGTCGTGCGAGAGAAGGCCAAGCGCGGCGTCGAGCAACGTGGAGTCGACGAAGCGCGGCGAGTCGTCGGAGACGTCGGCAGGGGCGCCACGTTCGGCGAGGAGCTCGCGCAAGCGCGCCGAGCGGGCGAAGCGACGACGAAGCAGGTTGTGGGCGATCTTGATGAGGTACGAGACCGAGATCGTCAGGTCTTCCAGCTGCGGATGCTGCAAGAGCCGTACGAAGACCTCTTGCGCGAGGTCCTCGGCGACGTCGGGCGGCGCCGACTTCCGCAAGAACGCGTACACACGCTCGTAGTAGTCATCAAAGAGTCGAAGGACGAGGTCAGCACGAGCGCTGGAGACGTGCATGGCTGGATCCTGCGGGCCGTCGAGGGAGTCTCCGCCACGAGCGAAGCCGACTCGCCTCTCGGAAGGGGGCTGCAGGCGACGACAAGGCGTCACCGCAGGGAGGACAGGGATGCGGCGTCCCACCGCATCCACACTCCGAGTCGACGCACGACGACTCGGACGTTCCTACGCGCCGCGATCAAAAGAGATCGCGGGCCTCCTCTCTCCCGGAAGGTCACATAGCGCACATCGAGAAGCACCCGAACACCACCGACGGACTTCCACGACGCCGCGCGCCCCACCGGGGAACGACGTGGCACGCATACAACCCGCTCTCTCGAGATTCCTCTATGGGGTCAGCTCCTAAAATCCCCAAATTGACCCCCATTTGATCAGACTCACCCCACAGATCTGGCCAACGTGACACGATAACTGGGGCGTGGCCGGTTTATCCGACCCTGACGGCCGCGCGGGGTCGGCCGCTCGCGCCGCCCCGTCGAACGAGAGGAGCCGGTCGATGCCCGATCACCTGGTGCGAACTCCCGCCGGTTCGAGCGACTCGTCCAATAGACTGGCAGTCGCCTCTTCATGAATTCATGACGCTCTGTGCGGGGTGCACCAGCCCAACGGCCGCGAAAGGACCAGTCGAATGCCCGAACCGATCACCGTCGTTGTCGCCGACGATCACGCCCTGATTCGATCCGCCGTCGTGAGCATCGTGAATTCGTCGCCCGACATGCGCGTCGTCGGCGAGGCGGAGACCACGGAGGGAGCGCACGACGAGACGCTGAAGCACTCGCCGCGCGTGCTTGTCCTCGACATCGACATGCCGGGCAAGGACGTCTTCCAGCTCGTGATCGAGCTTCGCCGCGACCGGCCGAACACCGAGGTGTTAGTGCTCACGGGCAACGTGCACGACAGCCTCATCAAGTCGTCGCGCCAGGTGGGCGTGAAGGGCTATCTGAGCAAGGCGGACCGGATCGAGACGGTCGTCGACGCGATCCGCGAGCTCGCGAAGGGGAACACCTTCAACTCGCCCGCCGTGCGCGACCGCATTCTTCCGGTCGACGCGAAGCGCGGCGCCGGCACGACGAAGGGCGAGCGTCTCTCCGATCGCGAACTCGAGGTGCTCCGCTACGTCGGCCGCGGCTTCGCGAAGAAGCAGATCGCCGAGATGATGAACATCTCCGTGAAGACGGTCGACAAGCACGTCACGACGGTGATGGACAAGCTCGACATCCACGATCGCGTGGAGCTCGCGCGGTACGCGATCCGCGAAGGTCTCATCAAGGCGTGAGCGCCGAGACGGCCGGATGGCTGCAACGCGGAGTGTGTCGATGACGTGGTCGCTGCGCGTGGCGCACCGCTCCGAGACCGAGGCGGTCCTCGTGAAGCCGGCCGGTCTCTCGAGCGACGACCCGCACGGGCGCGGCGAGAGCGCGCTCGCCGGCGCGAGCGAGATCCTCGATTGGCCCGAGGCGCGACTTCCGCATCGCATCGACCGCCTCACGCGCGGCTATCTCGTCGTTGCACGTGACGCCGCGAGCGCCGCGTTCCACGCGGAGGCGATTCGCGCCCGGCGCTGGCTCAAGGCGTATCTCGCGCGGCTCGACGCGCCGCGCGGCGGCAACGTGGAGTCGCTCGTCGGCGTGCACCGGAGGTATCTCCGTCGGAAGGGCCCGCGCGCCGAATGCGTGCGCTCGGGCGGCGATCCGTCGCACCTCGAGATCCTCGCGGCGGCGCCGTCGCCCGATGGCCGCGCCTGCGACGTCGCGATCCTCCTCGGCACCGGGCGTTTCCATCAGATCCGTGCGACCTGCGCGGACCTTGGCGCACCGGTCCTCGGCGACACGCTGTACGGCAGCCCGGCCGAGGTCACGCCGTATCTCGAGCACGCGCTCGTGGGATTCCCCTCGGCGAGTGGCGTCGATGTGCGCCTCTACGACGCCGACGACCCCGAGCGGCCGCGCTTCGCGCCCGCCGCGCTCGCGGCGCTCACTCGACTCGCGCGGTGACGGCCGTGCCGGCCGGCGACGTGGCCATGGCGTCGGGGAAGACCAATGCGAGCGCGTCGCCCGGCGTGATCGCACGCTTCGTGCTGTCGACCCAGCGCGAGGCGCCGAGCGTGTCGGTCACGATCTGACTCACCGCGCGGCGGTAGCGGCGCGTCGCGTCGCCGTCCGGATTCAGCATGATGCTGCCCGTGAGTTTCGCGGGCGTCAGCGGATCGTGGAATCCGTCGGTGCAGGCGAGGAGCGACATCGAACTGCCTTCGACTTGCAGCAGAAGTTCGGTCTCGCCGGGCGTGCCGCTCGGCCACGCGAAACCGGCGCCGCCGTAGATCCCGACGTTGCCGTCGACGATGAGGACGTAGCGCAGCGTGACGTTCGTCGCGGTCGGATCGACCGGCGTGTTGCCCGGCTTCGGCGTCCAGAGCAGTTGCGCGTGCAGGAACTGGCCGTTGGCGATGCCGCCCGCAAGCAGCGTCTCAAGCGGCACGTCGCTCGCGAAGAGCGCGTCGTCGGCGGGATTCGTCGCGTAGTTGCCGTACGGCAGCACCACGTCGATCGCGGACGGCGCCGGGCCGAGCCCTTCGAGTCGCACTTCCGCCCCCTGCGGCGCGAGCGTGCGGTCGATCCAGCCGTTGCAGCCGGTGAGCGACAGGAGAAGTAGTGGAAGGGTCCGCAGCACTCGCATCAGCGGGGGCGGATGGTATTCGCTCAGCGGTCGGAGAGGAGCGAGCGCGCCGCGGCAAGGAGCGCTTCCTTGTCGCCCATGGGTCGGGCGGCGATCGGATCGGCGATGCCGAGCGCGGCGAACACGTCGCGACGGACGATCGCCTCGATGTCGCGGCGGGGGATTCCCGGCAACGTGGTTCCATGGACGACGGTGTTCAGCGTGAAGAGCCGCTCGATCGCCGCGGAGGGCGTGTCGAAGGGAAATCCGCTCGCGAAGAGGAGGCGATCGGCGACGCCCGCATCGAGCGCGGCCGAGAGCCAGCGGTAGGCGTCGAGCGGCCGCCGCGCGGCGCCGGCGAGGTGCGCGAACGTGCGCGCGTGTTTCGCGAGGAGTACCAGCGTTTCCTCGAAAAACGGCGCGCCGAGCCCGCCGAAGACGAGCGTGAGCGTCGGCAGATGGCGAAGCGGCTCATCCCAGAGAAGCGGGCGCTCGAACTCGAGAAGCGCCTGACTGGGAAGGGGACCGACGCGCGAGACGATCACCGGGATTCGCGCCTCGGCGCAGCGCTCCCAAAGCCGCATCGCCCGCGAATGTCCTGGGGCATAGCCCTGGAGCGACGGGCTCACGGTGATCGCCACGTGGCCGAGGGCGCGAGCGCGATCGAGGTCGTCGGCCCACGCCGGATCCATCGGGTCGATTCCGGCGACCGGCAGCACCTTGTCGGGATAGCGCCGCGCGACGTTCGAGACGTAGTCGTTGGGGATCGAGCTCGCGAGAAGGAGCGAGCGGAAGCCGAGAAGGAACGCCCGGTCGACGACCGCGATCGCACGAGCGAGCCGCTCCTCGTGGATCTCGACCGTATCGAGCGACGAGTTCGCGCGCCGGCGGAGCGCGTCGGACACGCCCGGTCCGAGCGTCACGGACGAGGACCACAGTCGCATGTCGAGGTCTGAGATCACGGGGAGATGCTAGTGGAGAGGAAGGGGGCAGGGTTCGGGGTTCGGGGGGCAACCCCGACGCCGCGCGTGCGCGCCGGTGGTGTCCCTCTATACTCGCCCCCGATGTCGCCTGCCCCGATCCGTCCCGAGGTCACTCCGTCTCGAGAGCCGGCATGGTCTGACGAACAGCTCGCGTCCAATCCGCACACGTACGCCGACAAGCAGGCGCGGGTGCAAGCGATGTTCGCGGCGATCGCGAAGCGCTACGACCTCAACAACCGGCTCCATTCCTTCGGACTCGACCAGCGCTGGCGGAGGCGGGCGGTGGCGCTCGCCCGCGTCAACGCCTCGAGCGACGTCGTCGACGTTGCCTGCGGCACCGGCGACCTGTCCGAGGCGTTCGCCGACGCGGGGGTCCGGAGCGTCATCGGCATCGATTACACGCCGGCGATGCTCGAGATCGCGAAGGTGAAGGCGACGCGGCACGCGCCCGGGCGCGGGCCACGACCGACCGTGTCCTACCGCGAGGGGGACGCGACCAAGCTCGACCTTCCCGACGCATCCGCCGACGCCCTCTCGATCGCCTTCGGCATCCGGAATGTGGGCGAACCGGTCAAGGCCCTGCGCGAGTTCCACCGCGTCCTTCGCCCCGGAGGGCGGGTCGTCATCCTCGAGTTCTCGGAGCCCCGGAACCCCCTGATCCGCGCGGGCAACAGCCTCTACACGAAGCGGGTGATGCCGATCACGGCCACCCTCATCGCCCGGGACCGTTCCGGTGCGTATCGCTACCTGCCCCGGTCGGTCGAGACCTTCCTTTCGCCGGCGGACTTGGCGAAGTCCCTGACGGAGGTCGGGTTCGTGGGCATCGAAGCCCATCCGCAGACCTTCGGAGTGTGCACGATCACCGTGGCGACGAAGCCCGCGTGAGTCGGTCGATTCGCCGATTTCCCCGCACCGATCGTGATCTCCGTCCGGGTCTTCCGTCACTTCGCCCGTACCATGCAACCCTCGGTCCGGCCCCCGGTTCGAACGCGTGAGGTCCACTCGTGCTGAAGTCCGTCGAACGATCGCTCATTCGGAAGGCCAAGCGCGGCGACGGCGTCGCGATTGAGCGTCTCGTGAAGGGGCACCAAGACGCGCTCTTCGCGTTCATGCTCCGGCTCTCCGGTCGCCCGGACGTCGCCGAAGACATGGTCCAAGAGGCGTTCGTCCGCGTCCTCCGAAATCTCGATCGCTTCGACGATCGCTTCCGCTTCTCGACGTGGCTCTTCACGATCGCGCGGCGGCTCTACGTCAATCACCTCCAGAAGCACCGCCCGGCCTACGACTCCGAGGCGATGGGCGACTGGCAATGCGGCGCGGATCGCCCCGACACGATGGCGGCGGCGAATGAGAGCCGCGGACACGTGAAGGAGTTGCTCGACGCCGCGCTTGAGAGCCTCAACCCGCAGCAGCGCGAGATCGTCCTCCTCTTCCACCAGCAGCAGTGGCCGATCCAGGACATCGCGGCGCATCTCAAGATGCCCGAAGGCACGATCAAGAGTCACCTCCACCGCGCGCGGAAGCGCATGCAGGAGGCGATCTGCGCGAATCAGACGACGAAGGCCCGAGCGATGGAGGCGTGCGAGTCATGACCGACCGCAACGACTTCCTCTCGCCCGAGGGTGGCGACGACGCCACGCCGCGTCGTCGGCGCTCGCGGCGCCTTCCGCCGCGGGGAACTCCGGGCCGTCCGAGCGCGCGACGCGAGTCGGAGCCGGCGTCGCTCGACCGCCTGCTCGATGCGCTCGGCGATGAGCTCGGGTCGTCGGCCTCAGACGTCGCGAAGACCTCCGACGAACTGACCGCGCGGGTCATGAAGGAACTCGGCTACGAACCCACGACGCGTCGCCACGCGCTCCTCGAGCGTGCGGGGCGATGGGCTCGTCGGTCGGTGAGCCTGCTCGTCTTCTGCGGCGTGCTCGGCGTCGGCTGCTGGTGGGTCGACGCGCATCAGCGCTCGCTCGGCCGAGAAGCCGGCATCGGCGCGATCGACGACGTCGTCCGCGCCTCGCTCGAGCGGAATCGCGAAGCGGTCGGTGAAGTCGTCGACGGCATGGCGCCGCTCGCGCGGTTCGCACCGCTCGCGCCGTTCGGTCGGTCCGCGACCGAGGGTGCGTCGGGCTCGTCGGCGCAGCCGATCTCCGACCTCCAGACCTACCCCGGCGGCAAGACGAAGCGCCGCGAAGCCAAGGCGCCCTTCCGGAGCGCGTAGCGTCGAGGGTGCCATGCGGGGTGTGTGTCCGTTCGAAATCCCTCGCCCGACCGTGCGGACACGACGCTCGCGACGGAATCCGCTCGCTGCGGTCGTCGCCGCGTGGTGCGTGACGACGGCGTCGAGCGGGTTCGCCGCCGCGCCGCCGACGTCGCCGGTCGCCCCGCCGCCCGCATCGGCGTCGCGCGCCGACTCGATGGACGCGCTCGCCACCGCGCCCGCGAACGCGACTGCGTGGATTCGCGTGCGCGACGGCCGGGCGCTCTTCGCCTCGCCCGAAGCGCGGGCGCTCGTCTCGTCGTTCGCCCGCGCGCTCCTCGATGACGCGGCAGGCAAGCGCTGGGCGGGGCTCGCGTCGCGCCTCGGCTGGTCCGACGCCGAGGCCTTCGATCGCCTCCTTGGCCGCGACGTCCGCGTCGTCCTAGACAGCGGTCGCGGCGCGCCGGCCGACTGGGCGCTTCTCACCGCCATCTCGGACGACGACATGGGGCATCTCGTCCGCTCGCTCCGCCTGACGATCGGCGCGGGGGCGGCGTTCGAACTGCCGGAAGACAACCTGCGCCTCGCGTACCGCGACGGCTGGCTTGCGATCGGCCCGATCGCCGCGGCGAACGCCGCGAAGGGGGCCGACGCGCCGGCTGCAACGCGGAGATCGCTCTTCGACGACCTCGCCGACCGCGGCGCGCTGCCGACCGAGCCGGCCGCCGACGCGGTCACGCTCGAGCGGGCGCTCGTCTCGCGCGGGATCCGCGATCTGCCGCCCGGCCGCATCTCGAGCGCCTTCCGCATCGGCGCGCCGATCGACGCCGCATGCGCGGTCGGCGCCGACATCGTCGACGGCGAGTTGAAGGCGAGCGTGCGCGGCGCGTTCGCCGAGCCGCCGTTTCCGGGTCTCGCCTCGACCACGCTCGACATCGCGGTGCTCGCGCGGTTCGCGTCGTCGGCGATCGTCGCGTCGGTCGATCCGATCTCGACGGAGGTCGCACCCGACGACGCGCCGATCATCGCGCTCGTCCCGGAGATCGTGCCGCACGGGACGTTCCGCGCGAACCTCGGCGAGCGCCGCCTCATCCTGATCGGCGACCTCGACGGATCGACGCGCTCGCGCAAGAGCGCGATGCGCGTGCCCGAGATCGCCGTCGCCTACGAGGTCGACGACGCGCAGCAGGCTCGCGACGACCAGGACGCCTACGTCGCGAAGGCGTACGCCGCGATCGTCGAGCGCTTCGCGAAGCCTGCGGGCATCGACCTCGCGTCGCCGTCGATTCCGGGCGAGGGCATCCGCATCGCACCGATCGGTCCGGCGCTCGCGGCCGTCACCGAAGACCATCCGCTCGTCCGCTCGTGGTGCCTGTCGTGGCAGGTCGTCGAGGAAACGAAGCCCGACGGCCAGAAGACCGCGTGGCAGGTGTACGCGACCGACCCCGACTGGCTCCGCACCGTGAGCGACACGCTCGCGAAGGGCGAGGCCGCGTGCGCGGTCGGCGCCGCCAGCGCCGGCTGCGCGTCGGGCGAGCGCCTCGCGGCGCACCTCCGATCGTGGGACGGCGAGGCCGCCGCGTTCGTCGGCAAGAAGGCCACGCCCGACGACATCGCCGAGTTCCGCGCCGGCATCGAGCTCCTGGCGTCGATCGCCGAGCGCTTCGGCTCGATGCACTGGACCGTCTCGGTTGCGGGCGAGCGTCTGGTCGGGGTCGACCTGAAGGCGCGCCTGACGCCGCCGCGGACCGATGCGTCGGTGTCGCCCGCCGAGCCGGCCCGCGAGCGTTCCCCTCAGCCTGCGCCCAAACCCTGATCGGTACGTTGGCCGAAGGCCGAAGAAACGCGGGAGCCGCGCGTGCGGCGCGCCGTACAGTGGCGTCATGCGGCATCCTTCGCACACGCGCCGATCGCGCAACGATCTCATGCGCGATGTCGCCCGCGACCCGCTTGCGACGCGCGTCGGCGTGGCGCTTCGCGAACGCTGTCGGGTCGCCCCCGACGATGCGCGGATCGTCGTCGGGGTGAGCGGGGGTCCCGACTCGACGGCACTCGCCGTGATCCTGGCGGCGCTCGCCGAGCGTCGCCCCGGCGCGTTTCCCGAAACCGTCTTCGTTGCGGTGCACCATGGCCTGCGCGCCGGCGCCGACGACGAATGCGCGCTCGTCGCGCGACTCGGCCGCTGGCTCGGCGTGACCACCGAGCGCATCGACGTGCGCCCGGGCGCGCGTCAGGGCAACCTGAGCGCGAACGCCCGCATGGATCGCTACGCGGTCCTCCGGGCGGCTGCGGAGCGGCACGACGCGACGCTCGTCGCGACCGCCCACCACGCCGACGACCGACTGGAGACGATGCTCTTGGCCCTCGGCCGCGGCCGCGGCCTCCGCGGGCTCGCCCAGCCGCGATGGACGCGCCGCCTCGGCGGCGCGGTGCGCCTCGTGCGGCCGTGCCTCGGCGTGACGAAGTCGGAGCTCGTCGGCTTCTGCGAGCGCTTCGGACTCGACGTTGCAGCCGATCCCTCGAACGGCGATCCGGCGCGCGGCCGCGGGCATCTGCGCCGCGCGGTCCTGCCGGGGCTCGTCTCGCGCGCCCCGTCCATCGCGCTCCACGCGTCCGCCGCGGCGGACGAGGCGGCCCTCGCGCTTGCGGCCCTCGAGGACGCCATCGCCCGCGAGTTCGGCGATCGGACCGCGTGGCCGCGCCGCCTCTTCGAGGGGCGCGATCCGGCGCTCGCCGCGTGGGTGCTGCGCCGCGCCGCGCGCACGCTCGATCCTGACCTCGTCGACCGCGTGCCCCGGCGCGCGTGGGACCAGGCGGCACGAGCGGCGGTGCGGCCCGTGACGGCGCAGGACGCCAAGCCGCGCGACTTCGTCCTCGCCGGCATCCGATGCCGCGTGAGCGCGACCGACGTCCTCGTCGCTCCGGCGCTCACGTTCTCCGCGTTGCCGCCTCGCCGCGACCATTCGGAACCGACCGACTCATGAGCGACCATCGCCCGCACGTCATCCTCGTTGGCCACTGTTCGCCCGACTCGGGCATGCTCACGTCGCTCGTCACGCGCCATGCGCCGAACGCCCGCGTCGAGCGGGTGAACGACCACGCGAGCCTCGCGGCGCATCGTCGGGCTGGAGTGGTGTGGCTCGTCAATCGCGCGCTGGACGGCGACTTCCGCCATGACGGCCTGCGCCTCGTCGAGGACGCGGCGGCCGACGACGGACCGACGCTCGTCCTCATCTCGAACTATGCCGACGCGCAGGCCGCCGCGACGGCGCGCGGCGCGTTGCCGGGCTTCGGCAAGTCGTCCCTCTACGCGGCGGGCACGGTGAACGCGCTCAAGGCCGCGCTCGCGCACGCGGCGGAGCGGGCGTCGGCGGCGCACGCGAAGAAGCCCTGACCTCGGCGAGGCCCTCGCCTCACTGCACGCAGACGTTCCGTCCCGGCGGCTCGTTCGCGCAGGTGACGACGCCGCGCTCGACGCGCACGACCGTCGGCGGCGACAGCATCCACGTCGGACCCGCGCCGAGCGTGAGGCGCACGCACGTCGGGCAGTCGATCGACTCGGGCTGGTCGGTCTCGAGCGTCTGGGCGTCGGGCGGTTCGGGAATCTCGATCGCGATCACCCGCACGCCGGGGAGCGAGTCCTTCGCGAAGTGCGCGTTGAAGAACGCGTGGCAATGGCCGCAGCGGACGTTGTAGAAGACGAGGTAGAAGGTGTCGTCGCTCGTGGAGGGAACGAGCGACTCGAGCTCGGGCAGGTACTCGAAGATGCCGGTCGCGGCGAGCGGCTCGCCTTCCCAGCGGCTCACGTGCAGGTCGATGACGCTGCCCGACTCGTACGAGCTCGTCTCGATGAGCGGCCCGCGGTCGCGCGGCTGGCGCACCGGACTCGCGGCCGCGATCGCGAGCGCCGCGGTCGAGACTGCGAGCGTCGCGAGGATGCGCCACGCGCCGCTCACGCGCGAGGGCGGATCGCCGGCGTCGGTCGGGGCGAGCGCCAGCGCGAGCCAGCCCGTGACGGCTGCAACGCCGAGCGCCGCCGCAAGCGTGAGGTCCGGCGCGCGGAGGAGCGCCGAGGCCGTCGCGATCGCCGCGAAGGTCGACGCGATGCAGCCGAGTCGCGCAAGGCGCCGTGACCAGCGCGGGATGAGAAGCGCGCCGAGCCCGGCGGCGCCGACGAGGCCCGCGAAGGCGCGCACGCTCGCATCCGGCGGGAGCGCCGCGAAACTGCCGAGCCGGACGAGCCACCCGAGCGGCTCGGCGCCCGCGGCGAGCGTCAGCGCGGCCACGCCGAGCGTGACGCCGGCGCCGAGCATCGCGGCACGGCCGGGAAGGGCGATCATTTCTTCGACACGCCGAGGAGCTTCTCGACCGCGACCGGATCTTCGGCCTGCGCGCCGCCGATGACGCCCTTCACGACGCCGTCCTCGAGGACGATCAGCACCGGCGTCTCTACGACGTACGTCGGGCCTTCCGGCAACGTCGAGAGCTTGCACTCCGAGCAGGGCATGTCGAGGGCCGCGGCGAGATCGGTGTCGGGGATCGCGATCGCGATGGTCGGCGCCGGCAACGAGGAGGAGAAGTGGTCGGCGAGCAGCGTGTGGCAGTGCTCGCAGTCGGCGCGGTAGTAGACGACGACGACCTTGCCGCTATTGACGTCAAAGGGCAGCGGCCGCTTGACGAGGAGCGCGAACGGATCGGCGTCGAAGCGCTGGCCCGTCCACTTCTCGAACTCGGGGGCGTAGAAACTCTCGAGCTGCGCGGGGGCCGGCGGGAACGGCTTCGCCGCCACCGCAGGCTTCGCAGGTTCGACGGGCTTCGTCGCATCGGGCGTCGTCTTCGCCGGCGCGGCGTCGGGCGCCTTCGCAGGCGTGGCTGCAACGACGAGTGCGCCGTCCACCGGCTTCGAGTCGGGCTTGCCCGCGTTCAGGACGGCCTCGACGGCGCCCTTCTTGTCGACGTCGGTCGTGATGCCGACCACGATGCCGTCCTGCACCGTCATGACGAGCGGCGGCATGATCACGTAGTCGGGGCCCTTCGGCAGCGTGTGGAGCTTGCAGTCCTTGCACGGCATCGGAAGCGCCGCGCCGTCGGTGTCGGGCATCTCGACCGCGATCGTCGGGGCCGGCAGCTCCTTGCTGAAGAATCGGGTCAGGATGTCGTGGCAATGCTCGCAGTCGCGGCGGTAGTAGACGAGGTGCCAGCGGCCTTCGTTCAGGTTGCCGGGGAGCGGGCGATTGATGAGAAGCGCGATGTCGAGCGTGTCGATGCGCTGCCCGAGCACCTTCTGCTCGGAGATGTAGTACGAGGCCTTGAGCTTCTCGGGCGCGGCGGGCCACGGCGGGGCGCCGGCGGCCTTCGGCGTCTCCGCGTTGCCGCCCTTGGCCGCATCGGCGGTGGCGTCGGTCGCCGTTGCAGGCGGTGTCGTTCCGTTCGTGCCGTCGACGACCGCGGGCTCGACGGCGTGCGGGTTCTCGACGGTGCGCTCGGGCTTACCGAACGCGAGGCCGAAGCCGACGACGACCGAGGCGACGCCCGCGATGCCGCTCACCGGCCAACGCGGGATCGACAGGCTCGCGCGGACGGGGGCGCAGAGGATGCAGCCCAGGAGAAGCGTCGCGTCGATCGCGAGCGTGACGATCGTCGGCGGGCTCGCGCTGCCGAAGCAGCCGCAGGGTTCAAGGAACGCGGCGAAGCCCTTCTTCGCGAAATCGCTTCCCTGGAAGATGTAGAGGACCTCGACGAGGAGGATCGCGCAGAAGAGCGTGAGGATCGCGATCGCCGCCGCGCGGGCGTACTTCGGCACGAAGAACATCACGCCGACGAGCACCAGCTCGACCGCAACCATCGAGCGGAAACTGAACATGAGGAAGGGGCCGAACTCGGCGCCGACCGCGCCGCTCATCCACTTCAAGAAGTCGAAGACCGGCTTCGGCAAGAGACGCGGGTCGAGCGTCCAGAATTTGAAGATGGCACCCGCGAGAAGCCAGAGCGGCACGATGACGCGCGTGAGCGCGGTGCCGAGTCGGGCGCGAATGCCGCCGGTGTCGGCGGGATGAAGGTCGGCGGTGGCGGTGGCGGCGGTCGTCACGAGGGTGTCCCTGTCGTGTCTGGTCGGCGATCGGATTCGGCGGTGGGGTCGGTGAGGGAAGGGGGCCCGAGGGCCCGATCACGGGCGCTCGAGCCGTTCGCACAGGGCGTGGAGGATGACCTGATGCGCTTCCTGCACGGCGCCCGAGTCGGCCCCGTCAACGACAAGGGCCACATCGCATTGCGGACGCGTGTCGCCGCCGGTGCCTCCCCCGACGCCTCCCAGCAGCCCGATCACGAGGCCGCCGTTCTTACGGGCGGCGATCGCGGCCTGGACGATGTTCGGGCTTCGGCCGCTCGTCGAGAAGAGGACGAGGACATCGCCGGGCCGGACGAGCGCATCGCATTGCCGGGAGAACACGGCTTCGAACCCGAAGTCGTTGGCGATGCAGGTGAGGGCGGTCGGATCGGCGTTCAGGCAGATCGACCGATAGGGCGGGCGGTTCGACTTGTAGCGCCCGATCAGCTCTTCGGCGAGGTGCAGGGCTTCGGCCGCCGATCCGCCGTTCCCGGCGGTGTAGACGGTGCCGCCGGCGGCCAGGCGTTCCGCGATCGCCTCCGCGATGGCGTCGATCTCGGCGGCCTTCGACTCGAGCGAGCGGATCGCGGCAAGCGCGAGCTCGATTCTCCGCGCGGCGACCGGGATCGATGACACGGCGGACGGGGCTCGACCTCGCGCTGGCTCCATGCGGCGAGTATATCGGTCGCGTCGCAGCTTCCCGTCCACCGTGCGCGGCGCGCCGATCGGGGGCCGCATCCGTCGTCGCGCGATCGACGAAGCGGGGGCGTCATGTCGGCATTCCGAGAAGCGCTCGAAGCCCGCCGCGGCGAGACCCGCGCGGGTCGGCGCCTCGTGTACGTACCCTACGACCAACTCACGAAGGAGGTCGGTCCGCTCGCCGAGGGACGTGCCGACACGACGGCGCTCTTCGTCGAGAGCCGCGAATGGCTCTCGCGCCGCCCCTATCACCGGCAGAAGCTCGCGACCGTCCTACTCAATCAGCGGGCCTTCGCGCTCGAGCTGGCCGACGCCGGCTTCGACGTGCGGTATGAGATCGTCGACGGGCCGATCTCGGACGCGCTCTCGACGATCGCGCGCGAGGCTCGGCCCGCGATCGTGATGCGGCCGGCCGAGCGCGAGCTTCGCGCCGAACTCGCGCCGCTTGCGGCGCGGGGCCTCATCGACGAGCGACCGAACGAGACGTGGCTCACGACGCCCGACGATCTCGCGGCCGCGGGCCAGCCGTTTCGCATGGACCGCTTCTATCAGGCGGTGCGCCGGCGCACCGGGATCCTCATGGAGCGAGGGAAGCCCGTGGGAGGGAAGTTCTCGTTCGACGCCGAGAACCGCAAGCCCTGGAACGGCACGCCGCCCGCGCCCGAGCCGCCGCGGTTCCGCACGGGGCCGCTCCGCGCCGAGGTCGAGGCCCTCGTGCGCGAACGCTTCGCCGCGCATCCGGGCACGCTCGACGTTGCAGCCATACCTGCAACGCGGAGCGAGGCCGACCGCCTCTGGTCGTGGGCGAAGTCGTCGTGTCTCCCGCATTTCGGCCCGTACGAGGACGCGATGAGCTCGGTGAGCCGCGGGCTCTTCCACACGCGACTCACGCCGATACTGAACCTCGCGCGGCTCCTTCCTCGCGACCTCGTCGACGACGCCGCGGGCCTCGACATTCCGCTCGCCTCGAAGGAGGGCTTCATCCGGCAGGTCCTCGGGTGGCGCGAGTTCGTGCAGCAGGTCCATGCGGCGACCGACGGATTCCGCACGCTGCCGACATCGGCGTGCGCCGCGCGCCCCGGTGACGGCGGTTTCGCGCGCTGGTCCGGCGCGGAATGGCGAAGCGCGGCGGCGCCGCAGGGCGTCGACGGCGGCTCGCTCGCGAACGCGCTCGACGCCGACACGCCGTTGCCGCCCGCATGGTGGGGCCGGGAAAGCGGCCTTCGGTGCCTCGACGAGACGGTCGCCGCCGTGTGGGCCGAGGGCTATAGCCATCACATCACGCGGCTCATGGTGCTTGCGAATCTCGCGACGCTTCTCGGCGTTTCGCCGCGGGAACTCACCGACTGGTTCTGGGTCGCCTATGCCGACGCCTACGACTGGGTCGTCGAGCCGAACGTCCTCGGCATGGGCTCCTTCGCGGTCGGCGACCTTCTCACGACAAAGCCCTATGTGAGCGGTGCGGCCTACATCGCGAAGATGAGCGACCATTGCGGATCGTGCCGCTTCGATCCGAAGTCGACGTGCCCGGTCACGCGGCTCTATTGGGACTTCCTTCGCCGCAACGAGCCCGCGCTCCGCGACAATCCGCGCATGACCTTGCCCCTCGCCTCGATGCGCGCCCGTGGCGACGCCGACCGCGCCGCCGACCGCGCGACCTTCCTCCACGTGCGTGACGTGCTCGTTCGGGGCGAGCGCCTGCGCCCGGACGAGTCCGCGGCTCCCGTGCGAACCAGGAAGGCGACGCGATGAGATCCTTCGAGGCGACGGCGACCTTCGACTGCCCGCGCGAGACGCTCGCCTCGTGGCACTTCCGCGAGGGCGCGCTCGAGCGGCTCGTACCGCCTTGGTCCGGGGTGAAGGTCGAGAAGAGCCTCACCGAGATGCGCGACGGCGCGGTCGCGGTGCTGCGCGTGCCGCTCGGTCCGTTGCCGCTCAAGGCACGCTGGGAGGCGGTGCACGAGGAGGTGCGACCGGGACAGCAGTTCGTCGACCGCATGGCGCGCGGGCCCTTCCGCGCGTGGCGACACCTGCATCGCTTCGGCGACTTGGCCGGCAACGCGGAGCGGTCGACGCTCGAGGACGCCATCTCGTACGAGCTGCCGTTCGGCCCGCTCGGGGCGCTCGGCGCGGGCAACGTGCGCGCGATGCTCGCACGCACCTTCGCGTGGCGCCATCGGCGCACGCAGCTCGACCTCGCCCGACACGCCGAGCTCTCGCGGGCGCCGAAGACGATCGCCATCTCCGGGGCGTCGGGGCTTGTCGGCGGCGCGCTCGCGGCGTTTCTCACGACCGGCGGGCATCGCGTGCACCGGCTCGTGCGCGGCGCGGCGAACGCCGCCCGCGGCGACATCGCGTGGGACCCGGCGCGCGGCAGCGTCGATCTCGCGGCGCTTGCCGAATGCGACGCGGTGGTGCATCTCGCCGGCGAGTCGATCGCATCGCGCTGGAGCGCGGCGAAGAAGGCGCGCATCCTCGAGAGCCGCGTGCGCGGGACGACGACGCTCGCGAACGCGATCGCGAGCGTGCCGAACGGCCCGCGCGTCCTCGTGAGCGCAAGCGCGATCGGCTTCTACGGCGACCGCGGCGCCGATCGCATCGACGAATCGGCGTCGACCGGCTCGGGATTCCTCGCCGACGTCTGCCGCGCGTGGGAGGCGGCGACGAGCCCCGCAGCCGAGGCGGGCGTGCGCGTCGTCAATCTCCGCATCGGCATGGTGCTGTCGTCGGCCGGCGCCGCGCTCAAGGCGCTCCTCACGCCGTTCTCGCTCGGCCTCGGCGGACCGGTCGGCTCGGGTCGGCAGGGGATGTCGTGGATCGCGCTCGACGACCTCCTCGCTGCAGTCCTCTTCGCGATCAACACCGACGCGCTCGAAGGTCCGGTGAACGCCGTCGGCCCGGCGCCGTGCGACAACCGCACGTTCGGCGCGACCCTCGGACGCGTCCTGCGCCGGCCCGCGTTCCTGCCGCTGCCGTCGTTCGCCGTCTCGACGATCTTCGGCGAGATGGGACGCGAGCTTCTCCTCGGCGGCGCCTTCGTGCGCCCGACGCGCCTCTTCGACGCGGGCTTCCGCTTCGACCACTCGACCCTCGAGAGCGCGCTGCGCTTCGAGCTCGGCCGCTTCCGCTGACGTGACGACGCCATGACCACGATCCTCTGGTTCCGACAGGACCTTCGCACCGACGACAACCCCGCGCTCCTCGTTGCAGCCGCGCGCGGACCGGTGATCCCGGTCTACCTTTGGGCGCCGGAGGACGAAGGCGAGTGGCCGTACGGCGGCGCCTCGCGCTGGTGGCTGCACCACGCGCTCGCGGCGCTCGAGACGCGCCTCGCGGCGCTCGGCAGCCGGCTCGTCGTCCGCACCGGCCGCGCCGTCTCCGCGTTGCCGAAACTCCTGAAGGAGACGGGCGCGACGCGCGTGGTCGCCGCGCGCCGCTACGAGCCGGCCGCCGCGGCGGTCGAGGCGGAGCTTGCCGAGCGGCTCGGTCCGGCGTTCGAGCGCGTCGACTCGTCGTTGCTGCACGTGCCGGAGTCGATCCGCACCGGGACGGGGCTGCCGTACCAGGTCTACACGCCGTTCGCGAAGAATTGCCGCATGCAGGCGAAGCCGCCGCGCCCGCAGCGCGCGCCGAGCTCGCTCGAGGCGCCGCCGACGTGGCCCCGCTCGGAGCCGCTCGACGCGCTCGGGCTCCTGCCGACGATCGATTGGGCAGCCGGCATGCGCGCCGCGTGGACGCCCGGCGAGACCGGCGCGCTCGCGGCGCTTCGCGCGTTCGTCGCCGGGCCCGTCGCACGCTATGCCCTCGAGCGCGACCTGCCCGCAGTGGTGGGAACCTCGCGCCTCTCGCCGCACCTCCACTTCGGCGAGATCTCGCCGCGCCGCGCGTGGTACGCGGTCGAGGACGCGCTGCGAAAGGCCGACAACGCGGAGTTCAGCCGCAACGCGGAGAAGTACCTCGCGGAACTCCTCTGGCGCGAGTTCGGGCATCACGTCCTCGTGCATTTCCCGCACACGCCGACCTCGCCGCTTCGCGCCGAGTACGCCGCGTTCCCGTGGCGCCGCGACAAGGCGACGCTCCGCGCCTGGCAACGTGGAGTCACGGGCTATCCGCTCGTCGACGCCGGCATGCGCGAGCTCTGGGCGACCGGCTGGATGCACAACCGCGTGCGCATGGTGGTCGCGAGCTTCCTCGTGAAGCACCTCCTGCACTCGTGGCTCGACGGCGCGCGATGGTTTTGGGACACGCTCGTCGATGCCGACCTCGCGAACAACACGTTGGGCTGGCAGTGGGCCGGCGGCTGCGGCGCCGACGCCGCTCCGTACTTCCGCATCTTCAATCCGGTGCTTCAGGGCGAGAAGTTCGACACGGACGGCGCGTACGTGCGCCGCTGGGTCCCGGAGATCGCGCGGCTTCCGAACGACGCGCTCAACGCGCCGTGGAAGGCGCCGTCGTCGGCGCTCGCCCGCGCGGGGGTGACGCTCGGCGTCACCTATCCCCAACCGATCGTCGCCCACGACGAGGCGCGCGAGCGGGCGCTGGCGGCGCTCGCCGAGGTGAGCCTCGCGAAAGGGGCGCGATCGTGAGGCGCGTCGCCGCGTTCGTCAGCCTTCTCGTCGTTGCCGCCGTCGCGAGCGGAAGCGATCCCGTCGCGCCGGGACGCGAGGATCTCTTTCGCAGTTTCCTCGCGTTCGAGGAGGCGCTTGCGGAGCCGTCCGCCGCGTCGCTCGACCGCCGCGCGACGAACATCGCGGTCGACCGCGCGTCGATCGGCTTCTTCGCCGGCCGATACGCCGACACGATGCGGACGCTCGCCGACGAGGCCGCGGCGGCGCGGGGGCTGTCCGGCGCCGAACGCGACGCGTTCACGGCGCTCCTCATGCATCGGTTCGTCGCCGAGCCGCGCGAGCTCGTCATCGACAATGCGCGGGCGAGCGGCGCGCGGATCGCGATCTCCGCATTGCCGTACGTGAAGGAGGCGGCGCTGCCCGAGCGCCTGACGTTCGTCGTGACGCGTCCGGACGGTTCGGCCGAGCACATTGACGCGGCGATGCCCGCGACGCTCGATCTCGCCGCCTCCTCGGCGTTGCAGCCCGGCACCTATCGCGTCGACGTCCGCACGTCTTCAGGGCTCGCGGTGCCGGCCGTGCGCGTGCCCGTCTTCGCCGAAGCGCCCGCGGCCACGATCGAGGCGCTGCGCGCCCGGCTCGACCGCATCGTGAACGCCGACCTAGAGACCGACGTCGCGGCCACGCGTTCGCGACTCGATCTCGCGGCAGGCCGCGTCACGTCGAGCGCCGGTTTCCTCGCCGATCGGCCGCGGCTCCTCGCCGAGATCGACGCGGAGATCCGCGCGTACGAGTCGGGCCGATTCGCGTGGCTCGATCGGCGCGGCGAAGCCTGGCGGAGCGTGCCCGTCCTGGGCGGCGCGGCCCCGGTGCGCGTCCTCATCCCGGAGTCGCTCGAGCCGGGCGCGTCACCGCCGCTCGTGATCGCGCTCCACGGCGCGGGCGCCGACGAGAGCATGTTCCTCGCGGGCTATGGTCGCGGCGAACTCGGCCGGATCGCGCGGGCGAAGGGCTTCGTCGTCGCGTGCCCCGTGAGCTCGAGCTTCGGCCTCACGCCGCGCTTTTTCGACGAACTCGTCGCCGAGATGCGCCGCACCGCGAATGTCGATCCGGGCCGCGTCTATCTCGTCGGCCACTCGATGGGGGCAGGTGCCGCGGCGCGCGTGGCATCGCAACGTGGAGACCGCGTTGCAGGCATCGGACTGATCGCGGGCACCGGCGCCCCCAAGGGCTATCCGGCCGAACGCACGGTCGTCGTGCGGGCGGGCGTCGACGGCATCGTGCGCGTGCCGATCGAGGCGGACGCGGTCGTCTATCCCGACGAAGGGCACTTGCTCGTGGTCCCGGTCGCGCTTCCGGCGCTCATCGATCGGCTGCTGGCGATGCCGCCCGTTGCGAGCGCCGCCACACGCGGTACGGAGTGATCGCGGGGATCGAGCCGAGGGCGAGCAGGGCGAGCATCGACGCGACAAACGCGATGTCGCCGTTCCGTTCGGTCGCCGTGAGCCCGTAGCTCGCGATGCCCACGAGCGGGCCGACCGCGTAGCCGAGGCCGATGAGCGCCTCGTGCGTGCCGGCCGCATCGACTTCGGCCTTTCCGACGGCCATCGCGTAGTAGATCGCCATGTAGTAGATCGCCCCTTGGCCGAGGCCGAAGAGGCCGAGCCCGAGGCCGACGAGAAATGGGGTCGGCGCGAAGACCGCAATCGCGAAGCCGAGCGGGCAGAGGAGACCTGCAACGACGAGCGGCGTCCATCGGCCGTGCCAGCCGCGCGTCGTCCAGAGAAGGACGACGGCGACGAGGCGCGTCGCGAGCCATGTCGCCGCGAGCGGCGTCACCCACGCCGGCGTCGCCCCGACGCGCTCGACGAGGAAGGGCACGATCGCGGAGATCGCCGATGCGACCACGTATCCGAGGGGCAGCAGCATGCGCACGCTCGCGAGAAGCGGCGGATAGGCGGTCGGCGCGGTGCCATGATGCTCCTCGAGATGCTCGCCGGGCACCGCCCGAAACCAGCGGAGGAGGATCGCGCAGCCGACGTTCAGCGGGGCGAGGAGGAGAATCGCGCCGAGCGCGCGTTCGCCGGTGAGAAGCGGCCCGAGACCTGCAACGCCGAGCCAGACGGCCGACATCCAGGTCACGTTCCAGCGGCCGATCGTCGACCGCATGTTCGCTTGGTCGCGTCCGCCGGCGATGTAGGCCTCGATGATGGGCCACTGCAACGCGGAGAGCGCGCTCACGCCGCAGCCGGCGAGCCACATCGACCACTCGGTGCGGAAGAGGACGACCGGTGCGATGAGCGCCTGCGCGAGGAAGACGAACGTGAGGACGGTGCGGGCCGACAGCCGATCCTCGAAGGTGCGGATGACGCGGCCGGCGTTCGCGGCGACGAGCACGTACGCGACGCCGAACGCGAAGAGGAGCGAGAAGTTCGCGACCGGGCCGTAGGCGAAGGTGCTCTTCGCGATGAAGCCGATGCCGTTCCAAAGGACACCGGTGCCCATCGACGCCAGGAAGGTGACGCCCGCGATCGGCAGGAACGGAGTGGATGCGGTGGGTGCCGAGTCGCGAGCCATCAGCGGGGCGGCGATGGTAGCCGCGCGGAGGCTGTGTTATTCTGCGGGAGAAGGGTTCGGGGTTGAGGGTTCAGGGTTGAGGGTTCAGGGTTGAGGGGCAAGCCGCGCGGCCGCTGGCCGCGAGGATTCAGGATTGAGGATTCAGGAGTCAGGGTGAAAGCACCCGAAGCGCCTTTTCCACTCACTCCTGACTCCTAACTCCTGACTCCTTGCTCGGGTCGCTCCGCACCCTTGATCCTTGATCCCTTCTCCTTGTTCCTTCTCCAGTCCATGTAGCTCAATTGGATAGAGCGTTGCCCTCCGAAGGCAAAGGTTGCAGGTTCGAGTCCCGCCATGGACGTTTCCTCGTCGCCGATTTCGATCCGTTCGTTTCAGCAGTTCATCCGTGACCGGTACTACGAGACCGATCGCGAACGCGGCGTGCCCAAGACATTTCTCTGGCTCACCGAGGAGATCGGCGAGTTGGCCCACGCGCTCGCGCAGCGCGAGAAGGGCACGCCCGACCGCGACAACCTCGAAGAGGAGTTCGCCGACGTGCTCGCGTGGCTCACGACGATCGCCAACGTCTGCGACATCGACCTCGAGGCCGCGATCAGCAGGAAGTACCTGAAGGACGGCGGGCCGAAGGGGACGAAGTGACGGAAGAGGCGGTGCGCGCCTCGACGCCTTCGCCCACGCCGACGCCCGGTCGCGACGGCGGCGGCTACGACCCGCGCGAGTGCTCGATCTGTCGACTCCTCGAGACCGCGCGCGACGACGGGCTCGTCGTCGCCGAGGCCGATCGCTGGGTGCTGCGACACCATCTGCCTCCGGCGCCGCTGGCGGGGTGGCTCCTTCTGTGCGCACGTCGTCATGTGCAAGGGCCGGCGCGGCTCGAGAGCGACGAGGATGCCTGCGAGTTCGGCCTGATGGTGCGCGACGCCGCGCGGGCCCTCGAAGTGACGACGGGCGCGCTCCGCGTCTACGCGATCGCGTTTGGCGAGGGATCGCAGCACCTGCACGTGCATCTCATTCCGCGGCTCGCCGCCCACCCGGAGACGGCCGCGTGGAACGTGGCCGACTGGTATCGCGCGGTCGAGCGCGGGGAGCGGAGGCCGGCGAGCGACGCGGCCATCGCCGACGCGTGCGCGATGGTGCGCGGAGAGCTTCTCCGCACGAACGGCGGGCGATGGCGGAGTTGACGCCGCGCGAGGCGCGCCGGCAAGAGTCTCGGGGCGGTGGCCCTCCCGGAGGCGTCGCACGAACGCTCGCACGGTTCTGTGCGCCGCGTCGGGCC
>JAEUIT010000064.1 GCA_016795035.1 Phycisphaerae bacterium | reverse complement strand
TCGAGAGCGCCGGGTGGCATGTCGTGCGCGTCGCAAATGCCGAGGTCAGCGGCGATGCGACCCGCGTGGCGGAAGGGCTGCTCGCACTCGCGCGGCAGCGGAGCGCGCGGCAGTAGATCCTCCCCCACGCTTCGTGGGGGAGGTGGCAGCGCGCCAGCGATGACGGAGGGGGCCGCGCGAGCGCACGAGCCCCCACCCCCATCGCTTCGCGATGGGCCCCCTCCCCCGACGGAGTCGGGGGAGGATGCAAGAGCCCGATCCTCCCCCACGTCTCGAGGGGGAGGTGGCATCGCGCAGCGATGACGGAGGGGGCCGCGCGAGTGCACGAGCCCCCACCACCATCGCTTCGCGATGGTCCCCCTCCCCCGACGAAGTCGGGGGAGGATGCAAGAGCCCGATCCTCCCCCACGTCTCGTGGGGGAGGTGGCATCGCGCAGCGATGACGGAGGGGGCCGCCGCGAGCCTCCGCGTTGCAGCCGGGTCAATCCGCGACCGGGTACTCGTCGTCGATCGGCAGGACCGGCTCGCCCTTCATGTTCTTCTGGACGACCTTCGCCTGGTCGATGAGGAAGAGCGGCTTCGCGGCGTCGGCCGCGAGCGCGTTGATGCGGGCCTGCATCGCCGCGACCTTCTCCGGGTGCTTGTCGGCGAGGTTCGTCGTCTCGCTCGGGTCGGCGACGATGTTGAAGAGCTCGACCTTCGACGGGAGAAGCGTGCGCCACACGAGCTTCCACTCGCCTTGGCGAAGTGCCGCACGGTACGGCTCGATGTTGTAGACGATCTCCTCGCGCGGCGACGCGGCGTTTGCCGCGATGGTCTGCCAGACGTTCATGCCGTCGATCGGCTTGCAGCCTTCCGTCGACGCCCTCGCGAGCGTGGTGATCGTCGGGAAGAAGTCGACCGCGTGGACGAGGCCGACGACTTCGCCCGCCTTGATGTGGCCGGGCCAGTTCGCGAGGCCGACGACGCGCGTCGCGCCTTCGTAGAGGGTGCCCTTCCCTTCGCGGTACGGGCCGTTGTCGCAGGGCAACGTGATCTTCGACATGTCGGCCATCACCCCCGCGAACATCGCGTTGCGGGTGCCGCCGTTGTCGCTGTGGAAAATGATGAGCGTGTTGTCGCGGAGCCCCTTCTTGTCGAGCGCGGCGACGACGCGGCCGATCTCGTCGTCGAGGGCGCTCACCATCGCGGCGTAGGTGCGGCGCGTGGGATCCTCGATCGCCTTGAAGCGATCGATGTACTCCTGCGGCGCCTGGTACGGCGTGTGCGGTGCGTTGAACGCGAGGTAGAGGTAGAACGGCTTCGACGCGTCCTGCTTCGCGATGTACTTCACCGCATCCGCGCCGAGCAACGTTGTCGTGTAGCCCTCTTCGCGCACCGGCTCGTTGTCGCGGAACCAGTCGAGGACGCCGTGCTCGTCGTGCGTGAAGTAGTCGAGCTCGCCGATCATCGCGCCGTACTGATATTGAAAGCCGCGCTGCTTCGGCCAATACGCCTTGTCCGCGTGGCCCAAGTGCCACTTGCCGATGATCGCGGTGTTGTAGCCCGCGTCGGCGAGAACCTGCGGCAGGAGGCGCTCCGACAGGTCGAGGCCGTACTCCGACACCGACGGGATCACCGCGGTCTGCAGGCCGTAGCGGAAGGGATAGCGGCCGGTCATGAGCGCGGCCCGCGTGGGCGTGCACATCGGCTGGACGTACAGCGCGTCGAAGACGGCGCCGGTTTTCGCCAAGGCGTCCAAGTTCGGCGTCTTGATGTCAGTCGCGCCGTGGAAGCCGACGTCCTTCCACCCAAGGTCGTCGGCGACGATGTGGACGATGTTCGGGCGCTTCGGTTCCGTTCCGGCGGCGGCCGACGTCCTCGCGAACGCGGCGACGGCTGCAACGACGAGATAGGCGAGAACGGTTCCGACCGATCGATGGAGATGCTGCACGCAGAGGACCTCGAGAATGGCGGCGGCTTCCGACACTCGTCGGGGGCCGACGTCGCACAGACGCGAGAGCGTACCTCCGGGTTCGGCGACCTCCACCGCGACCGATGTCATGGTCGGCAAACTACATCGAACGTCGTAGAAGCGACACGCCCACCGCGATGCCCCAGAACCCTTGCATCAGGACGAAGTGGCCGAAGCCGGAGACGGTGATCGGCAAGCGGCCCGCGGCGAGGAGCGCGAGCGGCGCAACGCCGAGGGCGAGGCCGACGATGCCGAGGACGGGCCGCCGCGTGCTGGCGGCACCGCGCAACGCCGCCAGCCCGAACAGAATCGTCGCCGCGGAGACGCCGATCACGTCGCCCCGGGCGAGGGTCGCGTTCGCCTCGCGGGCGAAGCGGAGGCCGACGCCCAGGGCCGCGAGCGTCGCGTCGTCGGCCTCGGCATAGGCCGCGGCAGTCGTCGGCACGACGAAACCGTTGATGCCCCCGGCGAAGACGCCGCAGACGGTTCCGAGGGCGAGCGACACGACCGCGGCGCGGACGACGAGCCGCCGCCAGCCGAGCGCGTCGGCGAGCGCGAGGAAGCCGACACAGAGAAGCGCCGCGAGGCCGACGAGCACGCCATGCACGAGCGCGTTGGGGCCGAAGCCGCCGGTCGCTTCGACGGCAAAGTCGCGAAGGGTCGGCGCGTGGCTGGTCGGGTGGGCGGCCATGAAGCCGACGATGAGGAGCGAGGCGGCGATCACGAGGACGGCGGAGGCGCGCCCGGTCACGGGCGCCATGGTCGTCGAGGGCGTCGAAGGTTCGGGCGTGGTCATCCGGGGACTCTCGCCCGGAATCGCGCGCGCGTCGAGCGGCGCGCGGCCGCGCGGCGGGCAAAGCGGACAACTCACGTACGATGTCCGGATGTCGTCCGACGCCGTGAGGTCGACGAGGAGCGACGCGACCGACGACTGGATCGTCGCCGCGTTCAATCGCCTCGCGCTCGAGCGCCGCTTCGACGAGTTCACCGTCTCGGACGTCATCGCCCGCGCGGGGGTCGGCCGTTCGACCTTCTACGAGCACTTTCGCGGGAAGGAAGACGTCCTTCGCCGCGCGGTGAGCGGGCTCCTCGCCCCGCTCGCCGATGCCGTCGGCCCGACGGGCGCCGGCGACGCCACGCTCGCCGAGCGCGTGCGCGGGATCCTCGAGCACGTTCGCGAGTTTCGAGCCCAGAGTTCGGCGCTTCTCGCCGGCCCCGCCGCGCTCGACGTGCGGCGCCGACTCGCCGAACTGCATCTCGAGCGTCTCGCGCGGCGCGATCCGCCGCCGAAGATGCCGCTTCCGCTTCTCGCCGAGACGCTCGCGTACGCGCAGCTCGGTCTCCTCGCCACGTGGATCGAACGACCGTCGGGGGCCGACGCCGCCACGGTCGCCGCAACGATCGTGCGCACGACGCGCGCGTTCGTCGACCACGCCTGAAATCCTCTCAACCCGTCCGCATGGAATCCCATCCGCATCTCGTCCTCTTCGACATCGACGGCACGCTGCTTCGCTCGCAAGGGGCGGGGATCGCCGCCATGCAGCGCACCTTCGACGAGCTCTATCCAGGCTCGGGCGCCACGCTCAAGGGCGTGCCGGTCGCCGGACGCCTCGACACCCTCATCTGGAATGACGTGATGCGCGAGGCCGGGCTCGCCGCGAGCGACGCGGAGATGGCCCGCTTCCGCCAGCGCTATCGCGCGATCCTCGAGGAGCGCCTCCGCGGCGGAGACGTCGACGTCGTCACGTTTCCCGGCGTGCACGACCTCGTGCGCCGGCTCGCTGCCCGCAACGACGTGATCGTCGGACTCCTGACCGGCAACTGGCCCGACACCGCGCGGCTCAAGGTCGAGGCGGCGCGCTTCGACGCCACACACTTCCGCCTCGGCGCCTATGCGGGCGACGGCCCCGACCGACGGTCGCTGCCGCCGGTCGCGATGCGGCGCATGCACGAGGCGCACGGCATGCATCCGCGACCCGAGCGCGTCGTCATCATCGGCGACACGCCGCACGACGTCGACTGCGCGAAGCACAACGGCTGCCGCGCGCTCGCGGTCGCGACCGGCGGCGCGTCGTTGCAGGAGTTGCACGAGACGAACGCGGACCTCGTGGTCGAGACGCTCGCGGACGTGGAGGCGATGGAGCGGTGGATGGTTGGAGAGGCGTAGGAGTCAGGAGTCAGGATTGAGGAGGCAGTGGAAGCCAACACAGCAACCTGCGCGCGCCCACTGACTCCTGACTCCTGAATCCTGACTCCTTCGCCGATCATCCCTCCCGCAGCGCGTTTGCGATCGGGATGTTCGCGGCGCGGAGCGCGGGGAAGAAGCCGCCCACAAGTCCCATGAGCGCGGCCCAGACGATCGCGGCTACGAGGAGCGGCGGCGTCACGGCGAAGGCGAAGGCGATCTGGCTGAAGGTCTGCCAGTTGATAGTCGACGCTTGGTAGCCGTTGAACGCCGCGTACGCGAGTCCGGCGCCGAGCGCGCCGCCGATGAGCGCAAGGACGAGCGACTCCGCGAGCACCGAGAGGACGATCGGCGACGCGCCGAAGCCAAGCGCACGGAGCGTGGCGATCTCGCGGGTTCGTCCGGCGACGGCCGAGTACATCGTGTTGAGCGCGCCGAACACGGCCCCGAGTGCCATGAGGCTCGCGATCGCGAAGCCGAGACCGGTGATGAACTCCGTCAGCATCTCGCCCTGATCAGCGAGATACGTCGAGAGTCGAAGTACCTTCACCTTGAGGCGGGGATCGCCTGTGAGCGAGTCCTTGAACGCGTCGAACGCGTCGGGTGTCGGAAGCCGCACGAGCACGGAGTTGTACGAGTCGCCGCGGTCGTAGGCTGACTGGAGGATCGCCGCGTCGGTCCAGACCTCCGACTCCTCGGAGCCGCCGCCGCTCGAGAAGACGCCGACGACGTTCCAGGTGTTCGTGCCGACCCGGAAGCTGTCGCCCACGTTGAGTTTCGCGAAGGAGCGCGCGGCGCCGGCGCCGGCGATCACCTCGTTGCGGCCCGGCTCGAACATGCGACCTTCGAGGATCGTGATGCCGCCGCGCACCTTCGACGCGTCGGCCGAGACGCCGCGGATCGCGACGTTCGAGTCGGTCCCGGTCGAGCGGCGCGGCAGGTTGATGAGCGAGAAGAGTTCCGCCGAGGCCGACTCGATGTTCGGCGAGTCGAGGATCACGCGCACCGCTTCGCGCTCGAGACCGCTCGTCGACTCGCTGTCGGCGCTCGCGCGAAGGACGATCGCGATGTCCTCGCCGACCTTCGACGTGAGCGCGGCGCGGAAGCCGGCCGCGATCGAGAGGACTCCGACGAGCACGGCCACGACGCCCGCGATGCCGACGACCGCGGCGATCGACGGGCCGCGGCGCTGCGGGATCGTGCGCATGCTGAATGACGTGATGGCGAGGACCTGCAGGAGCCAGTTCATGCGCCGTGCCTCCGGAGCGCGACCGCGACGTGGAGCCGCATCGCCGCGATCGCGGGCAGGATGCCGGCGGCAACGCCGAGCGCGAGGATGAGCGCCGCGCCCACCGCGAGGTAGGACGGCGGAAGGTAGAAGACCGGCAGAAGTTCCGGAACGGGGCTTCCGAACTGTCCGATGATCCACGCGGAGAGAAGGCCCGCGGCGCCGCCGAGGATCGCGACGGAGCACGACTCGGCGATCACGAGGGCGAGCACGCGCGCGTCGGTGAAGCCGATGGCCTTGAGGACGCCGATCTCCTGCGTGCGCTCGCGCACGGCTTGGGCCATCGTGTTACCCGCAACGAGGATGATCGTAAAGAAGACGGCGCTCAGGATCGACATGAGGATCGTGCCGATGCTGCCGATCTGCTCGACGAATCCTTGCTGGAACGCGGCCTCCGGCTCGGCCTTCGTCTCGGCCGAGGAATTCGCGAACTCCGCGTCGATCGCGGCCGCGACGTCGCCGGCGCGATCAGGATCCGACACCCGCACCATGTACCAGCCGACCTTGCCCTTCTCGTTCGGGCGCGTCTCGTCGAAATAGTCGTAGCGGAAGAAGAAGCTCGACGTGTCGGTGGTCGGCTTCTTGCCCTTGTAGATCGCGACGATGTCGAACTCCCATGCGCTGTCGTCGGGCTTAGGCCAGATCGGCGACTTGAGCGGGACGCGATCGCCGATCTTCCAGCCGAAGCGATCCGCGAGCGTTTCGCCGACCACCGCGCCGGTGCGCGTCGTCCGCCACGCGTCCTTGTCGGCGTCGGTGAAGACGTACTCCGGATGCACGTCGAAGAGCGCGTCGGGATCGACGGGCATGTTCGGGAAGAAGTTCTTCATGTCGTCCTTGTAGACGCCGCCGAACCAGGTCCAGCTCGCGATCGCCTCGACGCCGTCGATCTGCCGCATGCGCGTCGCGTAGTTGATCGGCAGGAGCATGAAGAGCGAGACGCGATGCCGCACGACGAGCCGGTCGGCGTCGGACACTGTGACGCCCGCCGCGAAGGCCTCCTTGATCGTGCCGAGCAGGCCGAACAGGAAGAACGCCACGAAGATCGAGAGGACGGTGAGCAGCGTGCGGAGCTTTCTCCGCATCAGATTGCCCCAGAGGAGGCCGAGGAACTTCATGCCATCGCTCCCGCGACGACGCTCGAGACGAGCTGCCCCTTCTCGAGATGCACGGTGCGCGCGGCCCGCGCCGAGGCGTGCGGGTCGTGCGTGACCATGATGATCGTCTTCCCCTGGTCGCGATTGAGCGCCTGCAACAGGGAGAGGATCTCGTCGCCCGACTTCCGGTCGAGGTCGCCGGTCGGCTCGTCGCAGAGGAGGAGCGTGGGATCGGTGACGATCGCGCGGGCGATGCCCACGCGCTGCTGCTCGCCGCCTGACAGCGTGCGCGGCGTATGGCTCGCGCGGTGCGAGAGGCCGACCGCTTCGAGCGCGACCGCGACATGGCGCTTGCGCTCCGCGCGCGAGAGGCTCGTCAGGAGAAGCGGCAACTCCACGTTGCGGGCGGCGGAGAGGACCGGCAAGAGGTTGTAGAACTGAAAGACGAAGCCGATGTTCTCGGCCCGCCAGTCGGCGAGCTCTCGCGAGGAGAGGTCCTCGATGTGCTCGCCTGCCACGACGACCGAGCCGCCCGTCGGCTGATCGAGTCCGCCGATCAGGTTGAGCAACGTGGTCTTCCCCGAGCCCGACGGCCCCATCAGGGCGAGGAATTCGCCCTTCGGGACGTCGAGGTCGAGCGCGTCGAGCACGCGAATCTCCTCCCCGCCGCGGCGGAAGGTCTTCTCGACCTTTCGCACCGAGACGATCGGCGCGTCATTCGTCGAGGCGTTGCTGTCAGTCACTGGCGTTCCTCCTTCACCGCGATGCCGTCTTTCAACGTTGCAGGCGGATCGATCACCACGCGCTCGCCGCCCGCGAGTCCCGCGAGGACGAGCACCGATTCGCCTTTCCGCTCGCCGAGCGTCACGGCGCGGCGCTCGGCCTTCCCTTCGCGCACGAGCCACACGACGTCGCGGCCGTTGTCCGTCGCGATCGCCTTCTGGGTCACGTCGATGCCAGCGAGCTGCGTCGGCTCCTCGCCGACCTTCTGGAACGCGACCTTCACGCCCATGTCGGGAAGGATGCGGGAATCGCGCTCGTCGAAGCCGACGCGCACCTTCACGGTCGCCTTCTGGCGATCGGCGGTCGGGATGATCGCGATCACCTTGGCGGGGATCTTCCAGTCGGCGTAGGAGTCGAGCGTCGCCTCGACCGGCATGCCCGCCTGCACGCGATTGATGTACGACTCGCTGACGTCGACTTCGATCTCGAGCGACGACATGTCGACGATCGTGCAGATGCCGGTGCGGGTGAACCCGCCGACCGACATCGGCGAGATCATCTCGCCGGGCTGCGCGTTCTTTGCGGTCACGACGCCGGAGAAGGGCGCGCGGATGATCGTGTCGTCGAGCTGCTGCTGCCAGATCTTGACCTCGCGCTCGCCGACGGCGATCTCCGCCTGCTGGCGGCCAATGCGGGCCTCGAGCGACTGGACCAGCGTCTCCGCCCGCTGCATCTCGAGCCGCGTGGCCGCGCCGCTCGCGTTGGCTTCCTCGAGCCGCTCGAGCTCGCGCTTCGCCTGGGCGAGGTTCGCCTCGGTCTCGCCGAGCGCGCTACGGCTTGCGTCGAGCTGGGCGTTCGCGAGGTCGAGCGACGTGGTGACGTTCGAGGCGTCGAGCCGGGCGAGGATCTGCCCTTCGTCCACGTGCATGCCTTCCTCGACCATCACCTCGATGACCTTGCCGGTCACCTTCGACGACACCGTCGCGTCGCGCCTCGCGGTCACGTAGCCCGACGCGTTCAGGAGCGTCCGGTCGGCTTTCGACCCCTTGGCGACCACCGTGACGGTGCGCACCGGAATGACCTGCGGGCGGTTGATCCACCACCAGTAGCCTCCGCCGCCGGCCCCGCCGAGGAGAAGGAGGAGGAAGACGATCCACAGCCAACCGCCCCGCCGGCGGCGGCGTCGGTCGATGCGGAGAGAGTCGAGTTTGCTCGTGTCGAGGGCCATGCGGTGCGACGAATCCCGGGCCACGGATGGTACGGGATTCGCCCCCCATCCGAGCCACGAACGACGCCGAGGAGCGCTGCCGAGCACCCGGCAGATGCCGGCCGCGCGATCGAAGTTCGAGCGCCGCGTCCGCGGTCGATCTGCAGCGATCGCCCGAGGTTCGAGCCTCGGGCGAGATCCTGCATGCCGATCGGACGCGACGTACGGCCGGGAAAACCTGTCCGTTGCAGCTCGACGCCCTGCCCTTCGCGTACCGTGGGTCCGCCATGAGTTCTGACGCGTCGAACTCCGACTCCCCCACCTTCGGCTCGCTCTGCCACGACTTCTACGTGAACCAGAAGTTGAGCCTGAAGCTCGACCTGCCCGATCGGCGCGAGACGGTGCTCGACATGTTCGATCGCCTCCGCCGCGAGTTCCCGCGGCTCGAGCGCTTCCGGCGCTTCGAGGGCGAGCTTGCCCTCGAGACGCTCGAACTCGACCGCGAGTTCACCTGGGTGGCGATGCGGCAGACGTCGATCCGCTCCGGCGCCGTAAACCCCGGCTCCCTCGAGGAGGCCTACGCGCTCCACAAGCGCATCCTCGAAGTCGCCCCGTACTACCTCTCGATCTCGCCGATCGACGTCGACGCGCTCGAACTCGTCTTCGGCTTTGACTTCGAGACCGACGCCCCGCGCGACGAGATCATCTTCGACGCGCTTCTCGCCGACTCGCCGCTCGCGTCCCTCGTCGATCGCCAACAGGACGCGCTCGTCGACGTGCAGCCGTCGCTCGGCATCTCGCTCTCAGAATCGGGCGACCTCACGGCCACGTTCGAAGTGAAGTCGCGCGGCCGGCCGGATCTCAGCCTCGGCGACGAGGATCCGATCAGCGTCTTCCTCTCGGTGCGGAAGGCTGGCCCCGTGCGGTCGCTCGACGACCTGAGCACCGTGTTCGCGTCGCTGTGCGGCCACGCGGAGCGCTTGGCGGAGCACCGGGTGATCCCGCATCTCGTGGTGCCGATCCGAAACGCGATTCTCGCGCGGCCGTAGAGGCGCACGGCCTCCTCCGTGAGGTGCGAGAGCGCGGCCGCGTCTCTCTCCGTCTCGGCGTCGGCCCCCGGACCTCGCTGCTCGTCTTCCGTAGGAGACGAGTACACGCAGATACGAGGCGAGGCGAGATCCCGCGGCGGGACGGATGTGGTCGCCCCCACCACCATCGCTGCGCGATGGTCCCCCTCCCCCACGAAACGTGTGGGAGGATGCAGAGGTTGAATCCGCCCCCGCGCCGCGCGGGGGAGGTGGCATCGCGCGAGCGATGACGGAGGGGGCCGCTGCGAGCCTCCGCGTTGCAGCCCCCACCACCATCGCTTCGCGATGGTCCCCCCTCCCCCACGAAACGTGGGGGAGGATGCAGAGGCTGAATCCTCCCCCGCGCCGCGCGGGGGAGGTGGCATCGCGCCAGCGATGACGGAGGGGGCCCCAGAAATCTCTTGCCCGCCCCGCGCTCGCCTGTTACGACGAGCGCCGATGAAACTCGTCGCCCGGACTGCCGAGGATCTCTTGGTGTCGCTTTCCGCCAACGATCGACCTTCTGCGGGAAGCGCTCCGCGTTGCGACCCCCTCGCTTCGGCTTGAGGCGCTCCGTTCCCTCGTCCACGCGGATCTCCCCTCGGCGACGCAGCGTTTCGGCGATCACATCGAGATTCAACCCGACGGTCACTACATCGCGCTTCGCATTCTTGCGGCGACGGGTGACCCTGCGTATCTCAACGCCGACGAAGCGCGTGCCGTCGCCGACCGGATCTACCGAGCCGCAAGCATCGCGGGGTGACCCGGACCCGCCCGCTCCACGTTGCGGTCCCCGTTGCAGGTGTTGGCGGGACGCGGCAGCCGGTAGACTCTCGGCCATGGAGGCGACCTACTTCGACACCCCCGAGGCGATGGAGGAAGCTCGCAACTCC
The DNA here is from genome assembly GCA_016795035.1 of Phycisphaerae bacterium. Lineage (GTDB taxonomy): Bacteria > Planctomycetota > Phycisphaerae > Phycisphaerales > SM1A02 > JAEUIT01. The sequence continues at coordinate 51,842 of JAEUIT010000064.1, read as the reverse complement.
TTCGAGTATCGATCCGGCCGGCGGATCTACGCAATGCTCGCCGGGGCGATGAGCCTCGCGCTCGCGATCGATCTCGTGCACACGGCCATCGCGCTCGGCGTCGAGCGTATGCCCGTCCTGCGGTCGATCGGCTCGCTTCTACTTCTCGCGGCGTCCGTCCTACTGCCGTTCGGATGGACGAGCGTGCGAAGCTTCGCCGCGTACCTCGCCATGCTCGTAAGCATCATCAAGATCATGCCGACGGTCGGGATGCTCTCCGTTCTCCTGAAGAACCCGCCGGCGCCCCCCTCCGGTCCATTGATCGTGGGCCTCGCGATCGGTGTGATGCCGACCGTTCTCACGGGCGTCCTGTGTCTCTTCTTCGGCCTTGCGCTCAGCCTGCGGCGCCGCGTGCGCTACTACCTGTTCGTCCAAGGCGTGCGTCGATCGGGCGACGTCGCCGCCGAGATCGCTCGCTAGCTCCCTCACGCCGCCGTCGAGCGCGCCGTCGCGTAGCGGGCAAGGCTCCGCCGATCCGCCTCCGAGCCGAAGCCCCACTCGCGCAGCAGGCGCGACGCCCCCTCCTGCGACGATGCCTGCTCGAGGAGCCCGAGCATCGTCAGCATCGTGGTGAGTCGGCCATCGCCCTTCAGTGCGGCGGTCGCGCCCATCGCGCCAAAGGTCCGCGACGACGAATGCAGCGTGTACATGGTCGAAACGCGCCCGGCGAGCGCCTGGAAGAGCGGCTTCCGCGGCCGCTTCCACTTCGGCAGGTCCTTGTCGAACGGCACGTCGGCGAACGACGGGTAGAGGCGCTTCACGGCGTCCGTCTGGAGATCGTTCTCGAGTGCGAACTCGATGGGATAGCCGAGGAGGAAGCGCACGAGATCGGCGTCCATGAAGGGCGTGTGGATGTTGCGCACCGTCGCACAGAGCATGTTCGGGTTGAGCGAGATCGCACGGCCCCCCCAATTCATGAAGGAGAAGGACGTGAGCGGGTTGGCCGCCCCGTACGAGCGCGAGAGTTCCTCGCGCACGAGGCCGATCGCGGTGTCGAGGCTCGGATCGATCCAGTCGACCGTCTTCGCGAGCCGCTGGATCGTCTCTTCGGGGAGGCTGAACGCGTAGCTCGCGAACTCCGCCATGAATTCGCGCCACGCCCCCGACTTGTACTTCTCGAGGCACGAAGGCTTGCAGAGGTCGCCGCGCGTGATCGCGCCGGCGCCCAGGCCGTCGTACCAGCACGGATAGTCGGCGCGGAGCGTGTCCCAGAGCGGCATCATCCAGGTGTGCTCCATCGCGAGGAGCCCGCCTAACACATGCTTGCGCGTCTCGTTCTCGATCCACGGCGCCCGCGAGTCGACGCTCCGCAACGCGATCTTCGTGCGCTCGCAGAGCATGCGGGCGACGACGGCGTCGGGATGGTCGCCGCGCTCGCCGCCCGAGATGTTGACGCACGTCGACGGCGTGAAGCCATTCTCGAGCGAGCCGAGCAGCATCATGCGCGAGTCGCGGCCGCCCGAGAGCGGCATCGCGAAGGAGCGCTCGTGGCCCTGCGTGGGCGGGCGTCGGCGCATCGCGGTGCGGAAGAGGTCGCAGTAGCCTTCGATGCCTTCCTCGATCGAGCGGATCGACGGCGGCATGATGGCGAGTCCCGGGCCGACCACGCTCGCGTGGCCGCGCGTCCAGCGCAGCGTCTTGCCGCGCGGCGCGAGACGGATGTGGCGAAACGGCGTGCGCTCGCCGAGATAGAAGCCGATGCGGAGGTAGAGCCCGATGGCCTCGCGGTCGATCGCGGGATCGGCGCCCGCGGCGACGATCGCGATCGGCGAGGTGCCGACGATGATGCGATTCGTCGTCTCGTAGACGAACAGCGGGTGATACCCGTACGGCTCGCCCTCGACGACGAGCGTCTCGCCGTCGAAGCGCCAGCGCGCGACCATCCCCTTCTCGACGCCGCCCTCCATCACCGAAAGGCCGAGCGTGTGCTCGCGCTCGCCGGTCGCGACGTGCGTCGATCCGTCCCACCGTAGATCCAAGACCGCGTGACCTGCGATCATGCCGGCACCGTTCCCTTGTGATTCCCCGTTGCAGCTGCGGCGGCGCCGTTCGTGCGGCGGCCGTAGTTCGCCTCGATCCACTGGCGGTACGAGCCGTCCATGACCGCGCGCCACCACGACTCGTTCGCGAGGTACCAGTCGATCGTCTTCGCGAAGCCCGTCTCGAACGTCTCGCGTGGGCGGTAGCCGAGCTCGCGCTCGGCCTTCCTGGCGTCGATCGCGTAGCGGCGATCGTGGCCCGGTCGATCCTTGACGTAGGTGATCAGCGACTCGCTCGGCGTGCCCTTCGCGGCAGGCGCGCCCGCGAAGCGCTTGGCGAGCGAGGCGTCGCGGGCGAAGCGCTCGTCGACCATGGCGCAGAGGCGCTTCACGATCTCGATGTTCGGGCGCTCGTTGTTGCCGCCGATGTTGTAGACCTCGCCGACCGCGCCCCGCTCGAGGATGAGCGAGATGCCGAGACAGTGGTCCTCGACGTAGAGCCAGTCGCGCACGTTCATGCCGTCGCCGTAGACCGGCAGCGGCTTCCCGTGCAGGATGTTCACGAGCATCAGCGGAATCAGCTTCTCGGGGAATTGATACGGACCGTAGTTGTTCGAGCAGTTGCTCACCGTCGTCGAGAGGCCGAACGTGTGCTGGTAGGCGCGGACGAGGTGATCGCTCGCCGCCTTTGACGCCGAGTACGGCGAGTTCGGCTGGTACTGGTTCGTCTCGGCGAACGCGGGATCGCTCGGCGAGAGCGAGCCGTAGACCTCGTCGGTCGAGACGTGGTGGAAGCGATGCGCCATCCCGGAGCCGGCGAGCCACACGGTGCGGGCCGCCTTCAGGAGGCTGTGCGTGCCGATCACGTTCGAGTCGATGAAGGCGTCGGGGCCCGAGATCGAGCGGTCGACGTGGCTCTCCGCCGCGAAGTGGACGATCGTCGCGAGCTCGTGCTCGCGGAGGAGCCGCTCGACGAGCGCGGTGTCGCGGATGTCGCCATGGACGAACGTGACGCGCGCGGGGTCGAGCCCGTCGAGGTTCGCGCGGTTGCCCGCATAGGTCAGCGCGTCGAGGACGACGATTCGGTCCGTACCGCTCCGCTCGGGCCGATCGCCCGCGCTCCGGTCGAGCCGATGGCGCACGAAGTTCGCGCCGATGAAGCCGGCGCCGCCGGTCACGAGCATCGAGCCCGACGCCGCATCACTCGACGATCGCGTGGTCTCTGGTGACGCCATGTGCAATCTCCTCGATGGCGACCTTGAGCGGGAGCCGCCAGTGCGGCGCCCGCAGGCCGAGCATGGCCCAGGTCGAAGTCTTGTCGAGCACGCTGAACCCCGGTCGCCGCGCCGGCGTCGGGAAGTCCACGGTGCGAATGGGTTCGACGGTCGGCGGGCTCTTCAGGAGTCCGCGCTCGACGGCGCTCTCGGCGATCGCGACGGCGAAGTCGTACCAGCTCGCGACGCCCGCGTCAGTCCAATGCCAGAGCCCGGCGGCGCGGCGCTCGATGAGCCGCCAGCAGCACTCGGCCAGTCCGCGCGCGTTCGTCGGCGTGCCGATCTGGTCGCTGACGACGCGCACGCCGCCCTTCTCGCGCATCAGGCGCAGCATCGTCGCGACGAAGTTCTTCCCGCTCGGCGCGTAGACCCAAGCGGTGCGCACGATCGCGGCGCCCGGGCAGGCGGCGCGCACGGACACTTCGCCGGCGAGCTTCGACGCGCCGTAGACCGACAGCGGATTCGGCGTGGCGTCCGGCGTGTACGGGCTCGACGCGGTGCCGTCGAAGACGAAGTCGGTCGAGACGTGCACGCACATCGCGCCGACCGCGGCGGCCGCTTCGGCCACGTTCCGCGCGCCGTCGCGGTTGACCGCGTACGCGAGGTCGATGTCGGTTTCGGCCTTGTCGACCGCGGTGTACGCGGCCGCGTTCACGATCGCCTGCGGCGCGACGTCGCGCACGATGCGGCGCACCGCATCGTGGTCGCGGATGTCGAGCTCGACTTCGGAGAGCGCGACGACGCGGCGACCGTCGGGAGCGGTCGTCAGCATCTCCGTCGCGAGCTGTCCGCCGGCGCCGGTGACGAGGACGGTCATGGGAACACCTCCGCGCGATCGAAGGGCACGCCTTGCGTCCGGTCCTTCTCGGAGAGGACGGGTTGCCCGCCCTTCTCGAGCGGCCACGCGATCGCGAGGCGCGGGTCATTCCACGCGATCGTCCGCTCCCACTCGGGGGCGTAGAGATCGGTGCACTTGTACTGGAAGTCCGCGGTCTCGCTCGTCACGTAGAAGCCGTGCGCGAAGCCCGGCGGCACGAAGAAGGCGCGCCTGTTCTCCTCGCTTAGCCAGACGCCGGCCCACTTGCCGTAGGTGGGCGAGCCGCGGCGGAGATCGACGGCGACGTCGAACACTTCGCCCTGCGTCACGCGCACGAGCTTCCCCTGCGGATGGCGCACCTGATAGTGCAGCCCGCGCAGGATGCCGCGGCGCGAGCGCGACCAGTTGTCCTGGACGAAGCTCATGTGCATGCCGTTCGCGGCGAACGTGCGCGCGGACCACGTTTCGACGAAGAAGCCCCGGGAATCCCCGAAGACCTGCGGCTCGATGATCACGGCGTCGGCGAGCTCGGTCGGAATCACCTTCATCCGCGAGCCCCCGCACGGACGCGCGGCGTGTCGCCGCTGTCCATCGCCCCCGCGATCGGCGACTCCCGAAGGAGCTGCCGAAGGTATTGCCCGTACGAGTTCTTGCTCAGGCCTTCGGCGAGCTTCTCGAGGCTGCCGGCGTCGATCCAGCCGTTGCGGTACGCGATTTCCTCGGGGCAGGCGATCTTGAGCCCCTGCCGCGCCTCGAGCGTGTGGACGAACTGCGCCGCCTGCAACAGGGTGTCGAAGGTGCCGGTGTCGAGCCAGGCGCTGCCGCGGCCGAGGAGCTCGACGTGCAGCGCTCCGCGTTGCAGGTACGCGTCGTTCACGCTCGTGATCTCGAGCTCGTTCCGCCACGATGGCTTCACGTTCTTCGCGATCTCGACGACGTTCGAGTCGTAGAAGTAGAGGCCGGTGACGGCGTAGTTCGACTTCGGCTGCTTCGGCTTCTCCTCGATCGAGACGGCGCGCAGGTCGCGGTCGAACTCGACGACGCCGTAGTCCGACGGATTCGTGACGTGATACGCGAAGACGGTCGCGCCGGTCGTGCGCGCGGAGACCTCGCGAAGTCGCCGTTGCAGCTCGGTGCCGTAGAAGATGTTGTCGCCGAGGACCATCGCGCTCGGCGCGATGCGACCGCCCGCGCCGGTCAGGAACCGCTCGCCGATCAGGAACGCCTGCGCGAGGCCCTCGGGCTTCGGCTGCATCTCGAACGTGAAGTCGATCCCCCACTGCGAGCCGTCGCCGAGGAGGCTCTTGAAGGCGGCCTGGTCCTGCGGCGTCGTGATGACGAGGATCTCGCGGATGCCCGAGAGCATCAGCATCGAGAGCGGGTAGTAGATCATCGGCTTGTCGTACACGGGCATGAGCTGCTTGCTCGTCGCCTTCGTGATCGGATAGAGCCGAGTGCCGCTGCCTCCGGCGAGGATGATGCCCTTGCGTTCCATCTGAGTCGAGCCTTTCGGTCGTTCCGCCGAGGGACTGAAGTCGATCGGCGTCCGGACGTGTCGAATCCGTTCGAGTGCGTGTGCGGTGGGGAGCCGTCAGTCGTTGATGAGCACCTTGCTGCCGCCGAGCTTCGCGATCGACTCCTTGACCGCAACAAGCTTGTCGAGCACCGCGCGATCCGGGAAGGAGTCGGCCTGGAGCTCGCGCTCGGCCGTCATGACGTGGCGCGCGGCGGCGTCGAGGTCACCGGCCGCAAGCTCGATGCGCGCGAGCGTGACGAGGAGCGACGTGGCCGTCGGGTCCTTCTCCCGCGCGGCCGCCGCGACCGAGCGGGCCTCGACGAACTCGCGCTTCGCGAGAAGGACGAGCGCCTTCGTGTCGAGGAGCGGCGTCGAGTTCGGCTCGAGCGCGAGCGCCGCCTCGACGGCCGCGAGCGCGGCGTCGAGATCCTGCCCCGCCTCGGTGAGCGCCGCGGCGAGGTTGTTGTTCGCGTAGAGATAGACGCTGCGCGGGCCGGCGAGCTCGTCGCGCGTCTTCGCGTCGAGCGAGGCCCACGACGCGAACTTCGCGCGGTCGCCGGCGGGGATCGCGTCGAGCACCGCGCGGTAGCCCGCGGAGGCCTCGGCGATCTTGCCGTTCGCCGCCGCGAGGTCGGCCGCAAGAAGTTGTGCGAGCGGGTGCGAGAGCGACGTCGAGGCCACCGCGGCCATCAGCGTGTTCGCCTTCGTGAGCGCCTGCGCCGCGTCGTTGCGCTGTCCGAGCGACACCCACTCCGCCACCATCGTGAGACGACCTTCGTCGTCGACCGCGACGATCGGCTCGGTGCGCGCGAGCGCGTCCATCGCGAGCGCCGTCGGCGCCGCGCGGAGCCCGCGCAGCCACTCGCCGCGCGCCGGCGGCACCGTCTGGAGCGAGCCCTTGATGGTGTTGAACGCCTCCTCCACGTTGCCGTCGAAGAGTCGCGCGAGGGCGAGGAGCGCGAGGTCGTCGGCGCGCTCCGCGGCGGCCGCCGTGAGCCGCTTCTCGTACGGCGCGAGCATCGTGACCGCCTCGCGCGCCTTGCCCTGCATCATCGCGAGGCGGGCGAGGACGAGGTCGGCGTCCATCGGCGATTCGGCGGTGAGCGTGCGCCAGGAGCGGGCCGCGTCGCGGGCCTCGTCGAGGCGGCGCTCGGTCATGAGAAGCCGTGCCGCGAGCTCCGCCGGGCCCGGCTCGCTCGGGAGTCGCGCCATGCCGCGCTTCGCGATGCGCACCGCTTCCTTCATCTGTCCCGCCGCGGCATGGAGTTCGATCGCCGCCATCCACGCGGGGGCGAACGTCGGGTAGCGCTCCGTGAGCTGCACGCTTCCCTTGAGCGCGTCGGCGTTCGGCGTGAGCGCGCCGTTGGGACCTTCGCACGAGGCGATGATGCGCACGAGGTCGTGCAGCGCCGGATTCGTCTCCTTGAGTGCCGCGAGCGTCTTCTCGTCGTTGCCGCCCGAGCCCGGGTCCGCGAGCATGAGCGACGCGACGAAGGAGAGAAGCGCGGCGTCGTCGGGATGCTTGTCGAGCGCCGCACGGGCGAGGGCGAGGCCGCCCGGGATGTCGCCGGTCGCGACCTTCTGGCGGGCGCCGAGAAGCGCGACCGACGTCGAGTCGGGAGCGAGCCCGCGGGCCTCGTCGACGAGCGCCCCCGCGGCCTTCGGATCGCCGTAGTCGAGTTCAAGCCGCGCGAGGATGAAGGCGCGGCTCGCCGGCGTGAGCGTAGGTTCGGGGCGGGCGCCGTCCTCGGCGATCACGGTGCGGGCGGCGTCGACGCGACCGGTGCGGGCGAAGAACTCGGCGAACGCGAGCACGGCAAGCGGGCCGCGCGTGTTCTTGGCGCAGGCGTCGCGGAGGATCTTCTCCGCCTCGTCGAGGCGCCCGGTGCGGCGCTTCGCGTCGGCGAGCGCGACGGCGTCGGCCTCGGCGCCGGTCGCCCGCGCGATGCGCTCGAGCGCCGGGATCGCCGACCCGTAGTCGGCCTGGGCGAGCATCAGCCGCGCCGCGCTGCGGGCTCCTTCGGGATCGTTCTCGGTGATGCGCTCGTACTGCTGGAGGCGCTTGCTGGCGTTGGCGAAGTCGCCGGTCCGCTGGTAGAGCGAGACGAGCTCGGGATAGAGCTCGCGGCGCCCCGGCTGCAACGTCAAGGCGCGCTCGAGGAACTTCGCGGCCTGCGCGAGATCCGGCGGCGACTTCATGCTGAGGAGGGTCGACATCGTGACGAGGCCACCGACCGAGTCGGGATCCCCCTCGAGCAGGTCGTTGACCGCGATGACCGCCTTCGACAGCTCGTTCTGGTCGTTGCGGTGGAACTGCAGCGTGCGGCCCGCCTCGCTGAGCACGTAGCGCGGCGACCGTTCGCCGACCAGTTGCTTGAGCCGCGAGAGGCACGCGATGACGAACGACTCGTCGGTCCACGCCGACTGCTGGGCGAGCACGAAGAGCAGGTTGTCGGGATTGCCGCCGTCATTCTTCACGAGCTCGCCGAGCGTCGAGAGGACGTCGTCGCTGCGCGACGCGACCGCCGCCTCGGCGCGCACGCGCGCGAGCGCCGCGCGGTCCTTCGCCGAGAGTTCGGTCCCGCCCGCCTGCAACGCGGACTCCACGTCGAACCGCGCCGACTCCGCGTTGCCGCGGGCGATCGCGAGCCGCGCCGAGGCGACCGTGGTGTCGATGGCCGACGCGCCGCGCGCCTTCGCCGCGGCGATCGCCCGCTCCGGCAGGTCGCCGTACGAACGGTTCGTGAGGATGCCGGCGAGAAGGAGCAGGCCGTTCGCCTCGCTCTTCTCGTCGGCCACCGCCTTCTCGGCGAACGTGCGGGCGCTGTCGAGGTCGCGCTCGCTGATGCAGGCGCTGACGAGGTACGGCAGGAGGAACGCGCTGTCGCGGATCGGGCTGACCGGATCCTCGTACATCCAGCGGATGATGCGCACGCCGCCCATGCCCTTCGGCAACGACGGGTCGATCACCCACGGCTCGCGGCCTTCCTCGATGAGCGATGTGCACGCCTGCGCGAGCGCGAGGCCCGCAGCGGGATTCCATCCATAGCGGTCGAAGTTCACGCGGGCGATCGGGAACGCCTCGTCGGTGCGGCCGAGCGCGAGGAGCGCGGAGATCAGTTGGATCGCCGCGTTCATCCAGCGCCGGTCCTCGAGGTCGTAGGCGGCGCGGAATTGCCGCGCGGCCTCCTCGGTCTCGCCGAGCGCAAGCGCCATCTCGCCGGCGCGGAAGCGGAGGAACGCGTCGTTGCGGTTGGCGGTGAGGGCGCGCTCGATCGCGGCCATCATCGCGGCCCGCGACTTCTCGTCGTCAGGTAGCGCCCGCGTGGCGACGATCGCGTCGATCCAGGGGTTCACCTTCTCGGCGTCGGCGGGCGATCCCGCCACGCGCGTCTTGAGCGCCTGCATCGCGCGATCGGCGGCGGCGATGTCGCGCCCGCCTTCGGCGAGCATCACGCGGGCGCGAAGCGGCTCGATGCCGTCGCTGCCGTCGGCCCCCATCGGGATCGCGTCGAGCGCCTGCGTCGCCTCGTTGAGGCGGCCGCTCAGCCAGTAGCGGTTCACCTGCATGAGCGCGAGCGCGACGGGATCGACGCCCTTCGCGGCCGCCGAGCCGACCGCGGCTTCCGCGGACATCGGATCGCCGAGGCGATCGAAGAGTTCGACGAGGACGCCGAGCGTTTTGGTGTCGGGCATGCCAAGCTGCATCGCCGTCTTCGCCTCGGCCGCGGCCTTCTGCGGCTCGCCCGCTTCGCGATAGACCTCGGCGAGGAAGAGGTGGTAGCGGCCGTCGCCTTCGGTGCCGTCCTTCCCGTCCGCCGCGATCCACTCCTGCACGCGGGCGACGCGGTCGTCGAGCTTCGCGCCGCCGGCGCGCATCGATTCGAGCGCGAGCGCGCGCCACGCGTAGTTGTCGGGCTCGACCTCGATGAGGCGCTCCGCGATGCGGAGGGAGTCCTGTGCGTCGCCCTTACTGACGGCGAGCCAGTAGCTCGCGACGAGCGCCCGCTTGTTCCCCGGTTGCGCCGCGAGAAGCTGCTCCGCGGCCTTCTGGAGTTCGAGGCTATAGCCTAACTCCGCGTAGCACTCGACCAAGCCTTCGAGCGCCGTGGGATCGCCGGGCTTGAGCTCGAGCGCGGCGTTGTAGAAGCGCGCCGCATCCAGGAAGTGTCGGCTGTTCGCGGCCGCGACCTGCGAGCGCGCCTTCGCGAGGCGCAGCACCGCGTCGCCGTCGCGCTGGTTGCCGGCGCCGACGTACGCGGAGAGCTTCGCGAGCGCGACGTCCCACTTGCCCTCGTCGTAGGCCTTCCACCCTTCCTCGCGCGCGGCTTGGGCTTCCTTCGCGCGATACATCCGCACGCCGACATAGACGCCACCGAGCACGAGACCGCTGCCGGCCACGACGCTCGAGAGGACAACGAGGAGGACGAGCCGTTTGCGGGCTCTGGTGGTTCGCTTAGTCGTTCGCGCCATTGGGAGTGCGGCCGGCGGATTCGCCCCGGCCGATGATGTTGAGGATGGTCTTCACGCAGATCTGGATGTCGAGCGCGAGGCTCGCACGGTTGACGTACTCGATGTCGAAGCGGATCCACTCCTGAAAGTCTCGGCCCGGCTCGCGGGTGCGTTCGACCTGCCAGAGCCCCGTGATGCCCGGGCGCACGCTGAGACGAAGCTCGCGCCACGCCGGGCAGAACTGGTTCTCGCCGTCCGGGCTCGGGCGCGGACCGACGAGGCTCATGTCGCCGACGAGCACGTTCCAGAATTGCGGCAGCTCGTCGAGATGCCACTTGCGCAGCACCCTGCCGACGCGCGTGACGCGCGGGTCGTCCTTGATGAAGAACTGCGGACCGTCGCAGACGTTGAGCGCCCGCAACTCCTTCGCGAGCGCCTCCGCGTTGCGGCGCATCGTGCGGAACTTCCAGCAATGGAAGATGCGGCCGCCCTTCGTCTGTCGGCGATGACCGAAGAAGATGGGCCAGCCGTCGTCGATGACGACCGCGCAGCCGACGACGAAGAGGATCGGCAGGAGGCACGCGAGCACCGTGAGGCTCACGCCGATGTCGATCGCGCGCTTCACGAGGAGATAGAACGAGCGGTCGGCGGGATTGGCGGCGTCGCGCTCGGCGCGGCGGTCGGGCGAGAGGATCTCGGAGATGGGAAGGAGGCGCACCGGCTCGGGCAGCGCGTCGACCGGTCCGTCGTCGGCGATCCAGGCCGGACCAATGAGTGGCGCGGCGGCGCCCAGCGTCGTCCCGTTCGCGTCGCGCACGCCAAGCCACAGCGGGCCGACGACCGTCTGCGCGTCGGCGAGCGAGGTCCCCTTCGGGCCCACGATGCCTTGCGACACCTGTTCGATGCCGTCGATCGCGCGCTCGGGATCGCTCCAACGGTTCACGAGTTCCGAGAGAAGGCGGCTCTCCGCCTCGAGGTCACCGCGTCGGTAGCTTCGGCCGTGCACGCGGAAGTCGTCGGTGCGCGAGAAGGAGACGGTGCGCCGGAGCGCGAGCCATCCTTCACGGCGCGTGGTCGCGCCGCTCCAGGCGCGGGCCAGGCTGACCCGGTCGGTGAAGAGGACGCGATAGGCGGCGCGCACCTCCCGCGAATACACGCGCTCGATGCGCTTGACGAGTCCGTCGTCGCCGAGGCGCACGCGCTCGCGATAGGCCTCCTCCGCCGCCTCGACGACGCGCAGGCGGCAGAGCGTCGCGCGGGTCCATTGCAGCGGTTCCGAGATCTCGCGCAGATCGAAGACGACGAGCTGGTCGGGCTCGAGGAGAAGATAGGCGTCGGCGCCCGGCTCGGGCGGCGTGCGTTCGCCGCGGCGGACGCACTCGACGCCCTGGGCGCGCCAGTAGGCGTCGTGGAGTTGCGTCGCGCTCAGGCCCCATACGCGCGGCGCGACCGCGCCGGCCTGCGGCGCGGCAACGCCAGCGACGCCGGCGACTCCCGCGCTGGGGGCGTCGGTGACTGCCGGAACGAGTCGGAGCGCCTCCGGCGTCATGCCGCGTCGCCCTCACGGGTGATCGAGTCCTTGCCGCGGCCGCCGCCAGACTGGATCGCGGCGAGAAGCGGGTGCGCCGGCGCCGGGGTCGAACGGCCTTCGAGCGCCTTCGTGACGTCCTCGCTCATGCGCGAAACCGAGCCATAACGCATGCAGTCCTTGCGGTCGGCGTAGTTGAGGACGACGCCGAGGTACTCGGCGCCGACCGATCCGATGTCGGCGATGCACTCGTCGAGCCGCTGCCGCGACCGGCCGCGGCGCAATGAGAGAACGACGCCGTCGACCGCGCTCGCGACCGGGAGCGCTTCGATGCTCGCCGTCATCGGACCGGTGTCGACGATGATGACGTCGTAGCGATTCCGCAGCTCGCGGAAGAGTCGACGCAGCCCGGTCGGATGCACGCGGCTTGCGCCGAAGTGCCGATCGCGGCCGACCGGAAGAAGGCCGAGCGAGTCGCCGACCGATACGATGAGGCCGGTGGAGTCGGCGCCTTGGAGCGCCTCGCGCACGCCCGGCGCCGCGAGGTGGCCGAACTGGAACGAGAGCGCCTGGCCGATGAAGTCGCAGTCGACGAGCAGCGTGCGGGCGCCGCTTTCGGCGTAACTCCACGCAAGCGCGACGGCGAGCGTCGTCTTGCCGTCGCCTTGGAACGGGCTCGAGACCATGAGCGCGTAGCCGTCGCCGGGGGTTCGCCGGCTCTCGATGCGGGTGCGTATCCGGTGCACGCAGTTCGACGCGAGGTCGCGGTTCTGCGGATCGTCCTTGAGCGCGTCCATGTCGGGGATCGCGCCGGCGCAGAGGAGTTTGCCCGGGTTGTGTCCGGCGAGCTGCCGCGTGCCGAACGTGCGCTTGTCGAGCGTGCCCAAGAGGAAGAAGAAGACGATCGGAATGCCCACGCCCGCGAGCGCGCCGGCCGCGGCCATCGGCACGCGGCGGTCCTTGCTCGGCTTAGGATTCGGCGCGGCCTGGATCGGGAACTTGATGCGATCGTCGGTGATCGCGACTTCCTCGCGGCTCAACTCCTTGATGCGGTCGCTGTAGAGCATGCGCTCTTCCTCGAGCCGTGTCAGCTCGCGACGGATGTTCGACGCGCGGAGCATGAGCCGGTTCATCGTGTCGATCTCGCCTTGGAGCGCCTGGAACCTCTCCTCGAGGCGCTTCTTGCCGTCGGCGATCTCGCCGTAGCTCACCGCGCGGCCGGGGCCGGTCTTCCATGCGTCCTTCGCGTTCTCAAGTTCGCGGTCGAGCTGGGCGCGATAGAGGCCGAGCCGCTTCTCGACGTTCTGGAAGATCGGGTGCTTCGGGCTGTAGTTCTTCTTCGCGAGTTCGAGCTGCGTCTCGGTCTCGTCGATCTGGCGGCGGATCGCCGGCAGGTTTGGGTTGATCGCGTCGAGCTCGCCCATCGAGGGTTCGAGCCGCGCGTCGGCCGGCGGCGCGGAACGCGCCTCGGGCGGGAGCGCGTCCACGATGCGCTGAAGCGCGACGTCGGCCTCCGCGATCGACTGCGTGGTGGACTCGAGCTTGCGCACGCGATCTTGGACGAGCGGATCGAGCTCGATCGTGCGCCACGGCGACTCGGCGAGGAGTTTCGACATCTCGACGTTCTTGTCGCCGATGTCCGACTCGACCTTCTGCAGCTGGTCACGGTTGTTCGCGAGGCGTTCGCGGATCTTCTTCTCTGACTCGGGGCTCGTGATGCGCTTGTAGGCGTCGATCACGGCATTCGCCGCGGCGGCGCTGAAGAGCGGATCGGTCGACTCGAACTGGACGGAGATGAGGCCGGTGCCCTTCGTGTTGTTGACGCTGAGGCCGTCGGCGAGCGTCACGACGCCGCGCTCGCGCAAGATCGCGGCGAACGGCTGGAGGCGCGGATCGTTCATCGCCTCGGTGAGGACGCGATCGGACTTGATCTGCATCGTCTGCTCGAGCACGAAGCTCGGGAAGTTGCTCATCGTGCCCGTCTCCTTGATGCCCTCGGTGACGGGATCGACTTCGGCCTCGATGTTGATGAGGCCGCTCGACGCGTACGTCACCGGCGTCAGGAGGAACCCGGCGACCGCGAAGGTCGGCACCAAGACCACCGCGCAGAGGACGATCCACAGCCAGCGACCGTGCAGGCGGTCGAGCACCATGCTGATCGGATTCGGCGCAGCCTCCTCCTCGGCGGCCATCGCGGCGCCTACCGGTCCGACGCGCACGTCTTCGCGCGGTGCGAGGGCGAGTTCGGTGTCAACTGCGTCTGGCATCAATGATCTCCTTCGTGGCCCGCGCCGAGGTCCGAGTCCGAGGACTCGTCGCCGTCGAGGCCTGCAACGCCGAGACGCTCGAGGAGCGACTTCGGCATTGCGTCCAGAATCTCTCGCGCGACGTGGAGGCAAGCCTCCGGTGTCGCGTCGGTCTCAAAGACAAACTGAAGCTGCGCGACCCCCTGCCGCGACATCGCCTTCTTCACCGCACGCTCCTCGAGGACGGAGGCGTCCGTCGCGAGCGTGCCGTTGGGAAGGATGAAGGCGCTCAGGACGATCATCGCGCGGAGCCCGCCGCCGCGTTCGGCGCGGGTGAATCGGTAGTAGCGAAGCGGCCATGAGTGGCCGTCCTCGCCGGTCATGAGGAGGACCCGCGACGACGCTTCGTCGTTGGTCCAGCCGTTGGCGGGATAGCAGCGCGGCGGATAGTGGCCGAGCATGTCGCGGACGTCGCCGCAGTGGATGATCGCGACGATCGCGGAGCGCGGTCCGGCCTGTTCGGTCGAGGTCGCCTCCTCGCCGCTGGGCGGCGCCATGATGCGCGTGAAGCGCCGCGACAGGATCGCGTTCGGCCGAAGGATCTGCACCGCTTCGGTCGGCACCGGAATCTCGGTGCTGGCCCACGACCCGATGACGGGCGGGACTTCGCGCATCGCCTCGGCGATCTCGGCCTGGTGCTTCACGTCGATGCCGCCGTCGCCGCGGGCGAGGACGGCGGGCGACGCGATCATCAACAGCACCGCCGCGAACGGCGCGAGGCGGCCGGCACGGCGGGCGAAACGACGGATGGGTTGCGCGTCAAGCCTCATGTGGCAAGCAACCTCCAGCGGAAGACCGGCAAGTCGAGCCAGCGCATGAGCCGCACGATGCCGAGCAGCATGAGGAGCGCCGCCGGCAGCATGAGCCAGCCTGCAACGTCGTGCACCGACTGCGCGGTGGCCGGATCGGCGAAGCCGTAGACGAGGCTCGTCGGGACGAGCCGCAGCACGTTGCACACGAGGGCGACGAGCGGCGAGAGCGCGATGAGCGTGATCCGCGTGACCGGTCGGAGCGGCACCGAGAAGACGAACGCGAAGACGACGAGGACAAGCGCGAACACCATGCGCATGCCGTCGCATGCCTCGCCCACGGCGACCGGCGTGTCCTTGATGCGGATGACGGCGCCCTCGCGGATCGCGGGCACGCCGATGAGTTCGAGGAATCCGGTCGTGAACTTCGCGGCGCTCAGTTGCAGCGGCCCCGCGATCTCGTGCCGCACGCTGCCGGGCACGGGCAGGAGGAAGAGGAGCGAGAGGAAGACGGCGCCGAACTGCCGCAGCACCTCGAGGCCCGTCATCGTGACGACGGCGCCGACGACCGCGACGATCGCGCCGAGGTGTTCCGCGAGATGGATGTCGCGCTCGTCGCCGAGCCAGGTGAGCGCGTAGCCGCCGACGAGGATCGCCGGCCCGAGCAGGCTCGTGCGGCAGCGCACGAACCGTAGCCGCGAGCGCCGGATCCAAAAGAGGTAGCCGGCCACGATCGGCGCGAGGAGGATGTACCCGGAGTCGTCCTTCTGCGTGGCGACGAGCCAGATGTCCTTCCACGCGGGAAGGCACGACCAGACGGCGCCTGCAACGAGGAGCGCGAGCGTCGCGAGCTGCAGACCGGTCCAGCCGTGGCGGCCGGTGAGCGCCGAGGAACTCATCGCGAACCTCCCGCGGGCGCGCCGAGCGCGAGCACTTCGTCGGCGGCGTCGGACGTTTCCTTGTCGAGGACGCGATCGACGGTCAGCGAGCGCGGCGCCACGCGGAACCCGCGCGGCACGAGGCTGCGGGCGACCACCGAGCGCTCGCCGACGGCGGCGTTCGCCAGGACGACCGAGTCGTGGACGATCGCATGCGCGCCGACGTGCGCGTCGGCCGCGATGATGCTCCCGCCGTCGATGCGCGCGGTCGGGTGGACGTCGGCGCCAGGATGGATGCTCGGCTCCGCCCCGCGTCGGCCGCGGGCAAGATGCGACGACACCGACGCGAGATAGCGGCGGAGGTCATGCACGCGCAGGCCGGTCGAGTCGAGCGGCACCGGGACGATGCGGACCCCCTTCGTCACCATGAGCGGGATGAACTGCTCCTTGAAGTCGTGGTAGCCGATGCGCGGCGCGTGCTCGAGCAGTTCGACCTTGACGAGGCAGCTGCCCGCCGGCGCGTCGTTCGCGCCGACGCCGACGGCCATCGGGGCGCGGCGACCGGCGTCGACGAGCGGCTCGAGCGCCGCCGGCGGCGCACAGTGCGGCTCGACGTAGAGGACGAAGTCGTCAAGGGTGAGGTCGGCGGCGGCGTCGCGGAGGAGTCCGCCGGTGCCGCGGTGCGAGGAGCCCTCGACCGCGCGGGTGATCGTCATCGAGGGATGCCGTGCCCGGGCGGTGTCGACCTCGCGGTCGATGTCGTCGTCGCCCGCGCCGCCGCTCGTGATGACGCGAAGCGCCTCACAGCCGGCCCGCGCAAGGAGACCGACCCACGTGCCCAAAAGGCTCGTGGAGGCGTCCAGCGGGAGGCAGGCGGGGCGTAACCCGGCATCCGCCTCGAGCGCGGAATGGCGCAGGCCACCCAAAAGCATGACAGCGGTCACTCGGTCCATGACGACGGGGCGTTCCTCTCCGGAAGTCTCGATATATCGGCGTTTCACGGGGCAAATCGCGTCCAAACGCGAGTTTGCGCACCCCTTACGTCGCCGAACGATCGCCGGATCAGACTACCGGCGAATTCCGTAGGCCGACATTGACCTACGTCTCAACCCGTCAGACTACTCCGACAAAGGGCATTCTTATCTCGCCTTTGCGACAGTAATTCCAAGGGTTTGAAGTCGCTCGAGGACTTGGTCGGCCTTGGCGGTCCAGGTTTCTCGACGAACCCGCTCCCGCAGCCGCTCGGCGTCGGTGCGCTCCGCAAGAGCTGCGCGGATCGCGGCAGCGAACGCTTCGGGGCCGTCGGCGATCGTCACGAAGTCCTTCCACGTCCGGAGGAGTTCGTCGTAAGACGTGCTGACGACTGGTCTTCCGGTCGCCAAGTACTCCTTGAGCTTGATCGGATTGCAGGCCTTGATCCAGTCCGAGCGGTTCCACGGCATGAGGAGGACGTCGCACCCGGCCATGTACCCCGGCACGTCGTCGTAGGGCTTCTGGCCGAGGAACGTGACATTCGGGCGATCGGCGAGCCAGCCGGGCGGCAAGGAGCATGCGCCGACCATGACGAAGTGGACGTCGGGCAAGAGCGCGACGACCTTCTCGAAGAGAGGCGGATCGAAGGTGTGGGCGTCGATCCCGCCGACGAATCCCGCCCGCGGTCGCGGAAGTCCCTTGAGGTCGGCCGGCTCGGACGTCGGGTCGAGGCCGGCGGCGGCGAACCGGTCGTAGTCGACGCCATGGTCGACGAAGAGCGCGTTGCGGCAGCGCTCGCGCTCGGCGTCGTAGAGGAGCCGCGAACAGAAGAGCGTGAGGTCGGCGGCGTGCTTGAGCGTGCGGTCGTAGCCCGCGATCACGTCGCGGTCGACGTACGGGAAATCCTCGAACCGGTCGGTGCGCTGGTAGACGGTCGCGACCGGTCGGATCTGGTCGAGCGACTGCGCGCCGGGCGGACAGGCGACCCACAGGAGCGGTCGCGTGATCCCGAGCGAGCGGCCGGCACGGACGATCTGCCGCGCCATGACCGCCCGGGTCACGATGCGGCCGACGCGCCCCGGCGCCGCGAACGGGCTCATCACCGCGAAGTTGTCGCGCACGCGCACGAGGCCGCGGCGCATCGACTTCAGCTTGCGGCGCACGCGCGTCAGGAACATCGCCCCCTCGGTCGGACGCGGCACGCGCATGCCGATCGAGTTCACGTAGAGGACCGGCACGTGCGCCGAAAGCTCGCGCATGAGCTGCATGTCGAAGTGGCCGCGGTTGTGGTACCACCAGTCCTCGCCGCCGAAGCAGAGGACGCCGTCGACGGTGCGCGTCTCGATCGCGGAGGCGCTCTGGGTGCGTTCGTGTGCGGGTGGTGCGCTCATCGGGTTCTCTCTCCTCGCGAGCCGCGCACGAAGTCGCGCACGGCGGCGAGCAGGCTCTCGCTCGCGTAAGGGCTGATGCGGTCGGCCGCCTGCAACGACGAGAGGGCGTCGAGCTTCGCCGCGAGCTCCGTCTCGTCGAAGGCGACCGCGACCTTCTCGAGGGCGAGGAATCGCTTCGCCGTCGCGATCTGGTGGTCGTTGCGCGTCTCGCGAAGGTCGCCGCGGCGCGGCATCACGAGGATCGGCTTGCCGTGTTCGAGCGCCGTCAGGATGCTCCCCATGCCGGCATGCGCGACGATCACGTCGCACGCCTTCACCTTCGCGAGGAATTCCGGCGGCGTGAGCAGTTCGGAGTACTCGATCGCCGACGGCCGCCAGGCGGTCGAGCCGATCTGCGCGAAGACGTCGTTGCGGCCTCGCGCGCGGGCCCAGTCGTCGACGGCGCGGCACATGCGATCGAAGGGCATCTGCGCGCCCACGGTGACGAAGATCACAGGACGGCCCCCCGATACGACGGCCCCTGGCCGCACGACTTCTCGAGGTGCGGCCACTGCGTCAGCCAGAGCGTCGCCTTCGGCCCGATGCGGCGGCCGGAGAGCGAGACCTCCTCGACGTTGGCGATCGAGTCGACCCACGCGGTGCGGATGCCGAGGAAGGCGCCGATGCGAAGCGCGAAGAACCCCGGCGCGGCGCCGGTCGTGATGATCGCGTCGGGCTTCGTCCTTCGGATGATGCGATAGAGGCGCCACGCGAGCATGAGAAGCCCGAACTTGTTCCAGCGCGTGGCGTCGTTCACGACCTCGAACGCGGCGCCTGCGGGAATGTCAACGCGATACTGCTCGCGCACCGTGACGAAGGTGACATCGCAGCCTTCGAACGCCGGACGCAGGCGCATGAGCTGCACCCAGTGACCGCCGCCCGAGGCGACGGCGAGCACGCGCGGACGAGCGTGGGCGTCGCTCATGCGGCCCCCAATCGCGCGTTCGCGTTCGTGGTCGAGGTCGGCGCGGAGCGGGCGCCGAGCACGCGCTCGTAGAGCGCGAGCATGCGGCCGATCTTCGCGGGCCAGAGGTGTTCGGTCTCGACGGTCGTGCGGGCCGCGTGCGATTGGCGCGCCGCGAGCTCGGGCGACGCGACGAGCGCGCGGACCGCGTCGGCGAGGCCGCGGGCGAACTCCGTCGGGGTGCGGACCGGGACGCGCGTGCCGACCGCGTCGGTCACCGCGTACGACGGACCGCCACGGTCGGCGACGACCATGGGCAGGCCCCACGACATCGCCTCCAACACCACGTTGCCGCTCGGCTCGCGGAAGCTCGGGAAGAGGAACGCGTGCGCGTCGCGGTAGAAGGGATCGACCTCGGCGCGCGACTTCCTGCCGTGGAAGTGCACGCGGTCGGCGACGCCGAGCGACGCGGCCTCGGCCTTGCAGGCGTCGAGGTCGTTGCCGGCGCCGACGACATCAAAGCGCACGTCGAGGTCGGCGAGATGCGTCATCGCGCGGACCGCGTCGCGCACGCCTTTGGTGCGCACGATGCGGCCGACGTAGAGCAGCCGGAACGGCCGCGCCGCGAAGTCGCGTGCGGGGAGCGGCGGAAGTTCGGGCACGCCGGTCTCGTTCTCGAGGGCGAAGTCGCGGATCTTCACGTCCGCGAGGATGTCGCGCACGTACGGCGCGACGCCGATCAGCGTTGCAGCCGTCTCGTAGGTGCGGCGCAGGAACGGGTCGTGCCGGAAGCGGCACTGGTCGAAGCGGCGCAGCTTCACGAACCAGGGATCGCCCGCGGTTTCGGCGGCGAACGACTCGGGCGTCGTGAGGCTGCCCGCGAGCGGTCCGACGATGAGCGGGATCGGCAGCCCCGCCGCCGGCGACGGATAGCGAAGCGCGAGCGGCGCCACCTGATGCACGAGGTCGAACGACTCCCCTGCCGCGAGCGAGCGCTTCAGCCAGCGCCGCGCCTTCAGGTAGAAGACCGCGTAGCCGGGATGGAGCGCCGCGTTCAGTCGCTCAAGGCGCGCCGGGATCGGAAGGTCGTTCCACTCGATCACGCGCACGCCCGGCAACGCGGACTTCGCGCTCGAGCGGCCGCTCTTCACGTAGGTGAGGAGCGTGACGTCGGCGTGTTCGGCGATGCCCTTCGTCCAACGGAACGTGCTGAGCGCTTCGCCCACGTCCGTCGGATCCGCGCAAGGACCGATGATGACGACCTTCGGCCTACGCATGCGCAGGCTTCTCCGGCGCCTTCGGCTCGTTCGGCACGGGGCGGATCCACGAACCCTCGAAGGCTTTCGTCACGTTCGCGAAGTGCTCGGCGCGGGCGCGATGGCGCTCGTTGCGCGAGAGGACGCTCAGGACTTTCCACCCGATCGCGCGCACCGCGTTGCAGCCGTAGAGGATCGCCCACGCGGCCGCGCCGCCGAGCGTGCCGCCGTGCTTCGCGTGCAGCTTCACGAGGCCCGCGGACAGCATGACGTCGCGGCGGAAGCTCAGTTGCCGTCCGCTCGCGTTGCCGAAGTGGACGATGTCGCCGACCGGCGCGAGCGTGAGCCGATGTCCGGCGCGGACGATGCGCAGGCACCAGTCGGTCTCCTCGCCGCAGAAGAAGAAGCGCTCGTCGAGCGGGCCGATCTCGTCGAGGACCTCCTTCCGGATGAGGAGGTAGCAGCCGGTGATCACCTCGACGTCACGTTCGGTGTCGCGCTTCCAGCCGCGGTAGGTGTGGCGCCCGAAGAACGGCAGCGGAATGCGATGAAGGCCGGTCGAGAGGAGCGTGAGATTGAGGAGCGACGGATAGCGGAAGCACGTCGACTGCAACGTGCGGTCGGGATTCACGACGCGGCAGCCCATCGCGCCGACGTCCTTGCGCTCGTCGAGGTACCGCACCGACTTCTCGAGGACGTCGCCGAGGACGAGCGTGTCGGAGTTGAGGAGAAGGACGTGGCGCCCGGTGCAACGGCGGAATCCGACGTTGTTCGCCGCGGCGAATCCCGCGTTCGTGGGATTGCGGATGAGCTCGACCCACGGGAACTCGCGGGCGATGTCGTCGGGCGAGCCGTCGGTCGAGGCGTTGTCGACGACGATCGTCTGGGCGCGGCGCCCGAACTCGGTTTCGGCGATCGAACGCAGACAGTCGCGCGTCATCGCGGACGTGTTCCAGCTCACGATCACGATCGAGAGGTCGGGGGTCGTCATGCGGAGTCACCGGCAAGGGGCGCGTTGCGGCCGACGTCGCGCTGCGCGCCGCGCAGCGCGGACGCGACCGCGCGGGGGCGCGGAAGGCGCGACGCGCTCAGGAGCGCGCCCCAACAACCGAACGCGAACGAGAAGTAGACGAGCGAGCTATTCCAGAATGCGACGGTCGCCGCGGCCACGGTCGCGCCGAAGACCGAGTACGCCCACGCCTTCGCGACGCGGGCCTCGTATGCGTCGCCCGAACGCGCGGCCTTCACGGCCGTGCGCAGCGCCAGGAAGACCGCGGTCAGGAACATGATGATCCCGGGAAAGCCGTAGACCATCGTGACGAGGAGCCAGTGGTTGTCGACGCTCGGGCTCACGATCCATGAGGGCCGGACCCAGTCGTTGAGTCCGATCCCGAGGAGCGGGCTCTTGACCGCGTTCTCCCAGAAGCCGAACTCCCAGATGATCGTGCGGCCGTAGGCCGTGTTCTTGTCGAACGTGAGATACGAGATGAGGACCGTGAGGCCGGATCGATTCGAGAGGATGTCGATCACGAAGTAGCCGACGATGACGAGGCCCACGAGCGTCCACCAGCGATGCGGCAGCGCGCGGGTGTAGCGGTCCCAGGTGATGACGAGCGCTTCGGCCATCATCGTGGCGATGGCGCCGCTACTCAGGCTTCCGATGGCGCACAGCGCGACGCCGATCGTGAGCGGGATCGCGAGCGCGAACGAGAGCCGTTCCTTCCACGGGGTGAAGAGCGCGAACGGAATGATGCTCGCGGCGAAGACGCCGAGAAGGATCGGATGGTCGAACGTGCCGAAGGCTCGGGTGAAGCCGTAGCGCTGATCGATGACGCCACCGAGACCTCGGCCGCCGGCCACGGCGGCGGCGGCGTTCTTCAGGACGTGGACGCCGGTGATGCTCTCGAAGACGACGAACGGCATGAGGAAGAGCGCCGACACGACGAGGAGTCGTGCGACGCGGCCGAGCGTCACGATGTCGCGCACCGAGGCGCGGGCGATGAAGTACGGACCGACGAACTCGAGGGCTTGGATGCCGCCGGTCTCAAGCCCGACTTCGGGCCCGTGGTGATAGGTCAGGACGAGCGGGATCCAGAGACCGAACGCCGCCATCAGGATGTCGGGCAGGCGGCGCTGCCCCGAGAAGACCTTCGCGACGCAGGGCACCGTGAAGAGGACGAGCAGCGTGCGATAGGCCGTGAAGCGCAACGACCCGAGGCTGAACGAGAGCTCCGTCGGAAGGAGGAGCGCGATCAGCATCGCCGCGGGCAGGAGGAGCGACGCCTTCGACGTCCGCGCTCCCGCGGGGGCGTCACGGCGATCCGCCCCTGCCGATCGGCGAGTCGGTCGGGACGAACTCGTGTCGATGACAGCAGACGTCGCCATTGCCCGGAAGAGTACGTGCGAGCGCCGCCCTGAATCGTCACCCACCTGCGGCACCATGCCGGCAAGTAGACCGACGTCCGCACGGGGCGGCGGCAGGCTCCATTCGGGCTGCTATCGGCTAGAACGCGGGTCCGGTTCCGGGAGTAACGACAATTCATGCGGCGTGTCGGCCGCGAGCCTCAGCTGCCGGCCTTCCGGTAGTGGACGCCGAGCGGCGAGGTCCACGGGAGCGTGCCCGGCCAACTGCCTTGGTTGCCCTGGGACGGACCGTCCGGCGGCGGGACGACGAAGTTGATTTTCGCGGCCTCCTTGTAGGTCTCCTCCATCAGCATGTCGTCGCCCGAGAAGATGTTGTGGCTCTGTTCAGGCTTCGACGGATCGTCGCCGGTCCGGTACAGGCCGCCGCCGACGAGCGTGGAGTTCCGGATGAGCAGGTGCTTCACCGGTCGGTGCATGTGCAAGTTCACGAACACGCTTGCGGTGCCGTTGTTCGTGTTGTCGATCGTGACGTTCCGGTACGCGCAGTCGAGGAACTGCAGGGTGAAGCCGTGGAAGAAGAGGCCTTGCGCGTCGATCGACTCGGTGGCGACGAGGTTGTCGACGTAGCAATTCTGCACCAGGGCGTTCGTGTTCCACACCTGCCAGACGTCCGAGTGAATGGACGTGTTGTGCGGCCCGAGGTCCTTCACCGTGCAGTTCAGGATGACGAAGATGTTCTTGAACGCGTCGTCCGCCACGAACTCGATGCTCGAGTTGCGCACGAGGTGGCCGCTGTATGGCGTGCCGCGCACGTAGTACGCGGAGCACTCGGTGAAGTAGCGCATCGCCCAGCCGAGGTACCAGTTCAAGGTCGACGTGTCGTCGAAATTCTGCGCCTGGAAGTGGCATTCGTCGAACCACGCGATGCCCTGGTTGTTCACGTTGCGGATCGGATACTGCGCGCCGACCGCGGGGCGAATCGAGAGGTTGTGGAAGTGCACGAGATCGGTGCGCAGGCCGTCTTGGCTCGACGAGACGATGAGCACGTCCTCTCGTTTGACGCCGGGGGCCGGCTGCAGGGTGATGTAGCGCGTGGGCGAGCTGAAGCGCTTCGCATACGAGTACGTGCCGAGGTTGTACGAGCCTGCCTTCAGGTACATCACGCCGCCGCCGGCGTCGCCGCCGGCGACCTTGTTCGCGAGCGCGTGGCCCGCATAGTGAAGCGTGAGATAGGGCTTCGACTCGGTGCCGTCGCCGTCGGTGTCGCTGCCGTCGTTCGCGACCCAGACCGTCTTCACCGGAAGCGTGCCGTCACGGTTGGTCGACACGAAGAGCGAGTGGTTGCCGGTGCTGCGGTTCGGGATGATGGGCCCGCCGAGCACGCGCACGAGCCCGTCCTTCGGATAGACGCGAGCGCGAATCTCGTGGAGGCCGTCGTTGAAGTCGGCGATGCGCATCGTCGCGTAGAACTCGGGGACATTCGTCTGCGGGTTCACGCGGCGCGTCGTGGTTGCGACCCACGGACCGCCGTCGACGCTGAAGTCGACCTTGAGGATGTCGTTGTAGTGATCGGCCACCACGCCGACGTTGAAGTCGGCCGTGACCGTCTGATAGGGCACGATGCTCCAGCGCGCGATCGCGCGCTCGTCGGCGGCCTTCTTGGTCGGGTCGCCTTGCGCCGGCGGTTCCGGCGTCGGATCGGTGAAGCCAGGTCCGGGCGCGAGGAACGGACCGTCGCCTCCGGCGGGCGGATCACCGCCGCCACCACCGCCGCCTCCCTCGCCGCCGCCGCCGGTCGGGTTGTCGGAGCCGTTGCCGTTCGGACCGGGAAGACCGAGCGAAAGCGACGCGAGGACGGCCGTGAGATCTTGGCCGTCGGTCGTGCCGTCACCATTCTGGTCGCCGTCGGTCGTGCCCCACGATTCGAGCACCACCGACAAGTCGGACGCTTCAGAATCGCCGGCCGCGAGCGTGCCCGCCGGCGGGTCGCCCAACGGAATGACGCCGCCGCCCGTTTGGCCGGTCGGTGCCGACGACGAGCTGCCGCCGGCGAGGGACGTCGAACTTCCGCTCGTCGCTCCGCCGCCCTTCGACGCGCCGCCGCCACCACCCCCGCCGCCGCCGCCACCATGCGCGGGCGACGATGAATCCTTCGACGAGGCATTTGACGACGCCTTCGACTTGGGGGGTGCGACCGCAAGACGCCAGCCGTCGCCGCCCTTGAAGGCGATCGGTCGACCGGCGGAGAGCCGCGCCGACGCGCGATACTCCTGCACGACGCGCGTCGACTCCGAATCGCCGCCTGCAACGAGGAGACCGGCGCGCGGAGAGAGGACGTCGAGCAGCCCGATCACCGGCGCGTAGCGCAGGTTCGTGCGACCGTCGCCCTCACGTTCGGCCGGCAAGCCTGAAACGGAGAGAATCGCGTTCGGCGCCGCGGCCTTCGCCGCCTTGATCGTCGACTCGAGCGCCGCGGCGAGCGCGAGCTCGTGACGGTCGGCGTCCTCGTGACGGATCGGTGAACCGTCGTTCGTGTGATAGGCGATGCTCGCGCCGGCGAGATCGATCAGGATGAGCCGCGCGGGATTCGCAAGCGCCGCCTCGGCGAGCGTGCGTGCGGCGTCGGCCGGCAAGGTGGGAACGCCGTCCGACGCGAACTCGACCGGCAGTCGCACGACCACCGGATCGCGGGCCGCGTACACGAGGGCGCGCGGCGCCTCTCGAACGGGCGCGACCCGGGCGACGGTCGCCGGCTCCGCGGTGCGGATCGGAACGATGCCATCGGCGCTCGACGGCGATGCCGCAAAGCCGGTGGCGAGAAAGGCTGCAAGTCCGCCCGCAAGCAACGTCGTTCCAACGGCTGGAAGTCGTGCGGGGAGTCGTGCTGGAAAACCCATGTAGTACTCCACGTTCGGCTCGCTGCAAGAGCCCTGTTGCTGCTGCGCGGACGCGGCGCATGTGTGCCGGAACTCCCCGGCAGTGACACGTCGCGCCAAGCGCACCATCGAATCCCCTTCCCCGAAGTCAACGGATCCCCCCCGGTCTCCGCGTTGCGTCACGTTCCCCAAACGCGACAGCGCCGACAGACAAGACAACCGGAACATCCCGAACAGCCGTAGCGCGACGGCGACAGGAGAGCGGCCGGGCACTTGGTCGATAAGCGACCTCTCCGATGAGCACGCGCCCTGAGCAAACGACTTCGACCGCGCCGCACGCTGCGTCGCGCCCGCCCACTGCCGAGGTGATCCGTCTTCCTGAAGTGCGCCGGCCATCGTTCTCGCGTCTCCTGTCGAAACTGCTCCGACGTTTCGATCGCCTTGTCTTGGCCCGACAGATCCGTGCGCTCGGTCCCCGTTCGTACATCGAGCGTCCACGCTATCTCGCTGGAGAACATGGCATCGCCCTCGGTGCGAACGTACAGATTTGGCACCACGCCATGATCGAGATCGCACAGATCTTTCCCGATCGACCGACGCTCGTGATCGGAGACGGTACCGTCATTCGCCCGTATGCGCACATCGGCGCGGCGGTAAACATCACGATGGGAAAGCGCGTGGGGCTTTCACCGATGGCGCTTGTCACCGACCACGAACACGACTTTCGCGATCCCGCGGAATCGATCCTGACGAACCGGCGCATCTTGGCGGCGCCGGTCGTGCTCGAGGACGACGTCTTCCTCGGCGAGCGCGCCGCCGTGCTGAAGGGCGTGCGCATAGGAACATGCTCCCTCGTCGGAGCTAACAGCGTGGTGAAGGACGACATTCCTCCGTACTCGATCGCGGTCGGCTTGCCCGCGAAGGTCGTGCGTCGATACGACCCCGATCGTCGCGCGTGGGTGAAAGACTGAGCGCGATGCACGCGGTCCTTTTCGCCTACTACTTCCCGCCCGACGGCGGCGCCGGCACGCAGCGACCGACCTCGTTCGCTCGGTATTTGCCCACCCACGACGTCAGCGTGACGGTGGTGACGCGCACGCCGCCGAACGCGCGGAACTACTACGAGCCCGCCGATGCGGGGCTTCTCGCGAAGGTCTCGGGCACGGGCGCGGCGCGATGCCGCATCGCGCGCACGCCGACGCCGTCGACGGGCATCGCCGCGTGGCTTCCCGAAGCGCTCGCGCTCGGCGAGCGCGTGATCGCCGAGGAGAAGCCCGACGTCATCCTCGTCACGATGTCGCCCTTCGAACTCTGGCGCGTCGGGGCCACGCTCGCGGATCGCCACAAGATCCCCGTCGTCTTCGACCTTCGCGACCCGTGGGCGCTCGATGGCGTGCAGAGCCATCGCACCTACTTCGCGTGGCGCAAGGAGCGCGACGAGATGCGCGCGATGCTGCAACGCGGAGATGGCGTCATCGCGAACACGCCCGAGTGCCGGACGCTCTTTCGCGCGCTCGAGCCGTCGCTCGCGCCGGAACGGATCGAGACCATCACGAACGGATGGGACCGCGACGACTTCCCCGCGCCGGCGCCGCGCGTGCCGGTCGGCGACGCCATGCGCATCGTGTTCACGGGAAGCTTCCTCTGTAAGTCGCTGTACGAGACGCAGAGCCTGAAGAAGCGCCTGGCCCGGCTTCTCCGCTACACGCCCGAACCCATCACGCCCAGCGGGCGCACCCCACTCCACCTCCTTCGGGCGATGAGACTTCTTCGCGACCGCGGCGAGGCGGCGGGCCGGGAGACGCGCTTCGTGTCGGTCGGCCAGGCCGACGAATGGCTCGAGCGCTGCGTGCGCGAGTCAGGCGTGGCCGAGCAGGTCGAGCTTCGGGGCTACTGCCCGCACGACGAGACGGTCCGCGCCGCCCGCGAGGCCGACGCGCTCTTCCTCACGCTGCACGGACTTCCGCGCGGGCATCGGTCGCGCATCGTGCCCGGCAAGGCCTACGAGTATCTCGCGACCGGGCGCCCGATCCTCGGAGCGTTGCCGACCGGCGATGCCCGCGAGATCGTCGAGGCCTCGGGCCGCGGCTTCTGCGCCGACCCCTGCAACGACGAGGACATGGCCCGCGCGATCAAGGCCATGCACGAGGCGTGGCGACGCGGGGCGTTCGTCGAATCGGCGCAAGGTCCGAACGTCGCGGCCTACGAACGATCGAAGCTGGCGGGCGACCTCGCGAGATTCCTCGCTCGCGTGGTCGCCGCGCCAGCTCGATGAGCGTGTCGTTGGATCCAGGCCTCACTTCACGAGGCGACGACGGAGACCGATGACGCCGAGGAGGCCTGCGGCTGCAACGCCGAGAACGGCCGGGATCGGCACGATGAGGAGCTGGTCCTGCGCCGTCGCGTGGCTCAGGCCGAAGAGCCGGCCGTCGTTCCAGTTCTCGTCGCTCGCGCCGCCGAGCATGCCGAGCATGCTGCCCGCGGTGGCGACGACGGCGCCATTCTTCTTCGAGTCCGCCTGCACCGCACCGAGGCCGAGGTTGAGCTGGCCTGCCGCGAGCGCGGTGTTCGCGCCGGTCAGGTTCTCGTGCGTGATCTCCCAGATCGCAAGCTGGAAGGCGGCGTTCAGCGTGGCGTCGTTCGAGCCGCGCACGGTGTCGTAGAAGCGGCCGTAGAGCTCACGGACGAGTTCGGCCTTGATCGCGCCCATCGGGCCCGGCGCCGGGTTCGTGTCCGGGACCTGCGAAACGTCGACGACGTCGTACGTCACCGTGAGGCCGTTCCAGACGTGCTCGTTGATCTGCGTGCAGAACGTGGTGCGCTGGCCCCACGCGGTGTTCCACTTCATGAGGCCCGCGTAGTAGTACGAGTAGCCGCTCACCGGACCGGCCGCGTAGGAGCGGCCCGCGTTGTAGTTCACGCCGACGATCTGCGACGGGCCGAGGCCCGTGAAGGTCATCGTCATCTGTTCGGCGGAGGCCGAGCCCGCGGCGACGGCGGCCGCGGCGGCTGCAACGATGAAGGCGGTCTTCTTGGCGGCGTTGAACATGTCTTTCCCCTCTCGAACCAACTGTGTTCCGACGTGCGACGCGGAACCCGCATCCGTGCGAGGTCGGCGCGTCGCTGAGGGAGAAGCCTGCACCACAGTCACCTGAGCGGCAACGCGGAGCGCCCGAAGATCGGTCTGCGCGGCCGCACAGACGGACTCGTCGGCACGACCCTGCGCGCGTCGGCCGCTTCTCGGGCGTCGCGTGACGCGGGGCAAAAACGAACCCGGGACGCGAGCGAGCGCTCGCGTCCCGGGATGTCGTTACGCAACCGTGAGCCGATCAGGCGCGGCGGAGACGGCGACGAACGCCGATCACGCCCGCGAGACCAGCGACCGCGAGGCCGAGGGCCGCCGGCACCGGAACCACGACGAGCTGGTCCTGGTACTGGAGGTTCGTGAGGCCGAGGAGGCCGCCGAACGTGCGGTAGCCGTCGTCCTCACCGCCGAGCGAGGCGAGCAGCGAGTTGGCGAGGTTGAACACCGCGCCGTTCGCCGAGTTCGCCTGGAGGGCGCCGAGACCGACGTTGAGCTGCGACACGGCGCTGGCCGCGTCGTCAGCCGTGAGGTTCTCGTGCGTGATCTCCCACACCGCGAGCTGGAACGCAGAGTTCAAGTTCGCGTTGTTCGACGCCTTGACCGAGTTGTAGTGGCGTGCGTAGAGGTCCTGGAGGAGCGCCGCCTTCACGTCGCCCATCGGACCGGGCGAGCCCGGGCCATCCGGCACGTTGGCCGGCGAGGTCGGCGTGAACTGGATCGTCTGATTCCAGTTGACGTACTCGTTGATCTGCGTGCAGAACGTGGAGTACGAGCGGTTACCCGGGCCGGTCCAATTCATGCGACCGGTGTAGAGATTCGAGAACGAGTTGACCGGACCGGCGTTGTACGCGCGGCCGGCCCCGAAGTTGACGCCGACGATCTGGTGAGGACCCATACCGGTGAAGGTCAGGTTCCATTGATCGGCGCTCGCCGACGCGGTGGCCGCGGCGGCAATCGTGAGAGCAAGGCAGTAGAGCTGTCGCACAGTCACTTCTCCTGAACGAAGCCCATCCCAAACAACGAGACGGGAATCGCGAATTTCGTGAAAGGCCGGAGCGAAGGTTCTTCCCCCGCTCCGGCTGTGAGCGTGTTGAGATCGGAAAGCCGACTTCCAAACCTCTGTGATCCGTAACTCAAGATCACCCGTTAGCAGTCATCACGTGGGCATCACTTTTGGCGACGACGAAGCGCCGCGACGCCGATCAGGCCGAGGCCAGCGAGAAGCGCCGGAGCCGGGATCGGAACGACCACGAGGTGATCCTGATACTGCGGGTTGGTGAGGCCGAAGAGGTTGCCGCCGAGCGACTTGAAGCCGCCGTCGCCAAGGTCAGCGATCATGCTGTTCGCCGCGTTGAGGACGTCCGCGCTCGCGCCGCTGAGCTGGAACGCGCCGAGACCGAGGTCGATCTGGGCGAGCGCCGAGGCCGCGTCCGGAGCGGTGAAGTTCTCGTGGGTCAACTCCCAGAGGACCACCTGGAAGGCGGCCGTCTGCGTGGAGTTGTTCGAGTCCTGCACGGCCGCGTGGAAGCGGGCGTAGAAGTCCTGGACGAGGGTCGCGACCATGGCGCCCATCGGGCCCGGGGCCGGGGGCGCGTCCGGAACGTCGACGAGGTCCGCGGGGCACCATTCGGCCGAGCTTCCGACGGCCGGAAGACCTTCGAACAACTGGACGCAGTACGTCTTGAAGTTGTTGCCGAGGCCGGAGAAGAGGTGCTGACCGGCGGTGATGTTCGCGAAGCTCGACGCCGCAGCGCCGTTCCACGACTTGTTGTTGTCGTACGCGATCTTGACGCCCTTGGCCAAGCCGTACCCGTGATAGGTCAATTGCCAATTCGAGGCACTCGCACTCGAAGCAATGACCGCCGCTGCAGAAGCAGCGATAGCCAAGCTAATAGCCTTCATCTTTGTCCTCTCGAGGTGTGATGAAAACGGATCGGGCGACCGCCCACCGGTCGCCGCAGACGGACAACATACCGCATGGGGCGGTTACTTCCATCAGCAACACGTGTAATTTCTGTAACAAGAAGCCCGATAACCGGCCACCCCTCGAAACCGCATTAGGACACCAGCCTCGCCATATGGGGAAATGAGAACGGGCGGCGACGCCATGTGCGTCGCCGCCCGTGTTCGTACTCCAGCGGTCGAAAGGACGAGTGGTGCCTTTTCGACTCGTTCGCCCTCGTGGGAATCGTCCGCTTAGGCCTTCACCCGCCGACGAAGGGCACGGACTCCGACGAGACCCACGGCCGCAAGGCCCAAGGCCGCCGGCACCGGAACCACGACCAGCTGATCCTGGAACTTGGGGTTCGTGAGGCCAAGGAGGTTGTTGCCGAGCGAGCGGAAACCTCCGCTGCCGAGGCTCGCGAGCATCGAGGTCGCGAGGTTGAACGCGTCGCTCGCTCCGGTGCGAGGATCGTTCGAATCGGCCTGGAAGGCGCCGTTGACGAGGCTCGCCTGGGCCGCCGCGCCGGTAGCGTCCGCCGCAGTGAAGTTCTCATGGCTCAGTTCGTAGATCGCGACGCCGAAGGCCGCGCACCGCATGTCGCGCTCGGCCGCGGTCAGCGACCCGTCGGTGACGTACTGGTAGTAGCGGGCGTAGAGATCCTGGACGAGCGTCGCGGCGATCGTGCCCATCGGACCCGGAGCGGGCGGGCCTTCGGGGACGTCCTTCACCTCGACGACGTCGAAGCAGATGGTGTTGCCGACCGTGAGGCCCTCAAAGACCTGCACGCAGAAGGTGCTGATCGAGCCACCGTAGGCGTTGAACTTGTGCTCGCCGACCTTGATGCCGGAGAACGAGGTGCGAGTGACCGAGTCCCACGACTTGGAGGCGTCGTAGTTGAGGCCCATCACTCGGTGCGAGCCGTAGCCGTCGTAGTTGAGACACCACTGGTCTGCGTGCGCCGAACTGGCGCACGCGGCGCCGACCGCGATCGCGGCGGCCGAAATCATGCTGAACGTGTTGCGCGTCATTGCGAACTGCCTTTCCTCTCTGGAGTCGAACGGGATACCCACACGAGAAACGAATCGGTGGCGACGGCCGTCCTGGCGCGTCGCCGGTCGGAGGAACATGCCGTCGAAACCGAAGGCATCAACATCGAGGGTTCGTGGATGACCGACGGCCGCGCACCTATGCCGTCAGGCCCGAGTACTTCGCGGTTCCGGCGTTCATCAAGCGCTCACGGAGTGAACGTCGATAACCTCTCTCCCATGATTCGCGGCTCGTGTGCCCTTCTCGTCTCTCTGGCCTTCGCCTGGTTTCACCCCGCGCCGGCCGCTGCCCAAGACCAATTCGCCGGCGACGTGCAGCGCCTCGTCCGGTCGCTCGACCTGAAGAAGGCGAAGGTCTCGGTCAGCATCCGCGACGGCGACTCCGACGCGTCGCTCGTCGCGATCGACGCCGAGCGCCCGATGTTGCCCGCAAGCAACATGAAGCTCCTGACGACCGGCGCCTTCCTCTCGGCGTTCGGGACGGACTTCCGCTTCTCGACGCGCCTGATCCATGCCGGCGGCGACCTCATCGTCGTCGGCGACGGCGACCCAGCGTTCGGCGACCCCGAACTCCTCGCCGACATGACCTGGACCGACGCCGACGGCAAGACGCACAAGGGTCTCGACGTCGACGAACTCGTCCGCATCTGGACCGACGCCGTCAAGGCCGCCGGCATCGCGAGCGTCGACGAGGTCATCGTCGATGCCCGCATCTTCGACGGCGTGGCGTACCACCCGAACTGGCCGAAGGACCAGTTCAAGGAGGACTACTGCGCCGAGGTCTGGGGCTTCAACTTCCACCACAACCTCTTGCATGTCTGGCCGAAGCCGCGGCCCGGCGGCGCCGCCGACGTCTCGCGCATCGACCCGAACGTGCCGTGGCTCATCCGCTCGAACGCGACGACGAGCCGCACCGGACCGCAGGACCGCCACACCTTCTGGATCCAGCGGCCGCCCGACCAGAACGCGTTCACCTTCAACGGCAACGTGCGCTACCCGGCGACCGATCCGGCGAGCGTCACGCTGCATGACACCCCCACGCTCTTCGCCCGCATCTTCGCCGATCGCCTCAAGGCCTCGGGCGTCCCGGTGCGCGGCCATCGCCTCGCCACCGCCGACGACCCGACCTTCGCCGGCGACGCCATCGGCCCCGAGGTGCGCACGCCGATGGCGACGCTTCTCTACCGCTGCAACACCGACAGCGACAACCTCTACGCCGAATGCCTCGTGAAGCGGCTTGGGTACTCGGCGACGAAGTCGCCGGGCTCGTGGACGAACGGCACCGCCGCAGTCCGCCACATCGTCTCGGAGCGCATCGCCAATAGCGCGCTCGCGGCGACCATCAAGCCCGACGACGGCTCCGGCCTCTCCCGGGAGAACCGCGTGACCGCCGGCGCGATCACGGCGTGGCTCGCGAGCTTCCATCGCGACTCGACGCTCGGCCCGATGTTCATCGAGTCGCTCGCCGTCGGCGGGAAGACCGGCACCGTGAAGAAGCGCTTCAAGGATGTCGAGAAGACCGGCTGCGTCGTCCAGTGCAAGACCGGCTACATCCGCGGCGTCTCGAGCCTGTCCGGCTTCGTGACCGCCGCCGACGGCCGGCGTCTCGCGTTCTCGATTCTCTGCAATGACTTGGTCGAACCCGACGCCCTCACGAAGGCGCGGGCGCTCCAGGAGAAGATCGTCACCGAGATCGCCGAGACGCTGCGCGCGACCGCGCCCCGCCGCGAGGCGCTCGGCGGCAACTGATCTCCGTCCGGCAGAAATTCCGCACCCGACAAAAGCGCAGTCCTTTTCGTCGAAGCCTCCGGCCGCAAGTATCCTGCCCGCGTGCCGGCTCCGGTTCGAATGGATGCGAACGCGACGCAGGAGGCGTCCGGTGCCCGAGCGAGTCCGCTCGAGGCCGACGACTCCCCTGCGCGCGCTTCGAGCGCGCTCGCCTTAGACGCGCCGACCTCCGCGCGCGTCCACGACCTTCTCAAGCGGCACTTCGGCTACGACTCGCTGCGCCCGCTTCAGAGTCAGGCGATCGCGGCGGGCCTCGCCAATCGAGACACGCTCGTCGTCCTGCCGACCGGCGGCGGCAAGAGCCTCTGCTATCAGTTGCCGCCGCTCGTCGCGGGCCGCCTCGACGTCGTCGTCAGCCCGCTCATCGCCCTCATGAAGGATCAGGTCGACGGCCTCATCGCCTGCGGCTATCCCGCCGCCGCGATCCATAGCGGCATGACCGACGACGAGCGCGCCGCCGTGCGCGTCGGACTCTCCGAAGGCAAGTATCGCCTCCTCTTCGTGTCGCCCGAGCGGCTCGCGTCCGACGCCTTCGTCGCCTTCCTCCGTCGCACCGGCGTCAGCAACTTCGCGATCGACGAGGCCCACTGCATCAGCCAATGGGGCCACGACTTCCGCCCCGAGTACCGGCAGATGGCGCGGCTTCGCGACGCCTTCCCGCGGGCGTCGATCCACGCGTTCACCGCGACCGCCACGCCGCGCGTGCGCGCCGACATCGCGGCGCAGCTCAGCCTGCGCGACCCGATCGAACTCGTCGGCAACTTCGACCGACCGAACCTCACCTACCGCATCGTGCCGCGACTGGACCCGGTCGCGCAGACGATCGAGGCCCTTCGCCGCCATGCGGGCGAGGCGGCGATCGTCTATTGCCTCTCGCGCCGCGAGACCGAGTCGATGGCCGAGGCGCTGCGCAAGGCCGGCATGCATGCCGCGTGCTATCACGCCGGACTCGACGCCGACACGCGCCATCGCACGCAGGACGCGTTCGCCGAGGAGCGCCTCGACGTCGTCGTCGCGACCGTCGCGTTCGGCATGGGCATCGACCGCGGCGACGTGCGCTGCGTGGTCCACGCGACGATGCCGAAGTCGATCGAGCACTACCAGCAGGAGACGGGCCGCGCCGGTCGCGACGGCCTCGAGGCGGAGTGCGTGCTGCTGCACTCCCCCGCCGACGCGCTCCGCTGGGAGAGGCTGATGCGCCGCTCGCACGACGAGTCGATCGCCGTCCCCGACGACGACGATCCCGAGGGCGGCGCCGCCGGCGGCAACGCGGAGAGCCTCGACGCGCAGCTCGCGCTCTTGCGTCAGATGCAGCGGCTATGCGTGTCGGTCGGCTGTCGGCATCGCGCGCTCGTCGAGTACTTCGGCCAGGACTGGCCGAGTTCGAAAGGTCCGTGCGGCGCCTGCGACGCGTGCCTCGGCGAGATCGAGCTACTCGTCGACTCGACGCTCGCCGCGCGGCAGGTGCTGTCGGCGGTGGCGCGGGTCGGGCAGCGCTTCGGCGTCACGCATCTCGCCGACGTCCTCCACGGCGGCGCGAGCGACCTCGTGCGCACGTGCGGCCACGACCAGCTGTCGGTCTACGGACTCATGCGCGATCGGCCCGTCGCCGTCATCAAGAACCTGATCCATCAGCTGGTGAACCAGGGGCTCCTCGCGTCGACCGGCGGCGACCGCCCGGTGATCACGTTGACGGACGCGTCGCTCCCCGTCCTCAAGGGCCACTGTGACGTCACGCTGTTGCGCCCGCGAGTTCGCTCGAAGGCGACGCGCTCGGCGGTCGCCGACGCGAGCTGGACCGGCGTCGACAAGGGGCTCTTCGAACGCCTGCGCGAACTGCGCCGCACGCTCGCGCAGGCGATGGGCAAGCCGCCGTACGTCGTCTTCAACGACGCGACGCTCCGCGACATCGCCCGCGTGCGCCCCTCGACCCTCGAACGCTTCGCGACGATCCGCGGCGTCGGCCAACGGAAGCGCGCGGACTACGGCGAGACCTTCCTCGAAGAGGTGCGCGAGCATTGCCGCCTGCACGGTCTCGCGTGCGACATCACGAGCGGCTGGGAGCATGAGGCATGACTGACGACGCGTCGGGAGGGGTCGGGTCCGGCGACGGGGCGCGAGACGTGCACGGCGCGCACAGCCGCGCCGGCGAACTGACGGGCGAACGCGGCCAGCAGCGGCTCGCCGCCGCGTTCGCGGCCGTCCGCGCGGCGGCGCGCGTCACCGAAACCGCGCGGCAACTCCCTGCCTCGAGCGGCGCCGTCGCGAAAGACGACAAGAGCCCGGTCACGATCGCCGACTTCGCGAGCCAGGCGATCGTCGTACGGCTCCTCGACCACCTGCTCGGGGGCGCGCGGCTCCTCGGCGAGGAGTCGGACGAGATCCTGCGCGATCCGGCGAACGCGGCGCTTCTGCAGCAAGTCGTCGTTGCAGCCAACGCCGCCGAGGAAGGCATCGAAGCGGACGAGATCCTCGACGCGCTCGCCGCCCCGCGCGCCGATCCGCTCACCGCGGCATGCTGGACGCTCGACCCGGTCGACGGCACGAAGGGCTTCCTGCGCGGCGGGCAGTACGCGATCGCGCTCTCGTGGCTCGAGCGCGGCGTGCCGCAGGAATCCGCCGTCGCGTGTCCGCGGCTCGATCTGGCGGGCGCCGACGTCACGACGCCGACCGCGCCGGGCGTGATCGCCGTCGCGGCGGGCGGAAGCGGCGCCCGCATCGCCTCGCTCGCAGGCGGCGCCGCGCACACGGTGAACGCATACGACTGGCGCCCCGGCGATCCGATTCGCCTCGCGCTGTCGGTCGAGGCGGCCCATGGCGACGCCGACGGCGCGAGCGACCTCGCGCGGCGCGTCGGCGAGCTCGCGCCGCCGATACGGATGGACAGCTGCGGCAAGTATCTCGTCGTTGCAGCCGGCAGGGCCGACGCCTACCTGCGCATCCCGAAGGCGACCGCCGACGGCCGCGTGCGGCACGAGTGCGTCTGGGATCACGCGGCCGGCGTGCGTCTCGCGCTCGAGGCGGGCTGCACCGTCTGCGACCTGCGCGGCGAGCCGCTCGACTTCGGACGCGGCCTCACGCTCTCGGGGAATCACGGCATCATCGTCGCGCCGCCGCGACTCGCGGAGCGACTCGTGCAGGCGGCGAGGTAGCTCGGTCTAGCGCGCGGTCGCCCGTCGCCGCGCGCCGGCGGCGACGCCGAGCCCGATGAGCGCGATCCAGAGTGGCGGCGGAAACGCCACGACGACGAGGTCGCTCGTGTCGTCGGTGCCGGCTCGATGTTCGACGTGATGCGCGCGGTCGTCGCGGACGCGCGTCGCCGGCGCCGTGCGGCGCACGATGCCGGCGAAGACGGAGACGTCCCACACCGGAGGCGCGGTCGGCGCGAGACCGGGCATCGCCGATCCCCACTCGCGGCGCGGAGCGATCGCGAACGTCGGTCGCCGCACGAGGTCGACGACCGGTCGCCGCGGCGGCGCGTCGTGCGGGGCGAGCGCGGCGAGCGCCATCTCCGTCACGAGTTCGCGAACGGTCGTTGCGCCGTGGACGGGCGTGGGCCGGAGGTCCTCAGGCCGAAGCGCCTCGGCCCGCGCCGGGGCGCTGGCGACGAGCACGCTCCCGAGAACGCCGACGACAGCGCTGACGGCACCCCGGCGGCAAAGGCCAAGGGCACGCGGGAGAGCCGCGAGTTTGAACGAGACCGTCAACCGCATCGAGGACTCCGAAGGCCACTCGCGCACCGGTCACAGCCTCGGCGACCGGCAGGTCGACGAGTGAGACACGCGCGCGACGACTCTCTGCGAGCGTCGGCCGGAGATCCTTCGACGGGCGTACACGCCCTTTTCCCTTGCACCCCTCGAGAGCGCGAGACGCCACTCCGCGACTCGCGCGATCGTCACCCAACTCGTCGGAGCTCAAGCCCCGGAAGCCCGCACCGCGCTTCCGACACTCTCGCCTTGTGTCCACCGATCGTCACGCGCGAGCGACATCCGGGGCGACCCGCACCCGACGTGACGAACCAAGGACACATGCACACTGGACAGCGCCGCGCGCCCGATAGCCGAGTTCGCGGCACCCGAACCTAGCACCGATTTCGAGGCGAGCGCCGACACGACACGAGAAAGCTGGCGATTCCTCGCCACGGTGTGTCAAAACGTGCCGAGCTGGCGCGGCGGGCGAGCGCTGGCCGGGTTCCGGGGGCCGCTCGGGTCGGGTCAGGCGGGCGCCGCCGGCCGCGGGGGCAGGAGCTTCGGAAGCCACGCTTCATAGATGGTTCCGGCATTTGCAGACGGCGCCACCGCAAACTCGCGCACGGCGTCGAGCGTCGCCTTCGCGCCCAAGTGCCGCGCCCGCGCGGCGTCGTTACGGGCGCCCATCCGATACTGCCAGACCTTGTACCGACTGTGCCGGACGAGCTGCCGTCGCGCGGGATGGCCGGGCGGCGAGTTCTTGCAGACGACGTACGACCGGTTCAGGAGTTGGATCACGCCCATGGTGCGCGGGTCGCCCCGCTCCCCCGGCGCCTTGTCGTGATAGATCCGCGCGAGCCGCGCGCCGACGACCATCGTCCCTTGCATCACCGCGAAGCTCGCGTCGGCATCCTCGAAGAGGCTGTAGTTGCGAAGCCGCTCGTCGAAGCGCACCCGCCGGATCGCGTCGGTGCGGAAGCTCATGCGGAAGCCGGTCATCCACTCGACCGGCACGACGTCGAACTGCGAGAACCACTCGGGAAAGGTCCACGAGGGCCAGAAGGACTGGCCGAGCGTCACGAAGGGATTCGGGAAGGCGAGACGCTCGAGCTTCGTGCGCGGCCCTTCGAGGAGCGTGCGGATGCGTTCGCGGGTCGAGCGACCGTCGGCGGCGATCGTGGCCCGCCCGGGCGGGACATCGGCGTCGGGCCAGACGACGGTCGGCGCCGCGCAGACGCCACCGATCGTTCCCGCGGTGTCGAGGGTGTAGACGCGCAGGATCTCTTCCGCCGCGTTCGGGGCGAAGATCGAGTCGTCATCGGGAAAGATCACGACCGGCGCGGTGACGCGCTCCAATCCGACATTCCGCTGCACCGACGCACCGCGCGGACCATGGATCAGGTCGATGGGGATTGCGGCGCGGGCGGCGATGGGATCGACAACCTCCGCGACCTTCTGGTGCTCGTCGCTCGAGTCGACGATGACGATCCGGGCAGGCGGATGCGTCTGGGTCAGGAGACGCGGGACCGAGAGCGCAAGCGCGTCCGGTCGATTCCGCGTGGCGATCACGATCTCGTAACTCAGCATGCCGAGGTCCACCGGGCCCGAAGGGTCGCCTATCGGCGTTCCGCGAACCCCGAATCCATCGAAAGGATCCACGCGGACGGCCGCGACGGGGCCGGAAAGCCGCTCGTTTCGCACACCGCCCCACGTCTCCGTCGCCGATAGGAGATCGGCGCATGACTTCGCCGACCTCGTCGCCCCTCGGCCAACCGAAGAGCCAGCTCATGGAACAAGAACGGGAAGACAAGATCCGCGTCGACTCTCTCTTCTGGTGGGATGCCGTCCCGAACTTCGGCGACGCGATCGGTCCCGACATCGTGACCGATGTTCTGGGCACGCGGCTTCGCAAGGCTGCGAAGGACGACCGCTGCGTCCTCCTCGGCCCGGGCAGCATCATCCGTTACGCCGACGCCTTCCAACGGGCAGTCATTTGGGGGTCCGGCGTCGATCCGCACTACGGCCTTCCCGCGCGCAAGGATCACGTCGTCTTGGCGCTTCGCGGCGAGAAGACGCGCGAACTCCTCGGGGTGAAGTGCGACGTCCTCGGCGATCCCGGCGTCCTCTTGCCTGAACTGCATCCCCTCTCCCCCACGACCTCCGGTCCGGTCGGTGTCGTCGTCCATCACTCGACCACGCGCCGGCGCCTCCGCGACTTCCTCTTCGACCCCTATCGCTCCGGGCACACGATCATCGACCCGCGCCGCGACTGGCGCGAGGTCGTGGGCGACATCTGCAAGTGCCGCTTCGTCTTCTGCCAGTCGCTCCACGGCGCGATCGTCGCGTACGCGTACGGCGTGCCGTGGGCGTGGTGGCCCGGCTTCCATGGCCGACTCGCGCGCTTCAAATGGCTCGACTGGTTCTCGTCGATCGGCGTCGCCCCCGAGACCTTCCGACTGTCGCAGTTGGCGAAGGCGGAACGCTGGGCCGCCTCGATCCGCCCCCGGCGCATCGACACGGTCGCGCTGCGGCAGTCGCTACGGCAGGCCGTGACAGTCGCGTCGAGCTCGTGAATCGAGTACTTAGGCGACGTCGATCGCGTGTCGACCCTTGGCGCGTCGTGCTCACGTACGCGATGATCCCCACCCCCGCGTCCCCCCCGAGCCCACCGTGCCGCCCATCGCCTCGCTGCATAGCCCGCTTCCCCACCTCGATGTCCTCGAGGCGGAAGCGATCCAGATCATCCGCGACACGGCCGCGTGCTTCGAGCGGCCGGTGATGCTCTATTCGGTCGGCAAGGACTCGACCGCGATGCTGCACCTCGCCCGCAAGGCGTTCGCGCCGGGGCGGGTGCCCTTCCCGATCCTCCACATCGACACGGGCTGGAAGTTCAAGGAGATGTACGCCTATCGCGACGGCTACGTCCGCGACGAACTCGGCGTCGACCTCCTCATCCATCGCAACGACGACGGCGTCCGCGCCGGTGTCGGCCCGATCACGCATGGCTCGCGCGTCCACACCGACATCATGAAGACGCAGGCCCTGCGACAGGCGCTCGCGATCGGCCGCTACGACGCCGCGTTCGGCGGCGCGCGCCGCGACGAGGAGCGTTCGCGGGCGAAGGAGCGCGTCTTCTCGCTCCGCGACGAGAACGGCCGCTGGGACCCGCGCACGCAGCGCCCCGAACTCTGGAACCTCTGGAACACACGTCTCCGCCCCGGCGAGAGCATGCGCGTCTTCCCGCTCTCGAGCTGGACCGAGCTCGACGTCTGGCTCTACATCCGCCGCGAGAAGCTGCCGGTCGTGCCGCTCTACTTCGCGAAGGAGCGTCCGACGATCGAGCGCGGCGGCACGCTCCTCATGATGGACGACGACCGCGTGCCGCTGAAGCCGGGCGAGACGCCGGTGATGCGCCGCATCCGCTTCCGCACGCTCGGGTGCTGGCCGCTCACGGGCGCGCTCGAGAGTTCGGCCGCGACGCTTGACGACGTGATCCTCGAACTCCTGGCGAGCCGCTACTCCGAGCGGCAAGGGCGCGTCATCGACCACGACGCCGCCGGCAGCATGGAAGAGAAGAAGCGCGAGGGCTACTTCTGATGTCGACGCCTTCCGACACGCACACGCAGGCCGGAGACGCGACGGCGCGCCTCGACGCCCCCGCCGCGACCGCGTCGCTCGACTCGTGGCTCGCCGCGCACGAAGGGAAGGAGCTCCTCCGCTTCATCACCTGCGGCAACGTCGACGACGGCAAGAGCACGCTCATCGGGCGGCTCCTCCTCGAGACCGATTCGATCCCCGTCGACGTCCTCGAGGCGGTGGCACGCGACAGCAAGGTGCGCGGCACGCGCGGCGAAGAGACCGATCTCGCGTTCCTCACCGACGGCCTGAAGGCCGAGCGCGAGCAAGGCATCACGATCGACGTCGCGTACCGCACCTTCTCGACCGACCGCCGCCGCTTCATCCTCGCCGACGCCCCCGGCCACGAGCAGTACACCCGCAACATGGCGACCGGCGCGAGCACGGCCGAGCTCGCCATCATCCTGATCGACGCCCGCTACGGCGTGACGACGCAGACCCGCCGCCACACCGCGATCACGCGGCTGTTAGGCATCCGCCAGACGATCGTCGCCATCAACAAGATGGACCTGGTCGGCTTCTCGCAGGCGCGGTTTGACGAGGTGAAGGCGGCGTTCGAGGCCTTTGCGACGAAGCTGCCCCCGTCGAACGTCGCGTTCGTGCCGATCGTCGCGACCGACGGCGACAGCGTCGTCGCCCGCGGAGCCCGCATGCCGTGGTACGGCGGGCCGTCCGTCCTCGAACTCCTCGAGACGCTTCCCGTCGACGCCGGCACGAATCACGTCGATTTCCGCTTTCCGGTGCAGCTCGCGCTACGACCCAACGAGTCCTTCCGCGGCCTCGCGGGCTCGGTCGCGTCGGGCGAAGTGCGGGTCGGCGATCCGATCCTTGCGTTGCCGTCCGGGCGGACCAGCAGAGTCGCCCGCATCACGACGATCGACCGCGACCTCTCCTCGGCGCGGGTGCCGATGGCGACGACGATCGTCCTCGAAGACGACATCGACTGCGCCCGCGGCGACATGCTCGTGCGGCCCGACCAACGGCCGACCCTCTCGACGCGCTTCACCGCGAACCTCGTCTGGATGTCGGACGCGCCGCTCGTTCCCGGCCGCGAGTACCTGATCCGCCACGCGACCCTCGAGACCCCCGCGACGATCGTGCGCGTCGTCCATCGCCTCGACATCGAGTCGCTCGAGACGACGCCCGGCCCCACGCTTCGCCTAAACGAGATCGGCCTCGTCGAAGTGCGCACGTCGCGCCCGATCGCGATCGACCCCTACGAGAAGAACCGCGCGACCGGCTCGTTCGTCGTCATCGATCGCATCAGCGCCGGCACGCTCGGCGGCGGCATGGTCGTCGCGAGCGACGTCGGCCACTGGGACGATCCCGCCGAGTCGCACCTCACGCCGACGGCGAGCAGCGTCACGCTCGACGAGCGCCGCGCGCGGCTCGGGCAGCGCCCCGCGACCATCGTCCTCATGGGCCTCTCGGGCTCGGGCAAGTCGTCGGTCGCGCGGGCGGTCGAGCGACTCCTCTTCGAGCGCGGCAACACGGCGATCGTTCTCGACGGCGCCGCAGTGCGCACCGGCCTCTCGCGCGATCTCGGCTTCACCGCCGCGGACCGCTCGGAGAACCTGCGCCGCTCGATGGAGCTGGCCCGACTGATGAACGACGCCGGACTCATCGTCGTCGGCGCCTTCTCGGCGCCGCAGGCGGAAACCCGCGACCGTTGCCGCGAGCTCGTCGGCAAGGACCGCTTCTTCCTCGTGCATGTCGACGCGCCGCTCGAACACTGCCGTACGCGCGATCCAAGCGGTCTCTATCGCGACGCCGCGCTCGGAAAGGTGCGCGACGTGCCCGGTCTCGACGCGCCGTTCGAGCGGCCGACGAACGCCGATCTCGTCGTGCGGAGCGACCAACTCAGCGTTGCAGCCTGCGCGGAGCGCGTCGTCGCGCTCCTCCGCGAACGCGGCATCGTCGAGTGACGCGCGGTCGGTCCGTTGGCACTCCACCGGCGGCACGTGGGCAAAAACTCGGTTTCAAGGCGAAAACTGGAAGACGCGCCGGAGGGTCCGTCGCGGTACGATGCGGTCTCGCCCACCCGGAGTTCGAGCTCGCATGACCTTGATGCAACACCTTCTCACGCTTCACCGTGTCGACAGCCAAGTGCGCGCCCTGCAGGGGCGAGTCGCCGCGGCGGACCGAGACGTGACGGCCCAGGCGACGCTCCTCGCCGGGCTCGACCGCCAGACGAAGGAACTCGAGTCGCAGAGCCGTCAGCTCCAAGCCACGATCAAGAACCTGGAGGTCGAGGCGCTCGGGTTCACCGAGCGGACCACGAAGCTCCGCGGCGAACTCAACTCCGCCCAGAACGACAAACAGTACAAGGCGATCCTGCACGAGCTGAAGACGCTCGAAGGCAAGAAGGACGAGTGCGAAGGCAAGGCGCTCACCGAGATGGAGCGGCTCAAGGAGGTCGAGACGCAGCAGGCGAAGCTCGCGGCCCAGGTCGCCGAGCGTCGGAAGGTCCACGACCACGTCAAGGCGCAGGCCGACGAACGCCGCGCCGAATGCAGCGGCCGCCTGAGCGAACTCGAGCGCGAGCGCGACATCGCCACGAAGGCCGTCCCCGAGAAGGAACGGGCGATCTTCAAGCGCGTCGCCGAAGTCACCGAAGGCGAAGCGATGGCCGAGATCGACGAGATCGATCGCCGCCACAAGGAATACGCCTGCGGCGAGTGCCGCATCGAGATCCCCTACGCGTCCGTGGCGACCTTGATGAGTAACCCCAA
This sequence comes from Phycisphaerae bacterium, assembly GCA_016795035.1. Classification (GTDB taxonomy): domain Bacteria; phylum Planctomycetota; class Phycisphaerae; order Phycisphaerales; family SM1A02; genus JAEUIT01. The sequence goes on along the minus strand of JAEUIT010000064.1, from coordinate 8,581 downwards.
CGCGCTCGTCCAGTGCACCTCGTGCTCGCGCATCCTCTACCTGGCCGAGGCGACGAAGGAAGTGCTGAGGAAGTAGCCGCGGCCCCCCCGAAACAGGAGGGCCGCGAGGAGTCAGGATTGAGGAGTCAGGAGTCAGGGTGAAAACAAAACCCTACGTCCGATGTCTTCCCCACTGACTCCTGACTCCTGACTCCTGACTCCTGACTCTTGACTCCTGAATCCCAAAAAACAACGCCCCCCACGAGAGGGGCGTCGTTTCATTGTGTGTCTGGACGTGGCGCGCTTCTCACACCACCGCGTGCGCGCCTTCAATCGCTTCGATCACCTGACGCACGCTGAACGGCTTGCGGAGGATCGAGTCGAAGCCCTTCGAGAGGAGCTGCGTGGCCTGGCCGTCCGTGACCTTGCCGCTCATCCCGATGATGCGGGTGAGCTGGAGGTCTTCGCTTCCTCGCACCATCGTGCAGAGCGTGGCGCCGTCGCCCTCCGCCATGTGCACGTCGAGGAGCATCACGTGCGGTCGAAACCGCTCGCACTCGACACCGGCCGCGAACGTCGTCGAGGCGATGCGGACGTCGTAATTCGTCTGCTCCGCGAGCACGCGGCGAAGCGTCTCGCTGACTTCTCGATCGGGATCGACCACGAGGACGCGCGGCGCCCCCGACATCAGGCCGTCCATCGGGATGTTGTGCTTGCGCATGAACGCGAGCAGGTTGCTGACGGGAATCCGACGATCCTTCGAGCCCGGGATGCGATAGCCCTTCAATTGGCCGGAGTCGAACCACTTGCTCACGGTCCGGCTGGCGACGTTGCAGATCTTGGCGACCTCGCCAGTGGTCAAGACATCCTTGTCGGTCGGAAAGGGTTGCTCGCGCATGACCTTGTGATCCTTCTTGCCCCCCCGGAAGACACCGGGGTCCCTGCGCGGGACACGACTGGGCCTACCTTGGCCACAGTCAAGTCCCTGTCGCTTCAGCCATCGGCGTGAAGGTTCGGTGAGTTGATGTAGGAAAGAGAAAAGGGCCTGCGGGGGCGAACTTTGGGCCCCGAGAAGGCCGGTGTCCCCCGTTATGGGAAGGCACGCCGATCGGAATGAGGGTTCCCACGCACGCGGTCCGCGCGCGCCGCTCTCCTCGTTTCAGCCTTGCCCTCACCGGGGCCAGACTTCGCTCGGGGTTCTGTCGAACGCTGCCACGCGCTCGTTTGGAGGAGTACCCTTGCGACTGATGCACCCCCATCGTCACCCGGACGGGCATCCAGAGAGCCACCCAGCGAGCCCCACTGCGGGCCCCACTTCGGGCCCCCCTGGGAGCCCCACTTCGGGCCAAGGACCGAACGACCGTCCGTCGACGGATCCCGCGCCCCGCGACACCGCACCGATGGCCTCGCTCTTCGAATCGCTGCGCCACGGCGATGAACGCGGCCTTCATGCCGCGATCGAGACGATGGCCGCGCGCATGACCTCCTGGGCGAAGGGCGAGTTGCGGAAGCGCGGCATCAACGCCCGCTCCGACCTCCAGCCCGAGAGCCTCGTGCAATCGGTGATGGCGGGCGGCTTCGAGCGCATCCTTCGGAACGCGAAGGACCCCGAACACTTCGAAGCGACGATCCGCCTCGCCCTGAAGCACAAGCTGATTGACCGCCTCAAGCGCGGCGGCGCGATGGGACCGGTCCGCGCGTTCGCGGACTTCCGCGAGGAAGCCGAAAACGCGATGGCCGCCCTGCCCACGAACGGCCCGCGGTTCGAGGCCGACCTCGACGCCCACAAGGAGTTCGCGAAGTTCGATCGCTTCCACCGCGCCCTCACCGGCGCCGACGGCCTCGACGCGACGCAGTGGAAGATCCTCGAGGACCATCTCGTCCACGAGCGGAGCCTCGGCGACATCGCGAACGACCTCGGCATCCAGCGCGAGGCGGCGAAGCAGCGCTATGCGACGATCCGCCGCCGCGCGCTCGCGCTCGTCCACGGCCATATCGCCCGGGGCCTGAGCACGATCGCCAAGATGGTCGCGCAGAAGGCGTTCCTCGACCGCGCCGACCTCGACGCGATCAGCGGCGCGACCGGACTGAGCGAGGCGGACGTCGTCTTCACGCTCGCCGACGAGATCGTGCCTGCGATCGTCGCGCAGTACGGCACGGCCGGCGCGCAGGTCGTCGCCGGACTCCTCGGCTCGCGGCACGCGGCGTGACGGTCACACGCCGGCGCGGCGCTGGTAGATCCACCATTCGAGCATCACGACGAGAAGCGCGACGCCGAGGAGGAGCGGCCAGAGCGACGACCGCGCGTTCACGGACGCGCCCATGCCGGCGACCTCGCGCTCGCCGAGGACGAGTTTCTCGACCGGGCGGATCTGCCCTTCCTTGTCGCTCAGGAGGTTCGCGGTGAAGCGCTTCTCCTGCCGACCTTCGCGATCCGCCTCGTCCCAGCGCAGCGTGTAGATGCCGGCGCGGCGAATCGGGCCCCAGGCGAATTGGCCCGGCTCCCGCGGCGCGATCGACGACTTCGTGCCGTCGGGCAGTTCGAGCTCGATGTTCTTGGCGTCGGCGGGGATGCGGAAGGACGCGGTGTCGCCGGGCTGGAGCCCGTTGAGCGCAAGCGCCTCGCCCGAGGCGCTCAGCCACTCGATCGCGTTCGGCACGAAGTTCACGAACGAGCGAAGGAACGGCCAATTCGAGTTGAGCGGGTCGAAGGTGACGTGGAGGAGACGGACGCCGCCTTGGTCGTACGCGACGACGAGCGGCCCCTCGGCGGCTTCGGCGAGGACATCGAACGAGCGATCGACGACGATCGACTCGGCCTCGGACACGACGAGGTCGTCGAGCGTCACGAAGCGGAAGACCGGATGGTCATCGACCGTCGACTTCACCCGCAGGCGCTCCTTCTTCTCGACCGGGGTGATCGCGTCGATCGGGCGACCGGCGAAGGAGAGGTAGCGGCCGGGCGGGAGCTTCTTGCCTTCGGAGGGCGTGTAGTCCTGAAGGACGTAGACGTCGTAGGCGTCGGCGCCGAGGCTCGTCCACGACGCCTCGAACTCCTCGACCGACATGCGGACGAGCCCCTCGAGCGCCATGCCCTCGAGGAGCGAGCGAAGGACGAAGCCTTGCGACCCGACAAGCGCGACGCGCACGCGTTTCGCCGGCGCGATCGCGATCGCCGCGGCGTTGTCGATGGCGAGGTCATCCTCGCGGGCGAGCGAGACTTCGATGACCGCGTCGCGCGGCTGGCTGAACGGCTTGTAGATGACCTGCTTGCGGCGCTCGGACGCCGGCACCGTGGTGCCCGGCATCGTGATCGGCTCGGGCGTGATCGCGACGACCGTGCCGTTCACCGCCAACTGCACGTCGCTCGAGACTTCTTCCGCGTTGCCGGTCGCGACCGCCGAGAAGACCTGGATCTTGTCCGGGGCCTCGGGGCTTCGTTCGGCCGCGATGGCCACGACGCCGGCGTTGTTCGCCGTCGGAAGGCCGAGCATGTTGTAGCGCAGCGACTCGTCCTTGCGGAGCGACTGCTCGGTGAGGTCGTCGATGTTGCCGTCGGAGAAGAGTTCGAGCGCCGCCGGCGTCGACATCTGGAACTCGCCCTTCGAGTCGGTCGTCGTCGTGAACGCGCGGGCGAGGGCGAGCGCCTCGCCGATCGAGGTCGTCGCGTCGGTCGGCTCGATGTCGTCGATCGCCGCGAGGATCTGGGCGCGGCTGTTCGAGAACGGGCACTTCACCTCGGCGCGATCGGCGAACGCGATGACCATGACGTCGCCGCTGCCGCCGCCGAAGAGTCCGCCCGCGAAGAGCTTCTCGACCTTCGTCTTCGCCAGTTCCTTCGCGAACTCGAGCCGTGTCTTCGGCTTCTCGCGCGTCTCGCTCATGTCGATCGCGTTCATCGACGCGGAGTTGTCGATGAGAATGACGGTCTTGCCGCCGCGGGTGAGTCCGGCGTCGACTTGCGGCTGCGCGATCGCGAAGGCGAGAAGCGCGAGGATCGCGAGCTGCAACAGTAAGAGGAGATTCATCCGCAGCCGCTGGAACGGCGCGTTGGCGCGGATGTCCTCGAGGGAGCGCCGCCACAAGAGCGTGCTCGCGATCGGCTTCGGAAGCCGGCGCAGCTTGAGGAAGTAGAGGGCGACGAGCGGCGGAATGGTGGCGAGGGCGAGGAAGAGCCCCGCCATCGGAGTGAGCCACGTCATCGGAGGAGCCCCCGCTTCCGGAGGTAGTCGAGGATGAGTTCGTCCATGTCGACCGCGGAGTCGACGAGGACGTGGGTGATGCCGCGGCGCACGCAGAAGTCGCGCATCTGGCCGCAGTAGGCGTTCAGCCGCTCGCGGTAACTCTTGAGGAGCGCGGGCGTGATCGTCACCTCGCTCTGGTCGGCGTCCTCGACGTCGACGAGCTTGAGATCGCCGCTGACGTTGTTCGCCGCGGGATCGATCTCCTCGGGCGAGAGGATCTGGAGCGCGAAGGTGTCGTAGCCGCCGCCGGCGACGTAGCGAAGCCCCTTCTCGTAGCCCTGCTTGTAGAGGAAGTCGGAGAGGATGAGCATGACGCCACGCCCCTGCCGCGAGAGCGCGATCGTGCGCATCGCGTCGTCGAAGGTCACCGCCGACGTGGCGCTCGCCTTCTTCTCCTCGAGCCGGAGATCCGGCGTCGGATCGAGCCGGAGAAGCCATTGCCCCATCTCGCCGGTGCGCCGACGGCCGCGCAGGTTCGAGAGGCGTTGCAGCCCGCCGCCGTTCGCCGGGCTCCCGAAGGAGACGAGCGAGACGCGGTTATGGTTGCAGAGGCCGATGTAGCCAAGCGCCATCGCGAGCTTCTGCGCGAAGACGAACTTGTCGGGGTTGCCCCAGCGCATGCTCGCGCTCGCGTCGAGCACGATCACCATCGAGAGGTCCTCCTCCTCGAGGAAGACCTTGAGGAAGAGGCGATCGAGGCGGCCGTAGATGTTCCAGTCGACGAAGCGCAGGTCGTCGCCGTGGACGTACTGGCGGAAGTCGGCGAACTCGACGCTGATGCCGCGGCGCTTGCTGCGCCGCTCGCCCTGCACCTTGCCGGCGAAGATCTTGCGGGAGACGACGTCGATCTGGTCGAGCCGCGCCATGAGCTTGCCGTCGATGAGGTCGTCGACGCGCTCGGGGCGCTTGTAGATCGGCGGCTTGTTCGAGAAGGTGGTCGGAGGCATCAGCGACCTCCCTTCCGCGGCGCGTTGCCGAGGATCGCGCCGGCGAGACCGCGGAGCCGCGAGCGGGCGCCGCCGAGCGCGACCGGCGTGGGGCCGGCTGGCGCGGAGCTCGATCGCTCCTCGTCCGTCGGAAGCCGCGCGATCAACTCCTTCACGATGTCGTCGGTCGTCACGCCGTCGGCCTCCGCCTCGAAACTCCGCTCGATGCGATGCCGCAACGCGGGCGCCGCCACTTTCCGCACGTCGTCGAAGGACACCTGGTAGCGACCGTCCATGAGCGCCACGATCCGCGACGCCGTCATGATCGCCTGCGCGCCGCGCGGGCTCACGCCGATCCGGATGTACTGGTCGAGGTCCTTCGGGCAGAGCGTGCCGCCGTCGCGCGCGGGGTGCGTCGAGAGGACAAGCCGGATGAGGTAGTCCTGCACGTGGGGGGCGACGACGATCTGCTTCGCGAGCCGCTGCGCCGCGAGGATGCGTTCGGCGTCGAGCACCTGCTTCGGCTGGGCGGTGTACCCGGTCGTCGTGCGGCGGATCACTTCGTTCAGCTCGTCGCGCTCGGCCGGCGGCACGAGCACCTTGAGGAGGAAGCGATCGAGCTGCGCCTGCGGCAACGGATACGTGCCTTCCTGCTCGATCGGGTTCTGCGTCGCCATCACGAAGAACGGCCGCTCGAGCTGGCGGGTGACGCCGCCGACCGTGACCGACTTCTCCTGCATCGCTTCAAGAAGCGCGGCCTGGCTCTTCGGCGTCGCGCGGTTCACCTCGTCGGCGAGGACGAGCTGCGCGAAGATCGGGCCGTGGCGGAACGAGAAGCTCCGCTTGCCGGTCGCGAGATCCTCGACGAAGAGCGTCGTCCCGGTGATGTCCGCCGGCATGAGGTCCGGCGTGAACTGGATGCGCGAGAAGGTCAGCCCGAGGGTCGCGCCGAGCGTGCGCACGAGGAGCGTCTTGCCGAGGCCGGGCACGCCTTCGAGGAGGACGTGGCCGTCGGCGAAAAGCGCGGCAAGCGTGAAGTCGACGACTTCGGTCTGGCCGACGAGCGCCGTGCCGATCTCTTGGCGAAGCGCGAGGAAGAGCGCCCGGAACGCCTCGCACCGGCGCCGCACCGAGTCGATGTCCTCGAAGCCGCCCTCGAGATCCTCGCGTCGGACCGGACCGGTCCAGGCGACCGTCGTGGAGGCGGGCTGCGCCGCCGGGTTCGGAGACTCAGCCACGCGGAGTGCCTCCGCCCGACGCGTTGCCGTCGGTCTCGTCGTTGCCGGTCGCGCGCTTCTTCGCCTTCAGGAGCCGCGACGTGTGGGCGTCGGCTTCGGGCTCGGCGTCCTTCGGCGGCGGCGCCGCGGCGCCGGGCTTCTTGAACGACGCGCCTCCGCCCTCGCCCTTCGTCTCGGCTGCAACGTCGAGCGTCGACGCGCCGGACTCGTCGAAGCGGTTCGACGCCGCGGCCTTCGCGGCCTCGGCGCGGGCCTGGCGTTCGGCGTCGGTGCCGCCCCCGCCGCCCGTGGGCTTGTCCGACTTCTGTCGCGCCTTCTTCCACGCGGCGACCGTCGCGTCGCCCACGTTCTCGGTGTGGCCGAGCGTGCGTTGCGCGAGCCGCTTCGCGAGGCCCGACTCGACCGAGAGGCGACGCACGGCGACGTCGACGATGAAGAAGACCGCGGCCAGGATCGCCATCAGGTCCCACACGCGCTTCGCGGTGCTCGGCACCTCGAGTCCCGTGCGGTCGAAGGGATTGACGACCTTCGGATCCTCCATGCGGAGCGTGCGACCCTTGGTGCGCTCGCTGATCTTCGTCGCGAGCGGCTCGTTGTCGCGGACGGTGCGGAACTCCTTCGGGTACGGCACCGACAGCGCGGCCTGCACGCTCGAGGGGACGGTCGCGCCGTCGCGTTCGGTCGGCACGTTGACGTTCACGAGATAGCTGCCCATCTCGGCCGCGGGAAACTCGCCGCGATAGCGGCCCGGCGCCGTCTGCTGCAGTTCGAGGTCCTTCGCGTCGCCGTTCGGATCGAGGACGACGGCCTTGCTATTCAGGAAGTTGAGGAAGCCCTGGTTATTCTCGCCGACGGCCTCGACTTCGACGATCGCGGTCTCGCCTTCGGTGCGCACCTTCACGTTGACGTTCGACGGCGCCGCAGGGCGCATGAGCCAGCGGACGGTCTGCTCCCAGAAGGCGCGATAGTCGTCCCACGCGATCCACTGCGGCGCCCAGCGCGACGAGGCGTCGGACGTGAACGCGACGGATCGGCCGATGCCGTAGTTCCACCACGCATAGAGCGGGTCGTTGCCTTCCTTGCTCGGCACGACGAGCGGGATCTGCGCGAGCCCTTCGCGCGGCACCGTCACGACGTAGCCGCGGAGCATCGGGAAGCGATCGAAGCCGCGCACCGGACCGGGAAGGCCGGACACCGACTGCGGCGTGAACTCGCCCTCGGAGATGAGCGAGCGCGTGACGACGGTCGCTTCCTTCGTGAAGATCTTCGGGAGTTGCTTCGGGTTGGTGACGTTGTAGAAGTTGCCGCCGGTGAACTCGGCGGTCATCTTCATGTTCTGGTTGTCGGTCGCCGTGCCGTGGCCCGACACCATCACGGTGGTGACGGTGATGCGCGCCGCCTTGAGCTTGCCGAGGAGCGCCGGCGAGGGCGGCTGCGGGTCGCCGTCCGAGATGATGATGATGTGCTTCTGGCCGGCGTTCGCCTTGATCAGGCCTTCGTACGCGGCGCCGACCGAACTCTCGAAGTCGGGCATGTCGCCGACCATCATGCTGCGCACCGCGGCGATCGGCGCCGACTTGTCGCCCACGGGCTGCAACGGGAAGTGCCACGCGGAGCCGCCCATGCCGAAGACGATGATGCCGACGAGGTCGAGTCGCGTGAGCGCCTCGATCGCCGCGATCGCGACCTGCTGGCTCCAGTAGTTGCCGTTCGCCATCTCGCAGGCGTGGATGATGAGCGCGAGCGCCCCGCGGACGAGCTGGCGCGTCGCCGGCGGATCCATCTTCACCGGAAGCGCCTTCGACACCGCGCTGTCGATCCAGCCGCCGGCGCCGAAGCTGTTGGGGCCGCCCAGCATCATGAGGCCGCCGCCGAGATCGTGAACGTACGAGTGGAGCGCGCGATCGGTCTCGGGATTGATGTCGCCGCGCGCGACGTTGGCGAGAATCACGGCGTCGAAGCCGTTGAGGAACGCCGCGCCGCCGGCATCGAGCTCGCTCGGCGTGCGGCGCTCGACGCTCAAGCCGCCCTCCATGAGCGCCGTCGCGAGCGCTTGGCTCTCCTCCGAGCTGTCGTGCACGATGAGGACGCGGCCGCCGCCGGCCACGAAGGTGACGCCGGCGCCGACGTTATTCTCGAGGATCGAGTCGTCGGCCGAGCTGTCGGGGGTGAAGGTCGCCGCGAACCGCTGCGA
>JAEUIT010000049.1 GCA_016795035.1 Phycisphaerae bacterium | reverse complement strand
TTCGACGGTTTCACCCCGTCGCCGCATCTGCAGCGAGTAGCCAGCATCCGAGAGAAGTTGCTCGGTTTGGCCACGCGTTCGCTCGATCAACTCACCTGGCGCCTCAGCGGCCGTGAAGCGGATGTTGATGCCGCATGCACGGAGGGGCGTTGCCGGAAGCGCACTGATCGCGTTTCGCGCACACTGCGATGCTTGGCCGAGCAGTTCGGGCGTCATGGCGCCAAGCTGGAAAACGAGCTGCCCAGGAATGGGAATCACCGTGATCCGACCGTGCTCGACCTGGAACGGGCCGAACCCGTCGAGAGGCACGAGAACGTTGACGGGCGTTCCCGGCGGCAAGCAGAACACCTTCTCGGCGATCCAGTTGGGTGTCAGGATCGCACGGTTCCAGTGCCCAAGCACCACGATGTTCCAGTCCGCTGCTTCCATCAGGTCGTGAAGGATAGCGGTGTTGCGAGAGCGCGCCTCGCCCTTCGTGCGGACCGGATCCTCCTGACCCCTGAAGATACGAAGCTCGTTCCGATCGGGGGCCTCAACCCGCGAGCCTGTTCACCGAGAGCCAGAGAGCGCGAGAGTTCGGCCCCGGCCGGCCCCGAAACGGGTCGTTCCGATCGCCACCCCCAACTCTCTCCTCGAAGTCGAGAGCGCCGAACCCTCGCCACGCTTCGCCAGCGGGGGCGGTTCGACCCCTCTGGCTGTAAACGACACGGCCCCCGCCACTTTGGACGAGGGCCGTTGAACTCCCCCGACTGGACTCGAACCAGTAACCTGCCGGTTAACAGCCGGCCGCTCTACCATTGAGCTACAGGGGAATTTGGTTGTCGGACGTGCCTTCGAGGACCGCGAATGCGGTCGGTCTGCGGGCAGGGTCGGTGAATCTACCCGGATTCGGCGGCTGGTCAAGGGGTTGGGGCGTCAGTCGGCCGGAGGTCGTTCGACGAAACGCCGGTCGCACCGCTTGGGTGGGCTGCCGGAGCCAAACATGGGCCAGCGGCACCGGTCGCGGTCGCTATCGGGCTCCCTATCGGCGGGGGCGGCCCGCCGCATCACTCACGTCTTGACCTTGCGTCGGGAAATGCCTGCCGTCATACTGCTCGGCTCGCCTTCGGGTGCCCCGATCGACCACCGGTCGGAATCGGCCCAACGGCGAGGTGCCGGCGGCCCAGTGCCCCCGGCCGCGTCCCCTGCCACTTCCGCCTTTGGAGCGACGGTTTCGTCGTCGCTCGTCAGCGGGCCCCCGCACCGCCATCTCGCCGCGACGCACACGCGTCGCCACCGAAAGGATCTCGCCATGAAGAAGGACATCCACCCGAAGTACTACCCCGAGTGCAAGGTCTTCTACCGCGGCGAAGTCGTCATGACGGTCGGCGCGACGGTGCCGGAGCTCCACGTCGAAGTGTGGTCGGGCTCGCACCCCTTCTTCACCGGTCAGAAGACCTTCGTCGACACGGCTGGCCGCGTCGAGCGCTTCCAGCGCAAGTTCCAGGGCGACTACTTCGGCAAGAAGGAAGCGGCCCCGAAGAAGAAGTGACGCTCGTGCGCCGCATGGCGCGTCGAACGTCTCTTCGGACGGTTCGGGTTCTCACGCCAGTTCGATCGGTTCCCCGATCGTCGGACGTCGCGCGTCCACTCCATAGCGCTCGGCGAGCTTCGCATGAAGCGCCGCGCGCTGCGGATCCTCGCCGTGCGTGAGGACGACGGTGGGCTTCCTCTTCGCCATCCCGTCGACCCACCACAGAAGGTCGCTCTGCCCGGCGTGCGCGGAGAGGCCGCTGATCTCGACGACCTTCGCGCGCACCTCGACCTCGTCGCCTAACACTTCGACGACGCGGTTGCCGTCTCGAATCTCGCGACCGAGCGTGCCTTCGGCCATGAAGCCGACGAGCAACACGGTGACGCGCGAGTCGCCGAGCGAGTGACGCAGGTGATGCACGACGCGGCCGCCCTCGCACATGCCGCTGCCCGCGATGATGAGGCACGACTCACGTGACGTGTTGAGCGACTTCGACTCGGCGATCGTCTCGACGACGCGCACGTAACGCAGGTCCTTCTCGAGCTGGCGCTGATGCGCGAGCGTCGAGGCTTCGGCGTCGTAGAGGTCGCGGTGATGCGCGTAGACCTCCGTGACCTTCGCCCCCATCGGCGAGTCGATGTAGATCGGGAATTGCGGCAGCGTGCCCGCGCGGATCGCCTCGGCGATGACATACAGAATCGTCTGCGTGCGGCCGACGGCGAAGGCGGGAATGATGACCTTGCGATGCTCCCAGATCGCGGTGCGGAGCGCGTCGACGAACGTGCGGAACGTCTCCTCGCGCGAGGGGTGGTCGCGGTCGCCGTAGGTCGACTCGAGGACGACGAGATCGGCCTCGGTCGGAGGCATCGCGTCGTGCAGGATCGGCGAGCCGCGCGGCCCGAGATCGCCGGAGAAGACGAGCCGTCGCTCGCCGCCCGGCACGCGCACCGTGAGCTCGATGCTCGCGGAGCCGAGAATGTGCCCGGCCTCGAGATAGCGCGCGGTGACGCCGTTCGCGACCTCGGTCGGCGCGTTGAGCCCGATCTTCTTCATATGTGAAAGCACGTTCTCGACGTCTTCCACCGAATAGAGCGGCTCCGGCACGTCGCGAAGCGCCGCTTTCTCCGTTGCAGCCACCGCCCCCTGGCCGCGGCGATATCGCATTGCCCGCTCGTACTCCGACGCTTGGATGCGCGCCGAATCTTCGAGAAGGATCGCGCCGATGTCGATCGTCGCGGGCGTCGCCCAGATCGGCGCGCGCAGCCCGTGCGCCGTGAGTAGCGGCAGCCGGCCGGTGTGATCGACGTGCGCGTGCGTGACGAGGACGGCATCGAGCTCGTCGGGCTTCAGAAAGCCGAGCGAGCGATTGAGCTCGTCGGCGTTCCGCTCGCCGGCGAAGAGGCCGAAGTCGACGAGAAGCTTCGCCGACGGCGTTTCGATCAGATAGCCAGACCCGGTGACTTGTCCGGCGGCGCCGCAGCAACGGATGCGGATGGGCATGTGGGGAGGATCGAGGATGAAGGATCGAGGAGCAAGGGGTATAGCCCAAAACAATGTCGGGGCGACCCGACTCCCAATCTGTCTCCGTCTCTGTCTCGGCTTTCTTCTTGACTCTGTTTCCTTGTCTCGTCTCGGTCTCTGCTCACTCGCCGCTCTTCTCGTCTCCCGTTGATGAGAGAGGCAAGTCAGCGGAGACCGAGACGAGTCACGTAGTACGAGTCAAGAAGAAAGCCGAGACAGAGACCGAGACAGAGGTGCCCGCCCTTCCCCGTTGCAGGCGCCGCGCCCTACCGCCGCACCTCACCGCCCCCTTCGCCCCTGTCGGCGTAGCGGGCGCGGATCTCGTCAAATCGCCGCTCCACGCGGTCGAAGCTCTCGACGACGAGCGGATCGAACTGCGTGCCGGCGCCTTCGCGCAGCGCCGCTGCCGCGGCCTCGTGCGTGAGCGCGGGCTTGTACACGCGTCGGCTTGTCAGCGCGTCGTACACGTCGGCCACCGACATGATGCGGGCCGCGAGCGGAATCGCGTCGCCCCTGAGCCGATCGGGGTAGCCGTCGCCATCCCAGCGCTCGTGGTGACTCCGCGCGATCTCGCGTGCAACGTGGAGAAAGCGCGCGTTGGGCGAGCGTTCGAGCGCCGCGTCGAGCGTCGAGGCGCCGATCGCGGTGTGGTCGCGCATCACGGCGATCTCGTCGGGCGTGAGGCGCCCGGGCTTGAGCAGGACGCCGTCGGGAATGCCGACCTTGCCGATGTCGTGCAACGCGCTCGTCGACGTCACGAGCGCCACGAACTCCGTGTCGACGCCGTCGACGCGTCGCTCGTGCAGGTCGCTCGCGAGGAGCTCGCAGTAGAGCGACACGCGCTCGAGATGTTGGCCCGTGTCCGGATCGCGCGACTCGGCGAGCTTTGCGAGCGCGAAGATGAGCGCGTCGCGCGTCTCGAGCTCGAGGATGCGCTGGCCGATGCGGAGCCGCATCAGGAGTTCGAGCGGCGGCACCGGCGCGGTGAGGAATTCGTCGACGCCCGACGCAAGCCCTTCGATGACCGCTTCGGGCGACGACCGCTTCGTGACGACGATGAAGTACGTGTAGTTTGCGGCGCGCTCGCGGCGAATCCAGCGGCAGAGGCCGAGGCCGTCCTCGTCGGAGAGCGTCCAGCTTGCGACGACGAGCCGCAACGACGAGTCGCGCAGCAATTCCTCGCGCGCGGCAGCCACGCTCGTCGACACGCGTGCGTCAAAGCCCTCGGCGCGGCAGAGATCCGCGAGATCGTCGGCGAGGGGCTTCTCGTGGTGGACAATCAGGAGCTTCGGCCGCATCGGGCGTCGAGCGTACCGTGTCGCGCGCCGTGCAGTCGGCGCGAAACTTCGTCACAATCTCCGATCCTCGCCATGACGCTCCTTCCCGACACCCTGCGCCGAGTGCTCGACGGCTACCTCGCCGAAGACGAGAAACTCGAGCGGGAACTGCACGATCCCTCCGTTGCAGCCGACCATCGGCGCGTGCGGGCGATCGCGCAGCGGCGGAAGGCGATCGAAGGCCCCACGCAGGCGTGGCGGACGCTCCGCGCGAAGGAACGCGAGCGCGACGACCTGCGCGCCCTGATCGCCGCGGGCGGCGACCGCGATCTCGTCGTCATGGCCGAGGAGGAGCTGCGCGGCGCCGAGGCCGACATCGCGTCGATCGCCGAGCGCGTGCGCCGCGACCTCGTGACCGCGGACGATCGCGCGATCGACAGCGTCTACCTTGAGGTGCGCATGGGCGTCGGCGGCGACGAGGCGGCGCTTTGGGCAGGCGAACTCTTCGAGATGTATCGACGGTTCGCGGAGCGGCGCGGTTGGACGTGGGAGCTGCTCGAGCTGAAGTCGGGCGACGCGGGCGGCGTGACGCATGCGATCGCGAACGTCGTCGGCGACGGCGTGTGGTCGGCGCTCGGCTACGAAGGCGGCACGCATCAGGTGAAGCGCGTGCCGGCGACCGAGACGCAAGGGCGCGTGCACACGTCGACCGCGACGGTGGCCGTCCTGCCCGAGCCGGAAGAAGTCGACGCGTCGCTCGATCCGGCGGAGATCAAGGAGATCTTCACGACCGCGCAGGGGCCGGGCGGACAGAACGTCAACAAGGTGACGACCGCGGTGCATCTCATCCACTTGCCCACCGGCATCGAGGTGCGCATGCAGGAAACGCGGAGTCAGACGCAGAACCGCGAGAAGGCGTGGCGACTCATGCGCGCCCGGGTGCACGAGCGCCGGCAACAGGAAGCCGCCGCGAAGCGATCGGCCGAGCGGCGTTCGATGATCGGCTCCGGAGACCGCGCCGAGAAGATCCGCACGTACCGCTGGAAGGAGAACGTCGCCGTCGACCATCGCGTCGAGCAGTCGTTCCACCTGCAGAAGCTCCTGGTCGGCGAGCTCGACGAGTTAGTCGCGGCGCTCGAGTCGAAGGACGTAGCGGAGAGGCTGGAGAGGATTGGATAGGAAGGAGACAGGATTCAGGAGTCAGGAGTCAGGAGTCAGTGGAAAATGCAACGCACGTTCAGGCCGGAACTGCCTTTCCCACTGACTCCTGACTCCTCAATCCTGAATCCTCTTCAATGAACCGCCCGCAGGAACGCGGCTGCGTATCGCTGCAGGAACGCTTCCACCGCGGCTTCCGTCCCGCGCCACTCCGGTCCCCAGAGCGCGACGCTCGGCTCGAGGAACTCGGCGTCGAGCTGCACCGCGCAGACGTCATCGATCACGAACGCCTTCGGCAAGCGCGCGGCGTAGTACGCCGTCGCCGCGTTGATGCCGGGGTCGCCGATCGAGATGCTCGGCTGCCGCATGAGTTCGCGGTCGTTGAGGAACCAGAGATCGGTGCAGACGAGCGGCACGAGGACGCGGTCGTCGGCGTCGAGTTCTCGCTCCTGCCAATCGCGGATGACTCTGGCGACGCGCGCCGCGAGCGGCCGATCGCAGATCTCGGCGCGAGGATGCGCGCCGACGACGATCGGCAACACGGTGTCGGGCACCGGCTCGAAATCGGGGGAGATCGACTCGCGGTCGAACACGAAGCGGTCGTCCGCGAGTTCAGGCTTCCAGTCGAACGTTCCGGACATGACGCGAGCATACGGCCATACAGGCGGCGCTGCCCGCACGACCGGAACGCGTTCGCGCGGGCCGCGGCGGCGCGGCGGCGAAAACCCACGCTTGTCGTTGGATGCCCGCCGCCCGTATCGGAGGCTTCGCTGGTTTCCGGGGTCCTTGGGGAGGATCGATGCGCTCGCACGCGATGCAACCACGTCTACGGTTGATGGAGACCCTCCTCAGCCTCATTGCGCTCGGATTCATCGCGTGGCTCGTCACTCCGGCGATGACGCTCGCGACCTCCGACGTGCAGCACACCGTGCTCTCCGAGCGCGTCCGCGCGGTCCGTTCCGCGCTCGACTTCCAACGCCATTCGGAGCTCGTGCGCACGAGCCGCGCGGGCTGGCCGATGTCGATCAACTCGAAGTGGTTCGCGGGCGAAGCGATGCCCGCGCATCCCGCGACCGACCGCGGCTTCACGGTCGAGGTCGTCGACGGCGCGACCGACGAGATCGCCCCGCGCGTGAAGACCTTCGATCCGCGCGACGAGGGCGCCTACACGCTCTGGTACAACCGGACGAACGGCGCGATCTGTGCCCGCATTCCGCTCGGCGACAACGACGAGCGCACGCTTCTCGCCTTCAACCTCGCGAACGCGCTCGGGCTCGAAACGCTCGAGCAGACGCACACGACTCCGTGACGACTGCATGCAACGCGGTCTCCACGTTGCAGGGCGCGCCGGTCACGCCGAGAGGTCGTAGCGCGGATGCGGGTGCATCCAGCGCTGCCAGAGCAACTCGAAGTCGGCGGTCGACACGCTCGCGAACGTGACGTCGCGCACGCCGATCGGACCGACGAACCGCACGACGACGCCCATCGCCCGATCGCTGCGGCGACCGCGGTGCGTCGAGCGCATGACGATGGCGATGGAATCGCTCGCGTTCCAGCGCCGATCGTCCTTGCGCCGAAGCCATCCCGGACCGGCAACAAGGTCGCGGCCCGTCGCGCGGAGGAGCGGGATGCGATCGCGGATCGCGGGCACGCGCGTGAAGAACCAGATGCTCAACAGCGGGAACACGATGAGCCGCCACCAGATGTCGGGTCGCCGGTCGAGGAACGACATGCCCGTCAGCCAAAGGAAGACGAACGCCGGCGCCAGCATGCCGCGCTTCGACTCCGCGATGGGTTCGGGCTCGAGAAGGTTGGCGACGATGGGGATCTCGGCGATCTTCGGCGCGAGCTTCTCGTCGACGAGGACGCGCGGGCGATCCGGCCGCGCGAGAAGCCGACGCCAGACGTCGTCGGCCGCCGCTCGCGTTCCGAACGTCGGCGCGTCGCGGGCGCATTCGGCGACGGCGACGCCCCACGGCGCGCCGCACTCCTTGATGAAGTCGTCGGCGCGGCCCTTGCGCGTGAAGGCGCGCACGAGTGTCACGACGACATAGATCGCCAGCCCGATCCCGGCGCCGATCGCGCTGCTGCGCACCGTGCGCATCAATCCGCCGGAAAGTGCGGCGCTCACCCACATGCTCGCGAGGACGAGCATCGCGACGCCGACGACCGTCGCGACCTGCGCAAGAACGCGGCCGCCCAGCGTCTCCTGGAGCGGCAACGGAGAGACGAGGACGCCCGACATGCCGTCGAGCGTCGTCGTCGAAGTCTGCTTCTCGTCGGGCGTCAGTGCGGAAGCGGGAATCGCTTGCATAGCTCGCGGATCTCGGTGCGGACGGCGGCGCTCGTGGACGCGTCGCCGCGGGCCACGAGCACGCGATCGATCCACGCGGCGACCTGCCGCATCTCACCTTCGCGTAATCCGCGCGTCGTGAGCGCCGGCGTCCCGAGACGAAGTCCGCTCGTCACCATCGGCGGCCGCGGATCGTTCGGGATGCCGTTCTTGTTGACGACCATGCCCGCCCCTTCGAGCCACTTCTCGGCGTCGGCGCCGGTGAGGTTCGCGTCGCGGCCGCGAAGGTCGACGAGCATGAGATGGTTGTCGGTGCCGCCGGAGCAGAGGCGATAGCCCTTCTCGACGAGCGCGCCGGCGAGCGCCTTCGCGTTGGCCACGACCTGCTTCGCGTACGTGGTGAACTCTGGCTGGAGCGCTTCGCCGAATGCGACCGCCTTCGCCGCGATGATGTGCATGAGCGGTCCGCCCTGACTTCCGGGGAAGACGCGGCGGTCGACCTTCTTCGCGATCTCCTCGTCGTCCGAGAGGACGAGGCCACCGCGCGGGCCGCGCAGCGTCTTGTGCGTCGTCGTCGTGACGATGTGCGCGTGCGGGAAGGGCGACGGATGCACGCCGGCCGCGACGAGCCCGGCGATGTGCGCGATGTCGGCCATGAGGTACGCGCCGCAGCGGTCGGCGATCGCGCGGAACCGCGCGAAGTCGATCGTGCGCGGATAGGCGCTGTAGCCGCAGATGATCATCTTCGGCTTGTGCTGCGCGGCGAGCGCGTCGATGCGGTCGTAGTCGAGGAGTTCGGACGTCGGATCCAGGTCGTAGTCGACGATCGAATAGAACGTGCCGGAGAAGTTCGGCTTGAGGCCGTGCGAGAGGTGGCCGCCGGACTTGATCGGCAACGACAGGATCGTGTCGCCCGGCTCGCAGAGCGCCATGAACGCCGCGATGTTCGCGTTCGCGCCGCAGTGCGGCTGCACGTTGGCGAAGCGGCAATGGAAGAGCTTCTTCGCCCGCTCGCGCGCCAAGTCCTCGACCTTGTCGTGCCACTCGCAGCCGCCGTAGTAACGCTTGCCGGGATAGCCCTCGGCGTACTTGTTCGTGAGCCACGAGCCGGCCGCGTGCATGACGGCCGCGGAGACGTGGTTCTCGCTCGCGATGAGCTCGAGGGTGAACTCCTGGCGCTCCGCCTCGCGCGTCATGAACTCCGCCGCTTCGGGGTCTTGGCGGCGGACGAGATCAAGCATCGATCGCGAGATCGGATCGAGGAACGAATCGCTCACGGAATGGCCTTTCGGATCGGTCGGCGGGGGCGCGGTGACGGACGTCATCGCGGCATCGTACCGCTGCGAGTTGCGGCCTACCCGAGGCTGGCGAGGACCATGATCGCGGTCGTGACGCCGAGAATTCCGAGCGTTGAGACCGACAACGCGACTGCAAGCGGCCGTTCCATCCGAAAGTGGCGGCGTACCACCGCATGCCAAAGGATCGTCTGGGCCACGCAGGTCGTGCACGCGAGCGCCAACGTGAGTTCGACGCCGCCGAGGTTCCCCATGGCAACGCCGATCGCGTAGGCGAAGGGCCACGTCAGCGCGGCCATGACGGGCGATGTCCACGCGATGACGAGGCCGCCGCGCGCGACATGCTTCCATCGGAGTTTCGCGCGACGACGGGCGATCGGCAGGACGGCGAACGCCACCGTTGCGGCCAGGACCGTCATCACGATCCACACGGTGTAGGCGATCGCTTCGATCGACGACTCGAACGCTCGCCACCATGCCGCACGAGCCGCGTATTGGGGCAGGTAGAAAGGATTCAACAGTTCGATCTCGAACGGCACGAAGCCGCCAAGGAACGCCTGCGGCACGTCGAGGAGTCGCGACAGGCGCGGCAGCGCGGCGAGCCCCCGGATCGTCGCAATCATCGAGATCAGGAAGTACCAGCCTCCGACATAGACGACGAACGGAATGAGGAGCCGCCGAAGTCGCGGCGAGTGCGACATGCGGAGGCGTCGATAGAGCCACCACGGAAGGCACGCGATGACTGGCGCGATGATCGCCGCGGCAATCGTGCGCCACGCTCCGCGGGTGTGCTCGACCCACCACGGCAGGCGTTCGAAGGCGTCGCGATGGAGCTGCGGGATGTCGATCTCGAAGCCGCACTCCGTGCATCGCGTGGCGAGCGGACACGAGTCGGTCCAGGTCGCGACGGTGCCCGCCTGGTCGTAGCTGCAACGCGGACACTCGAGCCGGCTCATGCGAGCACCCATGGCGTCGTGGCTGCAACGCCGAGAAGGAATCCGAACGCGCTCGCGATCGCGGCGATCACCGCGGGCCGGGCCATGCCGACGTAGTCGCGCGCGGCGAAGTGCCACCAGACGAAGAGCCAGGCGACGAGGACCGCGAGCGACGCCACGGTCTGCAGCCAGATCACGTCGGGATGCCGCGCGAGCAGGAACGTCGCTCGCGCGACGATCGCCGCAAGCGGCGCGGTGGCCAGCATCACGGCTCCGATCCGCGCGATGTGCCCGAACTGCACCGATGCCTGCCGCCGCGACGACACTAGGAACGCCATCGCGACCGTCGAACCGAGGGCCATCGCCACGACGAAAACGAGGAGGACGCGATGCGCCTGGCCTAACACGTACGTCCAGACGCCCGGCTGCACGAAACCGAGAAGCGGCATTTCGCCGAGGATGACGCGGGGATCGTCGGATTTCGGCGCGATGCCGAATGCACCGAGAAACGCGGCCTGCAGGCGAGCCCCGAACGGAATCAGCGGCGATTGGCGCCAATAGCCCTCGTGGACGGCGAGGCACCAGAGAAGCGCCGCGAGCGCGAGCCACGGGACCACGACCATGAGCGCGAGGCGACCCGGTCGCCGCGCATGCCCGGGCCGGAGCGATCGCCAGAGTCGCCAGGGAATGTGGGCCATTCCGGCGGACAGGACGGCCGTGCGGGCGAGCGTCCCGACTCCCACGCCGCGCGGTGCGAGCGACTCGATCCACCACGCGGGCCCCGCGCGACCGATGCCGAGCGCGGCGCCGTCGCCCACTTCGAGCCCGCACTCCGGACAGGTCGGCGTGCGTTCGCCGCGCGACAGCACCCCTCGCAGGTCGTAGCCGCAGGCGGGGCAGCGTCCGTCGTCCGCACGCTCGTCCGACGGACGAGTCCTGTCGTCGCCGCGGAGAACCCCAGCGGCACCGGAGGATCGGGACTCGGACGGGTCAGCGTGAGTCGGGGACACCGGTCGTAGCATACGAACGCGCCGCCGCACGGATCCCGCGGCCCGCCACATCGCCCGCATCTCACGCCCAGAGCCCATTCGCCCATATGCCGCTCCTCACCACCATCGCGCTCGTCGTTTCAGCCGCACAGGGAGCCGCCGCCCAGACCGCTCCGATCGTTCCCCCGCAGCCGCCGGCCGTGACGCGTCGCCTCGACGGCCTCTTCGACGACTGGCGCGGGACCGAGCGCACCAACACGCAGTACGACAAGGCCAACGACGCGCTCGACGCGCCCGACGTCACGCGGGTGACGATCGCGTCCGATCCGTTCGACGTCTGGATGCTGCTTGAGTTCCGCGAGCCGGTCACGCTGCAGGGGCTGCCGAGGCCGCTTCTCATCGCCATCGATTCCGACGGTCGGCCGCAGACCGGCGCGACGAAGGGGCCGCTCCTCGGCGCCGACCTCGCGCTCGTCTTCAGCCCGACCGCCGCGCAGGCGAAGGGAAACGCCGGCATCGCCCCGACGGTGAAGCGCGAGGACCTCGGTGCCGGCAACGCGGAGAAGTCGAAGGGCGAGGGCACCGGGCTCCTCCAGGTGCTCCCCGACGGGACGCTCGGCGTCGCGATCCCGCATGAGCGCTCGCACATCGAGTTCGCGCCGACCCACGCGAGCAACCGGTTCGAGATCCGCATACCTCGGCTGCCGAACGGCATCATGGGGATGGCGACCGCCGCACGGGTAAGTTGCGCCGAGGAGGTCGACGGCGGCGGCGTCCAGCTGCGCGAGGATGTCCAGATCGTGCGCGCGCTCCTCGCGCAAGCGACCATCCCGACCGAGGACCTCGGCCTCGACGTCGACGCGGCGAAGTCCGCGATCGCCCGCGCCCCCGACTCCACGTTGCGGGTCGTGAGCTGGAACGCGGAGCGCGGCCGCGTGTTCGAGGCGAGCGAGGGGTTCGCCGCGATCCTCACGCTGCTTAACCCCGACGTCGTGCTGTTCCAGGAGCTCGGCGCGAAGGCCACCGGCGAATCGTTGGCCGCGTGGATGAACGCGAACGTGGGCGCGTCCGGCGCGGCGCCATGGAGCGCGCTCGTCTCGGGCGGCGACCTTCGCGTGGGCATCGCGGCCCGCGGCTCGCTCGCGAACGCCGCCTTCCTCGACGGCGTGAAGCGCGGGAGCGAGCCGAACGAGCGGAGCGTGCGCGTCCACGGCGCGACGCTCGACCTCGACGGCAACGCGGAGACGCCCCCGCTTCTCCTCGTGTCGCTGCACCTGAAGTGCTGCGGACGACTCGGCTCCTCGGAGGACGCGACCCGCCGCGAGGAAGCCGCCACGATCCGCGAGGCGATCTGGAACTCCATCGCGAAGGCCCCCTACGCGGGCGTCGTCGTGGCCGGCGACTTCAATCTCGTGGGCGACCCCGCGGTGCTCGAGGAGATCGGCCGCACGCTCGACAGCGACGGCTCCAACCTCGACGTCGTCTCCGCGTTTCAGCTCGACGGCGTCTCGAGCGCCACGTGGCGTTCGAAAGGCGCGCCGTTCGTGCCCGGCCGCCTCGACTACGCGCTCGTCTCGGGCGCCCGTGTCGACGTGCGCCGCTCGTTCGTCTTCGACGCCCGCGACCTGAAGCCCGCGACGATCGCCGCGTTCGGGCTCCCGGCGTCCGCCGTGGACGAACCGTCCGACCACATGCCGCTCGTCCTCGATCTCCACGTTGCACCGGCGGCTCCCGCGACGGCGGAACCGAAGAAGCCCTCCGAGCCGAGCGCCCGATGATCGCCCCCGCGCTCGAGGTCGTCCGCGTCCGCCGATTCGATTCCGAGCTCGGCGCGTTCTACGTCGCCATGCGCGACGGTTCGCTTCTCGAGACCGGATGGACGGCGATGCGCTCCGCGTTGCCGGCGGAGTGGCGCGAGGACGCCCGTCTCGCGCCGGAGCTTGTCGCGAGAATCAAGGCCGCGCTCAATGGCGAGGCCATCGACTTCCGCGACGTCGCGATCCCCGCGACGAGCCCTTTCTTTCTCCGTTGCCGCCGTGCGGTCCAGGCGGTGGCCGCGGGCGACACGATCACCTACGCCACGCTGGCGGATCGCGCCGGCAGCCCGGCGGCGGTGCGCGCGGCCGGACAGGCGATGCGGCGCAACCCCACGCCGATCGTGGTGCCCTGCCACCGCGTCGTCGCGAGGAACGGGCTCGGAGGCTTCGCGGGCGTCGAAGGGCCTTCGCGGGAGTGCTCGGTGAAGGCTGCCCTTCTCGACCGCGAACGCTCCCGCCGCGGCACGTCCTGACCGAACCGGCCGCGAGCGCCCTCTCCGCCGCTGCCCAGAGCGGCTCAAGCGGCGGTCGCGGCAAGCCGATGCATGACGCTTTCGGCAACGCCTACGCGATGCCAACGAACCCGAAGCGGCACAGCGGCCTATCAGACGCTCTGCGGTACCCTTCGCGTCCTTTCGCCACCGCTTGCTCGGCATCTTCGAGGAACACGCACACATGCATCTCACCATGGTCGGAACTGGCTACGTCGGACTGGTCACCGGCGCCTGCTTCGCCGAGACCGGCAACCACGTCGTCTGCCTCGACGTCGACACCAAGAAGATCGACATGCTGCGGCGCGGCGAGAGCCCGATCTACGAGCCCGGCCTCTCCGAGATGCTCGCGCGGAACATCCAGTCGAAGCGCATCGAGTTCACGACCGACAAGCTCGAGGCGTACCGCAAGGCGCAGGCGATCTTCATCTGCGTCGGCACGCCGAGCGACGAGGACGGCTCCGCCGACCTCCAGTACGTTCTCCGCGTTGCAGGCGACATCGCCGACGCGCTCGAGAAGCTCGGCCCGGGCGCCGGCCTCAAGATGATCGTCGTGAAGAGCACGGTGCCGGTCGGAACGAGCCACAAGGTGCGCGACGCGATCCGCGCCCGCACGAAGGTTCCCTTCCTCATCGCCGACAACCCCGAGTTCCTCAAGGAAGGCGATGCGATCAACGACTTCATGAAGCCCGACCGCGTGGTCTGCGGCGTCGAGGACGACCGCGCCGCCGAGCTCATGCGCGAGCTCTACGAGCCGTTCGTGCGCCAGGGCAACCCGATCTTCATCATGGACGTGCGCAGCGCGGAGATGGTGAAGTACGCGAGCAACGCGATGCTCGCCTGCAAGATCTCCTTCATCAACGAGATCGCGAACCTCTGCGAGCGCTACGGCGCCAACATCACCTCGGTGCGCGAAGGCATGTGCGCCGACAAGCGCATCGGCAACCAGTTCCTCTATCCCGGCCTCGGCTACGGCGGCTCGTGCTTCCCGAAGGACACGCTCGCGGTCGTCGCGATGGGTCGCGAGATGGGCTTCGACTGCAAGCTGAACCGCTCGGTGCACGAGGTCAATCAGGAGCAGCGGGCGCATTTCTGGAAGAAGATCACGTCGACGATGGGTGACGTGCGCGGCAAGACGCTCGCCTTCTGGGGCGTCGCGTTCAAGCCCCGCACCGACGACATCCGCGAAGCCCCCGCGCTCGCGCTCATGCAGCGTGCCCTCGACGCCGGCGCCCGCGTGCGGGCGTTCGACCCGGTCGCGCTTGAGAACCTCGAACACGCGATGCCCAAGGTCGTGCGGGCCGAAGACATGTACTCGTGCGTCGATGGGGCGGATGCCCTCGTGATCTGCACCGAGTGGAACGAGTTCCGATCTCCGGACTTCGATGTCCTTGCCGCACGGCTCCGTTCGAAACTTGTCTTCGACGGTCGAAATCTCTACCGAAGACAGGCCATGGAGGAGCGAGGTTTCTCGTATTACTCCGTGGGACGCGAACCGGTGAACCCCGTCCGAGAGTCCGGACGGACGCCCGCCCGCGTCTGACACGGCCGCAGCCCGTACCGCGGCGGCGGCCCTTCCATGCATCTGCTCGAAACCTGCACCGCCGACGGCACCGTCATCCGAACCCAGCGTCTCGATCCGACGCGGGCCTACTCCCTTGGGCGATCCCCTCGCTGCGACATTCGCCTGCCCGTGGGCTCGGTCAGCCGCCGCCACGCGGCGATCTTCTGCCACGCGGGCGTCTGGCGGATCGTCGACACGGGCTCGCGCCGCGGGCTTGTCGTTCCGACCGACGAACGCACCGAGGCCCTAGCAAGCCGGACCTTCCACGGCAGCCGCGGTCTCGACACGCCCGACGCGACCGTCGCTCCGGGCCACCACGTCGTTCGCCAGGCCATCCTTCGACCGGACCAGCTCGTCGGCGTGGGGCCGGCGTGGCTCCGGATCGGTCGAGATCCGACGACCGCCCACAAGAATGGCAACGGCGTGAAGGGCGGCGGCGAGTACGGTCGCGGCGGTCCCGACCTGAACGCCCGCACGCTAGAGCTCCCGGCCCTCACGGAGGCCGACCTTCGCGTCGACACCCCGTCGGTGTCCGAACTTCTCGTCGTCGAGACCGCCGGGCACACGCTCGGGGTCTACGACCTTCGTCATGTCGACCACGCGACCATCGGCACCGATCCGCTCTGCCGTGTCGCGCTGCCGACCCGGCCGGGTCTCCTTCCGCTGCATGCGGTCCTTCTTCATGAGTCGAAGGCGTGGTCGATCATTGATGCCGGCGGCGGCGTGCACTCGGAAGGCGCCCGCTACCTCCGACGGCGTCTGCGCCCCGATGTCGTCGCCGATCTCGGCACCGTGCGGGTGCGGATGCTCACCGTCGTTGCCGTGAAGGCGAAGGACGAGTCGCATGTCGAGCGACCCGCGTTGGCCCCGATTTCACCGGGAATCTCAGCGTTTTTGACGCCTGCACGAGATGCGAACGGCCACGTGCGGCTTGTCGACGAGAGCGACTGAACGAACGTCCGTCCGCGATGCGCGACTCCCGGAACGGTTGAAAACACCGGGAGAACTACAGGTCGGACGTCGGGGGACGTTGGCTCGCCGCCGACGCCTTCCGCGAGCCGCGCGCGAAAAACCGTAGAAAACATCGGGAAAAACGCATCTATCTCTTGTCGCACGCATGAGGCGTCGTTACATTTCGCGCCGTTCTGGCCTAGTTATTGCCAGTTTTCTCGCATCTCGAGCCTCGGGGTCCGCACCGGAACCTGCGTCGGAACCGGTGCCGGACGAGCGTGGCGTCGCATCAGACGTCCACGAACCAGTTCGAGCATGCATTCATGTAAGAGAGCTCTCGAGAAAGGACTCCGACCGATGGCCACCAAGACGAAATCGAAGCCTGCTGCCGCCAAGACCGTCAAGATCACGCCGACCTCGAGCCCGAAGGGCCGTAGCCGTGGCGAGACCCTGAACGCGATCGCTGGCGCGACCGGCCTCAACCGCAAGCAAGTCGCGAGCGTCGTTGAAGCGCTCACCGAGATCATCAAGGCCGACCTCAGCAAGAAGGGCCCGGGCGTCTTCAAGTTCAACGGTCTCATCAAGATGCAGACCGTCGTGAAGCCGGCCACCAAGGCTCGCATGGGCAAGAACCCGTTCACCGGCGAAGAGGTCATGTTCAAGGCCAAGCCCGCGTCGCGCAAGGTTCGCGTGCGTGCGCTCAAGACCCTGAACGGCATGATCTAAGGTCGTCGCCAAAAGACCATCTGACGTTCGCCGTCTCCGCACTCGTGCGGGCACGTCCGCGTCAGGATCGACTACAAACAACCGGCTCCGCCTCGCGCGGGGCCGGTTGTCGTTTCCGTGCGAACGTCTCCACGTGTCACCCGTGTCTCGCGCCCCCCACTTCCTCGGCATCGGCGTCCAGAAGGCCGCGACCTCGTGGTTGTGGGAAGCGCTCCGCCTCCATCCCGACGTGTGGATGCCCCCGCGGAAGGAGCTTCACTATTTCGATCGGGCGACGCGCTACCCCTCGCCGAGTCACTTGGCGAGCGACAGCCGTTGGCGACGTGCGACGAGCGACGCGCCGGAGGATTGCCGCCTGCGGCAATTCTTCCGCGACGAGTTCCGCGCGGCGGTCGATCGTCGCGATTGGCCCTCGGCCCGCTGGACGCTGCGCTACTTCTGGGGCGGACGCAGCGACGCCTGGTACCGCTCGCTCTTCGCTCCGGCGAAAGGGCGCGTCGCCGGCGAGATCACCCCCGCCTATTCGATCCTCGACGACGCCGACGTCGCCCGGGCCGCGGCGATCTCGCCTTCCGTCAAGGTGCTCGTCCTCTTGCGCGACCCGATCGAGCGGGCGTGGTCCCACGCGAAGTTCGCGGCCTCGTTGCACGGGTCCCTCTACGAGGTCCCTGACCTTTCGAGCGAGGAGTCGATCGTCCGCTTCATGGACAGCCCGGTGCAGACGATGCGCGGCGACTACGTGCGGATGTTCGAGACGTGGACCCGCCATCTGCCTGCGGAGCGATTCTGGATCGGCTACCAAGACGACGTGGAAGCGCGGCCCGACGACGTCCTGCGCGGCGCCTTCGAGCATCTCGGCGTTGCCGCCGACCGCGCCGTGCGCGGCAATCGCGGCGAGCGCGTGAACCGTTCCGCGGAGCGGCCGATGCCCGACGCCGTTCGCCGTCATCTCGCGTCGCGCTACCTCCCGGAGTTGCGGCGATTGGCGGCGCTCCCGATCATCGCCGCGCGCCCGGGCCGCGAGCACGTCGCGACCTGGATTCGCCGCGCCGAGTCGGCTGCGGGCGACCAAGGCTGAGATCAGCCGATCGCGTCGCGAAGTCGACCGCCTGCGAGCGCCAGCGTGCGTTCCGCGTCGTGACGCGAGAGCGACTTGGCCCGCATCACGATGGCGGTCTTGACGACGCGGCCCGCCGCCTCGAGGAGCGCGTGCGCCTCCTCGCGCTCGAGCGTCGGGTCGAACGACCGCAGGATCCGGATCGCGCGATCGACGAGCTTGTCGTTCGTCGCCGCGAGGTCGACCATGAGATTGCCGTAGACCTTGCCGAGTCGCGTGAAGGCGACGGTCGTGATGATGTTGAGCGCGAGCTTCGTCGCGGTGCCGGCCTTCAGGCGCGTGGAGCCCGTCAGCACCTCGGGCCCGGTGTCGAGCACGATGCGATGGTCGGCGCCTTCCGCGACCGCGCTCGGCGCGCAGGTGAGAAAGCCCGCCATACCGCCTCGACCTTTTGCGAGCCGGATCGCGCCGAGCACGTATGGCGTCGTCCCGCCGGCGGCGATGCCGAGCAGCGTGTCGAGCGGGCCGAAGCCGAGTTCGTCGAGCTGCGGCGCGATGCCGTGATGGTCGTCCTCGCGCTTCTCGCTCGAGCGCCGCAACGCGGAGTCGCCGCCCGCGATGATGCCAACAACCTGCCGCGGATCGCTCTGGAAGGTCGGCGGGCACTCGCTCGCGTCGAGGACGCCGAGCCGTCCGCTCGTTCCCGCGCCCGCGTAGACGAGCCGTCCGCCGTCGCGCATGCGGGGCACGAGGTCGTCGACGAACGACGCGATCGCGCCCGCCGCGCCGCGCACGGCCGTGATCACGTCGGCGTGGTCGTCGACCATGACGTCGACCTGCCCTCGCGCCGACAACGCGTCGAAACGCATGCTGCCCGGATGGCGATGCTCGGTGCGGATGTGCGAACGGTCGGTGGGGATCGTCATCGCGCGCTCAGCGGAGTCCGAGGTGCTCGAGGAGGAACGACCACTTCACGCCTTCGGCCGACGGGCTGAAGATGCCGTGGTCGGATCGCGGGAAGAACATCATCTCGAACGGCCGCTCCTTCTGCTGGAGCGCGTCGACGAACTGCCAGCTGTTCGTCGGATGCACGTTGTCGTCGACCATGCCGTGCAGGAGCAGAAGCTTGCCGCGCAGGTTCTCCGCGAGCTTCACGCACGAGAAGTTGTCGTAGCCCTCGGGATTCTCCGCCGGCGTGCGCATGTAACGCTCGGTGTAGATCGTGTCGTAGTTGCGCCAGTCGGTCGGCGGCGCGCCTGCAACGCCGACTTTGAAGATGTCGGGGTAGCGCAGCATCGCGATGAGCGTCATGTAGCCGCCGTACGAGTGGCCGGTGATCGCGATCTTGTCCTTCGCGACATAGGGCCGCTCCGCGATCTGCTTCGCGGCCGCCGCCTGGTCGTCGCAGTCCTCCTCGCCGAGCGAGAGATAGTTCGCGGCCTCGAACGCCTTGCCGCGCCCGGGCGTGCCGCGGTTGTCGATCGTCAGCATCAGGAGGCCGAACTCGCACTCGGGCCGGCCCATCGAGAAGCGCGGGGAGATCTGCGTGAACGCGGGCCCGCCGTAGGCGCTCACGACGAGCGGGTATTGCTTCGACGCGTCGAAGGTCGACGGCTTCGACAGGATGCCGTAGATGGGCGTCGTGCCGTCGGCGGCGACGAGCCGCACGAACTCCGGCTTGCCGACGCCGGCCTCGGCCCACGGGTCGCCCTCGGCCTGCGCGAGCGTGGCGAGCTTCGCGCCGTCGCGCCCGAAGAGGTGACTCGACGGAAGGACGTCGACGAACTCGCTCGTCGCGACGAAGCACGAGCCGTCGGGCGCGATCGCGAAGCCCGACCACTCGAGGTCGTCGGGCGTGAGGCGGACCGCGCCGGTTCCGTCGAGCTTCACGCGATGCAGCTGCGTGTTGATCTTCGTCTCGCTCGAGCGCGCCGTGTACCAAAGCTCGCCCGCGGCCTCGTCGACGCGCACGATCGACTCGACCGGATAGTCGCCGGTGGTGAGCTGCGCGAGCTTCGTGCCGTCGATCGACCAGAGCTGGTACTGCGAGAAGCCGGTCGCCTCGCTCTCCCAGAGGAAGCGCTTGCCGTCGGTGAGCCAGCGGAATTGCGGCGAGTTCTCCTGCCAGGTGTCCTGCTTCTCGGTGAGGACGACGCGCGACGCGCCGGTGTCGGCGGCTGCAACGACGAGATCGAGCGTGTCCTGTCGGCGATTCGTGCGGCGGTAGAGAATGCCCGACGAGTCGGGCAGCCACTCGATGCCGTAGACGTACTGCTCGCGATCGGGGCCGACGTCGACGTTCACCATCGACTTCTTCTCGAAGTCGAAGATCATCAGCGTCGCGATCGGGTTCGGCTCGCCGGGCTTCGGATACGCCTCGGTCTCGATCGTGGGCCGCAGCTTCGTCCAGCCGACGGGTAGGCCGAACTCGATCACGTTCGTGTCGTCGAAGCGGTAAAACGCGAGCTTCTTCGAGTCCGGGGACCACCACATCGCGGTCGTCTGGTCGAGCTCCTCGCCGTACACCCACGACGCCGTGCCGTACTTGATCTTCGCGTTGCCGTCGGTGGTGAGCGCCCACGCATCGCCGCCGCGCTCGTTGATCCACACGTTGCCGTCGCGATGGCTCGCGACGCGCGCGCCGTCGGGCGACGTCTCCTGCGCGACCTGCCGTCCGCGCGCCGCCGCGCCGCGGCGTCGGCCCTCGTCCTCGCGGGGCGCGACGAAGGTCGCCGCCGGCTCGTCGACGGCGGTCGGCTCGCCGCCCGCGAACGGCACGACGAACCACTTGTCGCCGCGGCGATAGGCGAGCTGCTTGCCCTCGACGTCGAAGCGCACGTCGCGGGCGCGACCGCCGCGCGGGCCGGCGCCGAGATTTCGCTGCGCGGCCCGCACCTTGTCGGCGTTGGGCAGCTTCGAGAACGGAACCCAGTCGCGAGCTGCAACGTGGTGCGTGAGCGCGGCGGGCGCGAGGATCGCGACCGCGAGCAATCCGGCAGAGACGAGTCGTCGCATGGCGGCAGAGTAGCCGCCACGGCGCTTTCGTCCGTGCGTCAGGCGATGCGGGCCGCCGAGCGGAATTGGTGCATCCGCTGATCGAGCTGGTGGCGGTCGATGGTGGCCAGCCGATCGAGCGAGAACTTCTCGATCGTGAAGGACGCCATCACGGTCCCCCACGCGAGGCCGGTCTGGATCGAGTGGAAGTCGGTGCGGCCCGTGCCCGCGAGCCAGCCCATCATGCCGCCCGCGAACGAGTCGCCCGCGCCGGTCGGATCGACGACGTGCCGCTCGTCCGCCGGGAATGCGGGAAGCGCCGCGGTGCCGTCCTTGTGGACGAGGATCGCCCCGTGCTCGCCCTTCTTCACGACGACGAATGACGGTCCGAGCTTCACGATCTCGCGGGCGGCGCTGATCGCATTGGTGCGCTCCGTGAGCTGCGTCGCCTCCTGGTCGTTCACGACGACGCCGTCAAGCTCCTTGAAGAGCTTGAGGAGATCCTCGCGGGCGATGTTGATCCAGAGGTCCATCGTGTCGGCAACGGCGAGCTGCCGCGACGGGAATTGCCGGAGCAAATCGAGCTGCACCGCCGGATGCGTATTGGCGAGGAAGACGAAGCGGCTGTCGCGGTAGGACGCCGGCACTTTCGGCGGCGCCTCTTCGAGCACGCCGAGATGCGTGAAGAGCGTCTCGCGGCGATTCATATTGTCGAAGTAGCGGCCGCCCCAGGCGAACGTCGAACTCTTCGGCCGCACCTCAAGCCCTTCGAGATCGACGCCGCGGAACGTCGTGAGCTGCTCGCGATGCGCCGCCGGCCAGTCGCCGCCGACCGCGCCGACCACGCGCACCGGCGCGAGGTGGCTCGCCGCCGCCGCGAAGTAGGCACAGCTTCCGCCGAGCACTTTCTCGGCGCTGCCCGTGGGGGCGTGGACGGTGTCGATGCCGATGGTGCCGGTGACGATCAGTGACATAAAGGACTACCTGCAACGAGGAGTTCGAGGAGAACGCGCGGCGACGCGTGGACGTCAGGCGTGCGCCGGTTCCGTCTTGATGAAGGACTTGGCCCAACCGATGCCGAGCGACACGCCGACGAGCGAACCGGCCGCAAGATCGACGGGCATCGGGAACGCGAGCCGCGAGAGCGTGCGGGCGATGAGCAGGGTGTCGAGCGGCTGGCCCTTCGCGAGCACGGTCGCTGCGAGCAGTTGGCCGACCGCACCGAAGGCGACGGGCGTCCAATAGAGGAGGACAGGCGGGGTCTTCGGCGCGAGGAGCCGACCCGCCAGGCCCGCGAGCATGCCGCCCACGACGACCGCGCCGAGCGCCTGCCCCTTGGTCGTCGAAGCTGCAACGAAGAGAATCGCAGGGACCATCAGGGCGCCCGAGAACTGCGCGAGAATCCCCTTCGAACCGAGCGGGCCGTCGATCCTCGGCTCGTCGATCACGACGGCGTCGGGGAGCGGCCCCGAGACGCGGAAGACGACGATCGACGCGACGAGGACGACCGCGGCCCACGCGAACGACTCGATCGCCGACGCGCTCAGCGAGCCTTGGCCGAACGCGAGGTCTTCGATCGCGCCGGAGCGCATCGCGAGGATCGCGACGCCGCAGCCCAACGTGAACATCCCGACGACGGCGTTGATGAGCCGTCCGACGATGCACGCGACCACGAGCGATGCGAGCAACGCCCCGATCGTCGCGATGATCGCGGGCACGGGCGCTTCGGCCATTCGCAGCGTCGGGCCGGGCACGCCGCGCAACGACATGCTCGGCGCGATGGCGAAAGAGAACGCCATCGCGCAGAGGAGGATTCCGAGCGCGAGCACGACGCTACGACGAAAGGGACTCTGCACGACGCGAGGTTGTAGGAAAAGCGCGACGTTCAGGCAACTCGGACGATCATGCGTCAACGCGGCGATCGTCGCTCGCCCGTATGATCGACGTCCTTCATGCACCAGACGCCGCTGCGACTCGACGCCCAGCCCCTCACGATCGCAGAGGTCGAGTCGGTCGCCCGACATCGACGCCCGGTGGAGCTCGGCCCGACGGCCCGCCAGCGCATGCTCGGCGCCCGCTCGATCGTGGACCGCCGCGCCGCGGGCACCGAGCCGCTCTACGGCATCAACACCGGCTTCGGCTCGCTCTCGCGCGTGCGCGTCGCGGCCGACGGCATCCGTGCGATGCAGCGAAACCTCGTCCGCTCGCACGCCGCCGGCGTGGGCGACCTGCTGCCGTCGGACGTCGTCCGCGCCATGATGCTGCTGCTCGCCGCGAGCCTCTCGCGCGGCCGCTCCGGCGTGCGTCCCGAGCTCGTCGAGCGCATCCTCCTCTATCTCGATCTCGACCTCGTGCCGGAAGTTCCGTCGCGCGGGTCGGTCGGCGCCTCGGGCGACCTCGCACCGCTCGCGCACGTGGCGCTCACGCTCCTCGGCGAAGGCATGGTCCGCTCGCGCGGCGAGCGCGTGCCGACGCAGCTCGCCCTTCGCTGTCGCGACCTCCAGCCGCTCGACCTCGAGGCGAAGGAAGGCCTCGCGCTCATCAACGGCACGCACTTCATGGCGGCGTCGGGCGCGCTTCTCCTCGCCGATCTCGAGCGACTCTTCGACACCGCCCTCTTCGCCGCCGCCCTCTCGATCGACGCCTGCCGCGCCACCGACACCTTCCTCGATCCGCGCCTGCATGACGCCCGCTGCCAGCCCGGCCAATGCGAGGTCGCGCGCCGCGTGCGCGCCGCGCTCGACGGAAGCCAAGTGCTGCCCGCGCATCGCGAGAACGATCCGCGCGTGCAGGATCCGTATTGCCTGCGGGCGTTGCCGCAGGTGCTCGGCGCCGCGCTCGATGCCTTCACGTACGCCCGCGGCGCGATCGAACGCGAGCTCGGCGCCGTCACCGACAACCCGCTCGTGTTTGCCGGCGACGGCAACGGCGACATTCTCTCGGGCGGCAACTTCCACGGCATGCCGCTCGCGATTCCGCTCGACGCGATCGCCATCGCGATGTGCCACGTCGCGGGGATTTCCGAGCGTCGCGTGAATTGGCTCGTGAGCGCCCACGACCCGCAGAATCCCGTGCCGGCGTACGTCTCGCCGCAGCCCGGCCTGCACTCCGGGCTCATGATCGCGCAGTACGCCGCGGCCGCCTGCTGCAACGAGATGATGACGCTGGCGACGCCCGCGAGCGTCGGCAACGTGACGACGAGCGCGGGCATCGAGGACTACAACTCGATGGGCGCGACCTCGGCGCTCAAGGCGCACCGCTCCTACAACCTGTTAGTCAGCGTCATCGCGATCGAGATCCTGACCATGACCGAGGCGATGGAGTACCAGCGCCCGCTGCGGTCGGGGCACGTCGTCGAGCGCGGCATCGCCGCGATCCGCGAGGTGGTCCCGAAACTCGTCGCCGACCGCTCCCCCGCGCCGGACATCGCCGCGATCGAGCGGCTGATTCGTGCGGGTGCGCTTCGGGCCGCACCGTAGGCGCTGCGTGGCCGAACGAAGGCGTCGGCGCACTACACTGCCCGAATGACCACGATTGCCAAAGGCGTGAGCTCCCAAGGGGCAAACCCCCAAAGCGCGACCTCTCGCGTCGTTCGAGCCCCGCGCGGAGCCCAGCGAACCTGTTCGTCATGGGCGGCCGAAGCGGCCATGCGCATGCTGATGAATAACCTCGATCCCGAGGTGGCCGAGCGCCCGGGAGACCTCATCGTCTACGGCGGCCGCGGTCAGGCGGCGCGGTCATGGGAAGCGTTCGACGCGATCGTCGCGTCGCTGAAGTCGCTCGCACCGGACGAGACGCTGCTCGTCCAGAGCGGCAAGCCGGTCGGCATCGTGCGCACGCACGTCGACGCGCCGCGCGTCCTCATCGCGAACTCCAACCTCGTGCCGCACTGGGCGACGCAGGCGCACTTCGACGACCTCGCCGCGAAGGGCCTGATGATGTTCGGGCAGATGACCGCGGGCTCGTGGATCTACATCGGCACGCAGGGCATCCTCCAGGGCACCTTCGAGACCTACGCCGAATGCGCCCGGCAGCACTTCGGCGGCACGCTCAAGGGCACGCTCAACGTGACCGGCGGCTGCGGCGGCATGGGCGGCGCGCAGCCGCTCGCGATCACGATGAATGAGGGCGCGTGCCTCATCGCCGACATCTGCCGCGAGCGCCTCGAGAAGCGCGTGCACGACCGCTATCTCGACGCCGTCGAACTCGACCTCGACAAGGCGATCGACCGCGCGGTCGAGCACAAGAAACGCGGCGAAGGCGTCTCGATCGGCTGGCTCGGCAACATCATCGATCTGTTAGCCCGGCTCAAGGCGCGGAACATCGTGCCCGACACGCTGACCGACCAGACTTCCGCGCACGATCCGCTCGAGGGCTACTACCCCGACGGCATGTCGCGCGAGCAGGCCGACGCGCTCCGCGCGAGCGACCCGGCCGAGTATCAGCGGCGCTCGCTCGCCGCAATGGACAAGCACGTGCGCCTGATGGTCGACCTCCAGAAGATGGGCGCGAAGACCTTCGATTACGGCAACAACATCCGCCAGCGCGCCTTCGACCACGGCTTCAAGGACGCCTTCGCCTTCCCTGGCTTCGTGCCCGCATACATCCGTCCGCAGTTCTGCCTCGGGCGCGGCCCCTTCCGCTGGGTCGCGCTCTCGGGCGATCCCGAAGACATCCGCGTGACCGACGAGGCGGTGCTCGAACTCTTTCCGAAGGACGAGTCGCTGAAGCGCTGGATCCGCATGGCGCAGAAGCGCGTCGCGTTCCAGGGGCTGCCCGCGCGCATCTGCTGGCTCGGCCTCGGCGAGCGCCATAAGGCAGGCCTCAAGTTCAACGAGCTCGTCGCGAGCGGCAAGGTGAAGGCGCCGATCGTGATCGGCCGCGACCACCTTGACTGCGGCTCGGTCGCGAGCCCGAACCGCGAGACCGAAGGCATGCTCGACGGCACCGACGCCGTGAGCGACTGGGCGCTCCTCAACTTCGCGGTGAACATCGCGAGCGGCGCGAGCTGGACGAGCTTCCACCACGGCGGCGGCGTGGGCATCGGCTTCAGCCAGCACGCGGGGCAAGTCATCGTTGCCGACGGCTCGCCCGAGGCCGCGAAGCGGCTCGAGCGCGTGCTCACGAACGACCCGATGATGGGCGTCTTCCGCCACGTCGACGCCGGCTACGACCTCGCGAAGGACTGCGCGCGGCGCCTGAGCGTGAAGATTCCGATGGAGTGACGGCGTACCGCCAGTACATTCGGCGACTAGCTCGAGTACCGAACCACGTTTCGCGCGGAGTTTGTCGGCGCGCCGTCGATCAGCGGCCATATGAGGCAACGACGACGGCGCATTGGCCACGTCTGTCACGGAGGTCTCATGCGCTTGACTCTCACGCTCGCCTGCGCGTTCGCAACCGCTGCCCCATCGCTTGCGGCGGGCGACCCGCCATCCGTCATCCCAGCGCGAGTCGCGATCGACACGAGCGCGTTTCGCCCGAGCGCGGACGAGGCCGCGGAGATCCAGCGACTGCTCGATCGGCTCGTTGAGATCGACGCACCCGACCGCGGCATGGCGCCATACATGTCCGGGCGCCAGTTCGCACCGATTCCTGAGAGCGCGACGTTCGACTCCGGGATCCTCGGCGCGCACCACCTCGTCACGCCGAACGAAGTGAAGCGGCTCGTGGAGCTCGGGCCGAAGGCGCTGCCGTACCTCCTCGCGGCGGTCGACGACAAGACACCGACCAAGTTCACCATGACGCACGGCGGCGGATTCGGCGCGATGTGGCACGCGGCGGAAGTGGACGTGCCCAAACACTCGGCTCGCGAGGTTGCCGCGGCTGCGAACCATCCGGACGTGAATGGCGGCGATCCGTTCGGCAACGACAACACCCACATCTC
Organism: Phycisphaerae bacterium; assembly: GCA_016795035.1. Classification (GTDB taxonomy): domain Bacteria; phylum Planctomycetota; class Phycisphaerae; order Phycisphaerales; family SM1A02; genus JAEUIT01. Next base: position 25,757 of record JAEUIT010000049.1, on the reverse strand, counting down.
GAGCTGGACGATCACGCGCGGCGACGTCGCCTTCGTGATTCTCGGGCAGATCCTGAACAGGTCGTATCAGGCCGTGCGCTACCAGCCCACCGCCTGCAACGTGGTCAACAGCCCGATCCATACGCCCGCGATCGCCGCCTACCTGCGCGAGGCGTGGCGCGGCGAGGACTCCGCCGACGTCCTCCTCCAGTCGCTCCTCAACGACCTGCGCGCGCACGAGACCGACTGGAGCGCCGACCGCGTCGCCGGTGCCGTCCAGCGCCTCCTGTACTACTTCCCCACGGTCGCCGAGCCGATCGTCGTCGCGCTGCTCGACGGCATGCAAGGCGGCGACCGGGCGCCTCTCGACGCGGACATCCTCGTCGCCATTCGCTTCACCGACCGACCTGCCATCCTCGATGCCATGCTGCGCGCCGCCGAGCGCACCGGCTCGCACACGCTCGTTCCGGCGATCGCCACGCCGGCGGTGCGCGACTTCGCGCGCGATCGGTTGCTTCGACTTGCAACCAACGTGCTCGAGAATCCCGCACCGATCCAACTCGGCCCGTTCGACGACTCGTATCACACGCTCATCGCCGTGCTGCAGCTCTTTCCCGCGGAGAGCGAGCGGCTGACGAAGGCGCACCTCGCGACCGCGCCGAAGGCGCGCGCGTGGCCGATCATCGTCGCGCTCAAGTCGGCACCGGTTCCGACGCCGTGGGCGATTCCTTTCCTTCGCCCGTATCTCGACGACGAGACCGCGACGGGATGGGAGTACGGCCCGAACTACGACCGACGCCCGTATCAGATACGGCACTTCGCGGGCGAGTCGATCGCACGGCAGATCTCCGGGCTCACCTTCACGCCGCACGGCGAGAACATCGATCCCGACGACGTGCCCGCCATGCTCGATCGCGTACGACGCGCCGCCGACGGCGATCTCACCGCGCTCGTGGCGGACGAGCCAGACCACGTTGCAGCCGCACCGAAGGCGATTGCGGCGCTGGCGTCGGTCACGATCCCCGATTCACTGCTCGTCCTCGACGTGCAGAACGAGGGACGCCGTGTCCTTGCGCTGCGTTGGCATGAGGGAGGCGAGCGGGACGCCGTGACGATCGATCTTGCGTCCGGTGCCGTCACGTCCCTCACGACGATTCCAGAGCTCGGGGCATGCACCGGAGTCGATCTGGTGCGCGGCGGCTCCCCGACGAGGCTTGCCGCCTACGAGCGATCGACGGGGTTGGTGACGGTGGCGTCACTCGATCCCGTGGCGCCGCCGTCGACCGTCAAGACGGGTCTCCCGCCCTGTGAACGGGTCGGCCGGAACCCCGACTGTCCGGGCATGTTCGACGGCACCGCACTGACGGACGACGGACGCACGATGCTCGTCCTCACGAACAACATGCGGCTCCTCGCGGTCTCGATGGAGGATGGATCGGTGACCGAGGTGTGGAAGCACGACGGCGAGATCGAGGCGGACGCCATCGCCTTCGCGAACGCCCAAGTGAAGCCGCTTGGCAACGACGAGTTCTTGCTCACGGGCATTCCGAAGGACGGCGAACCGCTCTCGCTCCGCTCGCACGGCAGCGTGGCGCGCGTGTGGAGCCACGCCCGGCGATCGATGCGATCGGTCGAGCGCGTTCCGGCATTTGGCCTCAACGCCGGCTGGGGTCACGTCGCCTGGAACAACGTCAACGGGGACACCACGCTTTGGGACCTCCGCAACGGCGAGCGCATCAAACTCCCCTTCCCGGGCTCGGAGGTGCGGCAGATCGTGGTCGATCCCCGGCGAATGCGCGCGTACGCACTGCGCGGCGACGGTTCGATCGCGGCGGTGGATCTCGCGTCGCGCACCATCGTGGCGACGCTGACTCCGCCGGCAACGGCGGACGATCGAAGCTCTGACGAACTGCGCCTCGCGCACGACGGCGAATCCCTGCTCTACGTCCTGCGCCCACAGCCGACCGGCGCGGACGCGGCCAGCGAGACGACGATGACGGCGTTCGACGTCCGTGGCCTTCCGTAAGCGCGTCTCGAGGAGTACACCGCCTGGCGCAGCGACTCGTATGCGTTGCAGGCGGAGACTGAACCACAGATACACACGGATGCACAGCGATAGGAGGCCACGGACCAAGCCCGACCCGCGCAGCCCAATTCAGCAGACCCTCTCCAACGACCGTCGGCGCCTCCCCTCTTATCCGTGTTCATCTGTGTTCATCTGTGGTTCCCCCGTCTCTCCGTTGCAGGCAGGGAAGGAACCACAGATAAACACGGATGAACACAGATAGGAAGCCACGGACCAGGCCCGACCCGTGCAGCCCCAATAAGGGTTCTCCACCGAACGGCCGCTGGCGCCTCCCCTCTTATCCGTGTTCATCTGTGTTCATCTGTGGTTCCCTCGTCTCTCCGTTGCAGGCAGGTAAGGAACCACAGATAAACACGGATGCACACAGATAGGAGGCCACGGACCAAGCCCGACCCGTGCAGCCCCAATAAGAGTTCTCCACCGAACGGCCGCTGGCCCCTCCCCTCTTATCCGTGTTCATCTGTGTTCATCTGTGGTTCCCTCGTCTCTCCGTTGCAGGCAGGGAAGGAACCACAGATGAACACGGATGCACACAGATAGGAGGCGACGGACCAAGCCCGACCCGCGCAGCCCAACGCCACCGTCCTCCACGCTCAGCGGCCTCCGCCGCCTCAGCAGCCTCCCCCAAAAACTCGTTCACGAGCGGCCCGCCCCGGCTTCGACCGACTCACGCCGTCGCGCGACGCAACCGGTCGTGTACCGCCGCCCAAAGGCCAGCGCGCTCCGACGGCTTCTCGATCAGGATCAACTGCCGCTCGAGCGAATCGGCCTGGCGCAGCGAGTCGTAGAGCTTCGCCGCGTACTCGCGGGGATCTGTCGGCATGACGATCGCGACGTGCGGCGCCGGCACGATCTCGGCGCGGAAAGCGAGCACCGCGACGGGATCGGGGCACGACTGCAATCGTCGCTCGAGGTTCGCGGGCTCGACGAGCTCGGCCCGCGCCCGCGGGGCGTAGTGCTTCGCGCTCGTGCCCGGGCTATTCGTCTGGCCGGGCACGAACGGCTCGGAGACGTTGCCGATCACCGAGTTGAGCATCTCGACCGTTACGGCGCCGGGCCGCAAGATCAACGGCCGCGCGCGGCTCAGGTCGAGCACGGTGCTCTCGAGGCCGACCTCGCTCGCGCCGCCTTCGAGGACGAGGAGCTCGGGCTCCTCCGCGAACTCCTCGACGACGTGTTCGGCGCGGGTCGGCGAGATGCGCCCCGAGCGATTCGCGCTCGGCGCCGAGATCGGCGAGCCAAGCGATTCGAGGAGTTGCCGCGCGACCGGATGCGACGGACTGCGCACGGCAACCGTCGAGCGCCCGCCGATCGAGCTCGGTGAGACTTCCGCGCGGCGCGGCAGGACAATCGTCAGCGGCCCGGGCCAAAACTCTTCCGCGAGCTTCTGGCAGCGCACGTCCCAGCCGATCACGACGCGCTTCGCCATTGCGATGTCGAGCACGTGGGCGATGAGCGGATTCGAGCTCGGTCGGCGCTTGATGCGATAGACCTCAAGCGCCGCACGCTCGTTGAACGTGTCGCAGCCGAGGCCGTAGACCGTCTCCGTCGGGAAGGCGACGACACCGCCGTCGCGGAGGATGCTCGCGGCCTTCTTGATCGACTGGGAATCGGCCTTGACTACCTTCGGCACCCGGCGCTCCTGCTAGTTCCGTCCGTCACGTTCACTCGTGTCCACGTTGCAGCCGACGGATCACCGCTCGCTCGCGAATCCGCCTCCAAGAGGCGGTCCGTCGACCACGTCGATCTCGATCGCGTTCATCTCGAGGCCCGTGCCCATCGCGCGATGCAGCTCGCTGATCGCGATGTTGTAGTCGGCGAGCGATTGCACGACCTGGAGATGGGCCCGCGCCAGCGTGTCCTGCAGCTGGAACTTGAGCTGCACGAACTCGGGGGTGAGCGCCGCGAGCGTCTTCTCGCTGACGAGGAGCGCCCGCAGGTTCTCAGCCTGGGCGAGCCGGAACGCGCGGTTCTGGCGGATGAGTTCCGCCGCCGTCGCGACGCGCTGCAGCGAGTTCTTCACGTCGAGGACCACCTGCTGCACCGCCGAGCGGTAGCCGATGACGGCCTTCGAACGTTGCAGCCGCGCCTCGCGGAACGCGGCCTCGGCGGCGCGGTTGCCGATCGCCTGCGAGAAGCGGGCGCCGACCAGGTACTCGACGAAGTCGCCGTTCGTGACCTGCGAGTACGACTCGCCGAAGTCGCCGTCGAGGCCGAACCACGAGAGGCGACCGTCGAGGTCGAGTTGCGGGAGCCGGTTGTTGTCGGCCACGTCGACGCCGATCGACGACGAGTCGATCGCGAGCACGGCCTGCGCGATCGTCGGCGACTTCTCGGCTGCAACGACGATCGCTTCACGAAGGTCCTGCGTGAGCGGGATGTCGAGCGGAAGGTCGATCGGCACGATCGACGCCTCGCCGCCGACGGGCATGTTCGGGTCGTTGAGGAACGCCTTGATCTGGTTGTTCGCGAGCTTCACGTCGCGCTGCGCCGCGATGACCTCGGCCTTGCGCTGCTCGACGGTCGCGACGGCGTTCGCGTACTGCGCGAGCGTGGCGTCGAACTCGCGGCGCCGGGCGAGCACGTCGCGCGACTCGACGCCCACCTGCACGAGCCACTGCGCCGTGACCACGCGCTGTCGCGCCGCCGCAAGAACCCAGTACGCCGCCTCGGCGTTCGCGACCGTCTGCAGGAGGTTCGCGCGAAGGCTCTCGTACGCGGCGCGATCGTCGTTGCGGGCGAGCCGGATCTGTGCCGTGTTGACGTCGGTGCCGAAGCCGCGAAGGAGCGGCTGCGCGATCCCGAGCGTGACCGCCGACGTCCACGCCGGATCGGGCGAGTACTGCCCGTCGGAGAAGAAGCGGTCGTAGCGCATGCTCGTCGAGACGTTGACGCGTCCGCCGGTGACGAGCGGCTTCTGGATGCCGGTGGTGAACGCCCAGTTTCGGCTGTCGTTCGGCAGATTCAGGATGTTGCCCGCAGTGACGACGGTGCCGACCTGCGGCTCGGTCACGCGCGAGAAGTTGCTTTCGGCGAAGAGCGTCGCGTCGAACGCGGCCTCGGCCTGCGCGAGACGAGCGTCGGAAATGCCTTGGTCAAGCCGCGCCGCCTGCACCGAAAGGTTGTTGCGGACCGCGGATTGAATGACGGTCTTGAGGCTCAACTGCACTTCGGCGGGCGGCCTGCCGTCGAGCGTGCCGCCGAGGTCGAGGCCCTTGCCCCCTTGCCGCCACTGCGGGCCGATCAGGTCGAGCTCCTCGCGGCGAGCGCTCAGGGCCTTCTCGACTTCCGTCGGCTGGTTCAGCTCGCCGGTCGGAACCGTGGTCCCGGTGGGAAGCTGCGCAAGTTCGCGCTCGAGGGCGGTTCCGACGGCCGGCATCAAGCCCTTGCCGTCCGTCGCCGTGCCGTTCGGACGTAACGGCGAGGTGCATCCAGCGAGGAGCACCATAGAAACCAGCGAGGCACCGGGAAACAGATACGACTGCGTCGTTCGCCGCATGGGACCCGGATGGTACTGATCTCTCGGAAACCCCGTCGCCGCGCGGTGAACCGACCCGGCAATACCTCGTCAGCGTGTGTGCTTCCCCGCCTCTTTTCGCCGAAACATGCGAGTAGACTTCACCCCTCAATCGCCCGCTGGAGTTGCCTCAATGCCCCGCGCCAATCTCTCGCTCGTCTCACGTACGACCCCTTCGCTCTGCACCCTCCTCGCATCGCTCGCGGTGAACTCCGGTCCCGTCGCGATCGCGCAAGAATCGACTGCTCCCGCCCCCGCAACCCCGGCCACCGCGCCGGCCCAGACGTCGACGGTGTACTGGGCGGTCGTCAAGGGCGACAACGTGATGCTGCGAAGCGCGCCGACCGTGCAGGGCACCTATCCCTTCGGTCGACTCTTCACCGGCCAGCCGCTCAAGGTCATCGAGTCGGACTACGGCTGGGCGAAGGTGCAGGCGATCGGTCCGACGTTCACGAACGTCTTCGGCTTCGTGAAGGCGACGAACGCCACGCAGTTCAATCCCACGACGAAGAAGCTCTCGATCACCGGCAAGGCGTCGCTCGTCGCGCCGAACATGGATGCCAAGTTCGCCCCCGACAAGAGCTGGCGCGAGCTCATCACGCTGAACGCCGGCGACTCGCTCGACGTGATCGAAGAGGTGAAGGCGCAGTCGGACACCTTCTACTCCGTGCGTCTCCCTGAGAAGGCCTTCGGCTGGGTGAACCTCCAGTTCCTCGCCGCGATGCCGCAACAGGAGGCGGACGCGCTCGAAGCGTCGCTCAAGGGCACGCCGCTCGCGGCACCCGCTCCGGCTGCAACGGCGACTCCGGCTGCAACGCCGACGTCGAATCCGGCTGCAACGCCGACCCCGACGTTCACGACCGACCCAGTGGCTCCCAACGCGACGCCGCCCGCGACGCCGAACGCAAATCCGGCCGACAACGTCGCGACCGGAACCGTCACGCCGACGACGACCACGCCGCCCGCAACCACGCCCCCGCCCCCGACGATCACCAACAATCCGCCGGCCGACGACGCGAAGCCGACGCCGGAGTCTGACGCCGAAGCCGCGGCGCGCAAGGCCGCCGAAGATGCCGCGATGGAAGTTCGCGTGCGCCAGACGACGTATGCGGATCTCGAGGCGATCTGGAACCGCGTGAAGCGCGAGGCCGCGGAGGCGGCCGAGCTCGACGCGCTCCGCGAGCGCTACATCGCCCTCGCCGAAGACGGCAAGACCCCGATGACGACGCGCGAACTCGCGAAGGCTCGCGCCGAGCAGTTGGCGATTCGCATCGAGGCGCAGCAGGCGCTCATCGAACTCGCGAACCAGCGAGCCTCGATGAAGGATCGCGTGCAGTCGATCGCCGACCTCGAGCTCGCGTCGTGGAAGCGCCGCTCGTTCGATTCGGTCGGTCGCCTCACCGCGTCGACCGTCTACAACGGCGATCGTCTCCCGCTCCTTTACAAGGTTTCCGATCCGACCACGGGCTACACGCTCGCATACGTCGTGCCCGGTCCCGGCACCACTCCGAGCGAAGCGCTCGGCCTCGTCGTCGGCGTGAAGGGCCGCAAGCGCTTCAACGAGGCGCTGCGGCTCACCGTGCTCGAACCCGAAGTGATCGAGGTCCTCGACAACTCGAAGACCGCGGTCGTGAACGAGCCGTAAGCGCACCGTTGCCCGCGCGGCGTTGCCGCTACGATGGATTCGTCGGAGCCGCGTTCGTTCTCGGCGCGACTCCGATCTGACGGGGCCTTAGCTCAATTGGGAGAGCGATGCCTTTGCAAGGCATAGGTTGCCGGTTCGATCCCGGTAGGCTCCATTGACGGACGCGCAACACGAGGGGCTACGCGGGCTCGGCCCGCAGCGTCGCGACAGCGACGACCGCCGCGGTTTCCACGCGGAGGATAGACGTCGCAAGGCTCACCGTTCGCGCGCCGGCCGCCTCGAGCGCCGCAACCTCGCGATCCGTGAAGCCCCCTTCCGGCCCGATGCAGACGACGACCTCGTCGGGCAGCGAGCGGGCGAGCGCGGCGAGCGAGGTCCCGCCGGGATGTGCGACGAGGATCGGCACCTCGCGCACGCCGCCGACTCCACGTTGCCGGCACACCTCGTCGACCGACGTTTCCCCGTGGAGTTCCGGCACGAACGGCCAGCGCGCCTGCTTGCACGCCTCGACCTGGATGCGGCGCATGCGGTCGCTTCGCGATTCGGTCTCGCCCACGACGCTCCGCTCGCAGCGAAGCGGCGCGAGCGACGCGACGCCGAGCTGCGCGGTCATCTCGACGAGCGTCGCGAGGCGGTCGCCCTTCGGAAGCGCGCTGGCGAGATGCACGCGCCGACCGCTCCACGTTGCAGCCTTCCGCGCGTCCACGGTCACGAGCGGCGAGCCGTCGCGGGTCCGCTCGCCGGTGAGGCGCGCATCGGCCACGCCGCCCGCGCCGTCAAAGAGGACGACGCCGTCGCCGGCGCCGAGCCGCTTCGCGCCGAACGCGTGCTTCGCCTCGTCGCGCGGAAGCGCGACGGACGCGCCGACGTCCGGCAACGATGGAACGACAAACCATGGCCACGCCATCGCCCGGAATGTACGGCACGCGCGAGACGCGTGTCGTCACGCCGCGCGGCGATCGGGCGTGTGACACACGCTGTTCGGATCGGAGCCGCAGAATTGCTGCACCGTCCACTTCAGGATGTCGTGGTCGGTCACGATGCCGACGACGTTCATCCACGCGTCGACGACCGGCAGGCAGGAGACGCGCTTGACGAGCATCACCCGAGCCGCCTCGGCGACGTCCATCTCGGCCGACCCGGTCACGACCGCGCGGGTCATCACCTGGTGGGCTTTCCGTTTCAGGCTCGAGGTGTCCATCGTGCGCTCGGACGGCGTGCCGAGCCACGGCGAGAGATTGCGCAGCAGATCGCGGTCGCTCACGATGCCGACGAGCCGGCCCTCCTCGAGCACCACGAGGTGATGGAATCGGCTCTCCTCGAAGATGCGACGGATCGTCTCGAGCGTGGCGTCGAGATCGACGTGATGAACGTGGCGGGACATGATCTCGTCGACGCGCATGCCTTCATGGTCCTTTCACGACGACCGTTCCAATCCTCGCGGCCGCCGTATCGCGTTCGTCGGCCGGGCCTTGCTGGAACTGGAGCGCGGCGCGCGGGAAACGGCGAGACGGCGTTCGCTTTCGCGGTGTCGCGCGGCTTGGGCCGCGCGGCCGCGAGTTATCGCCGCGTGAGGTACACGTCGAACCGCGCGAGCTTCCCTTCAATCGAGGACGACGGCTCCGCGCCTCCGGCCCGCAGCGGATCCGCGTGCGCGGGCCGCTTCACCACCACGCGCGGCGAGGCCGCGCATGCGACGGCGAAGAGCCGCTCGAGGTCGAGGTCATCTCCGACGAGCGCGCGGACGATCTGCATCTCCTTCGGCGGGAGCGCGCTCGCGCGGCGCTTCGGGGGAAACATCGGGTCGAGATAGACGACATCCGGCTGCAACGCGGAGAGCGCGTCGATCGCGTCGCCCTCGCGGAGGACGAACGGATTCCCCGCACGGCGCAGCCCGTCGGCGAGAACCGAGGCGACCGCCGGATGCCGCTCGAAGGCCGTAACCGCGAAGCCCGCGCGCGAAAGGACGTACGAGTCGTAGCCGAGCCCCGCGGTGGCGTCGACGAGCGACGCGCCTTCGCGTGCGAGCGTCACGCCGCAGGCTCGCACCAGCGGCATGCGCGCAAGCGCCGACCGACCGCCGATCGCCACCGTGGAGAAGTCGCTCGCGATGCCCGTACCCGGGCGATCGCCCGGCCATCTCGCCTCGAGGCGTCCGTCGACTTGGCTGACTATCGGCCGTTCGTCGCGCACGAGCGGAGCGTAGCGAGGTCGCCCGCGCCGTCGGGGTCGCGACGGCGCGACGAGTACACTCCGCCCTTTCGACGAAAGTCCCCCAATGACGCTCACCACTTCGCGTGCCCACTCCGCCTCGTCCGGTCCGAGCGCCCCGCTCGCCCCGATCTTCGGCAACGTCCTCGAGATGGTCGGCAACACGCCGATGCTCCGCATCACGCGGATCGACACCGGACCGTGCGAGCTCTACGTGAAGCTCGAGTCGCTCAACCCGGGCAACTCGATCAAGGACCGGATCGCCGTCGCGATGATCGAGGCGGCCGAACGCGAGGGCAAGCTCAAGCCGGGAAGCCGCATCGTCGAGGCGACCGCCGGCAACACCGGCATCGCGCTCGCGCTCGTCGCCGGCCAGAAGGGCTATCACCTCACGGTCGTCGTGCCCGACAAGATGAGCGACGAGAAGATCTCGCACCTTCGCGCGATGGGCGCCGAGGTCGTCCTCACCCGCTCCGACGTCGGTAAGGGACATCCCGAGTACTACCAAGACATCGCCGAGCGCATCGCGAAGGAGACCGGCGGCTTCTACGTCAACCAGTTCTGCAACATGGCGAACCCCGCCGCGCACTACACCACCACCGGCCCCGAGATCTGGAACCAGATGGACGGGCGCGTCGACGCGTTCGTCGCGGGCGTGGGTTCCGGCGGCACCGTGAGCGGCGTCGGTCGCTACCTCAAGGAGAAGAACCCGTCGTGCGAGATCATCCTCGCCGACCCGTCGGGTTCGATCCTCACGCCGCTCGTCAACGAGAACAAGCGCATCGAGCCGGGATCGTGGCTCGTCGAAGGGATCGGCGAGGACTTCGTTCCCGACATCCTCGACCTTTCGCTCGTCACGAAGGGCTACACGATCACCGACGGCGAGGCGTTCATGGCCGCGCGCGAACTGCTCCGCAAGGAAGGCATCCTCGCCGGCTCGTCGGTCGGCACGCTCTTCGCCGCGGCGCTCCGCTACTGTCGCGAGCAGAAGTCGACGAAGCGCGTTGTTAGCCTCATCTGCGACAACGGCGCGAAGTACCTCTCGAAGATGTACAACGACTTCTGGATGGTCGACAACGGCTTCATCGACCGTCCGAAGCACGGCGACCTGCGCGACCTGATCGCGCGGCGCCACCTCGAGCGCGAGGACTTCACGATGGACCCCGACACGCCGATCGCGCAGGCGATCAAGCGCATGCGCATGTTCGGCGTGAGCCAGATGGTCGTGATCCGCCCGGGCGAGAAGATCTCGGGCATCCTCGACGAGAGCGACATCCTGATGGCCCTGATGCACGACGCCGCGAACGCCCGCCGTCCCGTGCGCGACTTCATGACGAGCCGCCTCGAGACGATCCGCCCGAGCGCGTCGATCAACGACCTCGTCCCGATCTTCCGCGCCGACCGCGTGGCGATCGTGGCCGACGACCAGCACTTCTACGGCATCATCACGAAGATCGACATGATCAACTTCCTGAGGAAGCAGCTGCCGTAAGAACCAAGGAGTCAGGATTGAGGAGTCAGGAGTCAGTGGAAATGCACCCGGCGCCCAAAAGGCCAAAGCGCCTTTCCCCTGACTCCTGACTCCTAAATCCTGACTCCTTCTTCCACCCTGAACCCTGAACCCTGAACCCCGACCCCTTTCTCTCCCCCATGCTCCACCTCGACTCTCGCTGCATTCACGGCGGCCAACGCCCCGATCCCACGACCGGCGCGGTCATGCCGCCGATCTACACCTCGTCGACGTTCGCGCAGGAGTCGCCGGGCGTGCACAAGGGCTTCGAGTATTCGCGCAGCCACAACGCGACGCGCTTCGCGTTCGAGCGCTGCATCGCGAACCTCGAGTCGAGCGGCCTCACCGAAGACGACGAGCGGACGTGCGGCGGCTTCGCGTTCGCGTCCGGCCTGGCTGCAACGGGGACTTGCCTCGAACTCCTGAACACGGGCGACTCGCTCGTCGCGATGGACGACATGTACGGCGGCACGTATCGCCTCTTCTCGCGCGTGCGTGAGCGCTCGATGGGCCTGAAGCCGGTCTACGTCGACATGACGGACCCGAAGCGCATCGAGGAGGCGGTCGCGTCGAGCAAGGCGAAGATGATCTGGACGGAGACGCCGACGAATCCGACGCTCAAGCTCGCCGACATCGCCGAGGTCGCGCGCATCGGCAAGAAGTACGGCGCGATCACCGTGTGCGACAACACGTTCGCGAGCCCGATGCTGCAACGCCCGCTCGAACTCGGCATCGACATCGTGATGCACTCGGCCACGAAGTACATCGGCGGCCACTCCGACACCGTCGGCGGCGTCCTCGTGACGCGACGCAAGGATCTCGCCGAGAAGCTCCGCTTCATGCAGAACGCGATCGGCAGCGTGATGGGGCCGTTCGACGCGTACCTCGCGCTCCGCGGCTTGAAGACGCTCGCCGTGCGCATGGCGCGGCACTGCACGAGCGCACAGTCGATCGCGGAGTGGCTCGAGAAGCATCCGAAGGTCGAGAAGGTCGTCTATCCCGGGCTCCGCAGCCATCCGCAGCACTCGCTCGCGGGCGTGCAGATGCGTCTCAACGGCCGTCCCGCGTTCGGCGGCATGATCACCATCTTCCTGAAGGGCGGTCTGGACGAGAGCCGTCGCTTCCTCGAGAACGTCCACCTCTTCGCGCTCGCCGAGAGCCTCGGCGGCGTCGAGAGCCTCATCGAGCATCCGGCGATCATGACGCACGCGAGCGTGCCGCCCGAGAATCGCGCGAAGCTCGGCATCAGCGACACGCTCGTGCGCCTCTCGGTCGGCATCGAGAATCCCGACGACCTCATCGCCGACCTCGAAACCGCGCTCGCCAAGGTCTGACGCCCCGATGCACGCCCCGTCATGCACGCCCTGACGGCGATCTCCACGTTGCTGGTCGGCACGGCCGTGCCGCCGGGAACGCCGCCCGGAACTCCTGAGGGATTCGACGTCGCGCCGGGCTATCGCCTCGAGCTCGTCGCCCGCGACCCGCTCGTCGTTGCACCGGTCTCGCTCGCCTTCGACGCGGACGGGCGCCTCTTCGTCACGGAGATGCGCACGTACATGAATGACGTCGCGGGCGTGGCCGAGCGCTCGCCGCGCAATCGCGTCGCGATCCTCACCGACCAAGACGGCGACGGCACGTTCGACCGGCGCAGCGAGTTTCTCACGGGCCTCACGCTCCCGCGCGGCGCGACGCCCTACCGGTCCGGCGTGCTCGTGATCGAGCCGCCGTGGCTCCTGCATGCCGTCGACGAGGACGGCGACGGCCGCGCCGACTCCGTGCGCCGCCTGATCGACGGCTTCGGCGGACTCGAGAGCCCCGAGCACGCGGGCAACGGGCCTATCGTCGGCCTCGACGGCTGGCTCGAGTTCTCGCAGCATCCGGTGCGCGTGCGTTTCGACGGCAGCAACGTGGAGACGATGCCCGTGAGCCCGCACGGCCAGTGGGGCCTCACGATGGACGACGTCGGGCGGCTCTACCACGCGCCGAACTCGGCGCCCGTCCTGATCGACGCGATTCCGAAGTGGCTCGCGCCGCGGCAGCCGCACGCGTCGCTCGCGTCGATCGGCAAGGCGATCGCCGAGGACACCGAGGTACATCCGTCGCACCCGACGCCCGGCGTCAACCGCGGCTACCAGGAGCGCGTGCTGCGCGCCGACGGCACCCTCGCGTCGTTCACGGCCGCGTGCGGGCTGGCAATCGTGCGCACCGGCGCCATGGGCGACGCGCTCTCGGGCGCGATCGTCGTCTGCGAGCCGGCCGGCAACCTGGTCTCGGCGTTCTCGCTCGACGTTGCAGCCGACTCGACCGACGGCGTGCCCGTCGCGCGGCACCTCTTCCCGGGCGGCGAGCTTATCCGCTCGACCGACGAGCGGTTCCGGCCGGTGGCCTGCGCGATCGGTCCCGACGGCGCGCTGTACATCGCGGACATCGCCCGCGGCGTGATCCAGCACAAGGTCTTCCTCACCGACTACCTCAAGGGCGAGATCGCGAAGCGCGGCCTCGAGGCTCCGATCGGCGAAGGACGCGTCTGGCGGCTCGTGCCCGAGGGCTGGACGCAGCCCGCGCCGCCGCGCCTTTCGGCGGCAAGCAACGTGGAGTTGGTTCGCGCGCTGCGCCACGAGAACGGCTGGTGGCGCGACACGGCGCAGCGGCTCCTCGTCGAGCGGTACGCCCGCGACGTCGACGCCGACCTTGCGACGCTCGTGCGCGATGCGACCGCGACCGATGCGAGCCGCGTACACGCGCTTCGAACGCTGGCGGCGCTCGGCGCGCCGCTACCCGCCCTCGACGACGGCGCGCCCCCCGACCTTCTCGCCCACGAGACGTCGATCCTCGGCGCGTCGCTCGCGATCGGCACGTTGCGCGATCGCTTGCGGTCGCCGGCGCCCGCGGTTCGGCAGGCCGCGATGATCGCGACCGCGCCGCTCGCCGGCAACGCGGAGATCGCCGCGGCCCGCGTCGCGGCGCTGACCGCCCACCCGAACGACCGCGTCCTCCTCGACGCGTTCGTCGCGACGGCGCCGCTCGACGACCTTCGGCGCTTCGTCGCGTCCGCGCCCACGGCGTCGCTGCAGTCTCTCGCGAAGGCGACCGTTGCCGCGAGCGACAAGGCCGCCGCACGCGCGAAGCGATCGAGCGCGACGGCAATCCCGACGGCGCTCGTCGACCGCGGCCGCCGCGTCTTCGCGACGTGCGCCGCATGCCATGGCCCCGAGGCGCTCGGCGTTGCAGGCACGGCGCCGCCGCTCGTCGGGTCCGACATCGTGAGGGGTGCGCCGGAGCGGCTCGTGCGCGCGATCCTCCACGGCGTCGACGGCGGCATGATGCCCGACGGTCGACGGTGGCCGCCGATGACGCCGCTTGCGCTCAACGATGAGGATCTCGCCGCGGTCATCGCGTACGTGCGCGCCAGCTTCGGCGAGTGCACGACCTCGATCGACGCGGCCGGCGTCGCCGAGGAGCGGGCCCGATGGGCCGGCCGAGCCCGGCCGTGGACCGTGGAGGAGTTGCGTGATGCGAATCGCTGAGCTTGCTCTCGTCGTTGCTGCGGCGCTCGTCGTTGCAGGCTGCCACGCGCCGCCGAAGGCCCCGGCCCCCGCGCCGGTGACGATCGCCCTCTTCGACGGCGCCACGCTCGACGGCTGGGTGCCGCACGGGGGCGCGGCGGACTTCTCCGTCGAGGACGGCGCGATCGTCGGGCGCCCGCGGAAGGGCGAGCGCAACGCGTTTCTTTGCACCGAGGCGGCCTACGGCGACTTCACGCTCGAACTCGAGTTCCAGATCGACCCCGGCTTCAACTCGGGGGTGCAGTTCCGCTCGTCGATCGACGCGCCGGGCGACCCGGCGAAGGAGCGCGTCGTCGGCTATCAGGCCGAGATCGATCCGACCTCGCGCGGCTGGTCGGCGGGCATCTACGAGGAGGGCAAGCGCGGATGGCTCGCTCCGCTGGCGACGAACCCCGACGCCCGCGCGGCCTACCGCCCGATGGCGTGGAACGCGCTCCGCATCGAGGCGCGCGGAAACGAGATTCGCACCTGGATCAACGGCGTGCCTGCCGCGACGCTCGTCGACGACGCGGCGTCGAGCGGCATCATCGCGTTGCAGGTCCACTCGATCAGCCCGCGCACCGATGCTCCCGCCGTCCGCTGGCGGAACATCCGGATCTCCCCGTTGCAGCCGAAACCCTGACCGCCCCCGTCACTCGCCGCTCGCGACCCACCGCCCCTTGCGGTAGTACGGCCTCGACGAATCGACGCCGAACGCCTCGTCGACGCGCGCCGCGTCGATCTCGATGAGCGGCCGCCCGTTCGTCTCGATGAGCGTCGAACTCCACGAGCGCGGCTCCGCGGCCGACGCGGCGGCGGCGAGCGCGGCTTCCTCGATTGCGAGCATCGCGCCAAGCGCGTCGCCGGCGACCTGCGGACGAAGCCCGCCCTTATAGACGCGAAGATCCTCGCGGAATCGGTCGACGCCGCCGGGGGATCCGGTGCCGAGGCGCACGAGAATCGCCTCGACCTCCGGGTTGCGCAGGGCGCTCGTCGCGCGTTGGCCTTGCCCGCGACGGTAATGGCTGAACGCTTCGGAGACCGCGATCGCGGCCGTCAGGCTGATCGTCGCCTCGCCCGTCACCGAGCGGCCGTCGCCGCCCGACCAGTCGCCGGTCGCGCCCTTGCGGTCGCCGAGAAGCGACGCGAGCGCCGTCAGCGCGCGTCGACGTTGCAGGTCCTCGGCGAGTTGGGCGAGCGCGAGCGCCGCGGATCGGCCGTATCGCTCGCGATCGAGCGCGCCCGAGAGCGCGAAGAGCGTGCGCGCGAGGTCCTTCTCCTCCTTCGTCACCGCGACGTCGGCGATGTCCTCGGCGAGCTCGAAGTAGGCCGACGGCATGTTGGGATTGAGCCGCTCGAGCCGACCGGTCCAATCGCGCGACGCCGACTGCACGGCGCCGCCGAGGGCGAGCCCCAGCGAGAGGCAGGCGGCGGCTGCAACGGAGAGTACGGTTCGTGGCGTTCTCATACGGCGTTCCCTTGCTCCGGCGTGCCGGCGCCAGGCTCCGTCGGCTCGAACCACAGGTCGTAGATGCGCGCGATCCCGCGCTCGAGCTCGAGGATCTGATCGATCGCCGACGACGCCTTCGCGCGCCGGTCGAAGCAGTCCTGGAGCACCGTCGCGGCCTGCTGCCGCATGGAGGGCCGATCGGCGACGGCCACGGCGGCGACGAGCTCGATGAGCGATCCGAGCTCGGCGGCGCACGCCTGCACCGCGCCTTCGACGAGGCGCCGACGCACCGTGCGGCGCCGATCGAGTTCGTCGAGCGTCGCGGGGAACGGGTCCGCGAGGAAGATCGAACCAGCCTTCACGCGCCATTGGTCGGCGAGGCGCGCGGCGGCGGCTTCGGCCGAAAGCTCGGGCGGCGGCTCCTCGAATCCGACGCGGAAGAGTCGCCCGCGCTCGATGTACGAGGCCGCCAGGTCGCGCGAGAGCGAGTCGATCGCGCGAGCGTCGGAGGTCTCGAACTCGAGCAGCCGTCGCACCAGCGCGAGCCGCACGCGGCGGACGCGCTCGTCGCCCCGTGCGTCGTCGAACTTCTCCGACGTGATCTCCTCGATCATCCCGACGACCGACTCCGGCAACGACCCGGTCGCGAGCTGGTCGAGCACTTCGAGCAATACGGTCGGTCCGCTGGCGAAGCGATCGACGAGGATGTCCTGCGCGAGCGAACGCACGTCGGTCGACGAGCTTCGCAGCGCTTCCTCGACGAAGAGCTGCGCGTCACGCGGGCCCAGGTCGCCGGCGGTCGGTCGCGAGCGCAGCGTCCGCAGCACTTCGACGCGCTTCGTCTCGTTGCGGCCTGCGGCCTCGTATTCGGTGGCGAACTCGCCGTCGACGCCCGACGTCCGTCCCGGCGTGAGCGAGCCGACGCCGCGACGTTCGCGCGGCGTCGTCAATTCCGACTCGATGTCGGCGAGCTCCGCGTCGGCGACGTCCGCTTCGCCGGTCGCGAAGGCTTGCGCGGCCATGTTCAATCGGCCATAGAGAAGCGCGAGACGAAGACGATCGACCGGTGCGGATCCCGGCGCCTCGTCGATGCGCTTCAAGGTCGCGCGCCAGCGATCGAGCGACTTCTTGTCGACGACCACGCCGCCGCCCACGGCGCTCACGCCCTTCGGCATGGGCCACGCCGCCATGATGCGCTCGAGGAGCTTCGAGCGCGTCTCGGGATCCGCGTTCGGATCGCTCACGAAATCCGGCACGAACCACGCGGCCTCGTAGGAGAGGTCGAGCATGCTCGTGAGCACCCAGAGGCGCGACGCGGCGAGGTTGCGATCGGTGAACCAGATCGTCATCGCATCGCGGGCGCGGCGCTGATCGGCCGATCGCTCCGTCCAGTCGACGCCGGCGAGCAGGCGCCCGAGCAGCTCGCTGCCCGATCCCGCTTCGGCGAGCGCGAGGCTTCCGCCTAACACTGCGCCCATCGCGTCGATGTATGCGCCTTCGAGTCCCGGTCCCTTGCGCACGGCGGCCTGGGCGTCGAACCAGCGCTCCCAGCGGTTCGCGAAGGCAGTCGCGTCGTTCGAAGGCACCGCGAGGAACGTCGCCGCGCGATCGAGCCACGCGCCGGCCGCACCGTCGAAGACGGAGGTTCCGCGCCCCTTCAGGAGCGCCCGGCGCGGGACCATCGACTCGAGCTTGTCGATCGCCTGCGCCGCCACCGAATCGGGCGACGACGGACGCGCCGCGACTTCCGCAAGCATGCCTGCCGACCAGGCGCCGCCCCACACGCCGAACGGTTGGTCGAGGATGACCGTGTCGACGCGCCACGCGGCGAGGAAACGAGCTGCAACGTCGTCGGACTGGATCGGCCGCAGCACCGCGACGCTCGCCTCGATGCCGGCGACGCGCGTGACCGGATCGAGCAGCGGCCAGCACTTGGCGTACGACTCCTGGATCGCGTCCCAGCGCTGGAAGGTCTGGTCGCTCGGGCGATTGGCCTCGAGCTGCATCTTGCGGGCGAGCGTCGCCAGCTCTGACGCCGCGTTCGCGACGTCGCGCACCGCGGCACGGGACTCGTCGGTCGGCTCCGCGCCCTTGAGGAAGGGCGGCGACGGCCAGCGCATGGGCGTGACGAAGCCGGCGCGCTCGACGGGCACGACCGGCGCCGTCGGCGGCTCGACGGTGCGCGCGATCTCCTCGGGCGACGGCGGAGGAGGCTGCGGCGCCGGCGGCGGAGGTGACGGCGAGAGTGCAACGACGAGAAAGTACGCCGCCGCGACGGCGACGCCGACGAAGACCAGGAGGAGCCGCAGCAGGCTCCCCGGCGTGTCGCCGCGCACCTCGCGCGAGAGCGCCTCGTCAAGCTGTTCGAATGCAACGGTGAGTCGCGACGGCTCCGCTCGCGTCCAGACGCCGCTGCGCGCGATCGCCGATTGCGGGCGATCCTGCGCGCGAATCGCGCCAGACTTGAGCGCGCCCGCGAGACCGAGCAACACGGTCTGCAGCCCCTTGCCGCCGACGCCGTGCTTCGCCGCGATCGCCAGCAGGCGCGTGCGGCTCTCGTGATTCCATCCGCCCATCGTGACGAGCGTCGCCAGCACTTCGCGATCGAACTCCGTTAGCGCCACGCCCGGCGCCGTGCGAACCGTGGGCGGCGCGGATCGCGCCGGCTGCGCCTCCTCGCGAAGGGCCGCGGCGCGAAGCTCTTCGGCGATCTGCTCGAGCAGGCGCAGGAGGCGCGCCGCGTCGCGCTCGCCGGCGGCGGGGTGACGGCGGATGCGATCGCGCTGCCGGTCAAGCGCCTCGTCGATGGCTGCAACGTCGAGCGGACCGTCAGGCAAGCCGAGGAGACGGCGCGGCGTCGAACCCTCCGGCACGCCAAGGAAGCGCATGGAAGGCACGCGACTCACGGCGCACCTCCGTTCGCAGCGTTCTGTCCAAGCTGCCGCTCGAGCTCGCGGAGCTGATCGCCGTGCGGCGGCGGCCCGTAGTCGGGCTGGAGCTTCACGTGCTGCTCGAGCACGGCGCGGGCTCGCGCGGGATCGGTCTTCGCGAGGACCCGGATCAGCGCGACCTTCGCGCGGAACCAGCGATCGGTTCCCACCGAGCTGCCCGCCACGAGTTCGCGGAAGCACTCCGCGGCGAGCTCGAGGTCCGGTCCGGACGCCGCGATCAGGCCGAGCGCCTCGAGCGTCGCGGGATCCTTCGGGTCGCGTGACCGCAGCTCCGCACCGAGCGCGAGACCGCGGGCGGCGAGCGTTTCATTTGCGAGCCCGGCGGACGCGCCGGTCAGCGCCTCCGCGATGGCATCGAGCACCGCCACCGCGACGAGTCGGTTCTGGGCGTCGTCGAGCGCCGCCTTCAACGACCCGGCCGACGCCTCGTATCCGACGAGCATGGCGTCGCCGGTCCGCACGGCGGCGCCGGCGAGCGCCGCACGGTCGGTCCCGCTCACGCTCGCGTCGCGAAGCTTCGTCGACGCGTACCGGAAGACATGGCGCCGCGCGAGATCGAGCGATCGCTGCACGGAGTCGCGGACGCTCGCGTCCTTCGTCGCGGCGAGCATCGCCTCAAGCTCCGTCAGGCGCTCGACCGCGGCAGAGAGCTGCTCGCGCGCGATCGCAAGCTGCACGCGCCGCACGCGGAGCTCCGGACCGACGGCTGCAACGTCGAGAAGGCCTGCGGCGGCATGGGTCTCGAGCGCGTTCAGGATCGGCTCGGCGATGTCGGGCTGCGACACGTCGCTCGAGAGCGCGATCTCGAGCGCCTGTCGTGCGACGAGCGCGTCGCCGCCGGGCAATCCGTCGAGCGGCTTCGCGGTGAGCGCCGGAAGCGTGCGCATCGCGTCGAGGTACCGCTTGCCGGCCGCGGCGCGCTCGGCGCCGCGCGTCTCGCGGAAGAGCCGATACAGGCCGAAGATCGCCTGTCGCTTCGCCTCGACGGCGCCGGTGGTCGCGTCGTCGGTCGAGAGCAGCGTCTCGAGATCCTCGCGGCGCGGGACGTCCGCGAGCGCCATGCGGCGCACGAGCAAGTCGCGGACGCGCTGACTCGAGGGATGGCGGCCGAGGAACCCGTCGATGCGCGAGCGGAGATCGGTCTTGAGCGCCTCGCTCTTCTCCCCCGCCGGCGTCTGCGCGAGAAGCTTCTCGAGCGAGACGAGGGCCATCCACTCCGACTCTTCGTCGCGCGCGTCGGCCGTTGCCGCCGCGGTGAAGAAGCCGAGCGCGGCCTCGAATTCGCCGCGCTCGAATCGGCTCCATCCCGCGAGCATGCGGCAGCTGCCGATCGCCGACGCGAACTGCGCCGCGTCGCTCGCCTTGAGCGCCGCCTCGAAGTGCTCGCTCGCCTCGCCATACGCCACGACCGCTTCCGCGGCGTTTTTCGCGTCCTTCGCCTTCCGCGCCCGTTCGTAGGCCGTGATGCCGCGCACGTAGCGGCCGGCAAATCCCGAGTCGCCGATCGCGGCGTCGCCGAAGCGCCGCGCGAGATCGGCGATCTGCGCGAGCTCATGGCGCGACGCGAGCATCGTGATCGCCTCTCGCGCGAGGCCGCGCGCGGCGATGTCGCCGTCCGGAGCGCGCAGTCCGCCGACGGCGGCGATGCGGATCCACGCCGGCGGCGTGTTGGTGTCGGCGGCGAGCGTGCGAATCAGGTCGCGCGCGGTCGCCCACTCGCTGCGATCGACGGCGATCGCGATGCGCCATGCGGGCAGCTGCCGACGGATCGAATCGGGCACGCGATCGAGGTCGAGGAGGTTGAGCCATTCGAGGGCGGTGCCGATCGACTCGGTGCGCGCCTTCGCGAGCGCCATGCCGAGAATCGCGTTCGCGTAGAACTCGTTCGCGCGAAGGTCGACGGACACTTCCTTCGGCGTCGGGAAGCTGTCGCCCGCGTCGATGATGCGCGCGAAGAGCGCCTGCGAGCTCTCCGCGAGCGAACGGTCGTTCGCGAGCAGCGAGCGGTAGTAGTTCGCCCACGCCTCGATGCCGAGCGCGTCCTGGATCGTGCCGCGGACCTGATCGGTGCGCTCGACGATGCGATCGCCCTCGAGACCGCCGGTGCGGTCGCTGCGCCGCTCCAACTCCTTCACTCGCGCCTCAAGACGCGTGCGAAGCTCGGTCGACTGCGTGACGACCTGCGACAGCGTTGCAGCCGCCTCCCCGACCGCGGAGTCGTCCGCGAGCGCCACTCGATAGTCCTCGGCGACGCGCGACGCCGTGCGATAGCGCGCCCGAAGGAGAGCGAGCCGCAGGGTGTCGCCGCGCGAGGGCCCTTCCTTCTCGAGGAGCGCCGACGCGCGGCGCACGAGGTCCTCGCGTTCCGCCGAGTCTTCGGCCTGTTCGAGGAGCTGCGGGTAAGCGTCGGTGAGCCGATCGACGATCCGCTTGCGGACGTCGCCGGACGACGTCGTGAGTTCGCGCTCGAGGTGCTCGACGAGGAGCCGCGTCGCCCGCACGCGCTCGAGGTAGTCGGCGAGCTCGTCCTGCAACGGCGACGCGCACGCCACGGCTGCAACGACGAGCGTCGCGATCGCTGCGAGGATGGCGCGGACGTCACTTCGCCGGCACATACGTCACCTGGGTGAATCCGGCGTCATGGCCGGCCTGGATCGCGGTCGTCGCGAAGCCGACGGTCGGCCCCTTGTTGACGCGGACGAAGAGCCCCGCGGACTTCTCGAGGTCGCGCAGCGCCGCGGTGAGCGACTCGCGATCGCGGAACGCACGCTGCCCCAGCCGATACTCGGGGCCGCTCTCCGTGACGACGACTTCGACGACTTGGGGCTGGAAGTCGCTCGCCTTCGCGCCGGCCGAGGTCTTGTCGGCGGTGATGTTCGGCGAGAGCCGCGACTCGTGCGTCGCGAGGCCCGTCGTGAAGAGGAAGAACGACAGCAGGAGGAACGTGGCGTCGATCATCGACGCCATGTTCAGCGTGGGCTTGTCGTCTCGAAGTCTCTTCGCTCGAATGCGCATCGCGTGGTTCGCTTCCCGTCGCGTCTCACTTCACCGTCGGCGGATTCGTGCCGAGCCGCACACCCTTGACGCCCGCGCGCTCGAGCGCGCCGAGCACTGCGTTCAGCCGCTCCGCCGCGGCGTTTCGGTCGGCCCGCACGAGCGGACGGAACTTCGACGGATCGGTGGCGCCTTTCGGGCCCGTGGCGCTCGCGAGCTCCGCCGCCATGCTCTCGAGCTCGAGAAGGTCGACGGTCCGCTCGCCGACGGTGATCTCGCCGCTCGCGGCAACGTTGACGACGAGGCCCGCCTGCTCCTTCGACGCCTCCTTCTCGCCCATCTCGGGCGGCAGGTCGATGTCGGCGCGCGTCATCTCCGCCATCCGCGCCGTGACGAGGAAGAAGATCAGGAGCTGAAACACGATGTCGATCATCGGCGTCATGTCGATGTCGACGACTCGCTTGCGGTCGTTCCGCGAGAACTTCACGCGCGCGCCCCCGCCGGGCGAGGCGCGGGCGCCGCGGGAGTCGGCGCCGATCCGGTCTCGAGGAGCATCACGAGTTCGTCAAGGCGCTGCGCCGTGTCCGACGCGATTCCGTCGATTCGGTTTCGGAAGAAGGTGAAAATCGTGACGCACGGGATTGCAACGACGAGTCCCTGAAACGTGGTGATGAGCGCGATCGAGATGTTCGCGGCGAGCGACTCGTAATAGCCGGCGTTGTTCGCGGCGCTCGTGGCCACCGTGTCGAACGCGCCGATCATGCCCTGCACCGTGCCCAGGAGGCCGAGCAGCGGCGCGACGCTGCCGATCACGCCGATGGCGTCGGTCGATCGGTAGAGGCGTGCGGTCTCCTCGGCCCCCGCCTCCTCGAGCGCGTTCTTCAGTTCGAACGCTCCGAAGGCGGAGCGAAGGTACCGCGTGAGGCCCGGCGCGAGGATCCGCGTGAGGTAGCAGTCGTTCGCGGGGAGCACGCAATACTCGAGCGCCTCCTCGACGCGACCTTCGCCGAGCATCGACTTGAGCGCGTTGAGCTTGTCGGGCGGCACGAGCGCGTCGCGCCGAATCTGGATCGCATGGATCACCACAAGCGCGACGGCCGCGATCGAGAGCGCCACGATCACGTAGCCGATGATGCCGCCGCCCGTGATGAACTTGAGGAGCGTCGAGCCCGGTGAGGAGGCCGCGGCGCCGCCTGCGCCCGCTCCGGCGGCGGCATCCGGCGCGAGCGCGACGGTCTGAAGGAGGAGATTCGAGAGGATCGTCATGTCGGTATCGAGTCCCGGCGTAGGTGAGAGAGTCGGAGGCGGTGCGGCCCGTCGTCGAGGTCGAGCCGCGACACGGGGCCCTGCGGCGCCGCGGGAGCCTTGGGCGGGCCCTTCGGCGAGGCGAGTTTCGGCGTCGTGCCCGCGAGCGCGGCCCGTTCGCGCTCGAGCGCGGCGGCGCCGTCGGCGTCGCCGAGCGCCTGCAACGTGGAGACGGCAAGCGCGAGCGATTCGATCACCAGCCGGCGCGGAGCGCCCGGCTGTGCGGCGACGCGCGTGAGGGCGAGGACGCCATCGATGGACGCGGCGCGATCGTTCGCGGCGGCGGCGCGGTCGACGGTCGCGCGACCGATCGAGTAGTTCGCCCACGCGCGCACCCACTCGGGGGCCGCCTTCACGATGCCGATCAGCTCCTCGGTGGCCTGCGCCCGCTCGCCGTCCGTGCCCGCGCGAAGGCGCGCGATCGCGTGCAGCAGCGCGACGCCCGGGGCATCGGCCCCCGTCGCCTTCGCGTCCTTGGCTCCGGCTTTCGGGGCCGCGTCGGCGGGCATGGTGCCGCGGAGAAGCGCGACGTAGGCCGAGGCCAGCCGCGCGACGGCGGGATCGGTGAAGACCGCGGTCTCGATCGATTGCGCGATCGCCTTCGTGCGCTCGTCGACTTTCCAGGTCGGCGCGAGCTGCGGGCTGAGGAGCGTCGCTTCGTCCATCACCGGCACGAGTGCGGCGTAGCGGTCGGTCACGACGCCGGCCTTGCGGAGTCGCGCGACCTCGAGCGCGGGAACGATCGCGGCCATCCAGTCGTCGGTCGCCAGCCTGCAACGCAGAGTTCCTTCGGCAACGACGAGCGCCGTCTCCGAGGTCGTGCCGCGGAATCGCTCGAAGTGCCGCTCGAAGAGCGGCGCCGCCGCCTGCACATCTCCGCGTTGCAGCCTCGTCCGGGCGCGCCACAGGTCGTCGGCGATGACGATCGCGTCCTTCGCGGCGCCCGCGTCGAGCGTCCCGGGCTCCGCGCCGTCGAGCTTCCGCACCATGTCCCACGCGATGACGCTCGTGACGCCGCCCGTCTTCGTCACGCGCACGCCGCCGACTTCCATGACCGCGCGGTCGACGCTGAGCATCGGCTCGGTGCCGCGCAGCTCGACTTTCGCGTCGGCTGCAACGCCGCTCGCAACGGACCACGCGACGATCATCGGGGCTAGCGAGAGCTTCGCCGTCTGGCGCACTACGGCCCCCCCGGAACCGGCACGAAGCGGAACGTGCCTTCGTTCTCTCGGGCGCAGCGGCGGAGCGTGTCTTGCCCGGCGTCCTCGGAGAATGCGACGCAGTGCACGACGATCTTCCGCTTCCCGCCCGCGCCGTTGCGCGACGCGAGATAGGTCGGGATCTGCGGAGGGATCTCGCCGTCCGTCAGGAAGAAGACCATGTCGGGCGGCGGATTGAGCGCGAAGACCTGCTCGAACGCCGTGCCCGGATCGGTGCCGCCCATCGGGCTCTGTTCGTCGATCCAGCGCCGGACTCGCGAGATGTTGGACGGCATCGCGCGAAGGTAGTTCTCCTGAAACTGCGGGACGAAGGCGCGGTCGGAGTAGAGGAAGACCGCGAAGGACGCGAAGTCGGGAAGGGCGCCGATCGATCGCTTCAGCTCGTCCATCGCGACCTGCATGCGGGCGCCCGCGGACATCGAGCCGGAGATGTCGACGACGTAGGCGAAGCGCGTCCCGCGGCCGCCAAGGCCGAAGAACGAACCGCCGCCTCCGCCGCCGCCTGGTCCAAGGCTGCCCCCGCCGGGGGCGCCTTCGCCAACCGGGCCGCCGCCGGCGGCTTCGATCGCGCCACTCTGGAGGTTCTCAAGGCCGACCGACGGTTCGGTCGCCTCGAGCGCGGCGGCGCTCTCCGCGCTCGCCGCATCGCTGTCAGAGAGGGCGAGGCTGTCGAGGGCCTCTTGGCTTTCGTTGAGTTCCTCGTCGTTCATGACGCCGAGCTCGAAGCTCACGTCGAGCGGCGAGGCCGCGACAGGACCGGGCAGGTACACCGAGGCGAGCCAGAGGACGAGAAGAATGTGGATCGGGAGCGAGATCGCGAGCCCAAGGAGCGCGAGGTGAATTCGACGCTCCTTGAGGACGCGGATCCGCTCCGTGTGCAGCCGCTCGATGGTGTCGCGGAGTTCGTCCGCAACGTCATAGGGCATGGTCCCGCCGGGGCTGGCCGCCGTGCCGCCGGGATGGCCGCGTGGCGGGGTCGACGAGGTGCGTTGAGGGGATCCGATCGACATTCGTTGGTGTCCCCCGCGGGCGGGGCGTGGGACCGGCACGTCATCGGCGACCAATGGCCGATTCGCACCATCTTCTACGGCAACCGTCGCCCAAGCGTTGCCTGTGGGTGTGAGACGGAGCGGAAAGTTCGGGGGGCAGTGGTCTGGCCACGTCGCGCAGGGGTCTGGCCAGTGGCACCGGCCCGGGGCGCAGTCGCCGCGCAGTGGTCTTGTATGTTGAATCCCCGCCTCTCCGATCGATCGGAGAAGCACGCCTGCTCCTCGCGGGCGAAGCGCAGCGAGCCCGCGAGGAGCAGGCCGCCGAATCGAGATCGCCATGGTCCGGGCGCCAGCG
>JAEUIT010000046.1 GCA_016795035.1 Phycisphaerae bacterium | reverse complement strand
GACGATGCGTTGACGCAGCCTCTCGGCGGCGGACTTTTGGACATGGAAGCACCTCCGCAGTCGAGTATCGCTGCTCCGGGTGACCTCGGAATGCTGTCAGTTGGGTGACCTCCTATTACTGTCACCTGGCCAGTCAGGAGTCAGTGGGAAAGGCACCTTGGCATATGGGGCTTCGAGTGCTTTCACCCTGACTCCTCACTCCTCAATCCTGAATCCTCGCGGCCGCAGGCCGCGCGAATGCGCTCTCCGCAAGATCGATCGCTCGTCCAAGCGCCGCGGCCTTATTCAACGTCTCTTCGTACTCGGCCCTCGGGTCGCTGTCGAGGACGACGCCCGCGCCGGCTTGCAGGTGCACCGTCCACGGCGCGTGGTCGGAGGTCGTCGGAATCACCATCGTGCGTAACGCAAGCGCGATGTCCATGTCGCCGTCATAGCCGACCGCGCCGATGCCTCCGGCGTACGGGCCGCGGCGCACCGGCTCGAGTTCGTCGATGATCTGCATCGCGCGGACCTTCGGCGCACCCGACACGGTGCCGACCGGCAACGTGGCGCGGAGCGCGTCCCAGCAGTCGAGGCCGGCGCGCAGGCGCCCCGTCACCGTCGAACTGATGTGCATGACGTGGCTGTAGCGCTCGATGTCCATGCAGCGCTCGATCGCGATCGAGCCGACGTCGCAGACGCGCCCGAGATCGTTGCGGGCGAGGTCGACGAGCATCACGTGCTCGGCGCGCTCCTTCTCGTCGGCGAGAAGCTCGCGCTCGAGGGCGAGGTCGTCCTCAGGCGTCTTCCCGCGCGGGCGCGTGCCGGCGAGCGGACGGTTCGTCACCGTGCCGCCGCGCACGCGGCAGAGGATCTCGGGGCTCGACGCGACAAGGATGCAGCCCGCCGCCTGGAGATAGATCTGATACGGGCTCGGATTGACGACGCGGAGCGCGCGGTAGATCTCGAAGGGATCGCGTTCGGTGGTGCGCTCGAGCCGCTGCGAGAGGACGATCTGGAACGCGTCCCCCGCCGCGATGTACTCCTTCGCCTTCGTCACCGAGCGTTCGAAGTCCGCGCGCGTCGTCGCCGAGCGCGGCGTCACCGGCCGATGCGCCGGATCGAGGTCGATCGCGCCGCCCGAGAGCGGCACGCTGTGCGTCTCGATGCGGGCGACGAGGTCCTCGAGGTCCGCCTGCAACGCGTGCCACGCGGCGTTCACGGTCGGGTGATCGCGCACCGAGGTGCTCACGATCGCGTGCAGCGTCTTCGTCACCTGATCGATGACGACGACTTGCCGATAGAGCCCGAACTGGAAGTCCGCGAGGCCGCGATCGTCGCGCGGCGCCGTATCGAACGGGAGCTTCTGCGGCTCGAGGTAGCGGACGGTGTCGTAGGTCGCGTAGCCGACCCAGCCGCCGAGGAAGCACGAGGGAAGCTTGAGCGCCGCGAGCGTCTCGCGCGGCGGCATGCGGTCTTGCGCCGCAAGCCCGCGCAGCACCGTGAGCGGATCCTCGCCGTTCCTGCGCGAGGTCGATCCGGAGCGATGGTCGCGCACTTCGACGTCCGCGCCCTTCGCGATGATCTGCAGCTTGGGCTGCGCGCCCAAGATCGAGTAGCGACCGACGGAGCCGGTCGTCTCGACGCTCTCAAAGAGAAACGACGGCGCCGTCCGCGCGTCGGCCGCGACCAGGCGCCGATACGCCAAGACCGGCGTCAACTGATCGCTCATGAGGCGGCGCGACAGGATGACGAGGCCGCCGTGCGCCGCCTGGGCGTCGAAGATGGCGCGTTCGGAGGACATGGGGAGGGGAGAGGATAAAGGAGATTCGACGAAGGATTCAGGAGTCAGGAGCCAGGAGTCAGTGGGAAAGCACATGCGGTCGGGACCGACGTGGATTTCCGCTCACTCCTGACTCCTGAATCCTGAATCCTTCTTCGGCTTCACTCCTCATGCCTCCACGCGATCGCGCTTGCGATCGCGTAATGCTCCGTGTGGCTCATCGAGAGGTGCCAGTGGCCGATGCGCTTCTCGGCGGCGATCTCGGCGGCGCGGCCGCTCAGGAGGAGCCGGGGCTCGCCGCTCGGGAGGCGCAGCACTTCCATGTCGGTCCAGGCGATGCCGTCGGTCCAGCCGGTGCCGAGCGCCTTGAGCACCGCTTCTTTCGCGGCGAAGCGCACCGCGTAGCGCTGCACGCGCAGGCGCGTCGCCTGATCGGCGTAGGCGCGCTCCGTCACCGTGAAGCATCGCTCGGTGAAGCGCGGGCCGTGCGCCTCGAGCATCACGGCGATGCGCGCGTTCTCGACGAGATCGACTCCATGCCCGACGATCGGCATCAGCCCTTCTCCTTCCCCGTGGTCCGCGACGGCGCGGCGATCGGCCGACCGCACCAGCGCTCGACGGTGCGGGCGAGACCCGCCGCGGGATCGCGCCATTGCCGGGCGTCGGCGACCGGCGGGTCGTCGAATCCGATGACATCGAGCGCCGCCTGCAACGCGGTGACGTCGAGACGCGCGTCGCCCGGCTCGCCGATCGGTCCGCGCAGGCCGCTGCGCATCAGGTCCGCAAGCCGCACCGAACGCAGGCGGCCTCGCCCCGGCTCGGCTGCAACGAGGAGTTGGACGGGGTCGCGCGACGCAGCGATCGCGAGCACCGGATCGAGGCCCCACGCGAGCGGTCCCGGCGCTCCGACGGCGTGGTCGACGACATCGATGCCGTGCCGATCGCCGATCGAAGCGACCGCGGCGATCGCCTCGGCGAGCGCGGCCCCGGCGTTGCCCGCGGCGGTGCGTTCCGCGATTGTCGGGAATTGCGTCGACACCACCGGACGCGTCGGCGACCGTCCCGCAAGCGCCGCGGCGAACTCGATCGCGGCGATCAGGGCGCCGACCGCCCGGTCCAGCGTCTCGCGTTCGAGGAGGTGGCCGGTGGGAATCCAGACGTCGACTCCGGCAAGCGCGAGCTCGGTGCGGACGAGATCCGAGCGCACGCCGCGCCGCGCCGTGGCGTCGAGGTCGCGCGGCCGTAGGCCTTCGAGCGTCGCGGGCCATTGCACCTGGCGATAGCCCATCGCGGCGATCGCCTGTAGCGCGTCGCGCATCGGCAGCCCCTGCTGCACAAGCGGCCCCGCCGTCGCGGCGAGCCATGGGCGCGGATCGCCGTCGAGATTCCGGGAAGACGGTGGTTGAGATGGCACACCCTGCGCGTCGGGCATCGCTTCGATTCGTCCCTCATTCCTCGACGTGATGACGTTCGCGACGAGTGTACAGAGGCGACCCGAGGGGAGCGACGTGCGGGCGCCCGGCCGCGGCACGCGGTCGTGCGCCCCCGCCCCATGCGGAACCTGCGACAATCGCCCGACTCTTCACGAGAGGACTTGCGGATGCTCACGCGCCTCGTATCGACCCTGTACTGGCTTCTGCTCTTCGCCTGGCTCGCCGCGCTCGTCTCGGGCGGCGTCACGGCGATGAGCGCCTTCTCCACGTTGCCGAAGCTCGGGGTGTCGATGCCGTCCGCGGCGATGGTGATTCCCGGCGCCGACGAGGTCAGCGGCCGCTTCGTGGCCGGATTCGTCGCACAGCCCGCCTTCGCGTTCGCGGAGCGGCTCAGCCTCTTCGTGATGCCCTGCCTCGTCGTCCTTCTCGTCGTGCAGTCGCGCGTCGTCGGCTGGCCGACGCCCTCCTGGCCGAACCGTCTCCGCATCGCGCTCGTCGCGATCCCGATCGTCCTGATGACGCTGCACCTCGTGATCCTCGCCCCGCGGATGGCCACCACGCTCGACGCCTACCGCAGCGCGATCTTCGACGGCAACGCGGAGGCGGCCGCCACCAACAAGGCCGCGTTCGACAGCGACCACAAGAAGTCGGACACGATCTTCCGCACGAACGTGTATCTCCTCGTTGCAGCCGTCGGGCTCTCCGCGTGGACGCTGACGCCCTCGCGCGGCAGCCGGCAACGCGGAGACATCCACGCCCCGAGGTTCGTCACGCGATGAAGAAGGCGAAGGGCGCCACGCGCTTCGCGCCGCCGGAGGCCGACAAGGCGGGCTTCGACCTGCCGCGCGTGTCGGTCGCGCGGAAGGAGCGCGCGCTCGAACTCCTCGCCGCGCTCAAGGAGCGCTACCCCGACGCCCATTGCGAACTCGACTGGACGAAGCCGCACGAACTCCTCGCCGCGACGATCCTCTCGGCCCAGTGCACCGACGTCGCGGTGAATAAGGCGACCCCCGCGCTCTTCCGGCGCTTTCCGGCGCCGGCCGACTATGCGAAGGCCGCGCCCGAGGAGATCGAGCCGTACATCAAGTCGCTCGGATTCTTCCGCAGCAAGGCGAAGCACCTGCACGAGTGCATGAAGTCGATCGTCGAGCGGTTCGGGGGCGAGGTGCCGAGGTCGATGGAGGATCTCGTCTCGCTCCGCGGCGTCGCCCGCAAGACCGCCAACGTCGTCCTCGGCAACGCGTTCGGGATGAACGAGGGGGTCGTCGTCGACACCCACGTGCAGCGGCTCTCGAAGCGGCTCGGCCTCACGAAGCACACCGACGTCGGCAAGATCGAACGCGATCTCATGGCCCTGATCCCCCGCCGGGACTGGTGCCTTGTGAGCCACCTCCTTATCTTTCACGGCCGTCGGGCCTGCAAGGCGCGTGGTGGGCTTTGCGCGACCGATCCCGTCTGTCGCCGATTCTGCTCCGAGGCCGCGCCATAGGAGGCGCTCGCTGCCGGAGTTTCCAAGTCCCGCGCGCCGCGGCGCGTCGGGCACACGCTTCAAGGAAGAGACGCTAGAGATGAACACTCGCCCATTTGCCCTCGCCGCATCGCTCCTTCTCGGCGTTGCAGCCGTCACCGGCTGCTCGTCGGACGGCTCGTCCTCGTCGGGTTCGTCGTCGAACAGCTCGACGGACGACGGCCTCACGATGGACCAGCGCGCGAACAACACCGTGTCGCAGTTCCGCGCCGAAGACCCGAGCCTCTCGAAGTTCTTTGACTCGGCCGCGGGCTACGCGGTCTTCCCGCGCATCGCGACCGGCGCCTTCATCGTCGGCGGCTCGAACGGCCACGGCGTCCTCTTCGAGGGCGGCCGCATCATCGGCGACGTCGAAGTGACGGGCGGCTCGATCGGCCTCCAGGCCGGCGGCCAGACGTTCAGCCAGATCATCTTCTTCCGCACGTCGCAGGAGTTGAACCGCTTCAAGTCGGGCAACTTCGAGTTCGACGGCCGCGCCTCGGCCGTCGCCGTCCGCGCCGGCGGCGCGGCGACCGCCGACTACACGAACGGCGTCGCGGTCTTCGCGTTCAATCCGACCGGTCTCATGGCCCAGGCCTCGATCGGCGGCCAGAAGTTCTCGTTCCGCCAGCGCTGAGTCTGACGGCGGAAAACCCCCGTCACGGGGCATGTTGTCCACCACGCCCGCGCCCGGCGATCGATGCCGGGCGCGGGCGTGCCGCTTCCCGCGACCCAACGGTCGCCGACGCTCCTGCGAGCCGTTGCCGACGCTCTCATCTGAAGTTCGCAAAGAGTCGAGCGGTGCGCGCGCCGCCGCCGATACTTTTCTGTCGCAGACGCCTGTTGCTGCGTGGACCTTTCGCCGGTCCTTCCTCCCTCACCCGAACGGACCGCTCGCCGGGCCGCGTTCCCTTTCCGCCGAAGGGCGGCTTTCCGTCATGTCCGAACTTCACACCAAAGGCCCTGGCCAGATCCAGGCCCGTCCCGTCCAACACGACGCGCAGTTCTCCGGCAAGCACGTCTACCTGATCGGGATCGGTGGCTCAGGGATGAGCGGCCTGGCGCAAATGCTGAAGACGCGCGGCGCCGTGATCGCCGGCAGCGACTCGACGCACTCCGAACTCACGGACGCCTTGAACGACGCCGGCATCGCCGTGTCGGTCGGCGCTCCGACCGGCATCCTGCCGAGCCGCTGCGATCTCGTCATCGCAAGCGCCGCGGTGCCGCCTGACCATCCCGAGATGCTTGCGGCCCAGGCCCGCGGCATCGAGACGATCCACTACGCCGAGGCGCTCGGCCTCGCGCAGCGCGGCCGCACCGCCGTCAGCGTTGCAGGCACGCACGGAAAGAGCACGACCACCGCGATGCTCGCGCACGTCCTCATCCGCTGCGGGCTCGACCCGTCGGTGATCGTCGGCGCGACCGTGCCGCAGCTTGGCGGCGGCGCGCGGACCGGCGCCCTCACGATTCCCGCCGGCGGACTCACCGGTCGCCCCGGGATCCTCGTGTGCGAGGCGTGCGAGTTCAATCGCTCCTTCCACCACCACCGACCGACGATCGCCCTCATCAACAACGTCGAGGAAGACCACCTCGACTGCTACGGCTCGCTCGACGAGATCGTGAGGAGCTTCCACGAATTCGCCATGCTCCTGCCGAGCGAGGCCGACGGCGGCAAGCTCCTCATCGCCGACGAGGGCGCGCACCGCCGCGAGGTCACCGCCGGCGTGCGGGCGCAGGTCGCGACCTTCGGCTTCTCGCCGCTCGCCGACTTCCAAGTCGTTTTCGACGCGAAGGCCGGCCGCGTCGGCCTTCTCCAAGAGGGCGCGTGGCTCGCCCACTGGGACCTTGAACTCTTCGGCGACCACATGGCGCTCAACTCCGCCGCCGCCGCGATCATGGCCCATTGGCTCGGCGCGAGCTGGGACGACATCGGCGCGGCGCTCGCGACCTTCAAGGGGGTCGATCGCCGCATGCAGCGGCTCGGCACCCGCAGCGTCAACGGCGGCGAGGTGCTCGTCTACGACGACTACGGCCACCATCCGACCGAATGCGAGAAGACGCTGCGCGCCCTGAAGGCCCGCGAGAACCCGAAGCGCCTCATCTGCATCTTCCAGCCGCACCAGCACAGCCGCACGCGCTTCCTCCTCGAGCAGTTCGCGACGAGCTTCTCGAACGCGGATCTCGTGATCGTGCCGCACATCTACTTCGTGCGCGACAGCGAGGTCGAGAAGACGCGCGTGAGCGCCGCCGACCTCGTCGACCGCCTCCGCCAGCGCGGCACGCAGGCGATGCACCTCTATCCCTTCGAGGCGATCGTCGAGCAACTCGAGTCGATCTGCCGCCCGGGCGACCTCGTCGTCAGCATGGGCGCGGGTCCCGTGAACGCGGTCGCGAACGAGTTCCTCCGCCGAGGCGAGGCCGCGGCGCGAAGGACGGCGTAGCGCGGCCGCGAGGGCCAGCGCGGCCTTCGGCCTTGAGGGCCAGCGCGGCCTTCGGCCGTGAGGAGTCAGGATTGAGGATTCAGGAGTCACGGTGAAAGCAATTGACGTGCGGTACGCAAGTGCCTTTCCCACTGACTCCTGACTCCTAACTCCTGACTCCTTCTTCTTCCCCTTTATCCTTGATCCTCAATCCTTCATCCTCGATCCTTGATCCTCTCCTCCTTCATGCCCTCCCGTCCGAGCACGCTCTTCGCCGATCTTGACGTGCGCGTCGAAACCGACGTGCCGCTCGCTCGGCATACGTGGTACGGGATCGGCGGACCGGCGGACTTCCTCGTCCATCCGCAATCGGTCGAAGCGCTCACCACGCTCGTCTGGCGGGCGAAGCGCGAGAGTATCCCGGTGCGCGTGCTCGGCTCGGGGGCGAATCTCCTCGTTGCCGACGAAGGGGTCGACGGGATTGTCCTCAAGCTCGACGCGCCGTGCTTCACCGAGCTCCGCTACAACGCCCGCGGCAACGTGGAGGCGCTTCGCGTGGGCGCTGGCGCCGACCTCGCGAAGACACTGAACGACACCGTGCGACGCGGCCTCGAAGGCCTGTCGCCGCTCGCCGGCATTCCCGCGTCGGTCGGCGGCGCGGTGCGCATGAATGCCGGCGGCGCGTACGGCGCGATCGGCGACGCGATCCACTCGATCGGCTGCGTCTCCGAGACCGGCGAGATGCGCGTCTACCCCGCGAGCGAACTCGCGTTCGGCTACCGCTCGACGAACATCCCCGACCCGATCATCGTCTGGGCCGCGTTCCGCCTGCAGGACACCGATCCCGTCGCGCTGCGCAAGCGCGTCATGGAGATCTTCAACTTCAAGAAGTCGACGCAGCCCCTCGCCGACCACTCCGCCGGCTGCATGTTCAAGAACCCGACCGATCCGAAGTCGGGCGAGCGCGTGAGCGCGGGCAAGCTCATCGACCTCGCGGGCCTGAAGGGCGCTTCGGTGCACGGCGCCGAAGTGAGCGAGCGGCACGGCAACTTCGTGACGGTGAAGCCGGGCACGCCCGCGCGCGACGTCGTCGAACTCGTGCGCCAGGTGAAGGCGCGCGTCCACGCGGTGCACGGCATCGACCTGCACTGTGAGGTCGTCTATTGGTCACGTGGCGGAGGCCGCGAGAGCGCCGGCAACGAGGTGATGTCATGACGCAGGACGTTGGCGGCCGACGGCTTCGCACCCTCGTCCTGATGGGCGGCCCCGACGCCGAGCGCGAGGTGAGCCTCCAGTCGGGCGAACAGGTCGCGAACGCGCTCGACGCCGCGAGCGACCTCGAGGTGATCCGCCTCGTCGTCGACCGTCCCACGCGCGAGGATCTTCTCGCGCACGCCCCCGACGTCGTCTTCCCCGTCCTGCACGGCCCCTTCGGCGAGGGCGGTCCGATGCAGGAGATCCTCGAATCAATGCGCGTCGCGTACGTCGGCTGCCGCCCCCGCGCGGCGGCGACCGCGATGGACAAGGTCTTGACGAAGGCGCTCGCGAGCGAGGTCGGCGTGCCGACGCCGAGCGCCCGCGAACTCCGCGTCGACGACGGCGTGTTCGAACCCTGCGACCTCGAGCCGCCGGTCGTCGTGAAGCCCGCGAACGAAGGATCGTCGGTCGGCCTCTCGATCTGCCGCACGCGCGAGGAGTTCGACCGCGCCTGCCGCGACCTCGTCGCGAAGGGCCGACGCGTCCTCTGCGAGCGCTACATCGAAGGGCGCGAGCTCACGGTCGGCATCGTCGACGGCGAGCCGCTACCCATCATCGAGATCGTGCCGGCGGTCGAGTTCTACGACTACGAGGCGAAGTACACCCGCGAGGACACCCGCTACGTCCTCGATCCCGAGCTGCCGGCGGGCATCGCCGACGCGCTCCGCCGCCACACGAAGGCGGTGTGGGATCGCATCGGCTGCCGCGACCTCGCCCGCGCCGACTTCCTCCTCGACCGCCGCCCGACGCCGGGCGTCTGGTTCCTCGAGATCAACACGATGCCCGGCATGACGACGCACTCGCTCGTGCCGAAGGCGGCCCGCCACCGCGGCCAGTCGATGACCGAGCTGTGCGCGGGCCTGGTGCGACGGGCGTTCGCGCGGTCGGAGGCGGGCGCGCGGAGTGCGGGGGTGGGAGTGAGGAGCTAGGAGGAGGAGTCAGGAGTCGGGAGTCAGGAGTCAGTGGGAAAGGCACCTTGGCACGGCGTTTCGAGTGCTTTCGTCCTGACTCCTCAATCCTGAATCCTCGCGGCCTCCGGCCGCGCCTCGGCTCCTTTCACCCTGACTCCTGAATCCTCAATCCTGAATCCCTGCGGCCAACGGCCGCGCTTTCTCCCGCAACCCCCAGCATTCCGCCGACATACGTATGCTCTCGCCGTTCTTCGCGGCTCGCGATCCTTTTGCCGGGCAAGGAAGCCCGTCGATCGCGACGATCGGTCGCACCCCGCATGACGACCGACCGTGTGCCGCGTGACGACCGACGACTGCGACGGACCGCGCCATGGCTGCAC
The DNA here is from genome assembly GCA_016795035.1 of Phycisphaerae bacterium. Lineage (GTDB taxonomy): Bacteria > Planctomycetota > Phycisphaerae > Phycisphaerales > SM1A02 > JAEUIT01. Next base: position 14,692 of record JAEUIT010000046.1, on the reverse strand, counting down.
GCAAGAAGACTTCCCCCGGTTCAGGCTCGGCTTCGGGCTCCATCCTCGCGCGCCTCGCGGCCATGCCCGGCGCGGCGATCGGCGCGATCGGTTCGCTCGTCCCGAGCGGCCCCACGCTCGGACGACTCGTCGTCTTCGCGTGTTGGCTCGCCGGCATCACCGGCATCGTCGTCGCCTTCGCGCGCGGCGTGCCGAAGCTGCAAGCGTGGGCGGCCGAGAAGCACGCGGTCGATCCCTCGGAGATCACGATTCGATTCGACCCGACGCCGACGTGGATGCCCGCCGAGTCGATTGACACACTCGTGACGGAGAGCCGCAACGCGCTCAACGGCGGCTCGGTGCTCGACGTGACGTCGCTCGAACGACTGCACCGCCAGCTCGCGTCGAGCGGTTGGTTCGAGCGCGTCGAACAGGTGCGCCGCGTCTCGAGCCATGAGATCGTCGTCGATGCGACCTTCCTCGTCCCCTTCGCGCTCGTGCGCTCGGGCGACGCCGACTACGTCGTCGACAGCGCCGCACGACGCTTACCCATCGAATACACGGGGCCGGGCCCGCGCCCGAAGCTGCCGCTCATCGTCGGCGTGAGTCTGCCGAAGCCGGCCGAAGCCGGCACGCCGTGGATCGGCCAAGACATCCGCGCGGCGCTCCGCCTCGCGACGTTGATCCGCACGAAGCCGTGGTACGCCGCAGGCCAGGTTGCCTCGATCGACCTGAGCCGTTTCGCCGCCGACGGCATGCTCGAACTCATCACCGACAAGAACACCCGCGTGATCTGGGGCGGCGATCCCGACGCCCGTTCGCTCGGCGAGATGCCCCCCGAGCGCAAGCTCGCGAGCCTCGACGCGTGGTACTACCGCACGAAGCGGATCGACGACGCGAACGGCCGCCCGGTCGACCTGCGCTTCGACGTGATCACCGTCGGACAAGTGGACCCGACGGTGTCGCTCGCGCCGGAGCGGTGACGCACCGACAGCGTTGCAGGCGACTCACGCCGCATCTGTCTCCGTGTCGGTCTCGGCTTACTTCTTGTCTCAGTCCGCGTGAATCGTCTCGGACTCGGTTTTTTCGTCTCTGGCAACTTCTGAAGACGAGACGCGAGACGAGAGAGCAGAGACCGAGACGAGACGAGTGAGCGGAGACTAGAAGAAAGCCGAGACGGAGACAGAGACAGATGGAAAAGCCGCCCCCACCACCATCGCTTCGCGATGGAACTTGATTGAGTCGCGGCATCCGCCGCGATTGGCTCCCCCAGGAGACGCGAGGCGAGGATGCAGAAGGCGCTCCGCGTTCCAGCTCCTCCCCGATCCTCCCCCGCGCCTCGCGGGGGAGGTGGCATCGCGCAGCGATGACGGAGGGGGCCTCCGGGGCATCCTCCACGTTGCAGCCCTGGTCAGCGACACGCCCATCTCCGTCTCGGACTCGGCTCTCTCGTCACTGGCATCTCCAGAAGACGAGACGCGAGACCAGAGAGCAGAGACCGAGGCGAGACGAGTGCGCAGAATCAAGAGGAAAGCCGAGACAGAGACCGAGACAGATGGAGCGACCGAGACCGAGACCGATGGCTCTCTCTAATCTCTCTTCTCCATTTTCTTCCCTTCCCCCTCCGTCGCATTCGTCATCCGCAGCATCTGGCTCAGCTTCACCGTGTCGGAGACCTTCTGCGGAACATCCGGGTGCTTGATCCCGAAGTCGGAGAGCTTCACCTCGTAGTCGCACTTCAGGAAGAGGAGATCCCCCGGCGCGATCGACTTCGTCTTCTCTGACGCCGAGAGGAAGGAGAACTTCGCGTCGGCAACGCGGAGTTCCTTCGTCACGCCGTGCATGGTCATCGTGCCGACGAGCGTGCCGCTCCACGTGGAAAAGCCGTCTCCGCGCTTCACTTCCTTCACGTCGTCGACGCGCGTCAGGGTGAACGTGATCGCGGGATACTTCTCGGCGTCGAGCCACTCGTGGCCCACCATGTGTTCGTCACGAAGCGGCAGTCCCGTCGCGAGGGACGCCACCGGCAGCACCCATGTCGCGCCGGCGAGCGCCGCGGGCGAATCCTTCGGGCCGGAGAGCGCGTAGCCCATGATCGCGTTCGACTTGCCGACGATCCGCTCGAGCGGCGCTTCCGATGTGAACGTCGCCTGCGCCTCGCGGCCGGTCAGCGTCCGGTAGACGACCGAGCCCGCCGGGATCGTGGCCGGCGGCTTCGGCTCGGCGACCGTCGCGGCGGGTGCCTCCGCAGGCTTTGCCGCCGGTGCCGCGGGCGGATCTGCCTCGGCGGCTCGCGTCGTCTGGACGGGTGACGACGCGAGCGCGCCGAGGAGACAGGAGATGGCGAGAGCGTGACGCATGGTCGGTGGATCCTCGTGGACGTGTCAGGTGGCGTGGCGGCGTCCGAGCCGACCGATCGCGAAGGACGCGACCGACGCGGCGCCGGCGAGGCCGGCGACGGCTGCAACGCTGAGAAGGTGTTTCGGGTCGAAGCCTCCGGGCACGAGCCCGAAGGCGAAACGGCTCTGGATGTCGGCGCTCGGCCGCGCGGCGGCGCCGTCGGAGAAGCCGATCTCGCCGAGGAGATCGCTCTCGCCTGCGGCGGGCGCGGCGTCGGCCTGTTCGAGCTTCGCGTTGGGCCAGCGTGTGTAGCCTTCGCGGCCGGTCGCGAGCCAGAGCGCGACCGCGCCGGCCACGGCCACGGCTGCAACGACGTAGATGGCTCGCGTCGCACGCATCGCGCGTTACTTCCTTCCCCGCACGGCGGTGACCGTGCCGCGGAAACTCGTCTTCGTCAGGTCCATCGCGCCGATCCCGAGGAACCCGGTGCGATCGACGAACGAGAGCTCGCCGTTCAGGTGCAGCAACGTGGAGTCGGCTTCGAGCGGCGGCGTGTCGAACGGCACGTCGAGCGTGAGCGTCGCGGTGCCCTTCGCGGGCAGGTCGAGCGAGCCTGACCAGGCGCCGTTCGCGACGGGGAACGAGCTCTCGCCATGGCTCACGTCGTAGGTCACGCCGGTCACCGTGAGGTCGCGGCCGCCGGGATTCGTGAGCGCGAGGTCGAGCGTCGCGCCGGCGTCGTCCATCCGCGCGGAGCGGATCTCGACGGCCGGATTCGAGCTGTTCGCGACGCAGCCTCCGAGGGTGCACGCGGCGATTGCCCCGAGCGCTCCCGGAACGATCACGCCGACGAGGCCACGGAACGCGCTTCGCGAGCGACGACGACATCGGGACGACATGCGGGGTTTCTCCGTGAGCGCGAGGACTGCGGCCCGCGAAATCGGGACGCGCGGATATGCGAGTGGACGATGCGATCGGGTCGGACGAGGATGAGACTGCCGGCGCCGTAGCGGCGACGAAGGGCTTCGCTCGGATCGCGGAAGTCGCGCCCTTCCATCAGGACGGTGTCGCTCGGTTGGAGGAGCGGCGGTTCGAGCGGCGCGCGGCGCGATCCGGCAAGCAGGATCCACGTCATGCGCTGACCGAGGAGTTCGTCGAGCGGCACTTGGGCGCCGGCCGCGGTCACGACGAGCGGCTGCGGGATGTAACGGCCCGCAAGCGGCGACGCCGGATTGAAGAAGCCCTGCTCGAGCCGCGGCTGGATCGAAGGTCCGCGCAGGAGCCAGTTGCGCCCGAGCGCGGGCGACGCCCCGATCACGCGGAGCGCCGTCTGGAAGAGCACGCCTTCGGTGCGCGACGCGGGCGACATCAGTCGGCCCAGCCGACACGCGAGCCGCGTGATGCGATCGAGATGCGGGCGACGCTCGGACTCGTAGGAGTCGAGCGCGCACGGCGCGAGCCAGCCTTGGACGACCCCCGCGATCTTGAACGAGAGGTTCGCGGCGTCGCGCAGGCCGGCGCACAGCCCCTGCCCCGCGAACGGCGGCATGACGTGCGCCGCGTCGCCGGCGAGGAAGACGCGTCCCTCGCGCCAGCGCTCGGCCACCATCGCGCGGAACGTGCAGCGCGCGACCGTCGCGATCGGCGCGCGGTCCGCACCGGGCCATCCCCGCGCGAGCCGCGCGCGGACCTCGCGCTCGTCGCCGATCCACGATGCGTCGTCGTCCTCGGGGAGTTCGACCTCGACGCGGCGAAGCCCGTGCGGCAAGGGCATGGTGACGGCCGCGCGATTCGACTCGCAGCGGATCATGACGTGCCCCGGATCGCGACCTTCGTCGAGGGCGGGATCGACGAGATTCGCGACGAGCCATGGATGCGCGACGGGATCGCCCTGCCAGGAGATGCCGAGCGCCTGGCGCACGACGCTGTTGCTTCCGTCGCAGGCGACGAGCCACGCGGCGCGCGACTCGAAGGGCCGCCCGTCGGCGTCGACGCCGCGCGCGGTCACGCCGCGGTCGTCCTGCTCGACGGCGTCGACCGCGAAGCCGCGCCGTACGGTGATCGAGGGATGCGCCTCGGCCGAGCGCAGGAGCTTCTCGTCGATGCGGCCCTGATGGATCGTGACCGCGTGCGGGAAGCCGAGGTCGCTGGTGCGCTGATGCAGCTTGAGGAAGGAGCGTCCGCGGGCGTCGAGGTACTCGCAGATGCACTGCCCTTCGTCGCCGCTTGCCCAGTCGTCGCGCAGGAGCTCGTCGAGTCCGCAGGTCTGCCAGATGCGCAGCCCCTCGTCATCGAGCGAGACCGCCCGCGGTTCGCCCGACGGCATGCGTCGCCGCTCGATCACCTCGACGCGGAGGCCGTAGCGGGCGACGAGGTGGGCGAGCGTCAGTCCGACGGGACCGGCCCCGATGATGAGTAGGTCGACGGCCATGGGAGAGACCACGATGGGGACCGATCAGACTCCACGTTGCAGGCGAGGCTCGGGCGCGGAAGACGACGTTGCAGGCGGCGCGACCGTCGCGATCTGCTGCGAGACCGCGCCGCGCCAGTGGTCGAAGACGCGCACGTCGGCGAGACCGATCTCGCGCATGATGCCGGCGAGCGTCTCCTGATCCGGGAAGTACCGGTTCGACTCCGGCAGATAGCGGAACGAGTTGAATTCGCCGCGATGGAAGACGAGCTTCCCGAGGATCGGCGCGATGCGGCGGAAGTGGATCTCGTAGGCGAAGGTGAAGAGCGCGCCCTTCGGGTGGCCCTGGTCGATGTTCGAGACCCAGCCGCCGGGCTTGACGACGCGCTTCATCTCGAGAAGCCCCGCGCGCAGGTTCGTGAGGTTGCGCAGGCCGAAGCTGATGATCGCGCCGTCGAAGTGGCCGTCGGGATACGGAAGCCGCAGCGCGTCGCCTTCGACGAACTCGATGCGGTCGAGGTACGCCGCGGCCTTGCGGGCCGCGACCTTCAGCATCGCGGGCGAGGCGTCGAGTCCGACGATCCGCACCGTGGGATGCAGCTTTGCGATCTCGATCGCGATGTCGGCGCTTCCGGTGCAGAGGTCGAGGATCTTCGAGCCGGGGCGGATCGGCAGGCGGCGCACGCTGGCCTTGTCGATGCCGCGCTTCGTGCCGAACGAGTGCATCACGTTCGTCGCGTCGTACTTCTCGGCGAGTCCGTCGAAGAAGGCGCGGTTGTACTCGGCCCAGGTCGACGCCTTGAAGTGCTGGTCGAAGCCGACGTCCTTGATGAGCTTGAGCTTGGCGTTGTCGTCGTGCGAGGTTGCGAGCATGTGCGTATTCCGGGCGGCCCCGCCTCCGCTTGGGGAGGGAGGGCGAGAAGGGCGCGGGATCGCGCGTCAGTTGGGCGAGCCGACCGTGAGGAGGAGTTGGTGTGCGCCGAAGCCCGGGCCGAAACTCATGAGGAGCGTCTTGCCGGGCTCGGGGTTCGAGGCGAGCAGCCGTTCGAGGATGACGATCACGGTGCTGCTCGACATGTTGCCGCAGTCGCGCATGGTCTCGCGCGAGAGCTTCGCGCTCTGGCCGTGGCGGGCGAGGATCTCCTCGATGCGGTCGAGGATCTTGACGCCGCCGGGATGCAGGACGACGTGCTCGAGGTCGGCGAGCGCGAGCTGGCGCGGACCGAGGAGCGACGCCGCCGCGCGCTCGAAGTGCTGCGCGATGACGTCGGGCAACGTCGGATCGAGATTCATCAGGAAGCCGTTCGTCGTCAGCTGATAGCCGATGAGCGAGAGGCTGTCGGCGACCTGGTGCGTCGTCCAGCCGTCGATCGTCGCCCTTCCGCGTTGCGGCCCGGTCGGCTCGCCGTTCTTGAGGACCGTGCAGCCGAGGCCGTCGGAGAAAAGCGCGCTCGACACGATGTTGTCCATCGAGAAGTCCTCGAGCTGCATCGTGTTCGTCGGGAGTTCGACGTTCACGATCGCGGCCACGCCGCCGGGCCGGCCGCGGAGGATCTCCGACGCGTACATGAGCGCCGACGCGCCGGCGGCGCAGCCCATCTGCGTGACCGGCAGGCGGAGGACGTCGGAGCGCATGCCGAGGTCGTTCGCCATGTGGGCGTCGATCGACGGGATCATGAAGCCGGTGCACGAGGTCGTGACGAGGACGTCGACGTCCTTCGGCCGGATCCCCGCCTCGTCGAGCGTCTCCTTCAGGAGCTGCGTGCCCATGCGCACCGCGTGGTGGCGGTAGCGACGGCTCGTCTCCGTCAGGCTCGCCTTCGAGAAGATCTCGTCCATCGTGAGGCACGAGCGCCGCGTGGCGACGCCGGAGTTCCGGAGGATGCGCTTCGCCTTGATGCGCTCCTCCTCGGGCCGATCGGCGAGCCAGCGCATGAACGCCGTCTCGACATCGGGCGCCGCGAAGTGGTGTTCGGGCAAAAGGCTTCGAACCGCGAGAATCGTGAGTGGAGCGTCCATGCAGGCTGCAACGTGGAGTGTGACGCGTCGGGCCGCGAACGGCGCGCTCGATCACGTCATGAGGAGATCATGAGGGGCGCCGATCGGCCTCTGCAAAGAATGCAGCGTCGGACGTGTCCGCCCCCGAGGAGACGAGAAGGTAGGCGCACACCGCCCCGAGGGCCGCGGCTCCGCCGGCGATCCAGCAACTGGCCGCGAATCCCTTGAGGAACGCGTCCGCGATCGGAACCTTGAGCGATGCGACCGCAGTGGGGCCGGCGATCTCGCCGACCTTCTCGAGCACCATGCTCGCGGCGCCAACCGAGGAGCGAATGAGGTCCTTTGCCTCATGCGGCAAGGGCGCCGACGCGAGACGTTCCGCGATCTCGCCGCGATAGAGCGCGTTGAACGCGCTGCCCATGCCTGCAACGCCGAGCGTGCCGCCGATCTCGCGGAGCGTGTCGTTCACCGACGATCCGGTGCCGGCCTTGTTGAGCGGCAACGACGACATGATCGTCTCGGTCGCGGCGGCGTTGACGAGACCGAGGCCCGTGCCGAGGACGCCCATCTGCCCCACCATCAGCGCGTAGCTCGTGTCGATCGTGTCGCGCGTGGCCCAGGCGAAGCCCGCCGCCATGAGCGCGAGGCCGGCCGCGATCGTCACGTGCGCCGGAACGCGCTTGCCCGCGTTCGCGGCGAGGAGCGCGCCGAGCAGGATGAACCCCGCGAAGGGCGTGGTGCGGATGCCGGCGGTCAGCGCGTCGTATCCATGCAGGAACTGGAAGTACTGCGTGACCATGAAGACAAAGCCGAAGAGCCCGAAGAACGCCGCCGCGATCGCGAGGCATCCGCCGGCGAAGCGGCGATTCGCGAAGTAGCGCATGTCGAGCATCGGGTGCGCGGTGCGCCGTTCCCACCAGACGAACGCGCAGAGCAGCAACGCGGAGAGGCCGAGGGAGACGAGCGTCTCGCGCGAGCCCCAGCCCGCCTCGGGGGCCTCGATCAGGCCCCACACGAGACCGAGCGTGCCGCTGATCGCGAGGGCGGCGCCGATCGGGTCGAATCGGGCGTGGTCGACGTCCTTCGACTCGCGGGTGAAGCACGCGGTGCCGATCCAGGCCACCGCGATGACCGGAAGGTTGACGAGGAAGATCGAGCCCCAGTGGAAGTGCTCGAGCAGCCACCCGCCCGCGACCGGGCCGATGGCAACGCCGAGTCCGCTGCTGCCCGCCCAGATCGCGATCGCGATGCGGCGCAGGGACGGCTCGGGGAAGTCGTCGGTGAGGATCGCGAGCGTCGACGGAAAGATCATCGCGGCGCCCAAGCCCATGAAGGCGCGCCACGCGATGAGCGCCTCGACGGTCGTCGCCCGCGCGGCGCCGATCGAGACGATCGCGAACGTCGCGAGTCCGACGAGGAGGACGCGCTTGCGTCCGAAGCGGTCGGACGCGCTGCCCGCCGGAAGGAGGAGCGCCGCGAACGCGAGGATGTACGCGTCGACGACCCACTGCAGGCGACTGTTGCTCGCGCCGTCGAGCGAGCGCGCGAGCGTCGGCAGCGCGACGTTCACGATCGATCCGTCCATCACGATGACGACGACCGCGAGACACACGAACGCGAGCGAGACCCAACGGCGCGATCCGCGCCGACCGAGCGAGACCGCGTCGGCGAGCGGCTCGAGCGGCGCGTCGGCGCGAGTCGCCGGACAGGTCAGGTCGGCGTGGGAAACGGGCGCGGGTGCGGCGGTGGTCACTGGTTTCTGCATCGGTCTACGCCGCGGAATTCCTCGCTGCATAGTTTGCAGGAAACGCGCTCCCAAGGGAGGATTCGTCGTGTCGTCGCATGCAAGTCGCTCGCCGCCATCTCGTCGCCCTGACGCTCCTCATTGTCCTCCCGTTGAGCGTGACCGCGCTCACCGCCCTCGGGCTCATGCGACTCGACCGGATCCTCGAGAAGGTCGCGGAGGAGTACGGCGAAACCCGCCTTCTCGCCCCCATCGAGCGCGATTTGGGCGCGGCGGTCGTCGCCCTCGAGTCGAACGATCCCGCCTCGCGCGCGACCGCACACCGCCTCCTGACCGCCGCCGAGAAGTCGTTGGTCGAATACCTCGCGACGCAATACGACGACGTTTCGGGTGAGGAACATCAGGCGTCCGAATCGGGACATGCGTCGTCGCTTCTCTCGCAGTTGCAGGACGTCCTCCGCTCGGAAGCGAGCGGCGCCCCCTCTCGGGAGATCGCGCAGCGCGTGCTCGAGTTCCGCGCCGACCTCTCCGCGTTGCAGGCGGAGGCCGACTCGGGCGTCATGACGTCGCACCACGAGGCCGAGGCGACCCGCGACACGACGCTCACCACGGTGTTCGTCGCGAGCCTCGTCTCGACGCTCGCCTGCATCGCGCTCCTCGTCTACTCGATGCGCAGCGTGAATCGACGCCTGCGCGACCTGCATCGCCGCCTGGCGGCGCAGACGCCCGGCCCGCGCGCCCGCACGGCGCGCGACGTGGGCGGCGTCGTCACGCAGATCGAGGAACTCAACTCGCGCATGATCCAGAAGATCGAGGAGAGCGGCCGCGAGCTCCTTCGGCGCGAGCGGCTCGCGGGCATCGGCCTCCTCGCCGCCGACGTCGCGCACGAGATCAACAACCCGATGAACGCGATGCTCGGGCTCAGCGAGCTCGGACTGAAGTCGATCGAGCGCGGCCCCGTCGACGAGCCGACCCGCGCCGAACTTCACGAGTCGCTCGCGGTGGTGCGCCGCGAGGCGCTCCGCTGTAAGGGCATCATCGAGCGCCTCATGGCCATGGTCCGGAGCGACCGCACGGCCTCATGGTTCGACGCGGCGCGGCTCGTGCAGGAGACGGTGCAGGTCGCGAGGGCGGCGCGCCCCGACAAGGCGTCGTGCTTCGTCGCGACCGGCGCGGCGGTACCGATCCGCGTGTACGGCCCGGCCGACGACGTGCGGCAGATCCTCCTCACGCTCCTCATCAACGCCGCCGACGCCGTCGCGCCCGACGGCCGCATCGAGGCCGACGCGACGCAGACCGAACGGGAAGTCTGGCTCCGCGTGCGCGACAACGGCCGCGGCTTCTCCGAGGCGATGCGGCAGACGTTCTTCACGCCGTTCAACAGCTACAGCGACGCCGCGCCCGGCTCGGGCCCGCGGCTCGGACTCGGGCTCTCGATCGCCCAAGCGCTCGCCGAAGGCATGGGCGCCACGCTTCGGCCCTTCAGCGACGGCCCGGGCATGGGCAGCCTTTTCGTCCTCGCGATCCCGTTGCCGGAGGAGACGCCATGAGTGGAGCGCCGCCGCGCCGCGTCCTCGTCGTCGAGGACGAGTCCTCGCAGCAACTCATGTACAGCCGCGCGATCGCCCAGCTCGGCTTCGAGGTCGTGTGCGTCGACCACGCCGACGCCGCCCGCGCGGCGCTCGCGCGGGAGGCCTTCGCGATCGTGCTGCTTGACCTCAAGCTCCACGGCGAACTGAGCCTCGATCTCTTCGAGGAGATCCGCGAGCGCCATCCCGCCGTGTCGGTCGTCATCGCCACCGGCCACGGGACCTATGAGCTGGCCCGCCGTTCGATCCAGAAGGACGTCGTCGACTTTCTCGCGAAGCCGATCCCCCTGCACGACCTCGCGGCCGCGATCGACAAGGCGTGGTCGCGGCATGTCCTGGTGCAGACGCCGGTGGCCCGTCTCCTTCCCCCGACCCCGTCGGGAACGACCGGCGACCCGCGGAGCGACGCCTTCGCCGACGAGCGCGACGCGGCCATCGCGGCCCGCGAGGACCTGCGGCTCGAGAACGTCGAGCGCGAGCTGATCATGGAAGCGCTTCGCCGAAGTAACGACAACCGCAAGGTCGCCGCCGATCTCTTGGGGATCAGCGAGCGAACGCTCTATTACCGCCTGACGCAGTACCGCGCGCGGTGAGCCGATCGGGTCCTCGCCCCGATCCGCGTTACGCTGCATCGACTCGAGCGTGCTCGCCCCGTGGAACCTCCTTCGTCCATTGCGTCTGGATCCGCCGACGGCGAACCGTCGCCGCTCGCGGCGCCTCCGACGCCACGCCCTCCGCTTCGAACGCCGCTCCGCGGCATCCCGCGTCCGGTGCCGCCGCGCGGCCTGATCTTCCTCGCCTCCGCCTGGCTCATCGCAAGTTGGATCGTCGCCATCGGGCCACGCGCGCCGATCCAAGCGCACCCGGCGTCGTATGCCCCGGCGGTCCGGCTCCTCATCCTTCTCGTCACGGTGGGCATGCTCGTCGGGTGGCCGCTCGTCCGCCTCAGCGGTCCGCCGCGCGCGTGGCCGATTCGACAGGCGATCCTCGACGTGGCGGTGCTTCTCTGCCTGGTGCAGGTCGTCGTCTGGCCGCTTCGGCTTCTCACGCCGTGGAATCCCTGGCGTTCGGCGGCGATCGACCTCACGATCGGCGGCTGGGCGGCGGCGGTCACGGCGCTCGTCGCCTTCGGCACGATTCCGATCGAGCGCCGAGCCACGCTCGTGCGCACCGGCGCGATGTTCGCGATCGTCGTCCTCGTGATCGGGATGCCCTTCCTTCGTCTCGTCGACGGCGGCTCGTTGCCCTTCGTCGCCGATAGCGCGCAGGCCGCCACCGACCCCTCGTGGTGGTCTGCGGTCCGGTGGAGTCCGATGAGCGCGATCTACGCTTTGGCCGCCGCGACCCCCAATCTCCCGGGCGACATCGAGTGGCTCGTCGCCCGGAGCGGATGGCTGGTCGCGGCGGGTCTCTGGACCGCGTTACTGATCCTGCGCCGGCCGTTCGAACGCGCGTGGAGGTAGCCCGGGCCCAGGCTCGAGCGGCCGTGCGGACGCCGAACGGCCGGGCTGCTGTTATCCTCTCACCTCGCGCACGGGGCCGATCTCCCCTCGCCGCAGTCCTCTTCGCACCCGCCGCGCACCGGTCGCAGCGGGAGCCCTAGGCGAGGATCGTCGGCTCCGTCGCACTCGTTTCTCTGAACGAGTCGTTTCGCGGCGTCCCTGTCGCAGGCCGTCGTCCTCCCGCACTCGCGTTTCGGCCCCTGTCCCTCCTCGGGCCGCCGACACACGCAAGCCGCGGGCGAGAACGGCCTCGATCTTTCGTTGTCGCTCCGCCGTGTGGCGGATGCGTCCTCGAGCAGAGCCTGCACCCTCCCGCGCCCCCTCTACACCGACTGCCATGAACTTCCTCACCCCCGACGAGAAGGCTCAGCTCGAGAAGCTGCTCAGCGAACTCCGTGCAAACGAGAAGGTGCTGATCCAGCGCATCGCCGACGCCCGCGCCCTCGGCGACCTCCGCGAGAACGCGGAGTACCACGCCGCCCGCGAAGACAAGGCGATGAACGCGGCCAAGATGAAGGAGATCGAGGAGCGGCTCGCGAGCGCCCAGATCGCCGGCGAGGTGAACGTGCCGACCGACATGGTGTTCGTCGGTGCGATGGTGCGCCTGAAGGACGTCGACGGCGGCGACGAGGACCTCTACAAGCTCGTCGGCCAGGCCACCGGGCGCTTCGACCTCGACTATGTCGAAGTGACGACGACGAGCCCGATGGGCGTCGCCCTCATGAAGGCCCGCATCGGCGAGGTCGTGCGCGTCGACCTGCCCCGCGGCGTGAAGCGATTTGAGATTGTTGAGATTGTGCTGTAAGGAACCCGAGGAGTCAGGAGCGAGGAGTCAGGAGTCAGTGAAGGTGCACATGCTGTCGCACCCAGCTGCACGACTGAAACGCTTCGAGTCGCCTGACTCATCAATTTCCTCCATGCAGGATGCCTGATCGTCGAGCCCACTCACTCCTGACTCCCAACTCCTGACTCCTTCTCCATGAAGATCCACGAATACCAGGCCCGCCAGCTTCTCGCCGACGCCGGCATTCCCGTTCCGCAGGGCGCGATGGTCGAGACCGTCGAAGCCGCCGTCGCCGAGACCAAGCGCATCCTGGCGAGCGGCCAGGCACTTGTCGTCATCAAGGCGCAGGTGCACGCCGGCGGCCGCGGCAAGGCCGGGTTCGTGAAGCTCGTGAAGACCGCGGAAGAAGCGGAGACGGCCGCGCGCTTCATGCTGACGAACCGCATGGTGAGCCCGCAGACGCCGCCCGAAGGATTGAAGGTCACCCGTCTCCTCGTTGCAGCCGGCGTCGACATCGCCCGCGAGATCTACGTCGCGATCCTCGTCGACCGCGAGCGCCGCACGAACACGCTGATCGCGAGCAAGGAAGGCGGCGTCGAGATCGAAACCGTCGCCGCGAAGAACCCCGCCGCCATCCTCAAGGAACCGCTCGACCCGATCCGCGGGCTCGAGGCGTGGCAGGCCCGCAAGATGGCATTCGCGCTCGGCCTCGACGGCAAGCTCAACGCCCAGGCGGTCGACCTCTTCCTCAAGCTCGCGAAGCTCTTCAAGGAGTCGGACGCGAGCCTCGTCGAGATCAATCCGCTCGTCGTGACGCCGCCGACCGACGAGCACCCCGAGGGGCGCGTCCTCGCGATCGACGCGAAGTTCAACTTCGACGACAACGCGCTCTTCCGCCAGAAGAAGGTCAGCGCGATGTTCGACCCGACCGAGGAGAACGCGGCCGAGCTCGAGGCGAATCGCTTCGGCCTTTCCTACGTCGCGCTCAACGGCAACATCGGCTGCCTCGTGAACGGCGCCGGCCTCGCCATGAGCACGATGGACATCATCAAGCTCCACGGCGGCGAGCCGGCGAACTTCCTCGACGTCGGCGGGAGCGCGAGCGAAGAGGCCGTGACGCAGGCCTTCCGGATCATCCTGTCCGACGCGGCCGTGAAGGGCATCCTCGTCAACATCTTCGGCGGCATCATGCAGTGCGACAAGATCGCCCGCGCGATCGTCGGCAGCGCGAAGACGGTGGGCTTCAAGGTGCCGCTCGTCGTGCGCCTCGAAGGCACGAACGTCGGCGAGGCCCGCGCGATCCTCGACGCGGCGCGCCGCGACATCCCCGGGATGCAGACGGCGACCGATCTCACCGACGCCGCGAAGAAGGTGTGCGCGGCGGTGGCGTGAGAGCGAGAAGAAAATAGAGAGAGAAAATGGAGAGGGTTTGGTGCGCAGCAGGCAAGCTGTCTCCGTCTCGGTCTCGGCTTTCGTCTGATGTCTGTCCGCTGGACTCGTCTCGGACTCTGCGCTCGTTGATGCTCTTCTCTTCTGAAGACGAGAAGCGAGATCAGTGAGCGGAGACCGAGTCGGGCCCCGGCCGAAGCGGGCCTCCGAGTCCTCCCCCGCGCCTCGCGGGGGAGGTGGCATCGCGCAGCGATGACGGAGGGGGCCAGCGCGGTGCACTGCGCTTTTTCGGCAAACGGCGACCTCGCCGAAAACGCACGTAGCCTTGCGGGATGGCAACACCATCGCGAAGGACTCGCGACCGTGCTCGCGAATTGCGACGACGACTCGCGCCGGCTGAAGTCCTCCTCTGGAACCTCCTCCGCGATCGATCGAACGGCGTCGCCTTCCGCCGCCAACATCCGGTCGGTCCGTTCATCGTCGACTTCGCCTGCGTGAAGGCGCGACTCGCGGTCGAGCTCGACGGACGATCGCACGACGAGTGCGGGGCGTACGACGCGGATCGGCGCGAGTTTCTCGAGAGCGCCGGGTGGCATGTCGTGCGCGTCGCAAATGCCGAGGTCAGCGGCGATGCGACCCGCGTGGCGGAAGGGCTGCTCGCACTCGCGCGGCAGCGGAGCGCGCGGCCGTTGATCCCCCCCCCCGCTTCGTGGGGGAGGTGGCATCGCGCCCGCGATGACGGAGGGGGCCGCGCGAGCGCACGAGCCCCCACCACCATCGCTTCGCGATGGTCCCCCTCCCCCGACGGAGTCGGGGGAGGATGCAAGAGCCCGATCCTCCCCCACGTCTCGCTGACCATTACCCACATCTCCATCTCCCCACGCTCACGCAGCCGATGAAACCGGCCGCGAGCTGACCTGGGCAGGATGCCCGCGCGGCGGCTTCGCTGGGAGAAGT
>JAEUIT010000034.1 GCA_016795035.1 Phycisphaerae bacterium | reverse complement strand
GTTCCGGGTGGTGATCGTCGCGTGCATCCGGAAGCTCCTGACGATCCTGAACGCGCTGCTCAAGAGCGGCCAGAAATGGGATGCGTCGCGCCACGGCTCAATCGCGTGAGGACTTGAAAGTGAACACAGCCGCTGGCCAGTACCCCGAGCGCGGTGTCGCCACCGCCGCGCAGTGGTCTGGCCACGTTGCGCAGTGGTCTGGCCATTGTCACCGAGGTCTGGCTTGCCCCATCGGGCGAGGTCGGTTCCAATCTCCGGTCGCGCGGTGGTCTCTCCGCCCCCACGCCTATCCCCCTCCGGGCCTCCCGGCTCCGGGGTCGCCCTCCGGCGCGACCCGCCCCCTCGCGTTCTAACTCCGGGATGCCCCCTCCGCATGACGACCACCAGCCAGTCGCACCGATCCCAGCTCACCTCCGGTCGTCGTGTCCTGCTCAAGATCTCCGGGGAGTCGTTCGCACCTCCCGGACAACTCGGCATCTCTCCGGACGAACTCGCCGCCATCGCCGGCGAGATCGCCGCGGCGGCTGACAGCCCGGGCAACCTCCAGATCGCGGTCGTCGTCGGCGGCGGCAACATCATCCGCGGCGCCCAACTCTCCGCACGCGGCGGTTTCACCCAGTCAACCGCCGACTACATGGGGATGCTCGGGACGGTCATCAATGGCCTTGCCCTGAAGGAAGCGCTCACCCACGTCGGCCGCGAGGCCCGCGTCATGTCCGCGATCAACGTGCCGGCGGTCGCCGAGCCCTTCATCCGCGGCCGCGCCCTCCGTCACCTCGAGAAGGGCCGCATCGTCATCCTCGTCGCCGGCACGGGCAACCCGTTCTTCACGACTGACACCTGCGCCTCCCTCCGCGCGATCGAACTCAACGCGGACATCCTCCTGAAGGCCACGAAGGTCGACGGCATCTACACCGCCGACCCCAAGAAGGACCCGAAGGCCACGCGCTACGACACCCTCACGTACGCCGAGGCGATCGAGAAGCAGCTCGGCGTCATGGACCTCACGGCCATGACGATGTGCATGGAGCACACGCTCCCGATCTGCGTGTTCGACTACAAGACGAAGGGCAACATCGCGCGAGTCGTCCGCGGTGAGCGCATCGGCACACTCGTGACGAAGTGATCTCCGCGTTGCAGCCCCGCCGATTCGACTCGTCGCGAGCCCGAATCGCCAACCCGAATCACACCCCGAACCACCACCCCGAACCCCCGGCTCACCATGGACCTCGACACGATTCAACTTGAGTGCGAAGAGAAGATGATCAAGTCCGTCGAATACCTCACGCGCGAACTCCGCGGCATGCGGACCGGCCGCGCGTCGACGGCGCTTCTTGAGTACATCAAGGTCGACTACTACGGCAGCCAAACCGACCTGCGCGAGCTCGCGGGCATCTCGACGCCCGAGCCGACGCAGCTTCTCGTGAAGCCGTTCGATCCGAGCTCGAAGCAGACGATCATCAAGGCCATCGAGACCGCCGGACTCGGCCTCAATCCGCAGTCGGAAGGCTCGGTCATCCGCATCAACGTGCCGCCGCCGTCCTTGGAGCGCCGCAAGCAGCTCGTGGGCCAGGCGAAGAAAATGGCGGAAGAGCAGAAGGTCGCGATCCGCAACGAGCGCCGCGACGCGAACAAGCACATCGATCTCCTCGTTGCCGACAAGAAGAACCCGGTCTCGGACGATCAAGCGAAGTCCGCGAAGGACGAGATCGACGAACTCACGAAGAAGTACACGGCCAAGATCGACGAGGTCACGGCGAAGAAGGTGACGGAGATCGAAGAGATCTGAGGCGCGCGGCCTTTGGCCGCGAGGATTCAGGATCGAGGATTCAGGATTCAGGGTGAAAGCAACCAAAGCGCGGTACCAAACTGCCTTTCCCACTGACTCCTGACTCCTGACTCCCGGCTCCCGGCTCCCGGCTTCCGGCTTCCGGCTCCTGTCTCCCCTTTCAACGAATCGACCAGCGCACGGACTTCGCGCCGCGCGACTCGATCGTCGGCGCGCGCCCGAGAAACGCGGCGACGATCTCGCTGTTCGTCGTGCTGTGGCTCGAAAGCGGCTGCGTCACGAACGAGCTTTCGCCGGCGCCCTTCGCGGCGGCGATCGCGCACGGCACCATGAGTTGGTCGGCGAGATGCGGACCGATCGGCGCATCGGACTCGAGGTACGACTCGACCTCGGCGCATGCCTCGGCTGCAACGCGCTCCGACGACTTCTGCCGCTCGCCGATCACGCCGAAGATGTCCGTGCCGCCTTCACTCTCTATATAGAGAAGAAGCGCGTTGCCGGGGCACGGCGCATCGTCGACGACGCGCGCGTTCCGCGTGTCGAACGACCAGCCAAGGCGCGACCGCACGGCTTCGAGTTCGCGGCGCGCCACGTCGAACGGGAGCTTCGACACGATCGACACAGCCCGCGTCGAGCGAACCTCGCCACGGCGTTCGATCATCAACGGACTCATCGTTGCAGCCGGCGAAACGGACACGGCAACGCGACCGCCGCCGGCAGGGTAGAAGCCGTGCTTCTCGAGGCGCACGTCGATCGCGCCGCCGAGCCGGGCGAGGAGCGGCACGAGCGCGTGCTGAAGAAATTCGAACGTCGGCGCCGAACGAGCATGCGTACCGCCTTCGATCACCACCTCCGACGGCTCGTCGGCCACGAGAAGCGCGGGCAGGATCGCCTGCAAGACGAGCGTCACGCTGCCTGCGGTGCCCACCGCGAATCGATACGAGCCGCCGCGCACGGGTCCGGGCGCAAAGGTGACCTCGCGCGAGCCGACGGCCGTGCCTTCGGCGCGCGCCGACGAGATCGCGATCGCCGCCTGCAACGCGGTGAGGTGCTGGCGCATGAGCCCGGGCTTCTCGCGATTCGCGCGGATGCCCGTAATGCGAAACGGCACGCCAAGCGCCATCGAGAGCGCGAGCGACGATCGGAGCATCTGACCGCCGCCTTCGCCCGTGGAACCGTTGATGTGGAGGGGAGGCATGGAAGCAAAGGGGTCAGGGTTCAGGGTTCGGGGTAGAAGGCAGGGAGTCAGGAGTTAGGAGTCAGGAGTCAGTGGGCCAGGCACTTCGGCACCGCGCTTTGGTTGCTTTCACCCTGACTCCTGAATCCTGAATCCTCGCGGCCGAAGGCCGCGCCTCCCCTCTTAATCATCCGCCTTATCCCCGTCCTTGATCACGAAGCGCGCCTTCAGGCGGGCGATCTCGGTGGCGAGTCCGGCGGTTTCGACGCTACGGATCACTTCGTTGAAGTCCTTGTACGCCTTCGGCGCCTCGTCGATCGGATACTGACGGCAGTTCGTCAGGATGTCCGCTCGCTCGAACGATTCGTCGACGGCGCGCTGGTCAAGGTTCTTCGTTGCAGCCGTCCGACTCATCGTTCGTCCGGCGCCGTGGTTCACGCTGAAGCACGAGAGCTTCGCGCCGGGATCGGCCACCATCACGCTCGAGCCGGCCTGCGGATTGCCGGGGAGAAGAATGGGGTGACCGGTCTCGTAGAACGGCGTCGACTTCAGCGCGAAGTGCCCCGCGGGAAACGCACGCGTCGCGCCCTTGCGGTGCACCCACGTCTCGCGGTCGTTGAAGACTTCCTTCCGCGCGATGTTGTGGCTGATGAGATAGACGAGCTCGCCCTTCACGCCGGGAAGGACTTCCTGGAACGCCTCGAGCACGAGGGCGTTGATCAGGAGGTGGTTCACCGTCGCGAAGTTCGCGCCGAGCGCCATGTCGTCGAGGTACGCGTTCGCCTCGTCGGTGCCGAGCGGCGCGTGCACCATGTGCCGGTCGTTTCCGGGAAGCGGAATCGACCAGCGATCGAAGTGCTGGCGCAGCGTACGGAATTGCAGGTCCGCAAGCCACGCGCCCCAGCCGCGGCTTCCGCAGTGGGAGAGGAACGCGACACCGCGATCGCGCAGGCCGAACGCCGTGGCGACGCTCCGGGCCCGCTCGTTGTCCGCAACGTGCACGATCTCGCACTCGCCGAAGTGGTTTCCGCCGCCGTAGCTTCCGAGCTGCGCGGTCTTCTCGGGGAAGAGCTTCCCCATACGTTCCTCGCGCAGGTGTCGCGACAGCCGCTCCTCGAGCGCTGCCTGCGAACCGTCGTGCCCTTCGTGATGCGAGTCCTCGCACCGCGCGGCCCAAGCGAGCGGAACGCCTAACGCCTCGCACACGCCGTGCGACGCGCCCTCGACCACCGCGCGGCGACCGACGCTCACATCGACGCGTCGCCCCTTCGGCGCGTGCCGCTGTCCGCGGCCCGAACCGGTGGGCGTGCGCGCGACGATCGCCTCGATGAGCGCGCGGCGCGTGCGCCGATCGGCCACCGCGTCCTCGTCGATGTCGAGCTGCAGCAGGCTCATCGAGCACTTGATGTCGACGCCGACCGGGCCCGGATAGATGTGCGTGGGCGACGCGAGCACGCAGCCAATCGGCGCGCCATAGCCGCAGTGCGCGTCGGGATTGAGGACCACGTCGGTGACGCCCGGCGCCATGCGCACGTTGATCGCCTGCTTCAGACAGAGGTCGTCGAACGTGCCGCGGATCTCGGGCGTGCCGATCACGGTGATCGGCGAGAGCTCGCCATTACGAACCGGCAGAATCGCGGTGGCGTCGCCGGTCGGGATGAAGGGTGAGGAGGACATGGGGACTCGAGAATGGAGAGAAGAGAATGGAGCGGGCGGGATCGGAGTCTCGCCACACTCCGAGTGTGAAAGCGCTTCGCGACAAGATTTTGCGAGACTTCCTGCCTTGACCAGTTAGGCTACGGCGCCGTGATTCACGGGGTGAATGGCGCCGGTGGGACTCGAACCCACATAGAGGACGTATTGAAGTCGTGTAGTCCCGCAGGCATTCGCGAAACGTGCTCCGTCAACCGCGGTCAGAGGGTGGTCGAGCGAATTCGCCCGATCCACTGCCGCGAGTCTGCGCCGGATGCGAATCCGGCGATGGTTTCGAAGATCTCGTCGGAGAAACCGCCGAGATTCAAGATGTCGTCCAGGTTCGGCGCCTGCGACGTCATGTTGGGCGTGAGGTCGATGCACACGAGTCGCGCTCCGGGGTTGCGTTCTCGTAGGATCGACCACTGACGCAGCGTCTCCGTTGCAGCCGATTGCGTCCATGGGTTCGAGTCGATCCACGACTCGTTGTCCGAGACGAAGACGACGAGATCCGCCCGGGCCTTCTTGGCGTTGATCCAAGCGAGCGGCGCCGAGCAGTTCGTTCCGCCCGACGGCAACTGCGCGAGGATCTCCGCGTTCTCGAGAATCGACCGCTCGGCGTCGAGCGGCATCGGTATCGCGACGTCGCTGAACGGCAGGACGCAGGCCGACGGATTCCGCCGAAGCACCGTCGCCGCCATGAGCGCCGCCACGTCGACGCAGCGCACCGACGTCGTCGCGCCCTTGCGATGGCCGGTGATCGGTGCGTGCATCGATCCCGAGACGTCGGGCAGCACCCACACGTTCCGCGCCGCAAACGCGGAGACGTTCCGCGTTGCATGTTCGAGGGCCGTCTCGAGCGCCGCTCGGATCTCCGACGGCACCGAGACCGCGTTCCGGACTGCAACGAGGAGTTGGTACGGCATCGCCTTTGCGGAGCGAACAAGCTGCTCGTCGGCGAGTCGCTTCGCGACGGCCGCGACGGCACCCTCGTCTTCGAACACGCCATGTCGCGCAAACGTGTTGAGGTTCATCCGCGTCGCGGTCCATGACGACCGTAGCGCGATCTCGACCCAATGCCGCTTCGTGAGCGGAAGGCTCGTGAGCATCGCCATCGGCACGTCGGGAACCGGCATCAAGGATTGAGGGCGTTCCTGGCTCATGACTTCATCGCTTTCTTGAAGGCTTCAAACTCGAGCACGATCAGTGGGAGCAGTCCCGGGTCGTGCCGCTTTCCGAGGAGGTATCCGTACAGAGCTTCGCGCGAAGGCGACTGCGGCCGAGGGTGGGCGAGACGGAGGATGTCGACGAGCGACGGATCGTTGCCGACCGACGCGAAGAAGATCTCTTCCTCCGTGCGGCTCGCGAGCCAACGCTGCACGAGCCGCTTCGGCCGCGAGCCGAGGCAGCGCCGACCGACGCGCCCGGATCGGACGACCTGCACGAACGTGCGGAGGACGCGCGGCGAGTCGATGACGCGAGGGAAGACTCGCTCAAGAAGCTCGCCGGCCAAGGGTTCCCGGCGCGACGAAAGCGACGCGCAGAGGATCGCGGGCATGTCTTTCATGTGGCCCTTCTCGCGGGCATAGACCGCAAGCTGCGCCACGAATCGCGCGTCGCAACGACGAGCGAGCTCGACGACGGCCGCCGCTTGATTCTCGGCGCTCGCGTAGTAGGTCGCGTTCATGCAACCCGTCATCGCGAACTGAGCGAGGATGTGCTCGGCGGTCATCGCGT
This sequence comes from Phycisphaerae bacterium, assembly GCA_016795035.1. GTDB lineage: Bacteria > Planctomycetota > Phycisphaerae > Phycisphaerales > SM1A02 > JAEUIT01. Next base: position 32,950 of record JAEUIT010000034.1, on the reverse strand, counting down.
ACGCCACGCCGCCGGCGGCGTTCCGGGTCATCGGAGGCTGCCGCAGGGTGTGCGCGAGCGATCGGAAGAGCGATCGATTGGCCATCGCGGGATCCGTCGAAGGGTGAAGCGAGGTCGGTGCGTGCCCCGCGACCGTCACGAGGCGATCGCCCTTACGCATGGCGCGTGCCAGCGGCTCAACCCGCGTTTTTGGCATCAAGAACGCGGCTCAACGACGCGCTCTCGTCTAGAGACGCGTCTATTCGCTCGCCTTGATATCTTTTTCGCTCGTCATGGCTCGAAGCACCGTCGCCATCGGATTCCTCGGCACCACGCTCGACGTCGGCACGGGCCCCGACCGATGGGAGCGCTGGCGACCGACCGTAAGCCTGTGCCAACAGGACGACCTCCTCGTCTCGCGGCTCGAACTCCTGCATCCCTCCAGCGCGAAGTCGCTCGCGAAGGGGGTCGCGGCCGACATCGCGGCGGTGTCGCCCGAGACGGCGGTGCGGCGGCACGCGATCGACATCGACGACCCGTGGGACTTCGAATCGGTCTACTCGGCGCTCGACGACTTCGCGCGCGGCTACGACTTCAAGACCGACGTCGAGGACTACCTCGTCCACATCTCGACCGGAACGCACGTCGCGCAGATCTGCCTCTTCCTCCTCACCGAGTCGCGGCGCTTCCCCGCGCGGCTGGTGCAGACGGCGCCGCGCGCGAAGACGACCTCGCCGCAGGGCGACGTGCGCATCATCGACCTCGACCTCTCGCGCTACGACCGCATCGCGGCGCGCTTCGAGCGCGAGCGCCGCGACAACGTTAGCACGCTCAAGTCCGGCATCGCCACCGGCAACGTGGAGTTCAACCGCCTCGTCGGCGAGATCGAGCACGTGGCCACGGGATCGACCGATCCGATCCTTCTCATGGGCCCGACCGGCGCCGGCAAGAGCCAGCTTGCGAAGCGCATCGCCGACCTCAAGCGGCAGCGGCACCAGTGCGACGGCGCGTTCGTCGAAGTGAACTGCGCGACGCTCCGCGGCGACGGCGCGATGTCGACGCTCTTCGGCCACAAGAAGGGATCGTTCACCGGCGCGGCAAGCGATCGCCCTGGCCTGCTCCGCTCCGCCGACGGAGGCGTGCTTTTCCTCGACGAGATCGGCGAGCTCGGGCTCGACGAGCAGGCGATGCTGCTCCGCGCGCTCGAGGAGAAGCGATTCCTGCCGCTCGGCGCCGACGCCGAGGTCACGAGCCGCTTCCAGCTCATCGCCGGCACGAATCGCGACCTCGCGCTCCGCGTGGCCGAAGGGCGCTTCCGCGAGGACCTCTTCGCACGCATCAATCTTTGGACGTTTCGCCTCCCCGCCCTGCGCGAGCGGCCGGAGGACATCGAGCCGAACGTCGACTTCGAGCTCGACCGCTTCGCCGACCGCAGCCAGCGCGTCGTGCGTTTCTCCCGCGAGGCGCGGGACCGCTATCTCGCGTTCGCCCGCTCGGCGGCTGCAACGTGGTCGGGCAACTTCCGCGACCTGTCGGCGTCGATCACGCGCCTCGCGACGCTCGCCGCGGGCGGGCGCATCTCGGTCGACGACGTCGACCGAGAGATCGAGCGGCTCGAGCGCTCGTGGCGCCGCACCGAAGCCGACCCGCCGACGTCGGGCCCCGCGCTCGCCGCGCTCCTCTCGCCCGACGACCTTGCGGCGATCGACCGCTTCGACCGCATGCAGCTCGAGAGCGTCATCGAGGTCTGCCGCTCGTGCCGCACGATCTCCGATGCCGGCCGCGAGCTCTACCAGGCGTCGCGGCTGAAACGACGAGAGGCGAACGACGCCGATCGCCTGCGCAAGTACCTCGCGCGCTTCGGCCTCGACTGGTCGCGCGTCACCGCCGCTTCAGCTCGACGCTGATGACGCCGTCGAGGCGGTGCAGCGTCTCCACGACCTTCGCCGGATCCTCGGCGAGCGTGACGAGGTAGGTCCGCTCGATCGCCGAGCCTTGCCGCGCGGTGCCGATCGCGTCGAGCCGTGCGGTGCGCACCAGCGGCTCGAGCGCGCGATCGATCGTCGTCGCCATGTTGGTCGCGGGCGCGAGCCGCAGCACGAGTTCGTGCAGCCCGTCCGTGGCGGCGGGCGCGACGGCCTCGGGACGGAACCAGAACGCCGCGACGGCGGCAACGGGGATCGCGATGAGCGGGATCTTCAGGAAGCCCGCGCCGATCGCCATGCCGATCGACACCGCGAAGATCACGAACGCGGTGTCGCGCGTGTCTTCGACGACGGTGCGGAAGCGCACGATGGCAAGCGCGCCGACGAGGCTGAACGCACGCGCAACGTTGTTGCCGATGACAAGCGTCATCATCGCGATCAGGATCGTGAGCAACACGAGCGTCGCCATGAACGCGCGCCCCTGCTCGCCGTTGCGGCCATGCGTGTATCGGTAGATCGCGGCGACGACGTAACCGAGGACGGCGGCGAGCAGGATGCGCGGCACGAGCATGCCGAGCTCCAGCTCCACGTCACTTTCAAAGGTCGTCGTCAGCCAGTCAGGCACAGCGTTCCCCGAGGCTCGTGCCCGCGTTCGTCCCGCCACTTGCGGAAAGGCCGAGCACGGTGTCGCAGCACGCGCGGTATTTCGAGAAGGACTGCGGCACCAATCGGAAGAGGTAGATCGCTTCCTTGAATGCGGCGGGCAAGTCGCGCAGGAACTTGAGTTCGAGGACGGCCCGGCCCGGGAGGAGCGGCACGCCGGCCTCGCGGCTGAGCACGTGGGCGGCCCCGCCCCAGCCGTTCGCCCGCACGCCGCGCAGCCCGCGGTCGAGCGTGAGCCGCAGCGGCTGTCCGTCGACCACGCCCGCGAGCGCCGCCCTTTCGTAGCCGACCGTTGCGGCGGGAATCAGGCGTCGCAGCTGCACGCGCTGGTGGAACCAACGCCCGGTCCAGTCGCGTTCGACCGCGGCGTCGCCGAGCATCGGGAGATCGGTCGCCGGAACGGCGGAGCGCCGCTTGGCGACGCGATCTCCACGTTTCGTCTTCCGCTCCGCGAAGACGAGCCGATCCTCCGCGGTCGCCGACTCGCCGTAGGTCCGCACGCGGAACTTGTTCCGTCGGTACGAGCCGGTGCGCCGGTAGACGTCGTACTCCGGCGTGTCGAGGTACGTCGATGTGATGAGGTACCGGCCGCCGAGCGTCGGATCGCCGTGCGCATCGATCGCCAGGAAGGTGCGGGCCCAGTTCTCGATCTCGACGGCGAGCGCGTCCGTCACCACGAACTTCACTTCATACGCGGGAGCCCCGGCGGATCGGCGCGGGCCGAACGCCGGCGACTCCAGCATGTCCTTGTGGTTCACCGACCTGCTCCCGTCTCCCCCGCTCCGCCCTTCGACCCGCCTTCACTCGACGTTGCAGCCGTCTCCTTCGGCTTGTAGTTGAGGAGGTAGGCGCTGCGCTTGGTGGCCCACGACTTGAGTCCGCCCTGATTCTCCCCGTTGCCGCCGGCGGGCGCGTCAGCCGTGGCGCGTTCGAACGCTTCGGTGGTCGCCAGCTTCTTGGTGTCGCTCTTGACGATCGGCTCGATGAGCGCGCGATGCGCCGCGACCGTCGGCCCGAGGCGTTCCCACGCGAGGTCTTCCTTCGCGATCGCCTTCACGTGCTCGAGGTACTTCGCGCGAAGCGCGGGCACGGCGAGCAGTCGGCTGCGCAGCGGCTTCCGCATGTCGTCACCGCCGATGAGCGGATCGAGTTCGGCGCCACCGCCGCCGGGACCGCCCGGACCGCGCATGCCCGGTCCGCCTCCCGGAGGTCCGTCCGGCGGTCCGCCTTCGGGTCGATTGCCGTCTCCGCCGCCCTGGGGCGGACCTCCCGGCGGGCCGCCGCCTTGGCCGTCGGGTCCGCGACCGCGACCGCCGCGACCGCCCCGCATGCCGCCGGGCGGGCCGCCGCCGTGCTCGGAGAACGCCTCGTTCATGTCATGCGGGATGACATGGAATATGCCCTTCGGGTCGCGATAGATGCTGTAGTCGCTCGCGCGGGTCCAGTAGCCGTCGCTGTTGCCGAGCGCGTTGTCGAGCGCGAGGAACCACAGCGCGCCGTCGATGTCGAGCATCGGCTTGAGCGCGCCTTCGAGCTCGTCGATCGGCGTGTTGCTCAGCGTGCGGCAGAGCTCGCGCAGCGCGATCCAGTCGGCCTCGTTGTCGCTCGTCTTGATCTCGTAGCGGCGCTTGTAGTCGTCGAGCGACTCGCCGATGAAGGCGAGCCCCGCCGCGCCGTTCGGGCTGCCCGGCACCTTCCAGCGCGCGCCCTTCTTCTTCGAGTCCTTCTCGGCGTCGTCGGAGGTCTTCGCGAAACGCTCGTTGACGAAGATCGCGTCGAACTGCTGCACGTTGACGTACAGCCCCCAGCACTCGCCGTTGATGACGACTCGCACGAAGTTCGCGCGCGGTGCGGGGATGTAGCGATTCGCGATCGACGAGTAGAGCACCGAGCTCATGAACGTCGGATCGCCGTTCGCGTTCAGGAGATTCAGCGTCTTGTAGCCGCCGAGCCGCTGCGCCTTCGTCCCGTGGTCGAGCGACACGTTGAGCGAGCGCTTGTGGCCCGCGGGCACCATGAAGTACGAGCTGGCGCCGCGGAAGTGGACGCCGACGTCCTTGTAGGTCTTGCCGTCGACGGTCAACGTTGCAGGCACGTCGACGTCGGTGTTGTTGAAGTCCTCGAGCTCCGACTCCCAGTCCTTGTTCTCGAACTCGAAGAAGAGCGTGCGCACGATCGAGGTGTCGTAGAGCGGCGCGTCGGGATACGACGGGACGTCGGCGGGCGTGAGCGCGGGGCCGGGCGTCGCCGGCGCGAGCTCGCGCATCGGGCCGCGACCGCCGCGCATGCCGCGACGACCTTGTCCGGCGCCGTCGCCACCGGGACGGGCCCCTTGGTCGCCCGGCCGGACGTTGTCATCGGGGCCACCTGGCGGCGGGCCGCCCGGGCCGCCATCAGGAGGACCGCCTGGAGGGCCGCCGGGAGGACCGCCCGCGCCGGGCGGTCCCATCGGGCCGCGTCGCTGCGTCTTCTTCGCCTCCTCGCGTGCCGCCTTCCGTTCGTCGGCATTCAGGCGGCCGTCGCCGTCCTTGTCATAGGTCTTGACGAGCTTCCGCTCGGGCTGATTGGGGCCGCCGCCCGGAAACCCTCCGCCTCCTCCGGGACCGCCACCCGGACCGCCGCCGTTGGGGGGCGGACCGGGCGGCGCCGCTCCATCCTGCCCGAGCGCGGGCAGCGAGCAAGTCCAGAGCGACGCGAGAAGTCCGAGCGTGACGGAACGAGAGAGTGTTCGCATGGTGGGATGCCGAATGTTCGAATCGCCGCTCAACGCGGCGACGTGCCACTCCATTCTCGTCGCAGAAACGAACGGGGAGCCCGATTTGGCCGATTTGTTCGCGAGGCTCGACGCGCACACCGAGCGTCTACGCTGACGCCTCCGACCCTTTGCCCCTCTCCGTTCGCGACCTCGACTCATGACTATCGGATCACTCTCGACCTCAGGATTCGTTCTCGTTGCGGCCGTGGCCGCGTGCGCTCACGGACAGGCGACGGCGACGAAGGAACTCGACACGGTCGTCGTCGACCGCGACAACGTGGTCGTCGAGCGGTCGTGCCGACTCCTCTTTCCGGCAACGCCCATCCTCGATCATGACGGCAACGGCGTCGTGCAGGTCGTCGGCAGCGACATCACCGTCGACCTCGGCGGCACCACGCTCCGCGGCGCGCCCCCCTCGACGCCGCTCGACGGACTGTCGGGCTTCGGCATCGTCGTCACCGGCGACCGCGTGCTGATCGCGAACGGAAGCGTGCGCGGGTTCCGCTGCGCGATTCGTGCAACGGAGAGTCACGGCTCGACCTTCGAGAAGCTGACGCTCGCCGAGAACTACGCGATGCGTCTTCAGTCGACGCCGAGCGCCGAGGCGTCGGAAGACTGGCTGTGGCCGCACGAGAACGACGGCCAGGAGTGGGTGACGCGATACGGCGCCGCGCTCTGCATCGAGCGCAGCAACGGCGTGACGGTCCGCGACGTGACCGTGCGCGCGACGCAGAACGGCATCATTCTCGACCGCGTCAACGGGTCGAAGGTCTACGACAACGACTGCTCGTTCCTTTCGGGCTGGGGCCTCGCGATGTGGCGCTCGAGCGAGAACGTCGTCTGCCGCAACGCCTTCGACTTCTGCATTCGCGGCTACTCGCACGGCGTCTACAACCGCGGACAGGATTCGGCGGGCATCCTCATCTTCGAGCAGTGCTCGAAGAACACGATCGCGCTCAATAGCGCGACGCACGGCGGCGACGGCATCTTCGGCTTCGCCGGCAAGGAAGCGCTCGGCGAGAAGCCGGCGCCGAGCGGCGCGGCGGAAGACTTCCATCTCCGGCGCGGCGCGAACGACAACGTCTTCGTCGGCAACGACCTCTCCTACGCCGCGGCGCACGGCCTCGAGATGACGTTCTCGTTCGGCAACAAGATCCTCGCGAACCGCTTCGTCGAGAACGGGATCTGCGGCATCTGGGCCGGCTACTCGGCCGACACGCTCATCGCGTTCAACACGTTCGAGCGAAACGGCCCGCGCGGCGCCGGCGAGCCGAAGACGGGCGAAGGCGGCGCGATCGACATCGAGCATGGCCGACGCAACGTGGTGCGCATGAACGACTTCACCGACGAGGCGACCGCGATCGAATTCTGGTGGGACGCCGACGAGGCGCTGCGCACGCGACCGTGGGCCAAGGCGAACGGCGTCGAGAGCGCCGACAACGTGGTGTCGGAGAATCGCTTCGTGCGCACGGGCGCGGGCGTCGGCCTGCGCGAGACCCAGCGATCGCGGATCTTCGGCAACACGCTCGAGGCGACGTTCTCGGAGTTCGTCGCCGACAAGTCGAGCGACGTGAACACGAGCGCGGAGCCCGCGTTGCCGCCGCTCGAGAAGCCGTCGGTCGCGGAGCTCGAGGCGTCGCTCCCGGGACTGAATAAGCCCATCGGCGCGCGGCGCGCGCTCGGCGGCCGCGAGGCCATCATCATGACCGCGTTCGGCCCGTGGGACCACACCGAGCCGCTCCTCACCCTCGCGCGCGCCGAGCCGAATAAGCACCTGTGGCGACTGATCGGCGCGACCGGCTTCCGCTCCGCGCAGGTGTTAGGCTCGGGATCGCTTCGCATCGGCCGCACCACGGTTCCCGGCGAATGGTCCGTGACCGCGGAGAAGCCCGGGCACGTGATGCCCTACGAGGCGTGGATCGCGCACGACACCGGCAAGCTCTCGGCGCGCGGGTGCATCATGGACGCCGATTGGCAGGTGACGTTCTTCCCGAGTCCGTGCGACCCCCGCAACGACCTTGCAACGTGGAGAGAGGGCGCGACCGGCGCCGACTCGGTCGTCGTGCATGTCCCGGCCCTCAACTTCCGCTACGGCAACGACGGTCCCACGTCGCTCGCCGTGCCCGATCTCGCCAAGGAGACGCTCGCCGCCTCCACGTTGCCGACCGACCACTTCGGCATGATCGCGAAGACGAAGGTGCGCTTCCCGAAGGGCGCCTTCACGCTGCGTGTGACGAGCGACGACGGCGTGCGCGTGCTCGTTGACGGCCAGCCTCTCATCGAGGATTGGACCTGGCATCCGCCGCGCGAGAGCCGCGCCCAACTCGCCTTCTCCGAGCCCAAGGACGTGGAGATCACGGTCGAGCATTTCGAGCTCGATGGCGTCGCCGAACTCACGTTCTTCGTCGATGGCGAGTACGTCACGCCGACCGCAAAGCCGCGGACGCCCGCCCCCGCCCCGCCCGCCGCGCCGCCCGTACGTTGACGGCCTCGGCGTTGCGGACGACACTCTTGGCATGCGCTGTCCGTATTGCGGCACAGACCACGACCGCGTGATCGACAGTCGCGCCGCGGAAGACGCGGGCGCGATCCGTCGCCGCCGTGAGTGCGAAGGCTGCGGCAAGCGCTTCACGACCTACGAGCGCGTCGAGCGCACCGAGCGTCTCTTCGTCATCAAGCGCGACGGCTCGCGCGTGCCGTTCGAGACCGAGCGCATCCTTCGGGGCATTCTCGTCGCGTGCGGCAAGCGCCCGATCCCCACCGAGCGTAAGGAGTCGATCGCGAAGTCGATCGACGACGAACTGCATCGCGAGTTCGAGCGCGAGGTCGAGAGCCGCGAGATCGGGCGCCGCGTCGCGCACAAGCTCCGCGAACTGGATCCGATCGCCTACATCCGCTTCGCCAGCGAGCACTACGACTTCAAGACCCTCGAAGACCTCGAGCAGGAGCTCGACCAGCTTCGCCAACGGCCCGCCAACCTGCCGAACCAGACGCAGCTCTTCGACGACCGCTGAGCGCGTTACAGCCGTGTCGGCCGACCGCATCGCGAGCAACATTCGCGGCGGTTGTCGTAGGATTCCCCCTCTATGCCTCGTATCACCCTGCCTGATGGAACCGTCAAGGAATTCGCCTCTCCCGTGACCGCGGGAGAGGTCGCCGCGTCGATCGGCGCCGGCCTCGCGAAGGCCGCGCTCGGCGCGAAGGTCAACGGCGAACTGAGCGATCTCGCGCGCGTCATCGATCGCGACGCGTCGCTGGCGATCGTCACGGCGAAGGCGAAGGGTGCGACGTCGGCCGACGCGGACGCGCTCTACCTCATCCGGCACTCGTGCGCCCACGTCATGGCCGAGGCGATCCAGCGCCTCTTCCCCGGCGTGCAGCTCGTGTACGGCCCGCCGCTCGAGAACAACTTCTACTACGACATGCTCTTCCCCGCTGGGACTTCGATCTCGAGCGAGGACTTCGCGCGCATCGAGGCGGAGATGGCGAAGATCGTCGCCGAGGATCGCCCCTTCACCCGCTACGAGCTTCCGATGTCGGAAGGCTTGGCGAAGCTGAAGCAGGAAGGTTCGAAGTTCAAGCTCGACAACGCGGAGCGCGCGATCGAGGCGGGCTCGAAGGAGTTGTCGTGGTACGCGACGGGGGCACCCGGCAAGAACTGGGAAGACCTCTGCCGCGGCCCGCACGTGCCGAGCACCGGGCGCATCGGCGGCTTCAAGGTGCTCTCGCTCGCGTCGAGCTATTGGAAGGGCGACGAGAAGCTCGATCGCCTCACTCGCGTGTACGGCACCGCGTTTCCGACGAAGGCGGAACTCGACGCCTATCTCGCGCAGGTCGAGGAGGCGAAGAAGCGCGACCACCGCGTGATCGGCAAGCAGCTTCGGCTCTTCCATATCGACGAGATGGTCGGCCAAGGGCTCATCCTCTGGACGCCGGCCGGCGCGATCATCCGTCAGGAGCTGCAGAATTTCATCGGCGAGGAATTGCGCCGCCAAGGCTACAGCCAAGTCTTCACGCCGCACATCGGCAAGCTTGAGCTCTACAAGACCTCGGGCCACTTCCCGTACTACCAGGAGTCGCAGTATCCGCCGCTCGTCGAACACGAGCAGCTCGCGCAGTTCGCGAAGGAAGGCTGCTCGTGCGCCGATCTCGCCAACCGCATGAAGGCCGGCGAGATCGACGGCTATCTCCTGCGGCCGATGAATTGCCCGCACCACATCCGCATCTACGCAAGCCAGCAGCGCAGCTATCGCGACCTGCCGATTCGCCTGAGCGAGTTCGGCACCGTGTATCGCTGGGAGCAGTCGGGCGAGATCGGCGGCATGACCCGTGTGCGCGGCTTCACGCAGGACGACGCACACCTCTTCATGCGCGAGGATCAGGTCGCGCAGGAACTCCAAGGCTGCCTCAGCCTCGTAAAGCTCATCTTCAAGACGCTCGGCATGAGCGAGTATCGCGTGCGCGTCGGACTGCGCGATCCCGACAGCTCGAAGTATGTCGGCGATCCCAAGAACTGGGACAAGGCCGAGGACGCGTGTCGCCAGGCCGCGATGAGCCTCGGCGTACCGTTCAGCGAGGAGCCGGGCGAGGCCGCGTTCTACGGCCCGAAGATCGACTTCGTCGTGAAGGACGTCATCGGCCGTTCGTGGCAGCTCGGCACCGTGCAGGTCGACTACAACCTGCCGCGGCGCTTCAAGCTTGAATACATCGGCAGCGACAACACGGCGCACGTTCCGGTGATGATCCACCGCGCGCCGTTCGGCTCGATGGAGCGATTCATCGGCTGCCTCATCGAGCACTTCGCCGGCGCCTTCCCGACGTGGCTCGCGCCGGAGCAGGTGCGCATCCTCACGATCAGCGAGAAGAGCGAGGCCTACGGCAAGGAAGTGCTCGGCATGCTCACCGCGCGGAACGTGCGGGCGATGATCGACACCGATCCCGAGCGCATCCAGGCGAAGATCAAGGCCGCGACCGAATGGAAGATCCCATACCTCCTCGTCGTCGGCGAGCGTGACGCGGAGCAGCGCGTCGTGAGCGTGCGCGCTCGCGGCCATCAGGAGAATCTCGGCGCGATCCCTGCGGCCGACTTCGTGACGGCCGTGACCGAAGAGATCTCGACGCGGGGCGCGACGTCGGTCCTCTCGCGATTCGGCAAGGCCTGACGTCGATGTGATCCACCGCGGCCGGCGTCTCGATCAGGCGCCGGCCGCGTTTGCTGCGCGGAGCTTGTTCGCCTCGCCGCGGCAGGTCTCGGCGAGCGACTCGTCGCCTTGGAGGAGCGCGCCATCGGCCTTCATCGCGTCGAGGCGATCCGCCGCCTCCTCGTAATGCTCCGCCCCCCGCTCGCGGAGCGCTCGGCGGCGCGCGGCGTCGAGCGACTCGTCGGCCGAGGCTTCGGCGGCCGTCTCGCCCGCCATCGCGACGGCGATCGCGACGCCGCGGCGGATCACGGCGTTCGCCGGATCGCGCTTCGACGCCTCCGCACGCAGGTCGCGCACCGCGAGATAGCCGCTCAGCGCCTCATCGATGCGCTTCCGCTGCCGATCGAGCTGCGCCGCCTTGATGAGCGCGTACGCCAGGTCGTTGATCGTCGTCGGACTGGTCGGATCCGCGTCGTGCAGCGAGCGCGCGATCGCGATCGATTCGGCGAGCGTGGCGCTCGCGTCGTCGAGCCGGCCCAACGCCATCTCGATCGTCGCGCGCTCGTTGAGGTCGACCGACAGTCCGCGGCGCCGCGGCGCGTGGTCCGGCTCTTCGGCGAGCTGCTCGCGGGCGAGCGAGATCGTCTGATTGATCGACGCGAGCGCCTCCTCGAGCCTGTTGAGGCGTCGCAGCACGAACGCCTTCTTGTAGGCGAGGACACCGATCGCGTCGCGCATCGCCTTCGGATCGGGCGACGCCGCAAGGATCGCGAGCCCCTCGTCGATCAGGGCAAGCGAGCGCTCCTGCTGTCCGATCGTGTCGTACACGGTCGAGGCGCGGTCGCGATTCGCGGCACACTCGCGCAGGAGCGACACGTCGCCCGGCATGATCGTCCGCGCGCGATCGAGGAGCGGCCGCGCTGCGTCGAAGGTGGCGAGCGCGTCGTCGTTCTCGCCGAGCTGCGCCTGAATGAGCCCGATCAGATTGAGCGCGCGGGCGGCTCGCTGCATCGCGGTGGCGTCGTCGGGCTTCTCCGCGAGGTTCGCCTCGCGAAGCGCGACGGCCTTGCGCAGCGACTCGATCGCTTCCGCGCTCTGGCCGAGGTTCGGGAACGTGGGGTTCCCTTGGATATCCGCGATCCGCTCGTACGCGGCGGCGAGGTCGGCGCGGAACTCCTGGTCGTCGCCGACCTCCTTCTCGAGGCCGGCGAGGTAGGCGAGCGACGTGGTGACGAGCTTCTCGCGCGCCGGTCGCGATCCCGCGAGCGGCAACAGAGACTCGTGGAAGTCGAAGAGGAAGCTCCGCGCAAGCTCCCGGGCTTCGGCGAAGCGCCGCTCGGCAAGCATGCGCTGCGCCTCTGCGGCGCGGGCGTTCCGCCACGCGAGAACCGCAAATCCCGCGACCGCGACCGCCGACGCCGACACGACCGCAGTGATCAGCCGATAGCGCCGCAGCCGTCGGCTCATGCCGATCCACGCGGTGTCGCGCCGCGCGCGGATCGCCTCGCCGGCGAGAACGGCGCGCACGTCCGCGGCGAGGTCCGCGGCGGAGGCGTAGCGGTCGTCGGCGCGCTTCGCGAGCGCCGCCCACGCCACGGCGTCGAGATCGCGCGGCAGGCCGCGGCGCCGAGCGCTCGGCCGATCGGGCGGCGTCTCCGCGATCGCTCTCAACGTTGCAGCCAGCGAGCCGTCGACCGGATACGGGAATTCGTTCGTGAGCGCCTGATGCAGCATGACGCCGAGCGAGTAGACGTCGCTCCGCACGTCGACCTCCTCGGGCCGCCCGCTCGCGTGCTCGGGGCTCGCCCACGGGAGGCTGCCGAGGAATTGCCCCGTGACGCTCACCGTGGGTTCGCTCGCGGTGCGGTCGAGCGCCCGCGCGAGGCCGAAGTCGACCACGCGGGGCTGGCCGTCGGAGTCGACGAGCACGTTGCTCGGCTTGAGGTCGCGGTGAATCACGCCGCGCCGATGCGCCGCGTGCACGGCATCGGCGACGCGCGCCGTGAGCCCGAGCGCGTCGTCGAGGGGCGTGAAGCCGTCGGCGCCGCGGCGCGACGCCAGATATCGATCGAACGGCTCGCCCTGCACCAACTCCATCACGAGATAGAGAAGCCCTTCGCCGGTCACGCCGCTGTCGAAGACCTTCACGATGCCCGGGTGGTCGATCGACGCGAGCAGCTCGATCTCGCGCTCGAAGCGCCTCCGCGCCGCCGCCGTCGCGAAGCCGCGTTCGACGAGCACCTTGAGCGCGACGCGCCGGCGCGTCGAGCGCTGGAGCGCGACGTAGACGATGCCCTGACCGCCGCGGGCGAGCTCATGCAGGATTTCGTAGCCGCGCACGTCGGGCAAGGCGCCGGTGATCGGGGCCGCGCGGAGCGCGTCGAGGATCGCCTCCGGCTCGGCGAACCAGGAGCTCCCGTCGGATCGATGCGCCGGCTCGACGCCGGGAACGGATGTTTCGTCGGAGTGATTCGTCATGGCGAAACGTCCGTGCGCGGCGCCGCGCGAAGGCGACGACTCATCCCTCGTCCGCGACCTGCGCGGCGATGAGCTCGGCCAGGCGCTTCAAGATCCGCGACTTCGCCTGATACACCTGATCGACGCTGAGGCCTAACAGATCGGCCGTCTCCTGGGCAGAGCCGCCGCCGACCGCGTACCGCTGAAACGCGGAGCGGTCCTGCGCCGAGAACTCGCTCTCGATCGCAGTCATGGCCATGCGAAGGTGGTACTGCCGCCACTCGACCTCCCAGAGCTCGTCGGAGCCGACCGTCGACCCGTCGACCATGTCGGCACCGCTCTCTAGGGGAACCTCGGGGCGTTTCTGACAACGACGCTTGGCAATGGCGCGAACAACGACCGTTTTCAGATACCCGCGGAAGCGGCCCTTCGCCGGGTCATAGCGAAAGGACGGCATGACCTTCATCAGGGACATCATCACGTCCTGAAGCAGGTCGTCCGACTCGTCCTCCGTGCAGCCCGCACGTCGCATAAAACCGCGAATCAGGTCGCCGTATCGCGCACAGAACTCGTGCCATGCCGCGCGGTCATCCGCGGTCGCAAGTCGATCGAGCAGCGTGGCGTGCGTCGTCCGTGAGTGCACGGTTTGACTATAGCCCAAAACCGCGAGATTCCTCGCCGAATCTGTCAGGCCCCTCTGTAGCGTGTCCTAGAGCAAGGGGAGAGCTGCAACGACGTGCCGATAGGCCCGAAAGGACCGTGGTCCGAAGATCTGTTTCTCGGACACGGTCACGCGTCCGCGTTGCCTCCGTGCGCGGCGATCGCCCGCATGTCCGAGCAGTATTCGAATAGGAGAGGTCTCATGCGTTCGCTCGCCATACCAACGTTCATTCTCACCGCTGCCGCCGTCACCGCGACACCCGCGTTCGCCGGAATCACGTCGAACTGGGTCGGCCCGAACGGCGGCCTCTGGAGCACCGCGGCCAACTGGTCCGCGGGCATCCCCGGCACCCCCGGCGTGCCGAACGGATCGATCACCGTGCGTCGCGGCACCATGACGGTGAATCTCAATACCACACTGAGCATGGGCGGCTTGACCATCGGACCGGGCTGCACGCTTGTACAGCCCGACAACTTCGATCTCACGCTCACGAGCCTCGTCAATGACGGCGTGTGGGCGCTGAACTCCGTGGGCAATCTCACCGACATTCGCCTCAACGCCGACATGAGCTTCCTCGGCTCGGGCGTCCTCGAGTTCAGCGACCACGTCAACAATCGCATCACGAGCGTCAACGCACAGCGGACCCTGACGAACGGCGCCGGCCACACGATTCGCGGCGCCGGCAGCATCGGCACCAACAACACCGCGTTCGTGAATGACGGCGTCGTCGAGGCGACGCTCCCCGCCGGGCTCTCCTTCGACCTCGCGGACAACCTGGTGCTCGACAACAACAACCTGCTGCGCGCCCGCGACGGCTCGACGCTCACCATCTACGGCACGAACACCGACAACACGGACGGCGTGATCCGCGCCGAGGACGCGAGCACGGTCTACTTCCGCTACGGCTCGGTGACGGGCGGCGTGCTCGAGACGACGGGCTCGGGCGAGTTCCGCACCACGACGGAAGACACGGCGTTTGTCGACGTCACGCTCAACGGGCTGCTGCGCATGCCGGACAACGCGGACACGATCGTCGTCGGCACGCTGACGAATAACGGCACCTGGGCCATGGACTCGTTCGGAAACCTCACCGACATCAGGCTCAACAGCGAAACGGTGGCGCTCGCCGGCTCGGGCGTCCTCGCGATGGACAACCACGTCAACAACCGCATCACCAGCATCAACGCACAGCGCACGCTCGTGAACGGACCGAATCACACGATTCGCGGCGCGGGCAGCATCGGCACCAACAACACCGCGTTCGTGAATCACGGCATCGTCGAGGCGACGCTGCCCGCGGGGCTCTCGTTCGATCTCGCGGACACCCTGGTGCTCGACAACAACAACCTGCTTCGCGCCCGCGACGGCTCGACGCTCACGATCTACGGCACGAACACCGACAACGCCGGCGGCGTGATCCGCGCCGAGGACACGAGCGTGGTCTACTTCCGCTACGGCTCGGTCACGGGCGGCGTGCTCGAGACGACCGGCTCGGGCGAGTTCCGCACCACGACCGAAGACACGGCCTTCGTCGACATCACGCTCGACGGGCTTCTACGCATGCCCGACAACGCGGACTCGATCCTCGTCGGCACGCTGACGAACCAAGGCACATGGTCGATGGAGTCGGTCGGCAACCTCACCGATCTCAGGCTCAATAGCCCCACGGTGACCTTTGCCGGCCCTGGCGTTCTCGCGATGGGAGACCACGCCAACAACCGCATCACGAGCATCAACGCGCAGCGCACGCTCGTGAACGGACCGAACCACACGATTCGCGGCGCCGGCAGCATCGGCACCAACAACACCGGATTCGTGAATGACGGCGTCGTCGAGGCGACGCTCCCCGCCGGGCTCGTGTTCGACCTCGCAGACAACCTGCCGCTCGACAACAACAATCTGCTTCGCGCCCGCGACGGATCGACGCTCACGCTTTACGGCACGAACACCGACAACACGGACGGCGTGATCCGCGCCGAGGACGCGAGCACGGTCTACATCCGCTACGGCTCGGTCACGGGCGGCGTGCTCGAGACGACGGGCTCGGGCGAGTTCCGCACCACGACCGAAGACACGGCCTTGGTTGACATCACGCTCAACGGGCTGCTGCGCATGCCGGACAACGCGGACACGATCCTCGTCGGCACGCTGACGAATAACGGCACCTGGGCCATGGACTCGGTCGGCAACCTCACCGACATCAGGCTCAACAGCGAAACGGTGACGCTCGCCGGGCCCGGCGCACTCGCGATGAGCGATCACGGCAACAACCGCATCACGAGCATCAACGCCACGCGCACCCTCGTGAACGGGCTCGGCCACACGATCCGCGGCGCTGGTCAGATCGGAACCAACAACACGAGCGTGCAGAACCTCGGCCTCATCCACGCCGATTCGAGCACGCAGATCTTCGTCGATCCGATCGACAACGGCACGAGCTTCAACCAAGGAACGATCCACGTTGCAGGCGCGGGCGGCATGACCCTGTACTTCGGCAACTGGTTCAACAAGGGCACGGTCGACATCGATCCGACGCGCACCCTCACCCGCAACGGCGGCTACTCGCAGACCGACGGCAACACGATCGTCGACGGAACGCTTTCGCTCCTCAACGGCGGTTACTCCCAGACGGGCGGACTTCTCTCGGGCGACGGCATCGTGCAGGGCAACGTCGTCATCAACGGCGGCTCGTCGTCGCCCTCGGGCGTCGATGGCGGAGACCTCGGCTCCCTCAGCGTTGCAGGCAGCTACGCCCAGGACAACGACGGCGGCTACGTCGTCGACCTCGCGGCCGCCGGCAACGACCTTCTCACCGTGTCGGGTCCGGCCACGCTTGGCGGCGCGCTTCAGGTGCGTCTCGTGAACTCCTTCGTGCCGACGGTCGGCCAGGAGTTCGTGATCCTCACGGCCGCGAACATCGACGGTTTCTTCGGTTGCGTGGAGTTCCCGAACGCTCCGGCCGGCTACTTCTCGCTCGTCTACTCGCAGACGGACGTGAAGCTCATCGTTGCATCGACCCCGGTGCAGGAAGCGGACCTCAACTTCGACGGCGTGGTGAACGCGGAAGACCTCGGCATCCTCCTCGGCGCCTGGGGCAACGATCCGTGCAACAACGCGATCTGCTGCCCGGCCGACCTGAACGGCGACGGCAAGGTCGACGGCCCCGATCTCGCCATCCTTCTCGGTTCGTGGAGCTGACTCGACGCCCTCGCGGCGAGCAGAGAGGACGACGGCCGCTGGCGCTCGCCAGCGGCCGTTGTCGTTCGCCTCACTGCCAGAACCGTTGCCGCTCCTCGAAGGAGAGCTTGCGGTAGCGCTCGGTGTCCTCCGCAAGCTTCTCGAGATAGTTGATCGCAAGTTCCCACGACATGTTCGACCGCTCCTCCTTCGACAGAAGCCGGAGGATCGCCTTCGTGTACCACCCGAACATGTAGACCTGCGTGAGACGCGGCACCGCCTCGTTGTTCGCGAGGATGGCGAAGCGCTCGATCTCGATGAGCATGCGGTGGAAGCGCGCCTCCATCTCCGCGTTGCTGGCGTCGCGCACCAGCGTTCCGTCGTTGAGCGCGACGATGTTGCGGCTGATGTATCCGTCGGGATCGAACAGACGCTCATGGCTCTCGATGAACCTCGCGAGGTTCTCGATGCGCCGTGTCCGCCGCGCCGACAGCGAGTTCACGATGAAGACGAGAAGCGCGACGGACGCGGCGACGACGGTCGCGATGTCGCGAAGTTCGGAGGTGGTCATGGGCGCGGGTCAGTATGCCCGCTTCCCCGCGATCCGCGGGGAGCGGAAAACTCGAGAGATCGTGAAGACCCGTGAGGGGCCGAACGGCGGAGCGGCGCTTGGGAGTCGTTCGCAACTGTTGCCCGCGTAGGCCATCGTGGCCGGCGGCCGGTTGCCGACGTCCTGAAAGGAGCCAGCCATGCTTCAGAAATGCCCATTCCATGCGCATTCACGCCCGACCCTTCCAGCCTCGACTTGGGGTCCCCGAGGCATTGTCTCGTTGGCGCTCGTCGTTGCAGGCCTCGCGAGTGCGACGCTTGCGAACGCAGGATCACGTCCGGCGAGGTCTGTCGCCATCGACCGGGCGGTCGCCCCTTCGATCCCGCCCCTTCTTCCCCGAGCGGACGAGGTGCCGAGCGTCGACGTCGGCATCGATCCGCTCCGACGATTTGACGAGGATCTCGCGTTCCTCAGCCTCCTCGCCGAGGCGACCGGATCCGGACGTCTCGCGCTCCGCGACGGAGACGTTCTCGCCGGACGCATCGTCTGCGAGGGACTTGACGTTGCTCCCGGCGCGCGTCTCTACGTTGCAGCCGACACAGAGCTTCTTGTGCTTGGCGACGGCAATCTCGACATCGAGCTCGTGCCGCTGCCCGACGCGGCGAGCGACGACGAGGCAACCGTCGCGGATGGTGAGGCTGCCGGAGACGGCGCCGTACAGCCGGTGATGGCGGCCGCGACGCTTCTTCCCCCGCCGACCGGACCTATCTCGCCGAGTTGCCCGTCCACCACCTATGGAACCGGGAAGCGCGGCAAGCGGCCGCCCAAGGTGCAGATCACGTTCGCGGGCAACTGGGTCTTCAACGGTCTCGCGGTCGGCGCGTGCGCCGGACCGGCGCCCGTGCAAACGCCGATTCCGGGGGTGCAGCTTGTCGTTGGCGCGAAGAGCGCGAAGGCGACCGGCGGGCAAGGCGGCGCCGGCATGCGCGTCACGATTCGTGGCGTCGGCGACTCGACGCTCACGATCGGAGGAGCGCTCTGCAACGGGCACGGCGCGAACGGCGCCGATGCCTTCGCCATCGGACTCGACGGCGATCCATGTACCTGCGGCGGCGACGCGTATGCAGTCGGTGGCCAGGGCGGTGACGCCGGAACACTCGACGTTTCAGCTCGAACCATCGTCTGGGACATGCTGGCTGCAACGTTGACATTGAACCCGGGCGGCGCCGGCGGCGCGGCAAACGCAATCGGCGGTGCCGGCGGCGACTGCGATCAATGTGGCGGCACCGGTGGCCGCGGAGGTCATGCGACCGCCATCGGCGGCCGGCCCGGCAAGAATGGACGCATTTCAGTTCGTGCGTCGCAGACGATGCTGCCGGCGCCGGAGGTCGTCCTGGGCAGCGCCATCTTCTCCGTCGGCACCGCTGCGGACGGCGGGATCGCCAGCGCCGAAGCGGGAAGCGGCGGTCGCGGCGGTGATTGCTTCGCGTGCGCCGCCGACGGCGGGCCGGGCGGCCCGGGAGGCAATGCGTTCTCCCGCGGCGCCGACGGTGCGTCCGGCGTGCTGCTCGCTGCGAGCGTGAACGGGGCGATCACGGCGTACTACGGCAGCGATGCGGGCGACGGCGGCAACGCGGACGCGTCGGCCGGGCTCGGCGGAACCGGCGGCCTCGGCGGAGACTGCCTTTGCTCCGATCCGCAACAGGCGGGCGACGGCGGCGAGGGCGGGCTCGGCGGAAGCGCGGCGGCGCGCGGCGGCGTGGGTGGCGATGCGCGCGGCGGCAAACCGGCGCTCGCGTTGCATGCGCCGACCACGGGCGACGGCGGCGATGCGTCGGCCTTCTGCGGTGAAGGCGGCGACGGCGGCACGGGCGGCTGGTGCCTCCTCGATACGCCGGAGCTCTGCACGCCCGGAAACGGCGGCGCGCCAGGTGGCGGCGGCCAAGCGTCGGAACGAGGCGGCAAGGCGGGCAAGGCAAAGGATGCGGCTGCCATGGCAGGTGTCGATGGCGTGCCGCTTCCCGAGGTGACGTTCGCGTGCGCGCCTGGCTTTCCGGGTGTGGCCGGGAGTTCCGACTGCCCGCGCGATCCCGACGACGACTGCTGTGTCCCCGGCAACGCGCCAGGCTGCGGCAACGTGGAGTGCGCGCTTCTTATCTGCCAATTCCAGCCGTTCTGCTGTGATGTCGTGTGGGATGTGCAGTGCGCGGAAAAGGCACAAGCGCTTTGCCCCAGCTGCAACGGCGGCGGCGGTCCGAGCGACTGCTGCGTTCCGCATCCGTGGCCGGGCTGCGGCTCGCCGCCCTGCATGAACCTCGTCTGCCAGATCAACCCGATCTGCTGCGAGATGCAGTGGGACGCGAACTGCGCCACTCTCGCGCAGATGCTCTGCGGCGGCTGCGGCGACATGTAGCCGCTCTCCTCGTTGCAGGCCGGAACGCCCAGAATGGGCTCGAGAACCCGCGGCGGTCGCCTTTCAGCGATCGCCGCGGGTTCGTGCGCGCGACGCGCTCACGGCTTCGTCACCCCGCACCGATCGCCGTCGCAGCGGCGACCGAAGAGCCCGCCCAAGCGCATGCGGTTGTCGGCGAAGCGCTCGTAGAGCCAGTCGAAGAGGATCCGCAGCGGCCACCAGCCGGTCGGGGCGAGAAGCCAGCCGAGTCCCACGGCGCGGTACGCGTGACGGAACGCCTCCATGCGGCGCACGATGCGGCCGTCGGGGAGCACCGCGTGAATCACCGCCATCACGTCGTTGCGGGTGAGCCCGTGTCGCGCCGGGTCGAACTCGGGCGACGACACGTCCTCGAAGGCCAGTCGACCGCGACGATTCCAGTATTGCAGCCACGCGACTTCCTTCCGGCAGAGCGGGCACTCGCCGTCATAGAGGAGCGTGCACGTCGTCTTCTCGTCGTTGCCGCTCTTCATGCCGGTCTCCCTCGCGTTCCCGCGCGTCAACGCTCCACGACGGCCATCACGAACCCATCGTACCCCTTCGTTCCGATCGCCTTGGCGAGGACGTGCAGCCATCGCCCCTGCAACGGGGAGACATGGATGGCGGGCACCCCCTCGGCGACAGCGCCCGCGAGGACCCCGCGTAGCGCCGCGCCCTCGGGGACCAGCCAGCGGGCGGGGTTACAAATGTGGCCACACCCGTGCGCGTTCCGACCATCGCGGGCCGGGTCGTTGTGTTCTTCCGAGTTTCCGCGCGCGATTCGGCAGAGAGCGCGGCACAATCGCGACACCGCTCGCTCGGCGTCGAAACACCGGCCACCGGTCCTCTAGGGGAGAGTTCCGCATGAAGCGCGACACAGTCATGGCCTCGATCTCGGCCGGCATCGGCGCCGCTCTCGCGTCCACGGCTACGGCCCAGTGGGTGACGTTCGAGAATCAGACTGCCACGCGGCTCGTGGCGCCGCCCAACCTCGTCGTCAACGACGTCCTCGAGAAGGACTTCGCGTGGGGCGATCTTGACAACGATGGCGACGTCGATCTCGTCGTCATGCGCAAGTTTCCCGGCCACAACCAGGGAGGCTTCCCGAACCTTCTGCTCATGAACGAGGGAGGCGTGCTCGTCGACCGCACCACCGAGTACGCCTCCGACTCGGATGTCCTTGGCGACGGCGGCTTCCTCGCGCCGACCAACGATCGGCAAGCCGAACTTGTCGACGTCGACAACGACGGTTGGCTCGACGTCGTGACCTGCACGACCATGTCCGACCAGGTCGACGCGATCCTTGGCCAGCCACGCGTCTACAGGAATAAGGGAAACGGCCGCGACGGCGCATGGCTCGGCCTCCGCTTCGAGGATGAACGCATTCCCGAACTGAAGGCGGCCAACGGCACGCCCGCCAACCCGCGCTTCTGCTCCATGGCGGTCGCCGACCTGACCGGCGATGGCTATGTCGACATTTTCTATGTCGACGCGGACGGCGGAAACGCGCCGGGCGCCACGATCTGTTTCGATCTCAATCACGACGGCGACACCTCGGACCCCGGCGAATGTCAGCTCTGCGCCGCAGAGACTCCGTCGAACGACTTTCAGAATAAGTTCCTGGTGAACGCGGGCGCCGCGAATCCCGGGTTCTTCATCGACAGCACGACGACGTTCTTCACCGCAAGCCAGCTCGCCTCGACCTTCGGCAACGGCGTGTTCATCGAGGACATGGACGGCGACGGGCTGAAGGACGTCGTCCGCGCCGACATGCTGACGCAGGGTCCGAACGTCGGCATTCTTCGCGCGCTCGACGCCGATGGGACCGCGTGGTCTGGTCCGGACATCGTGTACGTGACAAGCCTCAACAACGTCGCGCCGATCGACGTGAATGGCGACGGTGCCATGGACATCGTCATGGTCGATCAGGCACTGGACAAGTTCCTCATCAACACCGGCAACGGTCCTGACGGGTTTCCGAACTTCTCGGTGTTCCAGATCTCCGACTCGGCGACGGTTGGCACCGGTGGCAACTCGATCGTGGTCGCGGACCTCGACAAGGACGGCTGGGATGACGTGATCACGGCCGACGCGCACCCTGACCAGCAGCTGCTGGGGTTCTGCGGCTCGAGCTTCGATCGGATGCACATCTATCGCAACACGTTTCCGACCGTCGGTCTGTCGTCGAACACGCTGGACGAGATCGGTCAGGTCATCCCGAACGACTCGCTCGGTTCGACGTTCGACGTCGCCGCGATCGACATCAACGGCGACACGTGGCTTGACCTCGTGATCGGCCGCTGCGCCGGCATCGACATCTGGATCAACACGCCGCCGTTCGGCATCTCGTTTACCTATCCGAACGGACGTCCGTGGACGCTTGTTCCCGGCGAGAGTACGTCGTTCGATGTGAACGTCAGCGTTCTCGGAGGCGGTCCGATCGTGGAGGGCAGCCTGACGCTCGTGTCGCGCATCAACGGCGGTCCGTGGTCCGACAGTCCGCTGAGCGGCGGACCGGTGACGTATCACGCGACGCTTCCCGCGGCGCGATGCGGCGATGTCGTCGACTATTACCTCAGCGGCGTCGTGACCGAGGGCAACGTCACCACCACGGACCCGGACGGCGCTCCTGCGGCGTTTCATAGCGCCGTGCCCGCCACGCCAGGCTTGATCACCGCCTACGCGACGGAGTTCGAGAACGGCCCCGAAGGCTGGACCACGCAATCGGTCGGCGCGGGCGCGACCGGCGCATGGGAGCTCGGCGACCCGGTCGGCACGTTCGCCAGCGGCGCGGCCGCCAACCCAGAGAACGACAACACGATCGAAGGCGTGAGTTGCTGGACGACGGACAACGGCCCGGTCGGAGGCGCGGCCACTGCCAACGACGTCGACAACGGTCCGGTCCGCCTCCTCTCGCCGACGATCGTCGTGCCGCCGTTGGCGATGCTCGAGGTCAGCTATGCGGCGTGGGTCTACTGCAACGACAGCGCGGATCCGAATGAGGCCGATGTGCTCGCCGTCGAGTGCTCGTTCGACGGCGGCGTGACGTGGCATCACGTTCGGAATGTCGGGACGACCTCCGGCGCCTGGCAGACCTTCACGGATGCGGTGGGACCGGTGACCGGAACGACGGTGCAGGTTCGGCTCTCGGTGCAGGACCTAGCCAACAACTCGATCACCGAGGCCGGCGTCGACTCATTCGGAATCAAGGCCACCCAGTGCGTCGCGGCGCCGACGTGTCCGTCCGATCTCACGGCCGACGGCACCGTCGACGGCGCCGATTTGGCGGCCCTGCTCGGGGCGTGGGGACGCGCCGGCGGATCCGCCGACCTGGACCGGTCGGGTCTCGTCGACGGCGGCGATCTCGCGGTCCTGCTCGGCTCGTGGGGCGGGTGCGGTCGGTAGCTGCAACGCCGAGTCGTCGTCACGCATCGCGGTACGCTTCGCCACGAGGCTCGCACCCATGACGAACGGACAGCGCGCGTATTGGACCATCGTCTTGGCAGCCGCCGCGACGATGCTGCATCTCCTGCTCTGCAGGTGGGGACCGGCGAGCGTGCAACTTGGGGACGTGCCTCCATCGGCGCCCCTGATCACGTTCTGGACGACGCACGATCGGTCCACGGGCAGAAACTGGACGTGCCATGGCTTACAGGCGCAGTACTGGGTCTCGCGCGGCGACGCGGCGGTCTTCGGCGTGGCGATTCCGTTCCTCCTCGTGGCGACCGACGTCTATCTTCTCGCAGGCTGGCGAGCACGCGCGCGAAGGGCCTCGGGGCGCTGCGCCCGATGCGGATACGACATGACGTCGCTTCTCGCCGGTTCGCCGTGTCCGGAGTGTGGAGCGCCGACGGTCTCGCCGAGGTGACCCGACGATCGGTGCCGGCACGCGAGCCACAGACGCGTCTCGTTCACGGCTTCGGCACGCCACACCGATCGCCGTCGCAGCGGCGACCGAAGAGCCCGCCCAAGCGCATGCGGTTGTCGGCGAAGCGCTCGTAGAGCAAGTCGAAGACGATCCGAAGCGGCCACCAGCCGGTCGGGGCGAGAAGCCAGCCCAGCCCGACCGCGCGATAGGCATGACGAAACGCCTCCATGCGGCGCACGATGCGGCCGTCGGGGAGCACCGCGTGAATCACCGCCATCACGTCGTTGCGGGTGAGCCCGTGTCGCGCCGGGTCGAACTCGGGCGACGACACGTCCTCGAAGGCGAGTCGGCCGCGGCGATTCCAATACTGGAGCCACGCGACTTCCTTCCGGCAGAGCGGGCACTCGCCGTCATAGAGGAGCGTGCACGTCGTCTTTTCGTCGTTGCCGCTCTTCATGCCGGTCTCCCTCGCGTTCCCGCGCGTCAACGCTCCACGACGGCCATCACGAACCCATCGTAGCCCTTCGTACCCACCGTCTGCAACGCGGAGGCGGCAAGCCTCGGATGCGCGTGGAGTCGCTCCATGAGTCGCCGCACGCCCTGCACGCTGGGATCGGTCGATCGCGCGTCGGACACTCTGCCCTCGCGCACGACGTTGTCGACGACGATCGTCGCGCCGACGCGCGCGAGTTCGACCGCTTGGTCGAGATACTCGGTGCAGCGCGCCTTGTCGGCATCGATGAAGACGAGATCGAAGGGAAAAACTCGCTCGCGGCGCAGCCGCTCGAGCGAGTCGAGGGCCGCGCCGAGCACGATCTCGACGCGGTCCGCAAGCCCCGCGATCTCCACGTTGCGGCGCGCGATCGCCGCGTGGCGCGGATCGATCTCGAGCGTGACGAGCGTTCCGTCGCGCGGCAACGCGCGAGCCATGCAGATCGCGCTGTAGCCCGCGAGCGTGCCGATCTCCAAGATGCGCCGCGCGCCGATCGCCTTGGCGAGGACGTGCAGCCATCGCCCCTGCAACGGGGAGACGTGGATGGACGGAACGCCGTCGGCGTCGGCGCCCGCGAGGACACCGCGCAGCACGGCGTCCTCGGGGACCAGCCAGCGGGCAAGCGCGTCGTCGACGGCGGCGAACGTTTCGGGCGTCATCACGGCACGATACCGTCGCGCCCCGTGCGCTCACTTCGGATCGACGGCGTGGCAGGCGAGGCACGACGCGCCACCCGCGCCGAGGAAGTACGGCGGATCGTCGGTCGGATCGTCGTTGCCGTAGCGCCGCAGACGCTCGTCGAGCTCCGCGAACCGCTTCTCGATCTCGCCGCGATAGCGCCACGTCTCGGAGCCCGTACGCGCCTCGGCGATCGTGAGCGCGGCCTCCGCGCCGGCGCGGTCGCCGGCCTTCAGTCGCATGTCGGCGAGACCGACGAGGAAACCGTGGACGTTGTGCGGCCAGCGCGGTCCGTCGCCCGCGCCGCGCTCGCGGCCGCAGTCGAAGGCGGCGTTCATCGCCTTTAACGCCTGCGTGAACTCCGCGCTGCCGCGCGGCGCCGAGAAGGACGCGATGCTGAGCGGAACCGCGTGAAAGCAGGGATCGGCGTCTGAGAGCTTCGCGAGCTCGTCGATCGCGGCGCGCCGATCGTCGTCACGGCCTTCGTCGGTCGCGATCACGACGCGCGCCGACGCGATCCATCCGGGGATGCGCGTGTCGCCGGGGTCGCGCTCTCTCGCGCGCCGAAGCCAATGCTCGGCGATGACCGCGTTCGAGTGCCGGTCGATCCCGTGGGTCGAGCCGTCGGCGGCCTTCCAGAGATGCGCGAGCCCGAGGAGGAGAAGATCGGAGTCGGCCGCGTCGGACGAGCACGCATTCGCGCCGAGCGCGCGGATGGCGTCGGCGCGGCGTTCGGGCGCGCGCTGGAGGGCTTCGAAGAAGAGAGTCTTCGCCCGCGGCGGCGGCTCGCTCGTCGTTGCAGGCGGCGACGACTGTCCGAGCGTTGCGGCTGCAACGCCGACGGCAGCGGCGAGGGCGAGGGCGAGTCGTGGCGCGATCATCGAGCCCCCTCCTCGCCGATCACCGATTCGATGGTCCACGTGCACTCTTCGACCGGCGCGCCCATGAAGCCCGAGATGTCGAGGATCGTGAGCATCTTGATCCGGCCGAGATCCGGCGACGCTGGAATTGTCTTGCCGCCGTTCTGGAAGGGATCGGGGCGCAGATCCTCGAGGCGCACGGTGTACGTCTCGACGTCGGACGTGGCCTTCACGGTCGGGAAGGTCCACACCACGCCGTCGTGGTCGGTCAGGGAGACGGTGAAACGTTGAGACGGCGTTGCAGCCACGCGGATCGCGAACGCATCGATCGCGTTGCAGGCGCCCGGCTCGAGCATCAGCGCGACGCCCGCAGGCTTGCCCGCGTCGCGACGATACGACACGCGCATCGCCTTGGGCTCCGCCGCCTCGGCGACCGTGATGGCGACTCCCGGTCGGACGGGATTCCAGACGCCCGGTGCGTCGGTCGGCAGAAACGTGGAAGCGCGCGACGTCGACTCGGCGATCGCGGCCGGCGACGCGGGACCGGACTCGGCCGGCGTCGACGACGAGCATCCGACGAGGGCGACGGCCACCACGGCTGACGCGACAGACGAGAACGAGGCGAGCGGGCGAGACAGTGCGTGCATGGGCGAATCTCCGGCATGTGGTCGAGGCGAACGACGTCCGTTCGCGACGCAGGAAGATTCGGCCGAAACGCGGCGGACGAGAAGTGCGGTTCGTCATGACCGGACCCATGACTTTCGGCACTGTGCCCTCGCGGATCGCCCCGCTACATTCGGACGCGTGACCTCCTTACGAGACGAGTGGAAGCGCTACGTCATCGGCGTCGCGTCCGTGGGCGTGGTGGCGTTCCCCGTGGTGTGGGTGTCGGTGTCCTCGCCCGCGTTCGCGACGAGTCCAAAGGCGCTCTGGTGGTGGACCTCGGTCGCCGCGTTCGTGATCGCCTACGTGCTCGCGACGGCCTCCACGCGTCGGTCGACGATCGTCGTCGCCCACGTCGCGCAGACGATTCTCGCGCTCGCGGCGAACTGGATCATCCCGATGGCCATCGAAGGCGTCGCGCTGACCGGCGTCCTTCTCGTCGTTGCAGCCGGAGGGCTTGCGCGGATTCGCCATCCGCTTGCGGCGGTGTTGCTCATCGGACAGTGCATCGGCCTGTATGCGATCTACATCGCCGAGTGGCCGATTGCCGTGGCCATCGCCGCCGCGACGGCGTATTCCGCCATGCAGTGGATCATCTACTCGTTCTCCGCGCTCGCGCTCGTCGAGCGCGACCGGCGCGTGGAGCTCGAAAGCGCGATGCGCGATCTCCACGCGACGCAGGCGATGCTCGCCGCCGCCGTTCGCACCACGGAACGCACCGAACTCGCGCGCGACCTCCACGACATCGTCGGCCACCACCTCGTGGCGCTCGGGCTGCAGCTCGACGCCGCGCTCGCCCAGGAGCACGTGACCGAGCCGGTCCGCGAGCGTGTCGCGAAGGCGCGCCATCTCGTGCGGCTCGTCCTCGCCGACGTGCGCGAGGTCGTCTCGGATCTCCGCGGCGGCAACGCGGTCGACCTCGGCGCGGCGCTCCGCAATCTCGCGACCGAGGGCCCTGGACCGGCTGTTCGCGTGCACATCGCGGAGAATGCGCCGACCATGTCGAGCACGATGGCCGAGACGCTTCTTCGCTGCGTCCAGGAGGCGCTCACGAACGCGCGCAAGCACGCCGCGGCGCGCGAGGTCGTGGTGACGCTCGACGACGCGCGGCTCGCGATCGCGGACGACGGGCGAGGCATCGACGGCGCGGCGCCGGGGGTCGGGCTCTCGAGCATGCGCGAGCGCTGCGCCGCGATCGGCTGCGAGCTCGCGATCGGCAACGCGGAGACAGGGGGAACGATCGTCGAGATTCGTTGGCCGACCGAGGGCGGCCGATGATCCGCGTCGTCGTCGTCGACGACCACCAGCTCGTCCGCGAAGGGCTCGCCGCGCTCGTTGCGGCGTCGCCCGACATCGCCGTCGTGGGCCTCGCCGCCAACGGCGTCGAGGGCGTCGCGCTCGTCGTGCGCGAGAAGCCGGACGTCGTCCTCCTCGACCTCAGCATGCCGGAGCTCGACGGGCTCGGTGTCTTGCTGCGCCTCCGCGAACTCGGCGTTGCAGCCAAGGCGATCATCCTGACAACCTTCGACGACGACATGGCGATGCTGAAGGCGACGTCGCTCGGCGCCTGCGGGTTCCTGCTGAAGGACGTGCCGCGCGACGAACTGATGTCAGCGATTCGCGCGGTGCATCGGGGGGAGCGCGTGTTTCGCCCGACCGTGACGAGCACGATTCGCGCCGTCTTGCGGCCGAAGCGCCCGGACGCCGATCGCGCGGAGACCATCGCCGACCTCACGACGCGCGAGACCGAGGTGCTGCGCCTGATGGCCGGCGGCTTGAGCAACAAGGAGATCGCGTTCGCGCTGAAACTCAGCGAGGGCACGGTCAAGAATCACGTGTCCGTGATCCTCGACAAGTTCTGCGCGCCCGATCGCACGCGTGCCGTCCTGAAGGCGATCGAGCGCGGGATTGTGTAACTCCACGAGCCGTCGGCCACTCCGATGCCCAAGGATCTTGAGCCGGCAAGCAGGCGTTCGGATCGCCCGCACGCCGCCAGTACCGCCATCTTCGAGCACCACTCAAGTCACAACTGTTCGATCTCTCGTGCTGCGGTCTTGTTCATTCGGTCACCCTGATATGACGCACCGAGGGAGCACCTCTCCTTAAGTAGAGGCTGGCGGTGTCGATGAGGTGCACACTCCTTGGCGATACAACATGCCCCTGCGTGGTGAAGAGTCCCAAGTCAGGCCCGCCAACGCATGGAGTTCTCGTCGCTGAGTCACTTGGGAAGTTCTTCATCCTGTCCACCCATCGCGAGTCACTCGTATCTACAACTTTCCATCGTTCAGAGAATCGCAACTACTGATCTCGGCTCTCTCTGATTTTGCCGAATAGAGACACCGTTTCGCAACCCCACTCCACATCTGGCAGCCCGCGGCCAGATGGCAGCAGTCAATTAGCGCCGACACCCGGCTGCCGCTCGGTCGCCACGACAACTCGCAACATTCGCTGGGGACCGATGTGTTCGCCGAGCGCGACGCGTTTTCTGCAATGGTCTCGCAAGAATCGACGCCATTCATTCAAACGACATCGAATCAACCTTTGTCTTGCGAGCCCGCCACTCACTTTCGGCGCGGATAGCGTGACACAATGCGGTAGGCGGAACTTCGTCCTTCAGCCGGTTCGCTTCAAAACTCAACCAATCGAGTGCCCTGTCGAGCCGCGCCGCGCTTCGACCGTTGGTCGGCGTTATGAGAGTGAGCCACTCGACAGCATGTGCTTGATCGACGAACCGTTCGACTGCAGAACTTCGTTCAAGCACACTGAAGGTCCTCAGGCCCTGGATCTCGCCTCTGTCACTGATCGAAGCGAGAAGTCGGTCTCGCTCTTCAGAAACGACGCTGGCTGCATGCGCCCGCTGTTGATTTCCGATACGCGTGTCGCGCGAGACGCTCACTCGCGCAACGGCCATCCACCAGTGATGGCCCATGCATGGAGTGGCCTCCGGGCCCGTTTCCATGAGCATGTTGACCAATGCTCCTAGAGTAATCCGGCCACGTCCATCGCCATCTATCCAAGCCGACGCCTTCGACCAACTTAGGATCGCTGGAATCACAAAGCAGAGATCGGCCGGATCCCACGCCCCCTCGCGCATCATCGCGTCGGCAAGAAGTCCGAGACGAACCCTCTCCCCCGACTTAAGCTCAACGCTCCACACTCGGTCGGGGGCACAGACCTGTCCAAGATATGCCAAGACCTGCCCACGGTGGGGTTCCCCCGTTCGGCTCAGACCGAACGCCGACTCCGTAAGTACAATCCACTCCCCATTCGCGGTTCTTCGTACCCAACGCCCAAGTCCGCAGACTCGTGAGCCGAGTTCCTCATTAAGCAATAGCTCGATTGCAGCTGCCTCCGGCTCAACCGCTGCGCCGAGTGGCCTCCGTGCACCGAACGCAAGCACGACATGCGCCAAGTCGCCAGCGCTCCGACGCCCGTCCGTCAACCAAGTAACGAGCCGACCCGACGAGATTGCAAGCAGCGACCCCTCGGGAGGCAGGCAAGAGCGCTGGTCCAAGCGCGGGAACCTTGACTCTCGCCCCAGGCACGCCGCGTCACGGATTGGCTCAACCGTGGCTGCCGCCGCAGCAAGACTCAGAATCACGGAGTATGCGATACGGCACGTTTGCATGAGTACCGCGACACCAGTGCCCCCACGAGCGCCCCCGACATCAGGGCACCCAAAGGAAGCAGTAATGACCAAGCAATCCTGCCCAAGGGACTCGCAGGGCTGGCAACGCCGATCACCAGAGTATCACCCGTCCAGAACGGCAAGACATCTGTGTCACGAAGCTCTCTCTGGTGATGTAAAGATAGCGTAGCGTCAATATATGTGATTGATCCTGTAGCCAACTCGCCCCCCGAAACAACCGCGACGAGAAAATGAGGCTCGCCAGCGCGCTCATCGGAAGCCCATGGAGACGCAGTGAGTGCCAGTACGTAGGCACCGGCTCGACCGCGAAGGTCTCGACGCGTCAATCTCTCATAACTCGCTGGTATGCCAATCGCATGGAAGCGCTCAAGCAGGCCTTCGAATGATGTTGCCCCTGAGCTCTCTGATAGCCCATCGAACCCACGCGAGCCCACCCCCATCAACTGAGCCACAACTTTGGCAACCGCCTCGCCGCACGTGGCAGTCCTCGACAACGAACAATCCGCAGAAATCCCTTCCGCAGCCGAACCTTCTCGTGCGGACGCGTGAACTTGGTCGCACACAGCGATGATAAGCCATGCAGCGAGGGTGATCTCTTTCATACAACACTCCGACTAGTCACCGCAATGATGTCGGAGGCGCACGGCACTATCTGCTCTTCACCCGGCCCCAAAAAGACATAGAAACTAGACAAGCTCCAGCGAAGGCAAGTCCGGCTGCAAGCAAGTCAAGGCGGTAATACCAGGACCGCGACAAAGGCTCCAATGGTAGCTGTTCCGAACAATCGATTCTGTCCTCCATCACTCCAGCCACAGCCACAGAGTTTCGAGCCAGCTCGTCGATCGCGTTCATTCGCACGACGTAGTAGCCGCCAGACTCGGCAATGTTCACAATCGTTCCTGCGGGGAGGAACGCGTCAAAGGACTGCGGAAGTGCGACACCCGCACCGTTGCCGATCGAAGCAAGCTTGCCCTCTTCAGTTCCTTGAACCAGATCGATTCCAATCAGGCTAGAGCCTGAGACCACCGGTTCTCCGCTATCGAATGAAGTCCAGAAGTCCGCATTTGCTCGGAGTATTCTCGTTGCCATCCAGACGCCATCGATCTGCCCCGACTCAGTAACTCGCCACTCGTAGCCTCCCCAACGCACAACGACAGGGATGGCGTCTCTCGAAACATCGACGACTACCTCGAACGCTTGACCGTCGGGTAATGCCCCCGAAAGCCGGGCGAACGTGCCTGACTGTACAGGCGCTGGCGTAGCGACAGGAAATTCAAGCTCGGTTGCGGCGTGCGCAGCGAACGCTGCGAGATCAAAAGGTGAACATGAGTCGCATGCCTCCGGCAACCAGATACCGTAGTCAAATATCTGAATACGAGGAAGGGCCTCTCTTAGTTCAACATTACTCGTGGACCAGAGATCCGCCGTTAGGCGACCCGGTGACCAAAGGAGGATCTGACCGTTCAATTGGACCACGTCATCGTCACCACTGACTGTCTCATCGACTTCCGAACTGACAGTGGAAGTCCTCCACCAGTAGTCACTTCCCTTCCGGACCAATCGATACGTTGCTTCGTCAGGCCACTCCGGCCGTTTGGCCAGGTCGAGCACTTGGACAGTCAGATCGAACTCGTCCAACTGGCTCGCGCGCATGGATGCCAAGGACGAAACTAAATCCTTGATGCTCGACCCCGAGTCACTTGGCGCAGCCGCCAATCCCGTGAACGCCGCAATTACGACGAGTAGCTGTAACGCCATTGACGGACCCTCCTTGCGTTCGGCTTTACTTACGGTTGCCAGCTGCAGGCTACCCACATGTTCAATGGGCACGCGAATGGCCCGCCACATCTTGGCACGTTCGTATTGCACTCACATAGATTCGTGCCGACCACAGGCGTTGAACAGGGGTATTGCTGGTAATTGCCGGGGCACTTAACCTGCCGCACGTTTATTTTCTCCGCTCCGGCTTGCAAGGTGAATTTGTTCGCCTGCGGCACGCACGGGCCGTCGCATGGCGGCGGACACTGTGCTGGACACGGTGCCACGACCCCGTTACAGACCCCACCTCCAAACCCCGTGCAGGCAACGATCGGGCCGATGGCCGGCCTGTCCCAACAAACAAGTTCGCCCGGATCGGACTGTCGGGCGAAACCGACCACAGCACCCGATCCAGCGACCAACATGAGGTCGTTCCTGATTGAGATAGTTGTCGCCAGCATTCCTGCGGCGACTGCGAGTACCCCCGTCGTACGGATGAAGATCATGTCAGCAGCTCCTCTGGCTCCCGCAGCACGGATGACGCGACAACCTGCTATCGGATGTTTACCCCCCCCCGATCAAGAGCAAGTCGGAAGTTTGGATTTTGCAAGAATTGACCGTTGCGTCGAGAGGCTCCTTGGACATCAATCCGAGGACCGGCCTCTCCGCGTGGTACCGGACGGAAGTCCTCGATGTGCGTTAGCGAACAGGGGCGTTACGACAGCACGAGCGGCCTTCCACCGCATGGGTGAGTTCGGACCTTGCCGCCAGAGAGCGCGTGCGGCTGTGACGCGGTCTTCCCCTTTCGGAGAGAGGCTACTCGACATCAACCGTGATGTCGCACTCCTGACCGTGAGGAATCCTCGCGCGAAGGTCGTTCTCGAGGTCGACCGGATCGAGCGACGACGGAACGTGGGCAAGAAAGAGGAGCTGCCGCTTCGACTCGTAGATCGCGGAGTTCTTGATGCGGGCGTGCCGGCCGCGCAGCGTGTTGGCGACGGCCGTCGCCACCTCGCGCAGATCGCCCTTCGTGTTCATGCGCACCTTCACGCGGCAACTCATGTGCGAGTCGAGCCAGAAGATGAGGGCCCACGCGAAGAGCGTCACGAAGACCGCCATCGCCCACTGCGACATGCCGCAGGCGAGGCCGATGATCACGACCATGATCGCCTTGCCGGTGAGCTTCGTGTTGTCGAGGAGCGTGCGGAAACGGAGAAGCGCGCCGATGCCGAAGATGACGAA
>JAEUIT010000022.1 GCA_016795035.1 Phycisphaerae bacterium | reverse complement strand
GCAGTTCCCGCTCGCCCACGATCCCGCGCACCAGGCGGCTGCAACACACAAGGCGGCGATGGAGGATCTTCTCCGCGAGATCGCGGGTTACGCCGGCGCGCCCGACGCCGCAGCGCTCGCGAAGGAGCTTTCGCTCATCCTCGAGGGCGCGTACGTCACGCTTCAGGTTTCAGGCGACGCGTCGACGATCGAAGTCGCGCGACGACTCGTCAGCCTCGTCGTCGAACGGCATCTGCGCGAAGGTCCGCTCGACGTCACTTCCCTCGACCCACGAGGAAGTAGATGATCAGGCCGACGACCGGCAGGATGAAGATCAGAAGTAACCACAAGAGCTTTTGCCCGACCGACTTCGCCGACGTGAGAATCTCGAACGCCGCGATGAGGAAGAGGATCAGGTGCACCAGGGCGAGAATGGAATAGAGCATGTGGTTTGTCTCCGAGGCGCGACGCCGCCGTGCACCTGCGTGCTGTTGTACTCGGAGTCCGGACGTCGCGTCGGAATCTCGCGCTCGTCATGCATCTACCCGGACCGCGCCGCCTTCCAATTGGCATCGGCGCGGCAGGCGGGCGTGCCGTCGCTCAGAACGGTCGCCGCGTCGGGTTCATCAGGAGATTGTCGCGACCTGCAACGATGAGATCGGCGATCTCGATCGCCTCGCCAAACGACGCCTGCGCCGCCTGCAGGTCGTAGCAGGGCGAGAGCACCTTTCCCTGTTCGAGATGCTCCTGCGTCGGCACCGCGTCGCCTGCGACGAGGACGGTCGCGTGGTTCTGCGGAAGTAGCAGTCCGGCGGTGCCCGGCGTGAGCCCGTAGAGCGGAAAGAGGTCGACGCCCTTCGCGAGTTGGTCGGGCGCCGCCTGGCAGCGCTCGACGACGTCGATCTCCTGCTTGAGCAGGCGCACGAGCTCGGCGTCGCCCGCCGCGTGGGCCTCCTTGAACTTCGTGATGAGCGGAACGCCGAACGCCTCGCGCTCCTGGCTCGAGGCCATCCACGTCGCGTTCGGAAACGCGGAGATGCCGCGCCGCTGCAACGGATGCAACGTGGTGAGGAAGACGTGCGTGATCTCCTCCGGCTTCACGTTCGCGCGCTCGGCGAGGCGCGGCACGAGGAGCTGCGGCGGAAGCGAAGGATCGACGAGGATCTTCGCCGCGCCTGCAACGACGAGCGTGGTGGTGGCATGCGCCGGGCGCACGTCGCCGCGCTCGCCCCAGAGGGGATGTGCCGCGAGCGAGCCGATGGAAATGATGCGGAAGGAAGCCATTGATGAGTGGATCAGGGATGAAGGATCAAAGATAAAGGGAGTCAGGAGTCAGGAGTGAGTGAAAGACACTTCGGGTTTGGGCTTCACATGCCTTCACCCTTGATCCTTCATCCTTGATCCTTGCTCATGCGCCGCGTCACTCCACCAACTGGTCCTTCGCGAGCCGACCGAGCGGATTGTTCGGATCGTCGCGCTTCCGTCGCAGCGCGTCGATCACGATGGGCGGCACGAGCGTGTTCAGCTTCTCGAGCGAGCCTCCGAGCGCGGCGATCTGTTGGATCAAGCTCGACGACGTGTATGCGAACGCTTCGCCCGTCACGATGAAGACGGTCTCGATGCCCGCGACCTGCCGATTCGTGATCGCGAGCTGGCACTCGCTCGCGAGGTCGCTCACGTTGCGGATGCCGCGGATGATCGCGCTCGCCCCGACCGCCTGCGCGAAGTCCACGGTCAGGCCCGTGTACGTCTCCACGCGCACCGTCGCGGCATGGGGCTCGTGGACGAGAAGCTCGGCGACCAACGTGCGCGCGAGTTCCGTGCGCTCCTCGAAACTGAAGAGCGCCGTCTTGTTCGGATTGCGGCCGATCGCCAGGATCACCTCATCGAAGAGGTGCCGGCTGCGCGCCAACACGTCGAGATGCCCGTAGGTGATCGGGTCGAAGGAGCCCGTGTAGATGCAACAGTGATGGCGCTTCGTCGCGGTCGACATGCGGCGGCGATTGTAGAGATCGCCCGCGGTCCGTCCTTCGACCCCGACAACCCGCACGACCGGCACGATTCGCACGACTCCGCGTCGCCCGCCCCCAAAGGCGGTCGCAACGCTTGCTTCGTCGCGGGCAGATTCGATGCTTGGTCCATCGATAGCGGGTGCCTCGCGGCACTCGCGGGTCCCAAGGGCCGAGGCGGGCGCAGGATGCGGGTCTCGGCCAGGCAAGCAATCGAGCCGGTGCGGACAGCACACGAACCAGCTCGTTCACCAATCGTGCGGAGGCAGGTCGGGACCGATGGATCGGCCCGACCCCGCACGGGCGATGGAAAGCCATCGTCACAACCCTGACGGGCCCTCGCTCACGAGTCCGTCTCGCCATTGACGTGTGATCCCATCAGCGACTGACAACTCGGCGTGACGACCCTTCGTTCCGCCGAACTCTGTCCTGGAACGGCCCCGGCTCGGATTGCCTCCCCGAGCGGGGCCTGTGTCTTTTGCCTCGATC
This sequence comes from Phycisphaerae bacterium, assembly GCA_016795035.1. Taxonomy (GTDB): domain Bacteria; phylum Planctomycetota; class Phycisphaerae; order Phycisphaerales; family SM1A02; genus JAEUIT01. The sequence goes on along the minus strand of JAEUIT010000022.1, from coordinate 146,137 downwards.
TCCACGTTGCAGCGTGCGCACGGCTTCCGTACTCTCCTCGTTGCACGCGCATCTCGCGTGTGGGGAGAAACACGACGTATGGGACATGCGAAGCGCGGACGTAAGGCGAAGAAGCGCGCGGGTTGGCGGCCGGACGAGTTCGGATACGACGCGATCGCGTTGCACTTCGACGCGCGCCCCGAAGGGCTTTCGGTCGCATCGAAAGCCTTTGAGGACTTCGATCTCGTCAATGTCGACGACGCCGTGCGCGCGGCGCTCGAGGAGTTCTCCTCGGTCGAGGTGGTGGGGCTCGCGGCGTCCGACGACTACCGCTCGATCACGCCGGCCTCGATCGTGCGCGGCTCGAATCGCAAGAACTTCCTCGTGGGCCCCTACACGATCCGTGACGAGGAGCTCCCGAACGGAACGCGACGCAACGTTCGAACGAACGTCCTCTACCTCTGTCGAGAACGCGACGACCAGACGCCGGTCGCGGTCCTGCTCACGCGTGCCGAGCGATACGAGGGAGGCTGGTCGGTCGGCGTCATCGCGGTCTCGCCCGAGCGCGCCGCGTCGCTTCTGACGCGCCTGGTCTCGTCGGCGTCGAAGCGCGTCGCCTTCCGTGGCACCGCGTTTTCCGTGCGCGTCGATTGCCACGGTCGTGCGTCCATCGTGTCGCGTCCGATTCCGCCGATCAGCGGCGACCACGTCATCTATCCGGCGAGCGTTCGTGACCGAATCGAGCGAACGACGATTCGCTTCGAACGGCACGGGAGCGCGCTGCGCAAGGCAGGCGTGCACATGCGACGAGGTCTTCTCTTGTACGGCCCGCCCGGCAACGGAAAGACGCTCGCGGCGATGTATCTCGTGTCGAGCTTGCCTGCGCGGACGACGATCGTGGTCGAATCGGGCGGGCTCGACGCGCTCGATCTCGCCTGTGAGCTCGCGCGAAGCCTCGCGCCGGCGACGGTGGTGATCGAGGACGTCGATCTCGTCGGTTCGCGCCGCGAGATGCAGATGCTCGGCGCGAACGCGACGCTGTCGCACCTTCTCGATCAGATGGACGGGTTCCGCGACGACGCGGACGTGCTCTTCCTCCTGACGACGAATCGCGCGGAGCACCTCGAGCCGGCGCTTGCGGCGCGCCCGGGGCGCATCGACGAGATGATCGAAGTGCCGCTGCCGGATGCCGACTGCCGACGCCGACTCTTCGAGCTGTACGCGGGTCGCATGACGCACGACATCGACGACTGGAGCGAGGCGGTCGCGCAAAGCGAGGGCGTGTCGGCGGCGCTCATCAAGGAGTCGCTCCGACGCGCGACGCTCCTTGCCCTCGACCGCGGCGCGGAGCGCCCGACGCGCGACGACCTGCGCGCGGCAATTGCCGAGCTGCTGCCGATGCATCAGCGTCATGCGGCATGCGCAGCGATCTCGCCGACGTCGGGCGACGAGTGACCAGGTGCGCGAGAGCTCTCCGCGTTGCAGGCGTTGGGGCGGCTCACCCCCCACCACCATCGCTTCGCGATGGTCCCCCTCCCCCAACGTTGTTGGGGGAGGACATCAGAACGCGCTCCGCGTTGCAGGTGTTGAGGTGGCCACCCCCACCACCATCCCCCAGCGCCGCTGGGGGAGGATGCAAAACCTAACTCCTCACCCAGCGGAGCTGGGGGAGGTGGCATCGCGCAGCGATGACGGAGGGGGCGATTCCGTCGTAAACCAAAACCGGGGCCAGCACCGGCCCCGCACTCACCGCGGAAACCCCGCGTTGCGCAAGATCGTCTTGAAGTTCTCGCCGAAGACGAAGTTCTCTTCCGGGAACTCCATCCCCTGCATGTTCTGGTCGAGGTGGCTGAACATCATCTCGATGGTGCCGATGTCGGTCCACGCGTTCGAGATGTGGTCAAAGCGGCTCACCGTGCCGACCGTCGCCGCGCCCATCGCGTCCATCCGTTCGATGCGCGCGTCGTAGCGGATCGTTTGCCCGGGGCCCACGTCCGCGTCGATCGTCGCGGATGCGACCTTCGCGAGCACCACCTTCTCGCGGAAGTCGTTCACGCTGCCGACGAGAATCCCCGCCGTCTGCGCCATCCCTTCAAGGATGAGCGAGTTCGGCATGAGCGGCTGCGCCGGCAACGAGCCCTCCGCCGCGAAATGCTGATGGAGATGCTCTTCGGCGAGGGAGACGTTCTTGATGGCGACCATCCGCGCCTTCGGCTCGAAGGCGATGATGGAGTCAATCCACATCCAGCGCATGGGCGGGGGTCCGGGGTCGGCAGCGCCAATCCGTCAACAGTTCTTCAGCTTGCGCTCGACGAAGTCGACCAAGCTCTTGACGGTGAAGAGTTCGCCGAGCTTCGTGACCTGCGGGTCTGATTCCCACGATCCGAGCGAAAGGTGCGGCATGCGATCCTTGAGGAGCGCGATGCCCTTCGCCGTGACCTTGCCGTTCTCGACAAGGCTCGCGTCGGTCATCAGGTTCTCCGGGAGCATCTCGCCCTGGGCGATCTTGAAGGGCTTGTCCGGCGTCGAGAACTTCTTCTCCAGACGGAAGACGATGTCGAGATAGTCGATCGACTCGGCGCCGAGGTCGCCGCTCAGCGTGGCGTCCGGGGTGACCTCGTCGGCATCGACGCCAAGAGCCTCCTCGAGGACCTCTTGGACGTCGGACATGATCTCTTCACGGGACTTCATCGTTCCGGCGGACATCCGGCGTCACTCCAAAAGCGGCCCCGCGAACGGAGCTCACGTGTAAGCCGCACGGTCCATAGGGATCGAACCCGATCGCGGCGAGAAGAAGACAGAAATAGACCGACGGCAGCACTCATGCCGTGCGGACGGGCCGCATTGTAAAGCGACCGGAGACGGCCGTGTCGGCGGCGACGCCACCGACGCGAACGACGGTGCCCGACCCCTTGAACGAGACCGAGCCGTCGGGCAATTCCTTGTCGACCGTCACCTCGACCCGGAGCGCCTCGCCGGGACGCACAAACGATCCGTAGCGGAGCGCTCGGACGCCCCCCAGGACGAATCGCGGTTTGCCGCGCCGGTCGAGCACCTCGCGGGCCGCCTGCACCATGGCCTCGACCATGAAGACCCCCGGTAGGACGGGGAAACCGGGGAAGTGATCCTGGAGGTACTCCTCGGCGGCGGTGACGTTCTTGATCGCCACCGCCCGGGCATCGTCGATCTCGAGGACGTTGTCGATCAGGCGGAAATGCACGGGCGGGAGAATACGACCAGCCTTTCTCGTCCGCCACTGCGGGGCGTTCGGCGGAACTGTCGATAAAACTCCGATATGGCACGGAAGCCTTCCAAGACGGCGCCTCGGGCGTCCGTCGCGTCTGTTGTTGCGAGCGTCCTCCCTGAGGCCGGTCTCTCCCGCAAGATCGCCTGGGTCGTCACCGCGATCCTCTGGACCCTCGCGTTCCTCGCGCTGGCGAGTTTCAACACCGCCGACTGGCCGTCGCATGACGTCAGCGTGCACAACGAGCCGGCCGCGAATCTCGTGGGTCGACTCGGCGCGGCGTTCGCGTACTGGGCGTACGCGATCTTCGGCATCGGCGTGTGGATCCCGGTCATGCTCGCCGCTGCCGCGCTCGTCGTTGCAGCCGTGGGTCGCCCGGCGTCGCACTGGGTCGTGCGCGGACTTGGCGCGACCTTGATGATGCTCGGCTTCGCCGGCCTGCACGCGCTCTGGCTTCCGAACGCCGGCCTTCTCACGACCTACACCGCCGGCGCCTTCCCCATGTGGTGCGCCGAAGAACTCGCGACCCGCTTCGGCACCGCCGGCGCGTCGGTCGTCATGCTCGGCGCGCTCGTCTTGGGCGCGATCGTCGCGATCGACGAACTCGTCTTCGCGTTGCCGCAGGCGATCCTTCGCACCACGTCCTTCCTCGACCCCGTCTGGAACTACGACTGGGCCGGCTTCTTCGGCGCGCTCCGCGCGAAGATCGCGCCGCGTCCGGAACCCGCCGCCGCCGCCGTGGGGTCCCCTGCCCCGCGCGCGACCCGCACGTCGCGCCGCAAGGACACCACCGCGCGCGACGAGAAGTCGCGCCGTGAGGCCGCCGTCGCCACGGCCGATGAGGAGACCGAAACCGAGGACGACGTCGACGCGTCGACCGCCGACGAGATCGACGAGGACGTGACCGACGAGGTCGAAGAGACCGACGACGTCGAGGCCGAGGAGGTCGAGGACGTCGAAGACGAGGTCGAGGACGAGGCGGAAGACGCCGCCGCAGACGAGGACGAAGCCGAGGAAGAGGAAGAAGAAGAGGAGACCGCCGAGAAGACGCCGCTCACCGACGAGGAGCTCCGCGCGAAGATCGCGAAGCTGCCGGTGAAGATGGCGTCGTCGGCGCGTTCCGTCGCCCGCGACGAGGACATCCCGCGCGAGCAGAGCTTCGAGGGATATCAATTCCCCACGCTCGAACTGCTCGAAGAGCCGGAGTCGAACTACTCCGAGAAGATGGAAGCCTACGTGCGCGAACAGGCGCGCGTGCTCGAGCAGGCGCTTCGCACGTTCCAGATCGACGGCGAAGTCACCGGCATCGAGAGCGGCCCGGTCGTGACGCTCTACTCGATCGAACTCGCGCCGGGCACGCGCGTCGCGCGGCTTGAGACGATCGCCAAGGACCTCGCCCGTTCCGTGCAGGCGCCGAACATCCGCATCATCCCGAACATGGTGGGCCGCACCGCAGTCGGCATCGAAGTGCCGAACCGTCAGAAGGAGAAGGTGCGCCTCAAGGAACTCATGTCCGGCCGTCACTCGGAAGGCATGACGCTTCCGATGTTCCTCGGCAAGGACTCGTCGGGCGAGCCGCTCGTCATCGATCTCTCGCGCATGCCGCACATGCTCATCGCCGGCACCACCGGCTCGGGCAAGAGCGTCTGCATGAACACGATCATCATGAGCTGGCTGTACACGAAGCGCCCCGACGAACTGAAGCTCGTCCTCGTCGACCCCAAGATGGTCGAGATGAGCCAGTTCGCGGACATCCCGCACCTCATGTGCCCGGTCGTGACGGAGATGAACAAGGCCGCCGGCATCCTCGAGTGGGCCGTCAACAAGATGGAAGAGCGGTACGAGCTCCTCAAGGAAGCGAAGGTCCGCGACATCCGCAGCTACAACGAGCTCTCGGAGCAGGATCTCTTCGAGCGCTGCGCGCCGGCGAACGATCTCGAGAAGGCGAAGCTCCCGAAGAAGCTGCCGTACCTCGTCTTCGTGATCGACGAGCTCGCCGACCTCATGATGACGAACAAGGAGGTCGAGACGTCGATCGTGCGCATCGCCCAGAAGGCCCGCGCCGTCGGCATCCATCTCATCCTGGCGACGCAGCGCCCGCAGGCGAACGTCGTCACCGGCCTCATCAAGTCGAACATGCCCTGCCGCGTCTCCTTCAAGGTCGCGAGCGGCATGGACTCGCGCATCGTGCTCGACCAGAAGGGGGCGGAACTCCTTCTCGGCCAAGGCGACATGCTCGTCCTCACTCCGAGCTCGACGGAGCTTCGCCGTTCGCAGGGCACGCTCGTCACCGACAACGAGACCCGCAAGGTCGCGAAGTTCCTCAAGGACGTCGCGGCGCCGACCTTCGAGCGCTCGCTCGTCGCGATCAAGGGCACGCAAGCCCAGGCCGCCGAGGCGCGCGAGGGCGACGGATTCGATCCGAGCGCGGACAAGGATCCGCTCTTCGAGAAGGCCGTCGAGATCATCATCGAGTCGGGCCGCGGAAGCGTGAGCCTCCTGCAACGACGACTGGCGATCGGCTACGGCCGCGCGAGCCGTCTCGTCGACCAGATGGGCCTCGCCGGCATTCTCGGCGAGCACAACGGTTCGACCGCCCGCGAGGTGCTTCTCACGCTCGACGAATGGAAGCGCCTGAAGGCGATGGCCACCGACGGCGACGACGCCGGCAACGAGGAGTGATCGCGCTCCGCGTTGCTTGCGGGCGACGCGCTTCGCGCGTCAGCCCTCGCCCGCGCGCAGTCGGAGCATCGGTCCGCCGAGCAGCGTCTCGACGCCCGGATGGCGCACGCGTCGCCGCGCGGTGATGAGGTAGTACGTCTCGCGCAGGCCGCGCGCGAAGCCGATGCGATCGACGCCGTACTGCGCGCGGACTTCCTGCTCGATCATCGACGCCGCCGGAAACGCGGCGACGCCGCTCGCGCCGAAGAGCTTGAGCGCGGCGCGGTCGTCGAACTCGGCGATGACTTCGGGCCGGACCTCGTTCGCCTCGAACCAACTGTCGAGCGCGGCCCGGAGCATGCTGCCGATCGACGGCAGGAACATCGGCGCGCCGTCGAGCGACTTCGGGAAGTCCTTGCGGAGTTTCCGTGCGAGCGTTGACCGCGCGAAGATCCCGATCGCCGTCTCGCACACCGGATGGCTGCTCAGGACGCTCGAGTTTCCGCCGTCATGCGCGCGATCGGAGAGCACCGCGTCGAGCTTGTAGAGCGCAAGCTCCGCGAGGAGGTGCGGCATCGGCCCTTCGCGGCAGACGAGCCGAAGCGGCGGGTCGTGGCGGATGAGCGGCGAGAGAACGCGATACGAGATCGGCTTCGGGACGTAGTCGGCGACGCCGATCGTGATCTCGCGAATGCCGTCCGTCCGGGCGCCGGAGAGCGCCGTCGGAATCTGCGCGGAAAGCCGAAACATCTCGTCGGCGTAGCGAAAAACCGTGGCCCCGGCGTCGGTGAGATCGATCTCCCGCGCCCGCCGCTTGAAGAGCGCGACGTCGAGCTCGTCTTCGAGTGTGCGGATCTGCGCGCTGACCGTCGGCTGTGCAACGCCGAGTTCGCGTGCCGCGGCGCTGATGCTGCGGTGCTTCGCGGCGAGCCAGAAGTAATACAGATGGTTGTGATTGAGCGGCCTAGCCATGGAGATCCGGGATGCACGACGTTCTCGGGAACCCCACGACGAACGGCTCACGGATGAGCGTACGCGAACGACTCGGCGACGCGCGCATGCACATCTCCGAATACGTCGCGCTCATCGCCAATAGGGGACTCGCACGAAAGCGCGCGCGCGGGCTCACGAGCCGCGCCGCGAATCCCTAGGTGATCTCTAGTCTCAGCGAAGCGTCGGGCCTGTTGGTGCTTCGCCGCACTTCCGCTACAACCTCCTTCGCGACGCAATGATCTGGACGGGACATTGCGTCAGCATGAGCGGCAGTCGCTTCGGCGACGACCGCGCCCGCAGCGGCGGCTCTTCGGCCCAAGCGCCCCGCTGCGGGCTCTTTTCGTTTTGGCGGCGCCGTTGCCTCGCTGGTGTCGTCAGGCGTTCTTGATCGCGTTCACCAAGTCGAGCACGGCCTTCTGTCCGTCGCCGAAATACATGAGCGTGTTCGGTGCGGCGAAGAGCGGATTGGGAATGCCCGCGAAGCCCGGGCTCAGGCTCCGCTTGATGACGACGACGTTGCGGGCGCGGTCGACGTCGATGATCGGCATGCCCGCGATCGGGCTCGACGGATCCGTTCGCGCGAGCGGATTCACGACGTCGTTCGCACCGATCACGACCACGACGTCGACCTGATCGATCGAGGCGTTGATCTCGTCCGGCTCCTTCAATCGCTCGTATGGAACGTCGGCTTCGGCGAGGAGGACGTTCATGTGCCCCGGCATGCGGCCCGCGACCGGATGGATCGCGAAATCGACCTCGGCCCCCTTCTTCGCGGCGATCTTCATCAGGTCGCGCACCGCGTGCTGCGCCTGCGCGACCGCCATGCCGTAGCCCGGCACGATCAGCACGCGCTGCGCACCGTCGAAGAGCATCGCGATCTCGTCGGCCGAGGCCCCCTTCACCTTGCCGCCGTAGACGTCGTCGGCCGACGGACCGGTGCCGCCCGCGAACGTGCCGAGGAGCACGTTCGTGAGCGAGCGGTTCATCGCCTTGCACATGATCTGGCAGAGGATGATGCCGCTTGCGCCGACGAGCGCGCCCGAGATGATGAGCGCGGTGTTGTTGAGGATGAAGCCCGTCGCCGCGCCGGCGAGGCCGGAGTAGCTGTTGAGAAGCGCGACGACGACCGGCATGTCCGCGCCGCCGATCGGCAGGACGAGTGTGAAGCCGAGGATCGACGAGATCGCGACAAGCGCCCAGTACGCCCACATCGCATCGGGGTGGACGAGGAGATACGCGCCGAGCGCGACGCACGCGAGAAGCAGCACGCCGTTGATCGCCATCTGCCCGGGCAACGCTTTCGGATCGCGCACGCTCTTCCACTCTTCGAGCTTCGCGTAGGCGACGAGGCTTCCCCAAAAGGTGACGGCGCCGATGAGGCCCGACGCCGCGACGGCCACGATCTCGGACGACGCGATCGACTCGCCGCGCGCGAGTTCTTCCATGTGCGCCGCGGCTGCAACGCAGACCGACGCGCCGCCGCCCAGGCCGTTGAGCGCCGCGACCATCTGCGGCATCGACGTCATCTTCACCCGCACCGCGAGGACGACGCCGAGCGCGCTTCCGACGAGGAGGCCCGCGATGATCACCCACCAGTCGATGATGCCGCGGTCGAGCAGCGTGACCAAGACGGCGATGAGCATGCCGACCGCGCCGACCATGTTGCCGCGCACCGCCGTGCGCGGCGAACTCATCATCTTCAGGCCGAGAATGAAGCAGACCGACGCGACGAGGTAGGCGAGCGCGGTCACGATCGCGAGCGTGTCCATCGATCAGCCCTTTCGCTTGAACATGCCGAGCATGCGGTGCGTGACCATGAAGCCGCCGACGACGTTCGCCATCGCGAACACGATCGCCACGAAGCCGAGGATCGCGGTGAGCGTCGAGTTTTCGGCGCCGGCCGCGACGATCGCGCCGAGCACGGTGATGCCCGAGATCGCGTTCGAGCCGCTCATGAGCGGCGTGTGCAAGAGCGGCGGAACCTTGTTGATGACTTCGACGCCCACGAAGATCGCGAGCACGAACACGGTCAAGAGAAGCAGAAACGTCACTGGGTTCCTCCGTCAGGCGGCGGCCGCGGTTTCCCGTTCCAGGCGTTCGCGCACGCGCGAGTTCACGATCGATCCGCCCCGCGCGACGAGCGTGGCGTCGAGGATTTCGTCGGGCTTGTCGACGGGTCGGTCGAACGAAAGTCCGCGACCGTTTCCGACGCCGTCCTTGTTGGCCCCACCGTTCGAGGCGAGATGCTGGAGGTATGCGAGCACGTTGCGTGCGTACATGAGGCTCGCGTCGTGCGGCACCGTCGCGGCGAGATTCGTCGGGCCGACGATCGTGACGCCGTGCGCGTCGACGCGCTCGTCGGCCTTCGTCAGCTCGCAGTTGCCGCCGCGCTCGGCAGCGAGGTCGATCACGATGCCTCCGCGTTGCAGCCGACGCACGGCGTCGGCGGTGACGAGAAGCGGCGAGCGCGCGCCCGGCACCGCGGCGGTCGTGATGACGACGTCGTGGCCCGCCATGGCGTCCGCCAGGAATTGCCGTTGCGCCGCGTAGAACGCCTCGCCCATCACCCGCGCATAGCCGCCCTTGTCCTCCGCCGCGTCGGCCGCGACCGGCATCTCGACGAAACGCCCGCCGACCGAGGTCACCTGATCCTTCGCCGCCGGTCGCACGTCGTACGCGCTCACGATCGCGCCGAGGCGCTTCGCCGTCGCGATCGCCTGCAGGCCTGCGACGCCCGCGCCGATCACGAAGACCCGCGCCGCCGGCAGCGTGCCCGCGGCCGTCATCATCAGCGGGAACATCGAGCCGAGATGGTTCGCCGCGATGAGGACCGCCTTGTAGCCGGCGACCGTCGCCTGCGACGAGAGCACGTCCATCGACTGCGCCCGCGTGATGCGCGGCATCAACTCCATCGCAAGCGCGGTGACGCCGGTCGACGCCAGGCGCTCGAGCGCGTCGCGCGGTGCGGTGAGCGCGTCGGTCATGCCGAGGACGACGAGCCCCGGCCGCCATGCGGCAAGGTCGTCGTTGCAGCCGCCGAACCCGCTCATCCTGACCTGTGCGAGCACGTCGCACGCCGCGAAGACCTCCGCGCGGGAGGCCATCACGGTCGCGCCCTCGGCGACGTACGCCTCGTCGGCGAAGCCGGCGGCGACGCCCGCCCCCGACTCGACGGCGACGGCGAACCCCGCCTTCGCCAGCGATTTGACGACGTTCGGCGTCAAGGCGACGCGACGCTCGCCCGCACCCGATTCGCGAACTACGCCGATGCGCATGTCGACTGACCCCCGATCGAGAGAGCCCCGCGCCGGCGGCGCGGGGCGTCGCAGAAGGTACCCGCGTTCCCACCGGCGCGGTCCGCATGGTCCGCGAAGGCGGAAATGGGCCAGGACTTTTTTGCCGCTCGGGGCCGGGCGAGCGTTGCCTTTCTTCGGGCTGACGGGATACTTCCGCCATCGATCGCCCACGCGTTCCGCGGCCCGCAGAATCATGCGTTGCGGGACAACGACGCGAAGGCGCTCGACGACCGAGCCGTGCACCCCTTCTCACTTTCGGGAATCACACGGCTCGGGCGATGTGCTCCGCAGGACGCTGCGGAGGGAAACCGCCTGGCGGCGGGACCGGATGACCTGATAGGCAAGTCATTCGCTTCCTGCGGCGGCTGGGATAGGCGCTTTCCGAAGGAGGTGATCCAGTGTCGCAGTGTGATTCCTATCGAATGGGCTCACAGTGGTGACGGACACCAACGGCAACGCGGACGCGCATCGGCAACGCTGATCGCTCCTCGTTGCGGACGGGGTCCGCGGCTCGCGAAGGCCTAACCGCCTCTCCGATGCCGACCCCGTGCACCCGACGGGGACTGCACGACACCACTCGTGCGAGTCCACTAGAACACAAGCCCTCGGCAACCTATGCGGTGCCGAGGGCTTGTCATTTCTCTGCAACCGTCCGCGCACGACGGACTAAGACGCGGCACGTTCGTCGCTCGAAGTCGAACGTCCAACTTCGGAGATCACCGTGGACCACTTCTCGCCGCTCCCGCGACGACGTTTTGTGGCGCTCGCGACCGTTTCGACGGTCGGCCTCGCCGCGTCACTCACCTCCGCCACCATGCAAGCCGGTACGACCACCGATGCGAAGCCCGCCGCCGACGGCAAGGCCGCGAAGCCGCTGAAGATCCTCATTCTCGGCGGCACCGCGTTTCTCGGGCCGGAGACGGTCGAAGCCGCGGTCGCGCGCGGGCACACCGTCACGCTCTTCAACCGCGGCAAGACCCGGCCGAATCTCTTCCCCGACATCGAGAAGCTGCGCGGCGACCGCGATCCGAAGAAGGGCGAGGGCCTGAAGGCGCTCGAGGGCCGCGAGTTCGACGTCATCATCGACAACTCCGGCTACTTCCCGCGCATGGTGAAGACTTCTGCTGAGTTGTTAGCTCCGAAGGCGAAGCAGTACATCTACATCTCGAGCATCTCCGCGCTCAAGCAGGGCGCGCCGCCGAACTCCGACGAGAGCGCCCCCGTCGAGACGCTCGCCGATCCGACCGTCGAGACGATGGGCGCGGGCTTCGAGAATTACGGCGGCCTCAAGGCGCTCTGCGAGCAGGCGGCCGAAGCCGCGATGCCCGGCCGCGTCACGAACATCCGCCCCGGCTTCATCGTGGGCCCGGGCGACGTCACCGGTCGCTTCAACTACTGGCCGCTCCGCGCCCGCGAAGGCGGCGAGATGCTCGGACCGGGCACGCCGAACGATCCGGTGCAATGGATCGACGTGCGCGACCTCGCGAAGTGGATCATCCACTGCGCGGAGAAGAACATCGTCGGCGTCTTCGTCGCGACCGGGCCGCAGAAGCCCGGCACGATCGGCGAGATCATCGACACGAGCATTCGCGTCGCGAAGGACGAGGCGGCGAAGTCGGACGGGACGACGAGCAAGCGCCCGGTCGACACGACCGTCACGTGGGTGCCGACCGAATTCCTCATGGCGCAGGGCGTCTCGCCCGGCGGCGACCTTCCGATCTGGATTCCGCCCGAAGGCGAGATGGCCGGCTTCCATCGCTGGAACGTCAGCAAGGCCGTCGGCGCAGGGCTCACGTTCCGTCCGCTCGAGGACACGCTCCGCGGCATCCTCACGTGGTACGACGGACTCAAGCCGGAAGAACAGGCGAAGTTCCGCGCGGGCATGAAGCGCGATCGCGAGGAGAAGGTGCTCGCAGCGTGGAAGGAATTCCAGGCCAAGAAGGACGCTCCCGAGAAGAAGTAAAGGGTTCAGGGTTGGGGGTGCTGCACTTCGGCACCGTGACTAAATGCCTTCACACTGAACCCTGACCCCTGAACCCTTTCACCCTCTGTCTTCCCGTGCGATCATGCCGCATCGCGACGGGCTGCGTTGTCGCCGTCGCGAGCACTACGACAACCTCGTGAAAGGATCGCCTCCCGTGCGTCTCGCATCGCTCGTTCTTCCTCTTGGCCTCGCCTGTGCGGTGCTCGCCGCGCCGTCGCCCACGTTCGCGCAATCGGATTCGGCCACCGCGACGATCCCCGACCCGAGCTCCGCCGCGGTCCAGCTCCAAGTCGAACTCAACGCGCTCGACGCGATGACCGACGCCCTCGGACCGATGGTCGGCGACGCGGAAAAGCGCATCGAGCTGATGAAGGTCTTCATCAAGGAGCAGAATCTCGACGCCTCGAGCTACAAGCTCGCTGCCGACCAGACGGGCTTCACCGGCCTCACGTTCAACCAGGCGTTGCAGGTGGCGATCACGAATCAAGGCACGCGCGGCACGCCGACGGTCACCAACCAGGACGCGAACACGCTCCAGGCCGAAGTGAACGCGAGCCAGACGCTCGTGCAGTCGCAGTGGACGCGCCTCAACACGCTGCACACCGAAGTGCATCGACTCAGCGCCTTCCTCCACTCGCAGGGCAAACTCGACGCGTACACCGACTGGGCCTCGACCGACGCCGCGAAGCGCGCCGTCCAGCAGGCCACCGACAAGCCGCCGATGGACCAGGCGTCGTCGGCGTCGGGCCTCACCGAAGCGCAGCGCGAGGCCAACATCCGCAAGTATCAGCAGCACCTCGTGGCGCTGCGCCAGCAGTGGGATCAGGCGCAGTACCAGTACGCCGCCGATGACGGCACGAACGTCGTCGCGACGTCGCCCCTGAGTAACCACGTCACGAACTACAACCCGACGGCTGCCGCCTACGCCGCGAACCAGGCGAACGACTACTACGGCGGCACCTACTGGAACGGCTACAGCGATCCGTACTACGACGTCTGGGGCTATCCGATGGTCGGCCGCTGGCCGGTCGTCCCGGGCCGCGGCAACTGGGATCGCGGCTGGGGCCGCGCGCCGGTCGTCGCTCCCGCGGCGGACCACCCGCGCATGGGCGGTGCCCGTCGCTGACCGCACCGTTGCGGCGCAAGCTGCAACGACGACATCCGCGAACCGAAACCGAAACGGCCGCGAGCTCCACGCTCGCGGCCGTTCGTCGTTGCAGGCGGCGTCACTTTGTCGCGGGCGGCGTCGTCGTCTTCGCCGGCGGCGCCGGCACCAGCTCGATCACGGCGAGACGACCGTCCGTCTTCCACGGATCGCCGCCGCCATTCTTGCCTTCGAGCGTCTTGTGGAATCCGTCGATCCACTTGAGCCGCTCCACTTCCTTCGCCTTCTCGAGGTCGCTCACGATGAGGTCGCGCATCTCGTCGACGTTCGGCGCGATGTGATGCGTGACCTGTGCGGTCGTGTGGCTCAGGCCGACGCGCTCGTCGAGCGTCGCCGCGCCGAGCCAAAGCGGGCGGCCGTCGATCGTCATCGACGACTTCCAGAAGCGCACGTGTCGACGTTGCCGCGGACTGTCGCCGATCTCCTGCTCGAACGCGAAGTCCTGCTTCCTCTTGAAGAGGAAGAGGCTGCTCACCGGCGCGTGCTCGTCGGGGCGGCGAAACACGGAGTCGACGGCGATGCGCACGCTCGAGTCGAAGCTGAGGGGATCGGCCGGCTCCCACTTCGCCGCGTTCATGGCAACGACGAGATCGCGGTCGGAGCCGACGATCGCAAGGTTGATCGGATCGCCCGGATGCCCGTCGCCGGTCTCGGTGATGGTGGGCTGCCCGTCGAAGATCGCGGCGGCGTCGGCCTTCGGATCGACCGCGAAGTACGCGCGCCAGAGAAGCGGCACGAAGAGATACGCGGCGATCGCCCAGAGGACGAGAACGACGAGCGCGATCCTGATGCGCGATTGGCGCTTGGCGTCGGAGGCTTGCTTCGAATCGGTCGTGTGGTCGGTCATGGTGTCGTTCGCTCGGTCGCTCATTGGCCCGCCCAGCGCGGGAGGTCGGTCGCGCGCTCGCGCAGCATGATCTCGATGCCGCTGCCGGCGGTGCGCGCCCCGGGCTCGCGCACGATCACGAAGTCGTCGGTGACGAGCGGCGCGAGGCCGTCGCCCTTGAGGACGCCCGGACTCGCGAGACGGTACCGCAGGAACGCCGCGGGCGGAACGCCCTTCGCATCGGCCGGCCACGACCACGCGTAGCGCGGCGCCCCCGAGCTCGAACGATCCTCGAAGCGCGGCGCTGTGTCGCTCTCGCGCGGGGCGACCCGCGCGTCCCACGTCGGATCGCCGACGTACGACACGGCGTCGCGATCCCACAAAAGACCGATGAGCGTCTTGAGATCCTCGCCCGCGATGCCTTTCTCCGTTGCAGCCTTGGCGACCGCGGCCGCGAACACTTCGGGCTTGTCCTCGAGCCAGCCGTCGAACGTCGTGCTTACGAAGTCGGGATAGCGACGTACGAGCTCGTCGACGATCATCTGATTGTTGAGGAACCACGCCTCGTTGAGCGTGAAGCGCCCGGGCTCGTCGGTGAACCAGCTGAGGGTGCCCCAGCCGCCGCGGCCGAACCACGTGACGACGACGTAGCCGACGTGCGCCCGCACGCCGAAGTCCTCGATCAACGTTGCAGCCGCGCTGTCGGGGCCGTTGACGTTGCCGATGAGACAGTTGCCCACGCCGATCCACGCCTTCGGGCTCGTGTTCGAGAGCGGCAACACGGAGCCGTCGCCGCACTCGACGACCGTGCGGCCGTCCTTCGGGCCCCAGCGGCCGGCGCGCTTCCGGAAGCCGAGTTCAAGGCCGGCTTCAGTCGCGTGCCCTCCGGTCATGACGAGGTCGATCGGCCCCGCGTTGATCCGCTCCGCGACGGCCGGGCCGATCGTGGCTGCATCGAGGCTGGTCGTGCCCGCGCTATCCGAGCGGTGCATCGTGAAGGCGTGCGCCGCCTCCTCGCTCCACCACCAGTGCTCGGGGAAGAGCGCCATCGGAAAGTCGGCGGTGCCCGCCGCGCGCGTCATGCGGAGCGGCTCCTTGCATTCGGCGAGCGCCTTCGCGCCCGCCGCGGTTCGCGCGGTGATGAGCCCCCAGCGCACGTCTCCGTACGGATCGGCGTCGAGCGTGCGCATCGCGCGGTGCAGCCCGCCGACGAACGGACGCCCCGCTTCCGTCGGAAGGACGACCACCGCAAGGTAGCGCGGGTGCAACGGAGAGAGCGGCGCGACGAGCGACTCGGGCTTCGCCGCGTCGAACGTGACGACGGGGACTTCTTCGGCGCCGCCGTGCTTGACGACGAGCGCGTCGGCGACCGCCTTCCACGCAGGATCGGCATTGGCGGCGTTCGAGATGGCGACGACAAGATCCGGCGCCGGGTTCTGCGCAGCGACGCATGCAACGACGAGAGCGGTCAGCATCGCCGCACGCTACACGACGGGGCGTCGAAAGAGAATGGCGGGCCACGCTTACGGAGTGGTCGCGGCCGGCGGCAGCACGTCTAGCACCGCCTTCATGCGCTCGGACTCGGGATGGCCTTCGCGGATGAGCGTCTCGAGGGCGGTGCGGAGACCCGAGAGAATCGCTGCTTCGATGCGTTCGCCCGGCCCTGTCGGCAGTTCAGGCATCTCCGTCTTCATCTCGGGAAGAACGCTGAACCATCCGAGCCATCGCAACGACGAGTCGCGCGGAAAACGCGCCATGGAGTCGAGCACGAGTGGGAGCCGGCGAGGATCCTGCTGCGGCACGAGGTACCAAAGGGTTGAGAAGCTGGACGGCGAAGTCTCGTAGGACTCACGTTCACGAAGAGCACGCGCTACCGGATCACCGTCCAGGTCGAGCGGAGCGATCGCGGCAACATGGGTTCGCGCCGCGTCAAACGCCGCTGCATCCGCAGTCGAGGCATTCCACTTGAGAGGCTCACTTCCGAGGTTGAGCGGCGGTAGCGCACGGACCCTTTCAGCGAGTTCGACCGGAGAGAGTCGCGACACCCAGGCCCTTTGATACGTCAATCTCGATTGGATCCGGTCGTCCAAACTGACCGCACCGATCGCACCGCCAACCCCGCACGCGAGCACGCCAAGAGTCGCGATCGCTCGAATCGCCCAACGACTGCGACCACCAATCGCGCCAAAGAGATTCGCAAGGCCCGCCACGCCACTCCCGATGGCTCCGCCGATCGTCGCGGAGAATGCGGCGGCAAGAAGGTACGGCGATGAATCCGGAAAGCCCCGCGTCTCCAAACGGACTGCACCTAGGCCCGGATTGAGCGCGATCGGAATCCATCCGGCTGCGAAGCCGGCGGCTGCGGCTGCAACGACGAGAAGCGAGGCCACGCCGATCGTCATCGCCGGCGAGCGACCG
This sequence comes from Phycisphaerae bacterium, assembly GCA_016795035.1. GTDB lineage: Bacteria > Planctomycetota > Phycisphaerae > Phycisphaerales > SM1A02 > JAEUIT01. The sequence goes on along the minus strand of JAEUIT010000022.1, from coordinate 129,571 downwards.
GGTCTTCCAGCCGCGAGCGCGTATGCGGTGCCGCAGGCGCTCGCGAGGAGTGCGGCCGTCGGAGCCGCCCACAGAACAAGCCTTCCGGCCGAGTCGCCGATTGTGAGGAGTCGAATCGCGCCAGCGACAAGGCCGACCGCAGGCAACGCGGCCGTCACGACAAGGAGCACCACCAGTGCCGATGCCCCCTGTCGTGCGGCGCTCACCGGCAGTGCTCCGGCAAGAAGTGCGGCTCCGTGGCGTCGGTCGCCCCGGAGCGTGACGGCGGTCGCGACGAGCGCGAACGGGCCGCTCGCCACGACGAGAAACTGCGGAAGCGCATAGAGCGCGTCGGAAACGCGGAGCGATCCCGCCAGCGGCAGGATCGATTCGGGCACCGCACTCAGAAGCGCGAGCCCGACGACGAAGCCGACGAGAATCAGAAGCGCCGGCCGAAGCGCGTCGCCGGCGAGTCGAAGGTCTTTCGCGAGCAAGGTCTGCATGGCGCTCCTCGTTTCCTCACTTCTGCGTTGCAGCCGCGTCTACTGGCAGCACGTCGAGTACCGCCTTCATGCGCTCGGACTCGGGATGGCCTTCGCGGATGAGCGTCTCGAGGGCGGTGCGGAGGGTGGCGTCGATTGAAGTCTGTAGAGAGTCGGATGTGACGTCAGGCGGTATCGAAAGCGGCCAACGGCCGTAGGCATCGTTCAGCACCTGTTGTGCGACGACGCGCGGGTCGTGCATGCCCGGGAAGCGGCAGACGTACTCGAGCGCAAGCGTGACGCGGCGCGGGTCGGAGAGAGGCACGAGGAATCTGATCGACATGGACGTTGCCGATGCAGACCCGAACGACTCGCGTTCTCGAAGGGCTGCGGCCACGGGATCACGCTCGAGCTCCGTCGGCGAACGCGTGCGGATGTACGTACGCGCCGCGTCGAGCACGGCCTTGTCCGCAGGGGATTTAAGCTCGAGACGCCAATTCGTCTCGATTCCGAAACTCGGTAGCGCGCGCACCTCTTGTGCGAGCTGCGCGGGAGCGAGGCGAATCGCGCGAGCAAACTGGTAGTGGCCGAGTTCGTCGCGCGGCGCACCCGACGCCAACGTGCGGTCGATGCCGAACGTCGCTGTCAGCACAACGAGTCCAATGGTTGCCGCCCGAAGAAGCCACTTGAAGCGAGCCGATTCCCTGCCAACGAGGCTGAGCACACCAATCAAGCCGCCGCCCAACGCGGCGCCGAACGTCGCATAGAGGGCGGAGCTTCGGATGACGAGCAGCCAGACTGAGTCGGCGCGCGAGTCACGTCCTGCGAGCGAATCAAAGCCTAGATCACGCACAATCACGATGGCCCCGATTGCTACGCCCAAACCAGCGGCTGCAACGACGAAGAGGAGTGAGACTGCGATGGTGGTCCACGGCGATCGGGCCGGGCGCGAGGCGACGAGGGCAAACGCAGTGCCGGACGCACTCACGAGAAGCGCCATGACCGGCGTTGAAAGGAGATCATGACCTTCCGTCGCGCCGTCGAGGAAAGTCCATCGAAGCCCGACTAGGACGAAGAGCGCGAGGGGCAGCGCGGCCGTCACGACAAGGAGCACCACCAGTGCCGATGCCCCCTGTCGTGCGGCGCTCACCGGTAGCGAACCGGCGAGAAGCGTTGCTCCGTGCCGTCGGTCGCCGCGAAGCGTCATGGCCGTGGCCACGAGCGCGAAGGGACCGCTTGCAACGAGGAGAAACCTAGGAATTCCGTAGAGCGAGTCGGTGATCGACAGCGATCCCGCCAGCGGCAGGATCGATTCGGGCACCGCACTCAGAAGCGCGAGCCCGACGACGAAGCCGACGAGAATCAGAAGCGCCGGCCGAAGCGCGTCGCCGGCGAGTCGAAGGTCTTTCGCGAGGAGCGTGTGCATGGAGCAATCCCCTTCGTCGTCACTTCGTCGTTGCAGCCGGTGCGACCACCGGCGAGTACGCGGTCCACGAGTCAAGCGACGGGTCGTTCGCGATCGAGACCGGCACGCTCAAGGCTGCAACGACGAAGCACGCGACGGCCGCGACACCGAGCCCCACGGCCACCGCGCGACGCGACGCGTTCGTGAGGAGCGCCGCGACGGCGGTCAGGAGTAGCGCGAGCGACGCGCTGCCGACGCCGGCCGCGGCCGCGTTGAACGCCGCGCGGTCGGCAGGAACGATCGCCCGCCACGGTTCGCCCGTCGACTGGGCGAGCTCCGTGATCTCGCGGCCGAAGACTCCGAAGCCGAGCCGGCCCGCGATCATCGCGCCCGCAAACCAGAGAACGATCAACCCGCACGACGCGGCGACCGGCGCGAACGTGCCGCGCACGAGCCGCGCGAAGACCGCGCCGTGCGCGAGGCCGACGAGGCCGAGGACGAGCGTCCCGACTCCGTACAGGGCGCCGAGATAGAAGCTCTCGCCGGATCCGGCCCCACGCGCCTGGGCAAGGCTGAGGACGCTCGCGACGGCTGCAACGACGAGCGTCGACGCAAGCATCACACCGAGTTTCAACCCGCCGCCGGCGCGCGGCGACACCGGCAGCGCCATCGCGAGGTTCCGCGCGCCGTGCGTCTCGTCGCCGCGGACCACCACGACCGCGACCCATGCGCCCATCGCCACGGCGCTAAAGATGACGGCCAGCGAGATGAGCTGCATCAGCTCAGGCCACGAAAGGTCGGCGAGAAGTCGCGGACGAAGGTCGGACGAGACCGCCGCGATCGCCGTCGCCGCGAGGACAAGCAGCCCGACGCCCAGCGCCCACGGCCGCATCGCGTCGGCCGCCAGGCGGAGATCTTTGGTGAGGAGCGGGGTCATGTAGGGGTCGTTCCTTTCACACAGATTGCGATTCAGCTTTACGGAACGGCGCGCGGCAGCGTGCCTTCGGGGGCCGAACTTGTCGCTGCGGCTTCCTCGAGCGCCGTCAACGCAACTCGCATGCGTGCCGCTTCAGGATGGCCACGCTCGACTTGGTCTTTCAGAACTCGAATGAGCGCAGTCCGAACACCCTCCGTGAACTCTTTGGCGGAATTGAACGACCTGAACTCTTCAAGGGGCCACGAACCTTGATTCACACCCGCGTTGAACGTGGCTGACAGCACATTCCCATCGGTCGGGTACCTCGCTGTCGCATCGAGATACGGGCGAAGGCTCGCACCATCGCTCGGACTGCGGAGTAGTGGAGCTAGGTCCCAAAGCGACTCTTGAGTACTGAACTCGGTTGAGAAGTCCATCATTCGCTCAACGGTTGTCTGCAGTCCGCTGAGGTCGTCACCGCGTTGCTCGCGGCCCCAATTGCGGCCTCGCACTTCCTCGGATATCGCGCTCCACGCCGAGCGGTACGAGATGCCGGATCTGCGCCGATGCCACATCGATGCGAAGGCGGTCGAAAGCTCCTCGTCCGTCATCGACCGTACTCGTGCCGCCATGACACTCGGCCACGACTCCCGGTCCGATGGGGAGGGGATCGCCCTCCACGCGGTGACCCCTGCCATCCCTGTACCGACTATGGCTGCAACGCTGAGACCCAAGCAGAGCACGAGGCGCCCAGAACCGTGTCCGCGACGAAGACGTGCCGCCAACGCGGTAGCCCCGATCACTATCGAAGCTGCTGCGAGCGCGTTGACCGCTCCGCTCCACTTCACGCGTGCGTCGAGACCGCTAAGTCGCCAAGCCTCCCCGCCGTTGACGGCAATGGAGCGGAGCTCGGCGGAAAGTACGTCGACTGTCAGGCGTGCCGTCACGGCGCCAATCAACATCCAAAGCAAGAGAACGCAACACGACGAGAGCACGACGACCCATGCGCGGTGGATGAACCGCGAGAGCAATACGACGTGTGCGACCGCTGCGAGCTGTACACCGACGACCTCGAGAACGTCGAGGATGGCCTGGCCACTCGCGAGGGGTTGACCGCTTGTCAATCCAAGCCCGAGGATGACCGCTGTCGGGGGGAGAATTCCGAGAGCGATGGCGCCCATCTTCGCGCTGAAACGATGAGCCCGACTCGCCGGAACCAAGGCGCAAAGCGCGGCACCACCATGTCTTTCGTCGCCATGAAGGACGGCAATCGTGATCCACGAAGCGATGAGCGGCGCTGTAAGTCGAACGGCGTGTAGCACAAGCTCAAAAAGTTCTGGAGTGCCGAGCGCTCGGAACATCTCGGGTCGCCAAGCCCGTGGAGTAATCGCAAGCACGATCGCACACACCACGAACGCTGCAACGAAGAGCGACCACGGCCCCATCGCGTCGGCCGCCAGCCGGACGTCTTTCTTGAAGAGCGCCGCGCCGCTCATGCCGTCACCTCCATCGCCCGCATGCGGTCGGCGCAGGCCTCGGCGATCGTGAGATCGACGACGTCGACGCGGCCGCCGGGGACGATCGCGCGCATGCGGTCGAAGAGTTCGTTCGTGAAGTTGCGGACGGTGACGACGAGCGCGTCGTCGCGCTGCGTCACATGCACCGCCTCAGGCGGCGGCGCGAACGCTGCTGGGCGCGGCGACAGCACGAGGCGCTTCGTGCCGGCGACGAGGTCGTCGGTCGCGAGCTCTTCGACGATGCGGCCGCGGTCGATGAACGCGACGCGGTCGGTGAGCCGCGCGAGGTCGCCGAGCGCGTGCGACGCGATGATCACCGTCGACTCGAGCTCGTCGCGAAGCCGCGCGACCATCGAGAGGATCGAGTCGTGCGAGACGGCGTCGACGCCGAGAAGCGGCTCGTCGAGGATCACGAGGCCGGGGCGATGCGACAGGCCGAGCACGAACGCGAGCCGCGCCTGCATGCCGCGCGAGAGCGCCTTCAGCTTCTTCGAGCGGTCGAGGCCGAGGTCGCGGACGAGTTCGTCGGACCACGCGCGGTCGAAGTACGGCTGCAACGACGCCACGTACTCGATCGCGCTCCCGACCGTCATCCAGTCGTACGCCGAGAGATGGTCGGGCACGAAGCCGGTGCGGGCGAGGAAGCGCTCGCGCGGCATCGCGTAGGGCAGCATCTCCACGTTGCCGGAGGTCGGTCGCTCGATGCCGAGCATCACGCGGAAGAGCGTGCTCTTGCCCGCGCCGTTTCGGCCGACGAGCCCGAGCGCCGTGCCCGGCTCGACGCGCAGCGCGAGGCGATCGAGCGCGAGCGTCTTGCCGTAGCGCATCGAGACGTCGTTGCAGGAGATCCCGAGCGGCTCATGTCCGGGCGAAGCGGCGTCAGCGCTCATTCGTGTCCTCCTCCAGAACTGTCCTTCAAGTCGGCCACCATGCGTTTCGCCCGACGGAGAAGCGCCTCGAAGCGCTCGTCCGTCAATCCGCTCGCGCGGGCATGGCGCACCGCGTCCGCGAGGCGGGCGAGCACCGCGTCCTCTCCGCTCGTCCGGGCCGATTGCTTCACGCCTGCAACGACGACCATGCCGCGCCCCCGTTCCGGCGTCACGAGCCCTTCGCGCTCGAGCTCGGAGAACGCCTTGTGCACCGTGTTGGGATTGACGCCGAGCTCTTCCGCCACGGTGCGAACGCTCGGCAGAAGTGCGCCCGCCGCGAGCGAGCCGCGGGCGATCGCGCCGCGCAGGCCGTCGACGATCTGTCGAAAGATCGGACGCGGGCTCTCGGGATCGAGGATGAAGGGAAGCGTCATCTGGACCGTCTCGCGGGCTGCGTGTACTACTGTCCTAGTACACTACTACTACCGATTCGGACGTTCGCGAGCGCGGCTGCGGCAACTTTCCGAACTTTTCCGATTTCGGCCGTCGCGTCCCCGTCCGTATGCTGGCCCGCATGTCGGCCGTCCGCGCCCTCATTCGCCGTTCCGTCGAGACGCTACCGGGCACGAGCGGCGTTCGGCTCATCCGTTGGGTGCAGGACCTCCGCGTGCCGGCGCTTCGCGACCGGCGCCGCGAGCACGCACGAATCCTGGCGCGGCTCGGCAACCCTGACGAGATCCTGGCCGGCCCCTTCCGCGGCATGCGCTACGGCCGCTTCGCGTGGGGGAGCCAACTCCTGCCGAAGTTCGTCGGCACATACGAGTTGGAACTGCATGCCGCGCTTGAGTCGCTGATCGCGTCCGAGCCCGACGTCGTCGTGGATGTCGGCGCCGCCGAGGGCTACTACGCGGTGGGGCTCGCGCGGCGCCTCCCCCGCTCCACGGTCGTCACCTTCGACACGAGTCCCGCGTCACGGCGGCTTCTCGGCGCCCTCGCCAGCCAGAACGGCGTTGCAGGACAGGTCCATATCCGAGGGACGTGCGCGCCCTCGACGCTCGAGGCTGCGCTCGCAACGGCGGTGCGGCCCGCGGTCATCATCGACTGCGAAGGCTACGAAGACCTGATCGCCGACCCGATCGCGGTCCCGTCCCTCGCCCGGGCGACGCTCGTGGTCGAGACCCACGAACCGCTCGTTCCCGGCGTCGAAGGGCGGATTCGCGAGCGCTTCGCCGCCACCCATCACGTCGAGACGCTCCCCCAACGTCCGCGTTCGCCGCACGACCTCCCTGCAGGCGTTCGCCTGAAAGAGCCCGGGCCGGCAAGCGATGTGGCCGAGTGCATGAACGAATACCGCTGGGATGGCGGGGTGCAGACGTGGCTTTGGATGAGACCGCGGGAGAAGGATGAAGGTTGAAGGATCAAGGATCGAGGGTGACGGAGGTTCCGGCCACCGGGTGCGAGGGAAAACCACGTGGCTCCGAGCTTGGTGGTCTTCCCCTGACTCCTGACTCCTCCTCCTGACTCCCCGTCCCGACGCGCCTCCGGTCGCCCTCCACCCTCGCTCCTCGCCCTTCCTCCTGCCCGAAGTACGGAACTTCGCAATTGCTCAACCCCCCGCGCGCGGCTATCTTCGTGCGGTCGGCAAGGCATTTCTTCACTCGTCGAGCCTGTGGCTCTTCCCCGTCTCGTGACGGTGGAGGCACGTCTCGGGCTCCGCGTCGGCGGGTTTGACTCGATCAAGCACCGCCGATTCCGGAACGCTCTCGACGCGATCCGATGGAAGACGTGGCGGGGACTGCGGCGCCGACCGACGCGCGACTCTGCATGTTGACTGTGCAGCACCTTCATCTCTTCCCGGCATGATCGCACCCGCGTTCCTGCCTTCGCGCGCCTGCGACCACTCAGACACGTCTCCGCTTCTCGCCGCTGACGGCGCGGTGAACGCGCTCGACGTTCGTCTCTTCGTTTCCGTTTTCCATTCGCCGTCCCAAGTCCTTCGCTGAGGAACTAGCCATTTCGTATCCGCCTCGTCGCCCGCCCTTCCGTGACGCCCCCATGGGGCCGCGCGTCAACGACCGCATCCGCATCACGCCGATTCGCCTTATCGATGAGAACGGCGAAATGGTCGGCATCGTCGAAACCGACGACGCCCGCCGTCGTGCGATGGAACTCGGCCTCGACCTCGTCGAGATCGCTGCGGACGTCCGACCTCCCGTCTGCCGAATCATGGACTTCGGCAAGTTCAAGTACGAGGAGTCGAAGAAGAACAAGGCCAACAAGGCGAAGAGCAAGGCCTCCGAAATGAAGGAGGTCCGCCTCGGGCGCTCGATGAAGATCGACCCGCACGACATCGCGATTCGCGTGGCCCAGGCGCGACGCTTCCTCATCGAAGGCCACAAGGTCCAGATCGTCCAGAACTTCAAGGGCCGCGAAGTCGCGCACAAGGATCGCGGCGACGTGCGCATGCGGAACATCATTCAGGAGCTGTCCGATCTCGGCCGCGTCGAGCTGACGCCGCGCATGAACGGTCGCCGCCTGACCATGATCATCGGCCCGGACAAGCAGAAGGTCGAGATGTGGAAGCGCGCCCAGCGCGAAGCCGGCAAGCCCGAACTGCCTTCGGTGCCCGACATCATCGAGCATGACGACGATGATGATGATGATGACGGCGACGAGGAATGACCCGTCGCTCGCATCTGGCGAGCGTCTTCCATGCCCCACCTACGCCCGTATTCCGCAGCGCGTGACGATTTCGCGGTGCGCCGGATGCTCACGCTCTCGTTCGCGGGATCGTTCGACGGCGCCGCCGCGTATCTCGACGTTGCAGGCCGCGAGAATCTTCGCGTCCTCGTCGAAGGCGACGCCGACGACGGCGCGTCGGCGCCGAACGCGTGCCTCGCGCGGATTCCGATGGGCCAGTTCTTCGGCGGCGCGCGCGTGCCGATGGTGGGCATCGCCGCCGTCGCCGTGCCGCCCGAAGCGCGCGGCGGCCAGCGGGCGCGGCAGCTCATGGAGTCGTGCATCCGCGAGCTGGCCGCGGAACGCACGACGCTCGCGTGCCTGTATGCGTCGACCCAGTCGCTCTACCGCAAGGTCGGCTTCGAGCAGGCGGGCGGAAAGTTCGAGACGCGCTTCCCGCTCCGACAGCTGACGGACGGCACGCGCGACCTTCCAATTGAGCCTTTCGACTCGATGGGGCCGAACGCGGAGGCGTGGACGCGCTGCGCCACGACCGGCGTGCCGGATCCGCGCCTCGAACGCTGCTACCGCGCCTTCGCCGCGCGCTTCAACGGCATGCTCGATCGCGGGCCGTACATCTGGCGACGCACGCACCAGAACCGCGACTCCACGTTTCACGGCTTCGCCGTCGTTCCGGGCGGCCCCGGCACCGAGATCGAGGGCTACGTCTTCCTCACCGAAGACCGCGCCGCGGGCGGCCGCTTCGACGTGCGCCTCTCGGACCTCGCGTTCACGACCGATCGTGGGGCGCGGCGGATCCTCGGGCTCCTCCGCGACTTCACGTCGATGGGCCTCTCGCTCTCCTTCATCGGGGGCCACTGCCATCCGATCGTGCCGTTCCTCGGCCAGCAGTGGATCGAGGTTTCCCTGCGCGACTACTGGATGCTGCGGATCGTCGACGCCGAGCGGGCGCTCGCCCTCCGTGGATATGCACCGAGCGTTCGGCTCGACGTTCCGATCGACATCGCCGACGACCTCGTCCCGTCGAACGCCGGAATGTGGCGTTTTCGCGTGCAGGATGGCCGCGGGTCGCTCGTCCGTGCACCGGCCGCCGCGAGCGGCGAGCCGCGCGTGTGCATGACCATTCGCGGCCTTGCATCGATCTACAGCGGCCACATGAATGCCCGCCAGGCGGCGCTCCTCGGCCTCGCCGCCGGTCCGGACGATCTGCTCACGGCCCTCGACGCCGCCTTCGCCGGCGGCACGCCGTGGATGGCGGATCATTTCTAGGAGCAAGGATCAAGGAGCAAGGATCGAGGGTGGCAGAGCGTGGCCTACGGCCGCGGGGATTCAGGATTCAGGAGTCAGGAGTGAGTGGGCAAACCGCTCGGCATCGCCGGGCTCTTTTCCACTGACTCCTGACTCCTGAATCCTGGCTCCTTTTCTTCTTCCCCTTGATCCTTGATCCTCAATCCTCCACCCTCGCTTGCACTCTATGCATTCCCCTGTATACTCATGCACGCATGAAGGTTCGGCGGCAACAAGTCGTTCGGAAACTCGTCTCGACGCGGGCGATCCACTCGCAGCTCGAGCTTCAGACGTTGCTGCGCGCCGAGGGCTTCGAGGTGACGCAGGCGACGCTTTCTCGCGATCTCGCCGAACTTGGCGTCCTCAAGGGTCCTGACGGCTACCGTTTGCCCGGCGCGGACACCGGCGTGAGTTCGCCGTCGCGGCTCGAGAACGCGCTTCGGCGCGAACTCCTCTCGGTGTCGACCGGCGGAACGACCGTCGTCCTTCGCACGCCGAGCGGCCACGGCAACGCGCTCGCCGTCGAACTCGACGCCGCCCGCCTTCCCGGCGCCTTGGGCACGATCGCCGGTGATGACACGATTTTCCTCGCGGCAACCGGTCCGGCCGCGGCCCGTCGTCTTGCGGTGCAGTTCTCTCGCCTCGCCGGCTTACAGACGAATGCCGGCGCCCGCGCGTCTCGGCGCACTCAGGAGTAAGGGTCCATGTCGAAACGGATTGCGGTGGTCGGGGCCAGCGGATACGCCGGCGCCGAGCTGGTCGGGCTTCTCCTCGGTCATCCCGAGGCGGAGATTGTGGCGTTGCGCGGATCTTCGCGCCGCCGCGACGAGCCGGCGCAGCGATTCAGCGATCTCTTCCCGCGGTACGAAGGCCTGTGCGATCTTCCGATCGAGCCGCTCGACCGCGACGAACTGCTGAGCCACGACCTCGACGCGGTCTTCCTCGCGACGCCGCATGAACTGAGCCACGAGCTCGCGGGCGAGCTGGTCGCCCGGGGCGTCGTCACGTTCGACCTCTCCGCGGCGTTCCGCCTGCCCGACGCCTCGCTCTACCCGACGCACTACGGCTTCGCGCACGCGCAGCCCGACCTTCTCCGCGTTGCAGCCTACGGCATGCCCGAACTCTTCGCGGCGGAAATCGCCCGCGCGGATCTCGTCGCCGTGCCCGGGTGCTATCCGACCTCGGCGATCCTGCCGCTTCGTCCGCTCGTCGACGCGGGACTTCTCGCGCCGCGCGAGATCATCGTCGACAGCGCGAGCGGCGTGAGCGGCGCGGGCCGCAAGGCCGAAACGAAGAGCCTCTTCTGCGAAGTGAGCCTCCAGGCGTACGGCGTCTTCACGCATCGCCATCGTCCGGAGATTGCGACGTACGTCGGCCGTCCCGTGTGCTTCACGCCGCACCTCGCCGCGTTCGACCGCGGCATCCTCTCGACGATCCACGCGTGGCTCCTTCCGGGCGTCGACGAGGCGACCGTTCGCGCGACGCTCGAGCGCCGCTACGCGAACCAGCCGTTCGTGCGCCTGCTCGCGAAGGGCAAGTGGCCGGCGGTGGCGTCGGTGCGCGGCACGAACCACTGCGACATCGGTCTCGCGGTCGAAGGCGATCACCTCCTCATCTCGAGCGCGATCGACAACCTCGTGAAGGGCGCCGCGGGTCAGGCCGTGCAGTGCATGAACGTGCGATTCGGCCTTCCGCAAACGCTCGGGCTCTTGCCCAACGCCCAACGGGAGAACGCATGCCCGAGCTGACGTCTCGCTCGACCAAGTCGGTGCCCGCCTCGACGGCGCACGCAGGTCCGCTCGTCGTCAAGGTGGGCGGTGCGCTCCTCGACGATCCCGACGCGAATCGCCCGGTCGTCGACGCCCTCGCCGATCTCGCGTCGGACGCCGCCGGTGGACTTGTCCTCGTGCATGGCGGAGGCGTGCTCGTCGATCGCCATCTCGCGCGTCTCGGCGTCACGACCGAGCGCATCGAAGGCATTCGCGTGACGCCGCCCGACGTCGTCGAAGAGATCGTCGGCGTGCTCGCGGGTCGTGTGAACGCGCGGCTCGTCGGCATGCTTCAGGCGGCGGACCGCGGCGTGCGCTGCGTCGGCCTTTCGCTGACGGACGGCGGCCTGTGCGCGTGCCGCAAGGCGACGACATACACGTTCGACCCCGGCGCCGTCGGCGAAGTGCATGGCGGCGATCCGCGTCTCGTGACGACGCTCTTGGCCGCAGGCTTCACGCCGGTGATCTCCTCGATCGGCCACGACGAGCGGGGCGGATTCCTCAACATCAACGCCGACGACGCGGCCGCCGCGATCGCCGGCATCGTGCACGCTCGCGAACTCGTCCTTCTCACCGACGTTCCCGGCGTGCTCGACCAGTCGGGCGCGGTGATCCCGTCGCTCGGCCGCGCCGACATCGAGCGTCTCATCGCCGACGGCACGATCAAGGGCGGCATGATCGCAAAGGTGCGCGGCGCGCTCGCCGCCGCCGTCACCGCCGGCGTGCCGGTGACGATCGCCTCGTGGAAGAACCCTGCGTCGATCCGCAACGCGGAGACATGCACGAGGGTGAGGAGTGAGGAGTAAGGATCAAGGAAAGACACGAAGGAGTCAGGAGTCAGGAGTCAGGAGCGAGTGGACAAGCAACGCGCACGACGCCAAGTGGTTTCCCCACTGACTCCTCACTCCTGAATCCTGACTCCTTCTCCATCCCCTCAATCCTTGATCCTTGATCCTCGATCCTCCCCTCCTGCATGAAACCGTTTCCGCCTCTTTCCGTATTCATTCCTTCCGATGCAAACTCTTGCAGTTGATCGACTCGTCGGCCGGCACGTCCTGCACCTCACGGATCTCTCGTTTGACGAGATCCGCTCGGTGCTCGATCTCGCTGCGCAGATGAAACGCGACTACGCGGCGTGGCGCGGCGCCCTGGCGCAGCGCTCGGCGGTGCTCCTCTTCGAGAAGCCGTCGCTCCGCACGCGCGTGAGCTTCGAGATCGGTCTCGCGAAGCTCGGCGCCATCGGCGTCTACATCGACCACCAGGGCAATCCGATCGGCGTGCGCGAAACGGTCGAGGACTACGGCCGCAACCTCGAGCGCTGGGCCGACGTCCTCGTCGCCCGGGTGAATAGTCATGCGACGCTCGAGCGGCTCGCGGCGTGCTGCCGCGTGCCGGTGATCAACGCGCTCAGCGACCTCTCGCACCCCTGCCAGATCCTCGCCGACGCGCTCACGCTCGAAGAACACGGCGTCCGCCTCGACTCGATGCGCCTCGCGTTTGTCGGCGACGGCAACAACGTGTGCCAGTCGCTCATCGACCTCGCCGCGATCGCCGGCGGCTCGATCGTCGTCGTGACGCCGCCCGGCTTCGAGCCGAACGCGCAGCTTCTCGCCCGCGCTCGTTCGCTTGCCGCCGTCTCGGGCGGTCGGATCGAGATCACGCACGACATCGCCGCGGTCCGCGGCGTGCAGGCGGTCTACACCGACGCCTGGATCTCGATGGGCCAGACCGACGACCCCGCGAAGCGCGCCGCGATGCAGCGCCTGCAAGTCAACGCCGACGTGATGCGCCTCGCAGGCCCCGAAGCCCTCTTCATGCACTGCCTCCCCGCGCACCGCGGCGAGGAAGTCACCGCCGACGTGATCGACGGTCCGCGCTCGGTCGTCTTCGACCAGGCGGAGAATCGAATGCACGCGCAGAATGCGCTGGTCGCGCTTCTCTTGGGGGGTGCGGGCGCGGCGTGAGTTCGGGCCCAGGATCAAGGATCAAGGGGCCAGGGTTCGGGGTTCAGGGTTCAGGGGTCGGGCCCGCGTCGCGCGACCAACGCCTCTCCATTTTCTTCTCTCCATTCACTTCTTCTCTTCTCCCTCTTCCTCCACTATGAAAATCGCAGTCGCATACTCCGGCGGTCTCGACACCTCCGTCATCATTCCCTGGCTCAAGGAGCGCTACGGCTGCCAAGTCATCGCCGTCGTCGCTGACGTCGGTCAGGGCGCGCACGAACTCGAAGGCATCGAGGCGAAGGCCAAGAAGACCGGCGCGTCGGCGTGCTACGTGAAGGACCTCCGCTCGCAATTCCTCGAGGAGTTCGTTTGGCCGATGGTCATCTCGGGCGCCGTCTACGAAGGCAAGTATCTCCTCGGCACGTCGATCGCGCGCCCGATCATCGCCCGCGCGCAGGTCGAGGTCGCGCTCAAGACCGGCTGCGACGCGCTCGCACACGGCTGTACGGGCAAGGGCAACGATCAGGTGCGCTTCGAGTCGACGTACGCCGCCCTCGCGCCGCACCTCGAGATCATCGCGCCGTGGCGCATGTGGGATCTCAAGAGCCGCGAGCAGCTCCTCGGCTACCTCAAGGCCCGGAACATCCCGTGCGCCGCGAGCGCCGAGAAGATCTACTCGCGCGACGCCAACATCTGGCACATCTCGCACGAAGGCGGCGAGCTCGAGGATCCGTGGAACGCGCCGCCGGAAGACGTGTGGATGCGCACCGTCTCCCCGTTGCAGGCGCCGGATCGCCCGGAAGAAGTCATGGTCTCCTTCGAGAAGGGCATGCCCGTCGCCGTCGACGGCAAGCGCCTCGGCGCGGTCGCGCTTCTCGAGAAGCTCAACGCGATCGGCGGCAAGCACGGCGTCGGCCGCGTCGACATCGTCGAGAACCGGCTCGTCGGCATGAAGAGCCGCGGCTGCTACGAGACGCCCGGCGGCACGATCATCATGGCCGCGCTGCGCGGGCTCGAGGAGCTCGTCCTCGACCGCACCACGTTGCACTTCCGCGAGAAGCTCGCGCACGACTTCTCCGACATCATCTATGAAGGCCAGTGGTTCACGCCGCTCCGCGAGGCGATGTGGGCGAGCTTCGCGTCGATCGCCCGCGTCATGACCGGCGACGTCGTCGTGCGCCTCCACAAGGGCAGCGCGATCGTGACCAAGCGTCGCAGCCCGAACTCGCTCTACAGCGAGAGCTTCGCGACCTTCGGCGTCGACGAGGTGTACGACCAGTCGCACGCCGGCGGCTTCATCCGCCTGTATTCGCTCCCGGCGCGCATCCGCGCGCTCAAGGCGTCGCAGGCGATCGACGGCTCGTCGCAAAAGTCGAAGTCGAAGTCGCAGTCGAAGCCGGCCGCATCGAAGAAGCCAGCGAAGAAGTCGACCAAGAAGTCCTCGCCGTCCGCCTCGAAACCGAAGGCATCCTGACATGACGACTGCTGCTACGGGTGGATCCGCCGTCGGAGCCGGCCTCTGGGGAGGCCGCTTCGGCGGCGGCGCGGATGACCTCTTCCGCCGCTTCAACGACTCGCTTCCGTTCGACCGCACGCTCGTGCGCGAGGACATCGAAGGGTCGATCGCGTGGGCGAAGGCGCTGGAACGCGCCGGCGTCCTCAACGCCGACGAGCGGCGATCGCTCGTCCTCGCGCTCGAGGAGCTGCTCGCGAGCGTCCTGCGCGATCCGAGCGCGCTCCTCGAAGCCGCCGACGAAGACGTCCACTCGTGGGTCGAGCGCGAGCTCATCGCGCGCGTGGGCGATCTCGGCAAGAAGCTCCACACCGGCCGCAGCCGCAACGACCAGGTCGCCACCGACCTTCGCCTCTGGACGGCGAAGGAGATCAAGCGGCGCGTGAAGGAGATCCGCGCGGTGATCTCCGCGCTCGTCGATTTCGCCGAGCGCGAGAAGGAAACCGTGTTGCCGGGCTACACGCACCTGCAACGCGCGCAGCCGCTTCTCTTCGCGCACTGGTGCCTTGCCTATGTCGAGATGCTCGAACGCGACGAGGATCGCCTCCTCGACGCGCTCAAGCGCGTGCGCATCTCGCCGCTCGGATCGGGCGCCCTCGCGGGCACCGCGTATCCGATCGACCGCGCCGCGCTCGCGAAGGATCTCGGCTTCGCGCGGCACACCGACAACTCGCTCGACGCCGTGAGCGACCGCGACTTCGTGGTCGAGACGCTCTCCGCGCTCTCGATGTGCGCGATCCATCTCTCGCGCATGGCCGAGGACATGATCTTCTACGCGACGAGCGAAGCGGGCTTCATCGAGTTGCCCGACGCGTTCACGAGCGGCAGCTCGCTCATGCCGCAGAAGAAGAACCCCGACGCGCTCGAACTCATCCGCGGCAAGACCGGTCGGCAGATCGGCAATCTCGTGACGATGCTCGTCACGTTGAAGGGATTGCCGCTTGCGTACAACAAGGACATGCAGGAGGACAAGGAGCCGCTCTTCGACGCGATGGAGCATCTGTCCCTCTGTCTCCGCGTCCTTCCGCCGATGCTCGGCGGCACGAAGGTGAACCGCGAGCGCGCGTTGCAGGCGGCGCTCGGCGGCTACACCAACGCCACTGATCTCGCGGACTACCTCGTCGCCGCCGGCGTGCCGTTCCGCGAGGCGCACCATCAGGTCGGGCGCATCGTGCGGAGCGCGATCGAGGAGAAGCGCGGGCTCGAGGAGATGTCGGTCGAGTCGCTCCAGAAGCACGCGCCGAAGGTCGGCAACGACGTGTACACGGCGCTGACGGTGAACGCGTCGCTGCGCAAGCGATCGGTCGTCGGCGGAACGGCGCCATCGACGGTCGAGGGCGCGCTCGAGCGCGTGCGACGCATGCTGCGCGAGCGCGCCGAGCCGAGCGCCGATCAGTCGGTCGAGATGCGCCAGGCGCGCATGGACGACCTCGACGCGATCTGCACGCTCGTCGACCACTGGGCCGTGAAGGGCGAGAATCTCCCGCGAAGCCGCGAGGACATCACGAAGGCGATCCTCGACTTCGGCGTGGCCGTCGTCGACGGCAAGGTCGTCGGCTGCGCCGCGCTCTGGATCTACTCGCCGCAGCTCGCGGAGATCCGGTCGCTCGGCATCGACGAGGAGTTCCAGGGCCGCGGCATCGGTCAGGAGCTGGTGCAGTACTTCCTCGACCTCGCCCGCGACCTGCACATCCAGAAGGTGTTCGTCCTCACCCGCGCGCCGAAGTTCTTCGAGAAGTGCGGCTTCAAGACCGTCTCGATCAACAGCCTTCCCGAGAAGGTGCTGAAGGACTGCGCGAACTGCCCGAAGAACACCTGCTGCGACGAGATCGCGATGACGATCGAGACCAGCAGCGCGCCTCCGTCGCCGCCGCCCGCGCATGTCGCCGGAGGCCAGCGATGAGCGTGGCGGTCGAGGAGCTGTCGACGCACGGCCGCGCGGCGCTCGAACGAGCGTCGCGCGATCCGTTGCATCGGCTGCCGCAAGGCTTCGTGGCTGCAACGGCGAGCGCCGCCATCAAGAAGCCCGGACGCCAGGACATGGCGATCGTCGTCTGTCCGGACGGCGCCGCCGCGGCCGGCATGTTCACGCGCAACCTCGTCTGCGCCGCGCCGGTGCAGCTCTCGAAGCGCCATCTCGTGATGACGCGCGGGCACGCCCACGCGATCCTGATCAACTCCGGCTGCGCCAACGCCGCGACCGGCGCCGAAGGCATGAGCCGGGCGATCGAGTGCGTCGAGGCCGTCGCCCGCGAACTCGACGTTGCAGCCGAGGCGATTCTCGTCAATTCGACCGGCGTGATCGGCGTGCAATTGCCGGTCGAGCGCATGCTCGACCAGATTCCCGGCCTCATGCAGCGGCTCGTCGACGGCCCGCTCCTTCCGTTCGCGTCGGCGATCATGACGACCGACACGTATCCGAAGACCGCCGCCATCGAGATCGAGCACGAGGGCCGCCGCGCGATCGTCTCGGGCGTCGCGAAGGGCGCGGGCATGATTCACCCGGACATGTCGCCGCCGCAGGCGACGATGATCTCGGCGATCTTCACCGACGCCGACGTCGAGCCGCGTGCGTTGCAGACGATGCTCGGTGACGCGATCGACCAGAGCTTCCATCGCATCTCGATCGACGGCGACACGTCGACGAACGACAGCGTGTTCGCGCTCGCGAGCGGCAAGGCCGGCGCCTTTCCCGAAGCGAAGGTCGCCGCGGCCATGCGCGCGGTCGCCCGCGAGCTCGCGCTCCTCGTCGTTCGCGACGGCGAAGGCTTCGAGCGCGGCATCGAGGTGAAGGTCACCGGTGCGAAGACGAAGGCCGACGCGCTCACCGTCGCCAAGACGATCGCGTCGAGCCTGCTCGTCCGCTGCGCCGTCACCGGCGGCGATCCCAACTGGGGCCGCATCCTCGCGGCCGCCGGTCGCGCGGGCGTGGCGCTCGACATCGCCGACCTCACGCTGACGGTCGGCGGCGTCGACCTCTTCCGCGACGGCGCCCCCGCCGACACGCCGCTCCCCGATCGCGAGCGCGTCTTCCGCGAGCCGCTCGTCGCGATCCACCTCGATCTCGGCCAAGGCCACGCGAGCGACGAGTTCTTCTCGTGCGGACTCACCGAGTCGTACGTGCGGCTGAACGCGGACTACACGACGTAAGGCAAGGGGTCAGGGTTGAGGGTGCGGAGCAACCCGCTCCCCAGCGCCTGCAACGAGGAGTTCGGCGGCCTCGGACCCGGACCTCAGTTCGTCCAGGAACCGAGAACGATCCCGAGGTCCGCGCCGTCGACGATGCAGTCGCCGGTCAGGTCGACGTCGGGGTTCTCGTTCAGGAAGGAGCCGAGGACGAGCGCGAGATCGGCGCCGTCGACGATGTTGTCGCCGTTCAGGTCGGCGAAGAGCGTCTCGCCCTCGCCCTCGAAGTCCGCTTCGTCGCAGCCGATGTCGATCGCACTCACGACGTCGGGCACGCTCTCGTCGGCCACGAGCCGTTCGGTGCACTCGACATCGAGCGGCAGGAACTCCGCGACGTCGCCGTCGTCGTCAAGATCGCTGACATCCGCCGGGAATCCGACGAGAGTGCCCGCATCGATGCACGGGCTTCCCGGCGCGAGATCGCCGTTGTCGTCGCTCGTCCCGAGCAGGTTGTCGTCGCCATCGAGATCCGAGAAGCGAGGCTGGAGGAATGCGAGGCCGACGCCGCCAAAGACGGCGTCCCCGTCGCACGGAAGGACGCAGTGGCTGAGCGACACCGACGCGCCCGAATCGACTCCGATCTGCGACTTGGCGGAGAGGCCGAGGTCATCCTTGTTCAAGACGAGGATCGAGTTGGTGAACGTCGCGCTCGCGCCCGAATCGGCGAGGGCCACGCCGCCGCCGGCGAGAGCGGTGTTGCTCGCAATGGTGCAGTTGATGATCGATGAGGTGAGATCGGAGTTCCGGATGAGGATGGCGCCGCCGTCGACGTCGGCTTCATTGCCGACGAAGAGGCAGTTCACGAGCGTGGCCTTCGAGCCCGCGCCGTCGATGCCCAAGCCCGCACCGCTCGCGCCGATATTCCCGACGATCCGACAGTTCGAGATCGTCGGCCGCGCGCCATTCCGCACGCGCACGCCGCCACCGATGACCGGCGCCGCGCCGCCGTTCGCGGCGCCCCCCTCGATCACGAATCCGTCGAGGACCAGCGTCTCCGTCACGTTGTCGCCGCTGAGGTCCACCACGTGGAAGGAGTTGTCCCCCGACGACGGCGAGCCGATCTCGCCGGAGAGGATCGTGGGGCGCTCAGCGGGTCGGCGTTGGCTGCGCGAAGTCTCGTCTCCGGCGAATCCGCCGAAGATCGCGACCGGCCCGTTCGGGGTGAAGGTCGCCGCGCGATCGGAGCTGTCCGTCGGCACGTACGTTCCCTCCGCGACCCAAACTTCGACCGGCTTCGAGAAGGGCGGCGCGCTCGCGTCGATGAGCCCTCCTGGAAATCGGTGTGGGCGTTCTTCCATGACGTGCCCGACTTGTCGCCGCGCGCGGCCCGGTTCACGAAGACGACGCGCGTCGGGCGGTCGAACTCGTCGGCGCCGATGTCGATGAAGTTCACGGCGCCGACGCCGCCATTCTCGACGGCATCGTCGATCGCCCGCGCGTCGCCGTCGATGTCGACCGGCAACGGCTCCGCGACGTTTCCGTCTCCGTCGAGATCGGACGCGTCGGCCGGGAGGAGCGCTCCGGACGCGCGATCGATGCACGGTGACGTCGAGCGCAGGTGCAGGTCGTCGTCGACCGTGCCTGCAACGTCGTCCGCACCGTCGGCATCGACGAAGGACGCATCGGCGACGAAGTTGCCGGTGCCGGCCGATGGCGCGGCGTCGAAGGAGCAGAACGACACGGTCGTCAACGCGTTCGGCGTGATGTTCGGGTTCGTGGGAGCGGCGTTGCCCTGAAACACGGAGTTGCTGATCGCGTTCGCCGACGCGGTGCCGAACATGAGGATCGCGCCGCCACTGAGCCCGGTTGAGACATTGTTGGCAAACGTGCAGTTCGCGATGGTCGCGGGCGTGGAACTGATCTGGATCGCGCCGCCTCCCGCTGAAGCGTGGTTGCCGCTCAGCATGCAGTTCACGAACGTCGTACTGCTTGCGGCGAAGACCAATACCGCACCGCCGGAGCCGGAGGAGTTTCCGACGAACGTGCAGTTCGCGAAGGTCGTGACCGTGGCCTGCGTGCGAATCGCGCCGCCCGAACTCAACGCACTGTTGTCGGCGAAGACACACCCCT
This sequence comes from Phycisphaerae bacterium, assembly GCA_016795035.1. Classification (GTDB taxonomy): domain Bacteria; phylum Planctomycetota; class Phycisphaerae; order Phycisphaerales; family SM1A02; genus JAEUIT01. The sequence continues at coordinate 109,935 of JAEUIT010000022.1, read as the reverse complement.
GCGCGATCAGCGTGCTGTTCAGTCCGTGAATCGCGCCGCCGTTGTTGCCCGACTTGTTGCCGCGCAGCACACAATCGCGCAACACGAACGACGGGCAGCTGCTGAGCTGAATCCCGGCGCCGATCTTTTCACCCGCGGTGCCGAGGTCCGCGTTCCCCTTCTCGATGATGAGGCCGTCGAGCAGAACGTTCGTGCCGCTGAAGAGCCGCACGACATGCGTGCAGTTGTCGGAGATGTCGCCCGGGATCCCACGGTCGCCGCTCAGGATCGTGGGATTCGCCACCGGGTCGCGCTCCGCGAGCGACGTCGCGCCGACGGAGAATCCGCCGTACATCTGCGTGAACGGACCGAGGATGAAGGTCGCCGTTCGATCGAGCGTGTTATTGGGGACGTAGGTTCCCTTCGCCACCCAGATCTGGTCGCCGGCCTGCGCGAGCGTGATCGCGTCGGTCAGGCTCTTGAACGCGGTCGGCCAGGTCAGCCCGTTCTGCGATTCGGGCGGAAGCGCCTGGGCGGCGTTCACATAGATGATCGCGGCGGAGACGGGCGAGGCGGACGAGACGCCGACGAGGACGGATAGGAGAAGGGTGCGCATGGAGGCTCCAAAGGGGTGCGCATGGAACACGCCCTCGGGAATCTCTCGGGATCACAAATCCAGGAGCTTCTCCTGAGACCTGGCTACCGCTCCACGCGCTTGCCGTTCTTCTCGTCGTCGACGAGCCGCATGATCGGGGCCCGCGCCTCGCCGGGCGATGCCGGGCGGTTGTCGGTCGCTCCCGGCCTCGCGTAGTAGAAGACCATCGCCGAGTAGCCAAGGTGATTCCACGGCTGGCGAATGTCGGTGCCGAACGACGACTCAAGGTCGACGCGCAGCCGCGAGCGGAACGGGATCGCGTCCAGCGAGCGTTCGCGCGTGCAGATGTTGAAGCCGAGCGTGGTGCCGTCGAGGCCGCCGACCTTGAGATTGCCGACGAACGCCGTGCAGAACTCGTCCTTCGGGGTCGGAATCTCGCCGCCCGCCCACCCGTAGTAGTCCTCGGTACCCGTGCCGAACATCGTCGGAGCGCCGCGGTCCCAGGCGCCGTCGACGTAGATCTTCTCGTCGCCTTCGCCCCACCACGTTCCGCGCTGCGGGTTCAACACGGTCCACGCGTCGCCCACGTAGATGCCTTCGCCTGCAACGTCGACGAAGTTCCAATCGACGAACGGCGTGCCGGGCCGAATGTCATCGGGTCGCCAGCGGGCATGAAAGTGAAGTGAACGGCTGTCCCACGCATACGGCTGGGTCACGGGATGCAGCGCCACCTGGATCGGGCGCGACGCGAGGTTCACGATCTCGACGGAACCGCCCTTCTCGTACGGCATCTGCCAGCGCGTCTTGAACGCACCGCTTCTGTCACCGCGTCGACTCCACGTTGCCGCCGAACGGGTGGCATCGGGAGATCCGAAGAAGTCGCCGACCGGCGCCCAGATCGTTTCCTCGCCGTCGAAACGCGCAACGAGGACCGTCGATCGCAGAATCGACGGGTCCTTTGCGGCCTCCGGCAGCTCGACCGTGAGTCGAGTGATTGCCTGCGGTCCCTTCGGAAGCTCGACGACGCGCGACGCCCCGGCGGCGAGCGGCGTGGGTTCCATCCACCGTCCGGAGACGATCGTACCGAAGTTGAACGCGCGAGCCGTGGTGTCGAGCTCTTCCTTCGCGGCCGCAAGTGACGCCTTCGAGAGCGTCTCGACGGAAGTCCCCGCCGCGTAGGCGCGGTAGTTGATGAGGTAATAGAAGGGCGGCGCCGTCGTCGTCACGACGCAGCGCTTCGCGAACGGAATCGGCAAGTAGCAATTCCCCGCGCGGGCCGTGCGCTCGGCGAACGGCGGCGCGATCGAACCCTCGCCGGTGACGAGCGCGATGAACGGCTCGTCGAGGAAGGGCTCGTCGGCGCCGTCAAGGTAGATGCGGAGGTTTGGGCCCGCGTGATTCGCAAGGTCGCGGTAGAAGGCGGGCGTCCACAGCTTCGTGAGGCAACCGGGGCCGTCGTGTTCGAGGAGCACCCACTCCCGTTGCCCGCGATGCTCTCGCTCGCGAATGAAGCCGGCGCCGTCGCCGTCGGCGAACCAGCCCGGCGCGTCGCGCGTGGTGGACTCGCGGTTATAGCTCGACGCCTGCCGCTGCTCGTACGCGGGCTCCGGCATGCGCGTGACGACGGAGCGGTCGATCATCTCCTTCAGGAGCGACTCGAAGGTGACAGGCGGCGCCGTCGAGACGGCTGCAACGAGGAGAAGCGGGAGGAGCGCGACGTGAAACACGATGAGAGCGGCGACCGCGCGGGGGCCGTTGACGTCACTTCGCGAGCGCTTCGCGGAGCTTTCGATATTCAAAGACGGTCTTCGGTCGGCACATGCACATAGCCTCGTCGTCAGGCATGCGCGGCGACGCGTCCGGGCACGGATTGTCGAGCGCCAACACGAGCGGGAAGATGATGAAGTCGTCGTGCACTTGGTACGCCGGCGACGGCCCCATTGCGATGATCGCCGCGTTCAACTCGAGCAAGTGCTCGCGCGTGAGTTGCAGCTCGTGCTCATTCGGATGCGACGTCGAACCGAGCGGGAAATCGACACCGGGTGTGCTCGACATCTCGATATGCGTGCCGAGTACCCAGCAGAGCGGCTTGTCGGCGGTGTAGTCGACGAGGCGCTGGATGCTCGCCTTGTACGGCGCCCACTGCGAGATGTAGAGGCGACCGGGATAGAGCGTGTCGCCGGTGAGGAGCAGTCCTGTCTGGTGGTCGTAGAACGCGATGTGCGCCGTGTGGTGACCCGGGATCGGAATCACCGTCACGACGCGCCCGCCCAAGTCGTAGTCGACGATCTGATTCGGCCAATTCGGGATGCCGAAGAAGTTCTTCACGGCAGTCAGCGACGTGCCGACGACCGTCGTGTTCGGCTTGCCCGCGAACTGCGAGTCGTTGAAGACGTGATCGCCGTGCGCATGCGAGTGCGACACGATGAGCTGGATCGACGTCTTCCGGTTCGCGAGGAGCCACTGGTCGATGATCGACTTCACCGTCGTATAGAGCGCGATGTTCGACGCGCCGGTGTCCTCCATCAGCACCTTGTCCTGGCCGAACAGGAGATAGATGAACGGACCTTCAAAGTTGGTGCAGAGCGATTGCCGCAGGATGAACGTGTTCGCGTTGAACTGATGCACCTGGATCTGCGGATCGATCGCGCAGTTCGGATTGCCCCAGATCCACTCGTCGGGGAACGAGCCGGCTGCAACGTCGACCGTGCCCCAGTTGCCGAGGAGCAGTCCGAGGTCGGCGCCGTCGACGATGTCGTTCGAGTCGAAGTCGGCGTTGGTGTCGTTCGAGCCCCACGCGCCGAGCACATAGCCAAGGTCCGCTCCGTCGATCACGCCGTCGCCGGTGATGTCACCGATGCCGCACTGCGCGAAGGCGGGTGATACGAGCGCGAGCGAGACGAGCGACGCGAGAAGTCGGTGGCGCGTGGGCAAGGGAAACCTCCGGGCCCAAGCGTACTTCGCGATTCCTGCGATGCCTCATGCGTTCCGCCAAATTGCCACGACAAGCACGTCGTCGGCGGGTTCGTCGTCGCGATGGCGGCGGACCGCGTCGAGGACCGCCGACGGAATCCGCTCGGGGGCCGACCCCGATGTCACCAGCGCTCGGAAGCGGTCGTCCCCGAAGAACTCGCCTGAGGGGCTCGGCGCCTCGTGCACGCCATCCGTGCTTGCAACGACGAGATCGCGCGGACCGAGCGCGAGCACCTCCCCGGCGGTGTCGAAGGTCGCGGCATCGAGGACGCCCAGCAGCGTGGCCGTGGCCGGAAGGTCGCGCAATGTGCCGTCCTCGCGGCGCACGAGTCCCGGCGGATGGCCCGCGTTCACGTAGCGCAACGATCCGTCCGAGGCGATCTCGATCGCGATCGCGCTTGCGAAGATCGCCTGCGGCGCGAGCGCGCGATGCGCGAACTTATTCAAGACGACGATCGCTTCGTCCGCCGTCATCTCCGGCCGGTCGGTCGCCAGGCGATCGAGTTCGCTGTGCAGACGGCTCGCCGCGAGGGCCGACGCGACGCCGTGTCCGCTGACGTCGAAGATGACGACCACCAGTCCGCCGTCCGCCTTCCGATGGGCGAAGAGATAGTCGCCGCCGACGTCGCGCATCGGTTCGTAGGCGAACTGCATGCGCACGGGTCCTTCGAGGATCGGCGCGGGGAACTGCGACTCGTGCACGCGCCGAGCGTCGCGAAGGTCGGCGCGCATGTCGCGATAGCGCCCGCCCAACGTTTGCCACCGGAAGCGGCTCACGAAGCGTCGATGGCGCCACGTGCTCCAGAGGACGCCCGGCGCCCCCGCGATCGGCCACAGGACAAGGAGCGACATGCGCAGGAGCACCGGTCCTTCATAGACGAACGCGACCGTCGCCACGAACGCGATCGTGATCGGCACGAGCGGCATCACCGCTTCGCGCGGCGACAGCGCGACGAAAAGCGATGCGAGGAAGTGCATCAGGAAAACGACGGTGATCGCGCTCATGCCGCCGATGAACGCGCCTTCCCACGTCTCGCGGGTCGGATCGCCGGCCTCGACGAACGACCACAGGAATGCCGGCGCGACGACCATGACGGAGCCGCCCGCCGCGAGAAGCCACGAGAAGATCGCAAGGACCTGCTGCCGCGTCTTCGCTCGGCGCTGAATCGCGACGGCGGCCGCGGCGTACATCGCGGCGAGGACGCCGTCGAGACCGGGCGCGATCAGCGTGATGAGCGATTCCGAGTTCGTCCAGTCGGCATGCAAGACGTCGAGCAGGTCGAAGACGAGAAACGCGATGACGAGAAACCCGACCGCGATGCAGTACCAGAACGCGCGACGCCGCTGGAAGAGATAGAGCTCGCGCTCGAAGCGCGCCGCGGCCTCGGGCCCGAGCTGGGCCTCGATCGACGTCCCGGCATCCAGTAGCGCCTCGCCCCACCCAAGCGCGTCCGCCGCGGGAGTGATCTCCGTCGCCTTGCGTTCGTCACCGCTCGCCATGCGTCACTGGAAGAGGCTGACCTTCTCGAGGACGGGCTTCACGATCTTGCCGAACGTTCCCGAGTCGGCCATGCGGGTGAGCTGCGTCGAGAATCCCTCGGCCGCCTCGACCAACTCCGGCTTGAACGCCGTGCGCACGTTCTTCAGCGTTTCAGGGTCGAGCGACGAGAGCGAGGTGTAGCCGTCCTGGAGCTTCGTCACGTACGGCGCGAGCTTCGGCGCCGTGTCGAGCGCGGACTGGATGCTGTTCACGTTCTTGAGGAGCGCGGTCACGGAGTCGACGTCGGCGAGATAGCTCGAGACCTGCGACTTCACGCCGTCCGAGAGAAGCGCCATCGCCTGTTCCTGCGCGCTCTGCATGCCGAGGCCCTGGCAGCCGACGAGCGGCGTGGCGAGCGCGATGGCAAGGATGGCCGGGCGGACGAATCGAAGCATTGCGATCTCCTCGTTGCAGGCGAAGCGGTGACGTCAGAATTGACGAAGGAAGCGGGCGTCGTTCTCGAAGAGCCAGCGGATGTCGGCGATGCCGTAACGGCGCATCGCGATGCGCTCGATGCCGAGGCCGAACGCGTAGCCGGTCCAGACCTCGGGATCGATGCCGACCGCCTCGAGCACGTTCGGATCGACCATGCCGCAGCCGCCGAGCTCGACCCACTGGAGATTGCCGCGGATGCGCATCTTCATGTCGAACTCCGCGCTCGGTTCCGTGAACGGGAAGAAGCTCGGGCGGAGTCGCACCTCGGCGTCGGGGCCGAAGTAGGCGCGGGCGAACTGAAGCAACGCGGTCTTCAGGTCGACCATCGAGATCCCCTTGTCGATGCAGAGGCCCTCGATCTGATGGAACATCGAGTAGTGCGTCGCGTCGTGCGCGTCGGGGCGATAGACGCGGCCCGTCGCCACCACCTTCAGCGGCGGCTTCTGCGCTTCCATCGCGCGGATCTGCACGGTCGACGTCTGGGTGCGGAGAAGCAGGCGTTCCGCCCACGCGCCGCGGAGGTAGAAGTTGTCGCGCGGATCGCGCGCCGGGTGACCGGCGGGAATGTTGAGCGCGTTGAAGTTGTGGTGCTCGTCTTCGAGTTCGGGGCCGTCGGCCACGGCGAACCCCATGCGGCCGAAGACGTCGACGATCTCGTCGATCGTGCGCGACAGCACGTGTCGCCGCCCCAAGCCGACCGGCAAGCCGGGCTCCGTGAGGTCGACGGTCGGACCGCTCGGCGCGTGCGACGCCAGCGCGGATTTCCGCGTTTCATACGCGCTCTCGAGCGCCGACTTCACTTCGTTGAGCCGCTTGCCGACCGCGGGCTTCAGGTCCTTCGGAACGTCCTTCAATCCGGCCATCGCGTTCTTGAGCTGGCCATTCGCCCCGATGAAGGCGATGCGCCACTTCTCGAGCGCGTCGGGGTTGCCCGCGGCGGCGAGTTCGGCGAGTGCGGATTGTTCGAGCGAGTGCAACGCGTCGAGCATTCCGGAAGGGTAACGGAAGCGACGGGGTCGTCGGGGCGGCCGGGGCGGGCTCGATGCACGTCCCATACGCCGCGGGCGCGAACGGACCGTCGCACAGGCGGTAGAGCCTTCCCGACTTCGCGCCCGACGGCCGCAAGCGGGGATTTCAGGCTCCCCTTCGCCGCCCCTCTGAGGCATGATGTCGGCGAACCCGCCTCGCCCACCATGGCTACGCCTGAGGACGACATTTCGCGACTGATCGGCCGCCTCGGCGAGGACGACGGCTCGGCTGCCGCCGCGCTCCTGCCGCTCGTCTACGGCCACCTCCGGGACCTCGCGTGTCGCTACTTCGCCGACCAGGGCGCTCAGCACACGCTCCAACCGACGGCATTGGTGCACGAGGCGTACTTGAAGCTCGTCGGAACCGAGGACGCGCCGCGGGCATATCGCGGGCGGGAGCACTTTCTCGCCGTTGCAGCTCGCGCGATGCGGCAGGTGCTCGTCGACCACGCGCGCCGGCGATCTGCCGCCCGGCGCGATGGAGGACGACGCGGCCACCTCGACAGTGGCATCTCGATCGTGGCGCCCATCGAGGCGCCCGACGCCACCGCCGAGCGAGTACTCGACGTGGTCCGCCTCGACGAGTCGTTGCGCCGCCTCGCGGCGCTCGATCCGCGCAAGGCCGAGATCGTGACGTTGCAGTACTTCGGCGGTCTCGAACAGGACGCGATCGCCGACGTCGTCGGCGTGTCCCGCGCGACCGTCGCACGCGAGCTCACGTTTGCCCGCGCGTGGCTCAGTGACGACATGCGCGCCCATGAGCGTAAGGACGATCGATGACGCACGATCGCTTCGCGCGTCTCGAGGCGGCGTTCCACGAGCTCGCCGCGCAGCCCGCGCACGCCCGCAACGCGGAGATCGATCGAATCGCCCGCGACGACCCGTCGTTCGCCGAGTCGCTTCGCGCACTGCTCGCGGCGCACGAGGAGCCCATGCCGTTCGATCGCATCGCGAACGATGCGGCGCGGTCGCTCGCCCGCGACGATCCCGCGGGGTCCGGCGACGCGCTCCGCGATGCGCCGACGCGCGCGATGCCCGATCGCATCGGCGCGTATCGCCTCGTTCGCATCCTCGGCGAGGGCGGCATGGGCACGGTGTACGAAGCGGAGCAGGATCACCCGCGACGGCGCGTCGCGCTCAAGGTGCTGCGCCACGACGGTGCGGGCATCGATCCGACGTCGACGTTGTGGCGCCGCTTCGCGAACGAGGCGCAGGCCCTCGGAAAGCTGCGGCATCCGGGCATTGCCCACGTGCACGATGCGGGAACGTACGCCACGCCGAGCGGCGAACGGCCGTTTCTCGTCATGGAGTTCATCGACGGCCCGACGTTGCCGCAGGCGCTCGCGCGGCGCACGCTCGCCCTTCGCGAGCGCGTCGAGATCATGCACGCGGTCGCCGAAGCGGTCGCGCATGCGCACAGCCAGGGCGTCATCCATCGCGACCTCAAGCCGTCGAACATCATGATTGACGCGGACGGCCGGCCACGCATTCTCGACTTCGGGCTCGCGCGGCTGAACGACGCGCGTGGCGAGAGCGTCACGTTCCGCACCGAGCACGGACAGATCATGGGCACGCTCGCCTACATGAGCCCGGAGCAGCTCTCGGGCGCGACCGACGAGGTGAGCGAACGAAGCGACATCTATGCACTTGGCGTGATCCTCTACGAGCTGCTCGCGGGCCGGCCGCCGCACGAGCTTCGAGGGCTTCCGTTGCCCGAAGCGGCGCGCATCGTGCGCGACGAGGAGCCGTCGCGTCTCGGCTCCATCGACCGCGCGCTGCGCGGCGACCTCGAGACGATCGCCGCGAAGGCGATGGCGAAGGAGCCGCACAGGCGCTACGCGACGGCGCACGCCATGGCGGCCGATCTGCAACGGCATCTCTCCGACGAGCCCATCGTCGCGCGGCCGCCGAGCGCGATGTACCAGTGGAGCAAGTTCGCGCGGCGCAATCGCGGGCTGGTGGCCGGCGTCGCCGCGGCGTTCGGCATTCTCATCGTTGCCACGATCGCGCTCGCCACGTTCGCGTCGCGCGAGCGCGACCAACGCACTCGCGCCGATGCCCGCGCGGCCGAGGCGATCGCCGGGCGCTACCGCTCCGCGTTGCTCGGCGCGCAGACCGCGATCGCCACCGGGGAGCTTGCGCTCGCGGGCCGCAGCCTCGACGAGGCGCCGGAGACGCTTCGGGGCTGGGAATACGAGCATCTGCGCCGGCTCGCGGAGCCGGCGCTCGCGAGCGTCGACCTCGGAGGCGCGCCGGTCGCGCTCGGGGTCGATCCCACGGGTCGTCATGCGTTTGTACTCGTCGTTGCAGCCAACGGGAGTTCTGGCGCCGCGCTGCACACGCTGTCGCTCGAGCCCGACCGCCGGCTTCAGCCGACGCGCGGGGCGATTGCGATCGCCGAGCTTCCCGAACGTCCGCTGATCGATCTGAGCCCCGACGGATCCGTCGCCGCGATCATCGGGGACGAGTCGACGGTGCTCGTCGACCTCGCGACCGGCCGCGAGCTTTGGCGACGGAAGGGAACACTGATCTCGCCGCAGCAGCCCTTCAGCGTCGATCCTGCGACCGGTCGGCTCGCGATCGCGGCGCACGGCTCGTCGACGGCACTCGAACTGGTCGCGTGCGACGACGGCACGCCGATCCGCCGATTCGAGCTCGGCTCGAGCTTCGCGAACGTGTTCATCGACGACGCGTCGCGCACGCTCGTCGCGTGGCTCGACGTGCCGGCGCGCTCGGTCGGCATCGATCTCGACACCGGCGACGTTCGCTGGCGCCGCGAGGCGAAGGCCTATGACGTGACGAACGCCGACGGCACGATCTTCCTGCGCGACAGGCAGTCGGCGATGCATGTCGAGCCCCGCTCGGGCGAGGTGCTGCACCGCAATGCGTTCGTCGCAAGCACCGACGGGCAGGTGCCGATCAGCGCGGATCGCTCCCTCATCCTCTCGCTCGAGCGAGGCGAGCGCGTGGTGCTTCGGTCGACGGCCGACGGCTCCGCGTTGCGTGCCTACCGAAGCAGGACAGCGGCGCTCGTGACGGGCCGCCGTGAAATCCTCTGCGGAACCACCGACGGCACGCTCCAGCTCTACTCCACCGACGTCGACTCGGGGCCGTTCCTCGTGCGTCCGTTGGGGCGCTTCGCCGACTATGCCGCCATCGCCCCGGACGGAAGCACGGTCGTCACCGCCTTGTGGGGCGTGCTGCACTGCTTCGACGCGAGAACCGGCGAGCTGCGCTGGTCGCGTTGCGTCTCGCGGCAGGAGACGATCGACATGGCGTACGCGCCGTCGTCACGGGTCGTCGCGACGATCGACGGGCGGGGCCAGGTGACCGTGATCGACGTTTCCAGCGGCGACGTCGTCTCCTCGTGGCGAGATCGTCCGGCGCGAACGCTCCTCCTTTCGAGCGACGACGAGGCGCTCGTCCTCCGCGGCGACGACGCACGATCGCTCGAGCGGCTGCATCTCGCGTCGCGCTCCGTTCGTCCCGTCGCCGGCAACGTCGATCTCGTCGCCCGCGCGCCCGACGGCCGGGTGGCGACCGTGTCGGGCATGACGATACGTCTCGACGACGGCACGGCGTGGGACGCGCCCGCGCCGCCGCTCGCGTTGACTTTCGATTCGTCGTCGTCGCGCGCCGCGGCGCTCTGCCGCGACGGCACGATCTTCGTATGGCGCCTCGCGCGCGGCGTCGCGCCAACCATGGCGACGCGCTCCGCGCTCCCGGGCTTCCGGACCGAGGGCGACGAAGGAAACGAGTGGCTTCGCCTCGCGTTCTCTCCTGACGGCATGCGGCTCGTCGCGAGCGATCAGCTCGGAGATCTGCATGTCTTCCGTTCGGTCGACGGCGACGCGAGCCTCGGCGAACTCATCGTGCTCCAGGCACCGGGGCTTCGCACCGCGGACCTGCGCTTCTCGCCCGACGGATCGCGGCTCCTCGCGAGCGGCGGCGAGTCGGCGCTCGCGACGTTCGAGACGCGAACGGACGCCGACGCAGCGCAGCGCCGCCGCACGTTTGGCCGAGCGCTCGACCTCATTCGCGCGGAGTTCGCCCTCGACCGAACGGTGTCGGAGGCGCGCGACGGTATCGAGGCGTCGCGCGGCAACGTGGAGACGGACGTCGCCGACGCGGCGCTTGTCCTGGTCGAACGCTGCGCGGAGGACGCCAACCGCTTCAACAGCCTCGCCTGGGGCATCGTGCGCGTGCCCGAGCGCGATCCCGAGCGGCTCGCCCGCGCGACGGCATTCGTGCATGCCGCGGCTTCGACCTTTCCGGACGACCACGGCATCCTGAACACGCTCGCGGCCGTGCAGTGCCGCACCGGCCTGCACGCGGAGGCGCTCGAGACGCTCGACCGCTGCGACGCAATCTCGATCGCGGCGCGAGGCACGGCGGATCCGACCGACCTCGTCTTCCGCGCGTTGTCGCTCGCGGCGCTACGGCGAGTCGACGAGGCCGAGGAGGTCCTCGCCGAGCTCTCCACGCTCTCCCTGCCCGACGACGTCGAGTTCGCGACCCTTCGGCGCGAAGCGATCGACGCGGTCAGGGACGCTCGCTCAGCACGGGCCCCAGGCGCCGAGGAGTGAACCGAGGTCGAGCCCGTCCACGACGCCGCTGCCGTCGATGTCGGCGGCGCACGGGACGGCACACGGCCCCCACGAGCCCAGGAGGATCGCGAGATCGGCACCCGAGACGATGCCGTCGTCGTCGAGGTCGAGGGGACAGCTCGTCGTTGCAGCTCCAAGGCCGGCGTAGAATCCGCCTGCAACGGTGAACGTCTCGCTGCCGATCGGCGCCGCGGCATCGGACTGGCCGAAGCCCCCGACGAGCGAGAAGGTGGGCGAGGTCGCGACGCCGGCGCCGGCGTCGATGGACGACCACTCGATCGAGAAGCCGTCGGCGACGGCGGCGGATGCGACCGCCGTCAACGTGACGGCTGCAACGTGGAACATGTGGGTGCGGGTCATGGGGCGATCCTTTCGTGGGGCGGCGGCGCTCAGCCATCGCCGAGCGTGGCGGTCGTGCCGGGCTCGACCATCAGCGTCATGGGCTGCGAGTATGTGGTGGTCCCGATGAATTCCGGCAGCGCGCCGCCGGTGAAGCGCAGGGTCGGCGAGTCGTAGCACTGCACCGAGCCGAGGGCGTAGAAGACTGCGAGCGGTCCCCACCACGGGCATGCCCACGATCCGCTTCCGGGCAGCGAGCATCCGCCGGCCGGCTGGAAGTACGTGAGCGTGAAGGTGTAGCCCGGCAGCGCGTTGAAGATTTGCACCGAACTCAGTTCCCACGAGACCTCGTTTGCGAGGTCGTCGATCTGGTGCGTGGTGCCATCGCCCGCGAACTCGAGGTAGGAGCCGCCGAACGAGGTGTTCGCGTAGATACGCAGGCATCGGCCCACCGGAAGGCACCACCGCAACGACGAGGTCTTGTCGTTGAAGCCCTCGAGTTTCGTGAGGTCGTACCACTCCTCGGAGCCCTGGTCTTGCCAGTCGAGCGTGAGCGATCGGTCCGGCGGTGTCGTCCACCATCCGCTCGTGTCGTCGTAGAGACAGACCCAGCCGTTGCCGTCGCTGGCGCTCGTGCGCCGTACGTCGCGATGACGGAACTCGCCCATCTCGATCGAGCCGTTCGGGCCGTCGTTGTCGTGCGTGATCGAGTAGAGAAGCAACTCGCCGGTCGGACTCACGTAGGTGCCGCCGGCGGCGTCGAAGTCGCCCATCTTCGGGCTGTTCAGCTTCATGTGCTTTTCGGCCTGATACGTGATCGTGATCGCCGGACCGCTGATCGACACCTTGAAGAGGCGCGCCCAGTCGGTGCCCTCGGTCAGTCCGACCGTGGCGTTATCCGTGCCGATGATGAAGAACTCGTCCTGCGTGGCGGACGCGCTTGGCTTGTTCGTCTGGCGCACGGCGTTGATGACCTGCCAGTCGCGCCACTTCGAATCGGTGGTGTCGTCGGCGACGCTGCGGAACCAGGTGCCGCGGTAGACAAGCGCGATGTTGGGATCGGTGAGCGACGTCGTCGTCGTTTCGTAGAACTCGATCTCGTTGCCGTTGTCGAACTCTCCGCCCGTCAGCATCAGGAGGTACTTGCCGCTGACCGTGTTTCGCACCGCGCCGAGCACGCCGACCTTCTTCTCGAAGAGGATCTCCTTCACGACCGAGAGGTTGAAGTTCTCGTCGAGATGGAGGAACTGGACCGCGCCCTCCTCCGACGCCATGTCGTCGCTGTGCCGCGCCTCGAGCGGCACGATCAGCACGTCGTCGAGGAACTGGAACCCGCCGGGATGGCTCCACGCGTGGTTGTCGGCGCCGGGCAACGAGCCGTTGAAGTGCCAGTGGTCGAACGTCTTGTCGTTCGCCGGCGGCTCGGTGTCCTCGAAGTCGGCGCCGATCTTCAGGCGATTCGAGCGCACGCGCTCGCCATCCTGGCCGCGGCTCGGCATGTACGCGAGCACCAGCTCGCCGGGATCATTGTCCTCGAAGGCGCAGGCCGCCGTCTTGTTGCCGCTGCGTGTGACGAGAAAGAACGGCGACGTCGCCTGGCGATGCACGCGCTGCACGCCTTGGTAGTGCTTGCAGGTCAGGGCGTCGTCGGCGATGCCCCGGCGGAACCCGATCGGCTCGCCGTGCGGATTGAAGGCGCTGAACTGCCCGACGACGTCGGGAACGGTGTATCCGCCGAGCGGCGCCTGGGCGGCGGTGCCCGCTGCAACGCAGAGTGCTGCGGCGGCTGCAACGTGGATGATGTGGGTGGGTGATGGCATGGTCGTCTCCTCGTTTCTGCTCGCGTGTCGCGTCGCGTTCGCCATCGGCTCACTGAAGGTTGACGAGGACGAGGACGAGGCCGCGTCCCGATCGGAGCGGGCTCATCGCCTTGCCGATCGTGGCGCCGTGCGCGCGGGCGTCGTCGCCGCAGCGCATCGCGTGACCGCGCGTCGCCGAGGTCGTGAGGAGGTCGCCGGCCTCGATCGGGCCGTTCGCGTCGGCGTCGCACCAGCACCAGACGCGCCCCGTGAGCGCGACCGGGTGGGCGCCGTCGGCCACGGATCCCGACTGCGTCAGGGTCATGCCGACGTCGACGCCGCCGGCGCCGGAGACGATGCCCGCTACGTTGCGGTCAAAGGCCTTGTCGGCAACGCGGAGTTCGCCGACGCGGGCGGGGTCGATCGCGACCACCATGCCGGGTTCCACCTCCTCGGTTCCCTCGGCTGCAACGTTGAAAGGCTCGGCGATGTCGCTGCCGCCGATGATCTTCAGCTTGCGCACGATCGCCTGGCCCCCGGCCTGGTCGAGCGTGAGCTCCGCCGCGCCGTTCGTGGCGTTGATGAACGAGAGGTTGGTGTCACCGCCCGTGAGCGCCATGCGCCACCGCGGGGTGCCGACGGGGGTGCGAATCGAGAAGAGGTCGGAGGTGGTGCTGTCGGCGTCGACGACGGCGCCGGACTTCACGGAGAGGTCGAGCACCTCGACGCGCGTGGGGTAGAGGGCGAGCTGGGCCTTGTCCGTCGGCGAGTAGATGAAGCGCAGGGCGTCGTCCGGCTCGAGGCGCGTGTTCCAGCGTTCGAGGTCGTTGGCGTTGCGGTAGCCGAGGAGCGAGGAATCGCTCATCGCGCGAACGTTGAAGCGGCGCGACGCGTTGCTCGTGCCGACGCTGACGTTTCCTTGCGTGTAGATCGCGTTCAATCCGACCAGCGTGAACGGCGACGCGCCGGCCGGCCCGGGCAGCCCCTGCGGACCTTGCGCGCCTTGCGGGCCAGGCTGGCCCTGCGCGCCGGGGACGCCCTGCGCCCCTTGCACGCCCTGCAATCCTTGGTCGCCCTTGTCTCCCTTATCGCCCTTGTCTCCCTTGTCCCCCTTCTCGCCTGCGGGGCCGGGCTCGCCTTGTGGGCCTTCGTTGCCGTTGAGCGCGTAGAGCGCATACGGCGCGGGCCGGATCGCCTGGCGCGGCGCGAGGGTCTCGCCGTTGACCTTCAGCTCAACCCAGCGCGGATCGCCGTTCATCGCGAGGAGGCCGAAGTCGAGATCGAGGACGAGGAGACCGTCGACGATCTCCACCGCGGGAAAGACGAGCGGGCCGGAGATAGGAAAACCGTCGGCTTCGCTCGCGTACAGCGTGGCCTCGACTGAGACGGTGCCGCTGAACGGCAGCCCGCCCGAGCGGAGAAGGCCTTGGTACGTGAACGCGCCGCCGACATCGCCGGCGGCCGCCGGCACGGCGATGAACGACATTCCGAGAAGGCCGAGCGCCAGGGCGCCCGCCCGAATCGCGGACAGGGCTCGTGGGGCGCGGATGGACGGACGGGTGCGAGTGTGCTGCATGGCGGTTTCCTGGGCCGAGTGCGGGGACCTGAGCGGAGATGCGCGACCACACGCGGCCGGTCTCCACCTGGCTCCACGAACTCGGCGCGGGCGCGCCTCACGATTTCTGGAAGTTCTTGGCGCGGCGGAACGCGAGCGTCACCCATGGGACCGGACGCTCAGGCGCTAGCGGAGACAGGCGAGGCCCCCACCACCATCGCTTCGCGATGGTCCCCCTCCCCCGAATCGAAGATTCGGGGGAGGATGCAGAGTGCTCCGCGTTGCAGGCGCGCACGCTGCTTCCTCCACCGCTCGAAGAGCGGGGGAGGATGCAGAGGGGCTCGTAGATCCTCCCCCGCGAACGCGGGGGAGGTGGCATCGCGCAGCGATGACGGAGGGGGCCGGCAGAAAGCCGAGACAGATGTCGAGCCGCCCCCACCACCATCGCTTCGCGATGGTCCCCCTCCCCCAGCGGAGCTGGGGGAGGATTGCGGAGCGCGCTCCGCGTTGCAGGCGGGCGCGGTGACGGAGGGGGTGGCTCCCATCTGTCTCCGTCTCGGTCTCGGCTTTCTCCTCCTCGCTGCACACTTGCCTCGTCTCGGTCTCGGCTCACTCATCGCTCATCTCGTCTTCGGGACGAAACGAGCAATCGAAGAAAGCAACATGGTGCTTGACGCAGTTTCCTGGCAGCAACGTGGACTCTGTCGATTACGCTCCGGCGATGGCACATTCGCTCGCAGCACTGCAGGGATTTCTCTCCGTTGCAATCGGCCTCGGAGCCGCTCTCAGCCTGAATCCGTCGACGAGCACGATGCATCCGGCGAGTGACTGCGTCGAGCATCAAGCAGTCGACCAGAACTCGAAATCGGCGGTGGAGGAAGGTGCTCAAAAGAAGATCGTGTCGACTCTTTCGAAGACCTTCGTCATTCCTTCGGACGTCGCTCGCTCGGTGCGTGAGTTCGTCTTGCTCTCGGAAATCGGCGCCATCGCGATCCTTCAGCAAGATTCGGATCGCTATCTGATTCGTGTCCTAGAGATCGAATCGGGAAAGCTCAGTGATCCGATTGGCACCGTGACCGGGTTGCGGATCGACGCACCGCCGCTCCTGCAGGCAGGCGGCGATGGGCGAAGCGTTCTGGTGCGGGCGGCATATGGCGAGCCGCTCTACGTGTACGACGTGAAGGAGAAGAAGCTGCGGTTCACGCTTCCCCCGGAAGCTGCGACGCTCCCGTTCAACAATCCGACATTCATCGGCAATGAGATCGTCACCTTCCGTCCACCCGACCAATTGCAGCGATGGTCCAGCTCGGACGGGAAGTCGCTCGGTGACATTCGCGTGAGGCTCGATTCGCCCGTCTCCACCATCGTTCCGGTCGGCAACACCGCAACGGAGATCATCCTTCTCGCCGTTGCCGATATCGAAAAGGACACCGGAAAGGCGCTTCGGGTCAATGTCGCGACGGGAGACATCGTGGGACGTGTCGAAGGATTGCCGAATGGTCCATTGGCGACAGTCGGATCTGGCTCCGCCTTCGCGATCGGCCGAATCAAGAGCAATGAGTGGAACGAGATTGAACTCGTCCGAGTGCCCGAGCTGACGCGGCATACGAGCACACGACTGTCGAGTCGCATCGCGTCAATGCAGCAGGCCATCAGTAAAGATGGCCGTCGTCTGTCTGCGCTCGACTGGATGACCGGCGAGATCGTCACCTGGGATACGACAAGCGGCGGGCTGCTGTTTCGTGTCTCGCCGTCGATTGGCGGGTGCCTGAAATTCTCTATGTCGCCCGACGGCGCCACGATCTTGGCGTTCACGGGTGCGATGGAGGACGGAAGTCTTCGCCCGTCGCAGTTCGAGCTGTACACGGTCAAGTGACTGGGGCTCGGTCGATGCAAAGGCTTCATGTCTACTGCGCGATCGCTCTCGTTGGGATCTCCCTCGCATATGCACTTGCGGCGCTTCCCGTAGCCACCGAGTGGGCGAGCCCCACCGGCGCGAGCGCACATCGCCTCAGGTTCCTCGTGGTCGCATCGTCACGCAACGGAGATTGCATTGACGTGTCGGTAACTGAGTACCAAGGTGACCGACGGACCGTTTGGAGCTTGACGTCGCACCGATTGGACCGCACACCTGCCGCGGCTCCGGCCGTCTCTGCCACCGAAGGAGGTTCCCAGCCGCGCCACGTAGCAGAGGGAAGTGAATGAGCAGCTCCGCGACGATCCGCAGCATCCTCACCGCAGCACCAAGCTCACCGTCTCGCGGGCCACGCAGCGCGCGGTCTCCGGCGTTCGCTCGCGCGACTCGATGACGAAGCCGAACTTCTCGAGGATGCGGAGGGACGGCGCATTCCCCGCGGCGACGGTCGCGTAGAGCGGGCGGCGCGTGTATTCCTCGAGCATGCGCTCGACCGCGCGGCTTGCGATGCCGCGGCCCCAGTGCTCCTTGGCGATCCAGTAACCGATCGCGTCGGCATCGCCTTGCGGCGAGATGTTCACGGCGCCGACGACCTCGCCGTCGGCCAGGATCACCCGCGGCACGACGCGCGTCCGCGTGCCGTCGATGTCGGCGAGGATCTCGGCCCAGCGCGACTCAAACGTCGGCCAGTCGCGCGGCTTCGTGCCGGCGCGTTCGTTCGCGGCGGGCTCGCATTCGAAGGCAAAGAGCGACGGGACGTCGGCTGCCGTCGTCGGGCGAATGGAGATCTCGCGCGGAGGTGGATGCGGCACGGCGGGAGCGTATCGCCACGGGCGCACGAAAAAGCACGGCCCTCGGAGGGCCGTGCTTGGGGGGTTCGAGCGTGTCGAAGGCTGCAACGCAGAGCGCGTTGCGGCGGCGTCAGGCCGTTGCCTTCTTCATCTTGGCCGCGAACGCGGTCCGCTTGTCGGCGGTCGCGCGGCGGTTCGACTTGCGGCCGCTGACCTGCGGGCCGTCCTCGTTGCCGACGAGCTGGAGGACGACGAGATCGGTGCCGTCGCCGAGGCGGTGCTTGTCGAGCTTCACGATGCGGGTGTAGCCACCCGGACGATCCTTGAAGAGCGGACCGACCTTCGTGAGGATGTGCTCGATCAGGCGCGGGGCCTTGCGGAGTTCACCGTAGCGGTTGAACTCAATCTCGCTCGCGGCCGGAAGGCTCCAGAAGGGCGACGACTTCTTGCTCTCGGGCACGGAGTCGTACGCAACCCACGGGAAGACCCGGCGGTCGGTGAGCTTCGCGGTGAGTTCACGCCGAGAGGCGAGGCTCTTCGTCCGCGCGGTCGTGATGATCTTCTCGACGTAGCGCTGAACGGCCTTGGCCTTCGGGAGCGTCGTCTCGATCTGGCCGTGCTCGAAGAGACCGGCGGCGAGGTTACGAAGCATCGCGCGGCGGTGGTCGCTCTTCACGCACAGTTGCTTGCCAAAGATACGGTGGCGCATCGGTAAATCCTTCTGAGTAACAAGTGCCGAATGGAGGAGGCGAACGTCGACCGCTTACGCGGGGACGAAGCCCTCCGGCAACTGCATGCCGAGCGTGAGACCCATGCTCTCAAGGACGCTCTTGACCTCACGAAGCGAGGTCTTGCCGAACGAACGGACAGCGAGAAGATCGTCTTCGGTCTTCGTGACGAGTTCCGAGACGGTCTGGATCCGGGCGCTCTCGAGGCAGTTCGACGCGCGAACCGAGAGTTCGAGGGCGGTGACCGGGGTGTTCAACTTGCGGAAGAGCTCTTCGTCGCTCGACGTGCGGATCTGCACGTCGGCCGAGACCGTGGCATCGCCCATCGAATCGAACTGGACGAACGGGTTGAGGTGCTTCCGCATGATCTTCGCGGCTTCGACCACGGCCATCTCGGGAGTGACGGTGCCGTCGGTCCAGACGTCGAGGATCAGCTTCTGGTAGTTGGTGCGCTGACCGACGCGGGTGTCCTCGCAGGTGTAGCGCACGCGCTGCACCGGGGAGAAGATCGCGTCGATCGGGATCTCGCCGATGACCTGCTCGACGTCGCGCGAGTACTGCTCGCTCGCCGGCTGGTATCCGCGGCCCTTCTTGACGGTGAACTCGGCCTCGAAGTCGACCGCGTCGGTGAGCGTCGCGATGAGCTTCTCGGGGTTGTGGATCGTGATCGACGAGTCGCCTTCGATGAGTTCGGCGGTGACGTCGCCGGGGCCTTCGGCCGCGAGGCGGAGGCGCTTCGGCTCGTCGCCTTCCATGCTGACGACCAGGCCCTTGATGTTCAGGAGGATGTCGGTGACGTCTTCGAGGACGCCCGGGATCGTCGAGAACTCGTGGGTGATCATCTTCCCGCCGCTCTTGAGCGAGACCTTCGAGACGGCCGCGCCTTCAAGGCTCGAGAGGAGGATGCGCCGAAGGCTGTTGCCGACGGTGATGCCAAAGCCACGTTCGAACGGTTCCGCGATGAAACGCGTGAACGTCCGGGACCGGGACATCGGATCGATTGTGACTCGAGCGGGCAGTTCAAGCCCGCGCCAACGAACGTGCATTGCGAACTCCAGACGGTTTCGGCAAGGGACGCCCGAAGATCGATGCACTCGTCGAAACGAGGGGATCGGGCTCTTCGGATGACAGACCTTTCGCAGCCTCTCGGAAACACCCACCTTGCCGAACGTGGGGCCCTTCTATGCGGCGAAAGACGAGAGAAAGCCGCACCCGGCGCTGTCGCGCCGGATGCAGGGTTTTGCAGTTGTCAGACGCGACGCTTCTTCGGCGGACGGCAGCCGTTGAAGGGAATCGCGGTGTGGTCTTCGATCGCGGTGACCTTGAGGCCGTTGGCCTGAAGAGCCGTGACCGCGCTCTCGCGACCCGGACCCGGGCCCTTCACGCGGACTTCGACTTCCTTCATGCCCATGCGGCGCGCCTTGTTCGCGCACTTCTCGCTGGCGCGAGACGCGGCGAACGGCGTCGACTTGCGGGCACCCTTGAAGCCGACGGTGCCGGCCGAGTCCCAACAGAGGACTTCGCCGTTGACGTCGGTGATCGTCACGATCGTGTTGTTGAACGTGGCGTTCACATGCACGATGCCCTTGACGACGTTCTTGCGGATCTTCTTCTTCGGAGCGGCTGCGGCGCCGCCTGGAGTTTGGGTAGACATGGTGTTTCTCGTGGCGGGCTACTTAGCCCTTCACGCCCTTCTTGCCGGCGACGGTCTTCTTCTTGCCCTTACGGGTACGGGCGTTCGAGCGAGTGCGCTGGCCACGAGCCGGGAGGCCCTTGCGGTGACGCTCGCCGCGATAGCTCTTCGTTTCCTTGAGCCGCTGAATGTCCTGCTGCACTTGACGGCGCAGCGCACCTTCGACGACGTAGTTCTGGTCGATGAGCGTCGAGATCGTCGAGAGCTCACGGTCGTCGAGCTGATGGGCGCGACGATCCGGGTCGATGCCAGCCTTCTTCAGGATGTCGGCGGCGAACTTCGGGCCGATCCCGTGGATGTACTGGAGAGCGAAGAGGATCTTCTTCTTCTCGGGAAGGTCGATACCTGCGATACGTGGCATGGCGATTGGTCGTCGTAGGAAGGAAAGGTCAAGGCGGCCGAAAGAACGGCCAGTTTACTGCTGCGAAGTCACCCCTGCCGCTGCTTGAGGCGGGGGTTCTTCTTGTTGATGACGAAGCGCTTGCCCTTGCGGACCACGATCTGGCAATCCTTCGTGCGGCGCTTGATGGAAGCTCGGACTTTCATGGGGGTACTCTCGCGAGAGGTTAGTAGCGATAAATGATGCGACCCTTGGTCATGTCGTAAGGGCTGATCTCGATGGTGACCCGGTCGCCAGGCAGAATGCGGATGAAGAACTTCCGCATCTTGCCGCTCACGTAGGCGAGGATCTCTTGGTCGTTTTGAAGTCGGACCCGGAACATCGCGTCGGGCAATGCTTCGGTGACTTCGGCATCGAGGGTTATCTTCTCTTCCTTAGGCATGCGTTCGCTCGAGGCGGCGGCGTACGAACAAGTTCGCCGGCGCCCGTGTGGCAATCAGGTTCCCAGTCAAGGGTGAGGTAAGGGTCGTGGTCGTGGTGAGTGTGGTGAAGGTTGGTGTGACGGTGTGAATCAATGACGGGTTCGGACCGGGGCCGCGTGGGTGCTCAAGGACTGACCGCGTCCGAGCGTGAGGACTTCGCAGCCCATCCGAGTGATCGCAATCGTGTGTTCGACGTGCGCCGCCACCGAGCCGTCGGCGGTCGCGACCGGCCAGCCGTCGCCCATGCGACGCGTGACGACCCCGCGCGGGTAGCCGCGCGGATCGAGGCCTTCGCCGCGAAGGGCGATCATGGGCTCGATCGCGAGCACCATGCCGGGACGCAGCGTGAAGTCGGCGTGCGACAGGAGTTCGGCGGTGACGCAGTTCGGGACCTGCGGCGCTTCGTGCAGCGAGCGGCCGATGCCGTGGCCGACGTACTCGACCACGATGCCGAACTCGGCGTCGAGGGCGAGCGCCTGCATCTTCGACGCAATCGCGCTCCACTGTTCGCCCGGACGGGCGAGCTGCACCGCGGTCGCGAGCATGTCTTGGGCACACTCGATCAACGCGAGGGCGTCGTCGGAAACCGTGCCGACAGGAATCGTGACGGCGGCATCGGCGCACCAGCCATTCAGCTTCACGCCGCAGTCGATCGAGACGAGGTCGCCGTCCTTGATGACGCGGGAACCCGGGATGCCATGGACGATCTCGTCGTTCACGCTGATGCAGCAGCACGCCGGGAACGCGTGGACCGAAGGATCGCTCGAGGGATACCCGAGGAAGAGCGCTTCGGCCTTCGCCGCTTCGATCACTCGCATGGCGGCCGCGTTGATGTCGGCGGTCGTCGCGCCGATCACGCACGCGTCGGTCGCGCGATCGAGGGCGTCGCGAAGGACGTCGCCGGCCGCGCGGATCGCCACGATCTCCTCGGGCGTCCGGAGCGTCACGCCGTCGTGGCCACCGCCCGCACGGCGAGCCGCATCGGCGCGGCGCGACCCACGCCGACCAGCGGCGCGAGCGTTCGTGAGGATGGTGGTCTTCGAGGACATGAGACGCGTGGGGAGAGTGGAGTGTCGTTAGGCGCTGCGGGGGCTACGAACGCGCGGACCCTTCGAGTCGCCGGACGACGACGTGAGGAAGCCCGAGTAATTCCGCATGAGGAGGTTGGCCTCGATGCGCTGGATGAGGTCGAGGCCGACGCTCACCACGATCAGGAGGCCGGTGCCGCCCAGGAACTGCGACACCTGGAACGGGATCCCCATGTAGTGGCTGACGAGCGTCGGAATGATCGCGATGACGGCAAGGAAGCCGGCGCCGACGAACGTGATGCGCTCCATCACCTGCTCGAGGTAATCCGCGGTGCGCGGGCCGGGGCGGTGACCGGGGATGAACGAGCCGTGCTCCTTCAGCTGCCGCGACATCTCGTCAGGGCTGAACTGGACGGTCGTCCAGAAGTAGCTGAAGAAGTAGATCAGGATGACTTCGGCGAGGATGTACGGGAACTCGCCCATCTGGAAGTTGATCGCCAGGAAGGTGGTGATCTGCTGCACCCACGGTGCAGCGCCGCCAGTGGTCGCCCGGGTGTTCATCCAGCCGAACACCATCGAGGGGAAGATCATCAACGACGACGCGAAGATGATCGGCATCACGCCCGCGTGGTTGAGACGGAGCGGGAGGTAGTGCTTCTGGCCGCCGAAGACCTTGCGGCCGCGGGTGTGCTTCGCCTGCTGAATCGGGATGCGGCGCTGGGCGACCGTGATGAGAATCGCGCCCGCGATCACGAAGAAGAAGCCGGCGATGAGGAAGATGAGTCCCGGTACCGAGAGCTTGCCGGAGGTCTCGGCGACCTGGCTCGGCTCGAAGTTCGTGATGACCCACTTAATGGCGTCGGGCATGCGGGCGAGAATGCCGATCGTGAGGATCAGCGAGACGCCGTTGCCGATGCCGTACTTGTCGATCTGCTCGCCGAGCCACATCAGGAAGAGGCTGCCGGCGGTCATGCCGGCGATGCCGGCGGTGTAGAAGATCAGGACGTTCGTGCCGCGGAGGAAGTGCGCCTGCACGAGTCCCTGCTCTTGCAGGTAGAGGAGCCAGAAGAGGCCCTGAATGATGCAGAGGCCGACGGTCGCGTAGCGCGTCCATTCGGCGATCTTCTGCTGGCCGGAGGCGCCTTCCTTCTTCAACTCTTGCAGCGGCGGATACACCGACTGGAGGAGCTGGAAGATGATCGATGCCGTGATGTACGGCATGATGCCGAGGCCGAACAGCGTCGAGTGCGACAGCGAGCCGCCCGAGAAGATCGAGGCGTACTCGAGGAGTCGTCCGAAGCCGCCGAGACCCTGGGTCGCCTTCTCCGCTTGCTTCACGAGCGCCGTCTGATCGACGCCGGGAAGCGGGATCCAGAATCCGATGCGATAGATAGCCAGGAGGCCGATCGTGAAGAGAACACGAGACCTCAGGTCTGCAATTCGGAAGATGTTGGCGAACGCTTGAAGCATTCAGTTCCTGGAAAGTCCTGTGAGACCGACGATCAGGCCTTCTTCTTGCCTGCGCCGGCTTGCTTGCCCTTCGACGCGGCCTTCACGCTGCCGCGCTTCGCCTTCCACGCCTTCGCGCGGTCGGTGACTTCAACGACGGTGATCGTGCCGCCGGCCTTCTCGATCTTGGCCTTGGCGGTCTCAGAGTAGCGCTCGGCGCGGATGGTGACCTTCTTGGTGAGCTCACCTTCGGCAAGAACCTTGAGCGGACGGGTGGTGTCCGGCACGAGGCCCTTCTTCGCGAGCGTTTCGATGTCGACGGTTTCGCCGGCTTCGAACGACTGGCTGATCGCCTTGAGATTGATGATGTGGTAGTCGACGCGGAAGTCGGCGTTCGAGAAGCCGCGCTTCGGGAAGCGCCGCGAGAACGGCGTCGCACCGCCGGCGTAGGAAGGACGGCTCGTCCAGCCAGCGCGGCTCAACGCACCCTTGTGGCCCTTGCCCGACGTGCCGCCGTGGCCGCTGCCTTCGCCGCGACCGACGCGCTTACGCAACTTGTGGGCGCCGACCTTCTCGGTGATCTCATGAATCATCATGGGACATTCATCTCCAGTCGTTCGTCAGCCTCTGGCTGCGTCCGACGTCAATCTGCATGGGTTCAAACCAACTGACACTCGCCTGAACGTTGGCCAACGAGGGGCCACCGGAGTGGCCACCGCTCGTCAGGCGCTCGGGGCCTCGGTCGGAGCCGGAGCCGGGGCGTCGCCGCCACGACCGCGACCACCACCACCGCCGCCGCCGCGACCACCGCGACCGCCGCCATCGCGACCACCGCGTCCGCCGCGGCCACCACGGCCGCCGCGCTCGTCGCCCACGGTGTTGACCGGGGCCTGAGCCTTCTCGCCACCCTTCGACGAGGGCATGAAGGCCATTCCGCGCTTGATCGCTTCTTCGACGGTCGTCTCGGGGAGCGAGTGACCGAGGAGCTCTTCGACCTTCTCACGCGTGCGGAGCATGCCGAGCGCGGAGAGCGTCGCCTTGACGACGTTCTTCGGGTTGCTCGAGCCGTAGCACTTGGTGAGGCAGTCCTGCACGCCAACCATCTCGAGCACTGCGCGGACCGAGGCGCCGGCGATGACGCCGGTACCGGGCGACGCGGGGACGAGCTTCACGGTCGTCGCGCCGAAGTTGGCGCTGACCATGTGCGGGATCGTCTTGCCCTGGAGCGGGAAGCCACGCATCTTGCGGCGGGCTTCCTTCTGGGCCTTCTCGATGCCTTGCGGCACCTGATTGGCCTTGGCGTAGCCCATGCCGACGCGACCGCGCCGATCACCGACGACGACGAGAGCGCCGAAGCTGAAACGACGACCGCCCTTCACGGTGGCGGAGGTGCGGTAGACACCGACGGTGGTCGATTCGATGGAAGTGGATTCGTCGAGGAACTCGGACATGTCTATTGCTCGCGTGGTTCTCGCGGAGATCGCGTAGTCGTGTTCAGAATTAGAAGTTGAGGCCAGCTTCACGGGCCGCGTCGGCGAGAGCCTTCACGCGTCCGTGGAACCGGTAGCCGTTGCGGTCGAAGACGACGGCGGTCACGCCGGCCTTCTTCGCACGTTCCGCGAGCGCCTTGCCCACGGCCGCGGCTTCGCCCTTCTTGCCGCCAGCGGCCGTGAAGCCCTTGTCGCGCGTCGACGCCGCAGCGACCGTGTGACCCTTGAGGTCATCGATGACTTGGGCGTAGATGTGGTCGAGCGACCGGAAGACCGACAGGCGCGGACGGCTCGGAACGCCGAGCAGGTTCTTGCGGACGCCGGCCTTGCGGCGGACGTAACGGGCCTTCTTGATCTCGTGACGGTTCATGACGGCAAATCCAATTCGAACTGGTGTTTCGTGCGTGGGCTACGGGTGAAAGGGCGAACCGCTTGGCTCAAGCGGAGGGGATCAAGCGGTGAACGACGCGCCTTACGAGCCGAACGCCTTGCCTTGCTTACGGATGATGGTTTCGTCGAGGTACTTCACGCCCTTGCCGTTGTACGGCTCGGGCTTGCGCTCGGCGCGGATGCGGGCGGCGAACTCGCCGACCGACTGCTTATCCGGGCCGCTGAGCTTGACCTGGTTGTTGTTGACCTCGACCTTGACGTTGGTCGGGACCGCGAGGTGGATCGGGTCGCAGTAGCCGAGGGTGAGGACGATCTCCTTGCCCTGCAGCTTCGCGCCCCAGCCGACGCCGTTGATCTCGAGCGTCTTCTCGTAGCCCTTGGTGACGCCCTCGATCATGTTCTGGATGTTGGCCCGCGTGAGGCCCCAGTAGGCGCGACGATTGCCTTCGTCGATCTTCGACGTGTCCGTCGAGACGGCGATGGTCTTCTCGCTCTCGGTCCAGGTGACCGTGACCTCGGGGCGATAGGTCGACTTCACCGAGCCCTTCGGGCCGGAGATTTCGATCGTTCGCGCGCCGGGGTTCAGGGCGACCTTGACGCCGGCGGGAACGGGGATGGGCTTCTTTCCGATGCGTGACATCGCAATGTCCTCAAACTTCAGGCGACTCACTGACGCGAGCCGGATGGGTGCAAACTCGTGATGCGAACGGGAGGTGGTTTCGTCGCAGGCTGCGTCAGCAGATCTCGGCCACGACTTCGCCGCCGATGTTGCCTTCACGGCACTGACGGTCGCTCAGAACGCCGCGGCTCGTCGAGACGATCGAGATGCCGAGGCCCTGCATCGGACGCGGAAGGCCGTCGACGCCGCGGTACACGCGGCAACCGGTCTTCGAGACGCGCTCGATGCGATTGATGATCTGCTCGCCACGCTGACCGTACTTCAGGTGGACCTTGATGAGGCCCTGACGGCCGTCTTCAACGAACTCGAAGTCGCGGATGAAGCCTTCCTCCTTGAGGACCTTAGCCACACCGCGGTTCAACTTGTTGCTGAGGCAGTTGACCGTCTTCTGTCGGTTCCGGACCGCGTTACGGATCCGGGTCAGCATGTCGGCAGTCAGATCGTGATTCGCCATCGTTCACTCCGTCACCCGCCGTTCGGGGCGCCTTTCCGAAGTCGTGTCGACTCCCGGAAAGGCAGGCATCCCGCGTTCGGGCGATTTGTTTTCTTCTTGATTGGTACGAGTCGTTGAGGTCGTCGCGAGCCTTACCAGCTCGCCTTACGCATGCCCGGGATGTGACCCTTGAGGGCCAGCTCGCGGAGAAGGATGCGGCTGATGCGGAACTTGCGGTACACGCCGCGCTTCCGGCCGGTGATCTCGCAGCGGACTTGCTGCCGCGACGAGAACTTCGGCGTCTGCTTCATGCGGTTGAAGGTGCGCTTGCTGGCCATGGAGTCGATTCCTGTGTCGTGATCCCGGCGATTGCTCGGTCGGGGTGAGTTCGGTCCGGGTCGCGAGGTGGTGGTTACTGTCGCGGGGTGGTTACTTCTTCTTCTCTTCGGGCTTGACGAACGGCATGCCGAGCTCCGTGAGGACGAAGCGGCTCATCTTCGGATTCGAGTTCTCGAAGCAGAGCGTGATGTGCATGCCGTGCGAGAAGGTCACGTTGGCCATGTTGATCTCGGGCCAAACGGCCTGTTCCGTCAGACCGAGCGAGTAGTTGCCGGCCTTGTCGAACGCCCGATCCTTCACGCCGCGGAAGTCCTTGATACGCGGAGTCGCGAGGTTGATGAGGCGATCGAGGAAGTGCCACATGCGGTCGCGACGCAGGGTGACCACGAAGGCCGACGGGGCGCCCTCACGAACCTTGAAGTTCGCGACCGACTTCTTCGCGAGGACCATGATGGGCTTCTGGCCCGTGATCGTCGTGAAGGTCGAGATGACCGAGTCACGGATTTCCGGCTTCAGCTTCTGGTTCTCGAGGAACTTGCCGATGCCGGCGTTGACGACGATCTTCATCAGACGAGGAAGCTGGTGCGGGTTTTCGAGCCCGAACTCCTTCATCGTCTTCGCAGCGACCTCCGTATTGAACAGCTGCTGGAGTCGCGGGTAGGTCGTGCGAGGCTTGGTCTTCGTGGCAACCATCGTGGGATCTTTCTGTGCCTAACTGATCTTTGGCGAAGAAGCTTCTTCGTTCGGGCTCAGGGTGAACGTGAACTCAGGCCTTGGCCGACTTCTTCTTGGTCGAAGCGGCCGCCTTACGCGCGGCGTGCACGACCGAGAGCTCGACGCCGCCGCGAGCGGCGACGCGAACCTTCGAGCCGTCAGACTTGGTGACGAAGCGGACGCGCGTCGGCTTGCCGTTGACGACCGGGCTCACGTTCGACGCGTGAATCGGCATCTCCTGGCGAACGATCGCGCCCTGCGGACGCTGCTGCGTCGGCTTGACGTGCTTGGTGCGGATGTTCGCGCCCTTGACGACGACGCGCTCGCCGTCGTCGACGACGCGAAGCACTTCACCGACGTGGCCGCGGCTTCCGCCAGCGGTGACCATCACTTGGTCGCCTTTACGGACGTGACGAGCCATCAAACCACCTCCGTCGCGAGCGACACGATCTTCATGTAGTTCTTTTCGCGCAACTCACGAGCGACCGCACCGAAGATGCGGGTGCCGCGCGGGTTGCCTTCCTTGTCGATGAGGACGCACGCGTTCGAGTCGAAGCGCACGTACGAGCCGTCTTCGCGGCGCGTCGGGTACTTGCAGCGAACGATGACGGCCTGGACCTTGTCGCCGGCCTTCACGTCGGAGTTCGGGAGCGCCTTCTTGACGGCACAGACGACGCGATCGCCGACGCCCATCTGAAGACGAGTGAACTTGCCGCTCGCCGTCGATGCGCCGAGGACGCCGATGACGGACGCGATCTTCGCGCCACTGTTGTCGGCAACCTCAAGTCGTGTTTCTTTCTGGATCATGGCAGTGTGAGGATTCGGGGTTCGGGGTTCCGCGTTCGAGGTCAGCCGTCAGGGCTCACTCCGAGACGCGAATCCGCATAGAGGCATCAGGCGGAGAACGTCAGGCCGAGAATTGGGTGTCGACCTTCGCGTGGCCACGCTCGACGACGCGAACGAGGATCCAGCTCTTGGTGCGCGAGATCGGACGGCACTCGGCGATCTCGACACGGTCGCCGACGCGCGACTCGTTCTGCTCGTCGTGGACGTGAAGCACGGTCCGCTTCTTCACGAACTTGCCGTACTTGTCGTGCTTGGCGACGTATGGAATGACGACCTTGCGGGTCTTGCTGCGCTTGTCGCTCTCGACAACGCCGATGCGACGCGGGCTTTCCTGCGGGACGGTGATCGAACGATCCTTCATGACGTACCTCCGGTCCCGGCAGACTTCTTCGCGGACTTCTTGGCGGAGTCGGTCGCACCAGCGGTGCGGCCGTTGGCCTCGGTCAAGACTCGGGCAAGATCCTTGCGCGTCTTCCGGAATTGCGAGGTGTCGGCAATCTTCTCGGTGACCGTCTGGACGCGGAGATCGAAGAGCTTGCGGCGGAGGCGGTTCGCCTCAACCTTCAACTCTTCGGGGCTCAACTTGTGGACTTCAGCAGCCTTCATGATTGGTTACCTAAGTGGTGACCTGCGTGGTGACCAGGTGAGAGTTCAGTCGTCACTTAGACGGCGACGCGGCGACCGACGAAGCGGCAGCGAATCGGCATCTTGTAGGCGATGCGGGCGAGCGCCTGCTTCGCGAGTTCTTCGGGAACGCCGGCGATCTCGAAGAGGATCGTGCCGGGCTTGACCACCGCGGCCCAGTACTCGACGTCGGCCTTACCGGTACCCATTCGGGTTTCGAGCGGCTTCTTCGAGATGGGCTTGTCGGGGAAGACGCGAATGAAGATCTTGCCCTGACGACGGAGGAAGTGCTGCGCCGCGATACGGCCGGCGTCGAGCTGACGCGCGGTGACCCAGTAGGTCTCGAGCGCTTGCAGGCCGTACTCGCCGAACGACACGTAATTGCCGCGCGTGGCGTTGCCCTTCATCTTTCCGCGTTGCTGCTTGCGGTACTTCACCCGCTTTGGCATGAGCGACATGGGTCGTTACTCCGAAGAATCCGCCGAGTGGTCGGTCGTGGTTAGTCGTGAAAGAAAGGTCGGGATCAGCGACGACCGCGGGCACGGGCCCGGCCGCCGGCGGCCGAAGACGCAGTCTGGTCTTCGGTGTCCTGGCTGAACATGCCCTTGAAGATCCACACCTTGACGCCGATCGCGCCGTAGGTCGTGTAGCTCTCCGAGAGGGCGTAGTCGACGTTGGCCTGCAACGTCGAGAGCGGAATCGAACCGAGACGCGTGTCGAGCGTTCGCGACATTTCGGCGCCGCCGAGACGGCCCGAAAGCTGGATGCGGACACCCTTCGCACCGTTCTGCATCGCCGACTCCGCACGCTGCTTGAGCACGCGGCGGAAGTTGGCTCGCTTCTTGAGCTGCTCGGCGATCGTCTCGCCGATGAGCTTCGCGTCGATCTCGGGATTCTTGATCTCGATGACCTTGATCGCGACCTTACGGCCGGTGAGGGCCTGGAGGTCGGTGGTCAGCTGCTCGACGCCGGCGCCCTTGAGGCCGACGACCGTACCGGGACGCGCGGTCTTGATGATGACCGTCAGCTCCTCACGAGTGCGCTCGATGAGGATGTCCGAGACCGCCGCGTACGGAGGAGTGCCGTTCAGGCGCTTCTCGAGGTACTTGCGGATCTTGTAGTCCTCGACGAGCAATTCGCCGAAGAGCGCCTTCGGGGCAAACCAACGCGACTTGTGCGCTTCGGTGATGCCGACCCGGAAGCCGAACGGATGTGTCTTCTGTCCCATAGGTCGTTAGGTCCTGCGTCGCGACGGGTGAGATTCGAGACGCGAGCGGTGGTGGTCAGGAAAGGTCAGCGAACGTCGACGGCCACGTGAATGTGGCTGGTGCGCTTGTGGATCGCGTGCGCCCGGCCGCGGTCCTTCGGCTGGAAACGCTTGATGGTCGGGCCTTCGTCGACGCGCGACTCGGAGACGAAGAGGCGGTTCGTGTCCGCGTCCTTCTCCTGCGCGTTCGCGATGGCGCTCTTGAGAACGCCCTTCACGAAGTACGCGCCGCGGCGCTTCGAGAACTCGAGCGCGGTGAGAGCGACGTCGACCTTCTGACCGCGAATGAGGTCCGCCACGAGGCGGGCCTTACGCGGCGCGATGCGTGCGAAGCGATGGCATGCTTGATAAGCCATGGTGAAGTTCCAGAATCCAGCGTGCGACAGGTGAGGGCGTCTTACGGGTGAGAGCGAGGCCGACGTGATCAGGTCGTCTGATCAGGTCGTAAGGTCAGGTGCCCTCAGGACCCTTCAACGCTTCCTTCTTGTTGGTGTGGCCGCGGAAGACGCGGGTGTGGGAGAACTCGCCCAGCTTGTGCCCGACCATGTCCTCGGTGCAGAACACCTCGTGGAACATGCGGCCGTTGTGCACTTGGAACGTGTAGCCGACGAACTCGGGCACGATCGTGCACGCACGAGCCCACGTCTTGATGGGAGCGCGCTTTCCAGCGGCCGCAAGCTTTTCGACCTTGCGGAAGAGCTTCTCGTCGACGTAGGGACCCTTCTTCAGCGAACGGGACATGGGGAAGTCCTAGTAGGAATCAAGAATTGAGAATCGAGAGAGGAGAATCGAGAGGTGTCGTCGGGCTGCTCGCTTAGATCTTGAGCTGGCCGTAGCGGACGCTGCGACGACGACGAATGATGCGATCATCCGACGACTTGCCGTAGCGACGCGTGCGGCCACCCTTGGCCTGCGTACCCGAGGAGTTCGACGGCTCTTGGCCGCCCTTCGAACGACCCGAACCACCACCGAGCGGGTGCACGTGGTGGCACATGGCCATACCACGAGTCGTCGGACGACGACCCATCCAGCGGGCGCGACCGGCCTTGCCGATGATCACGTTGGCGTGATCGGCGTTGCCGACTTCGCCGACGGTCGCGCGGGCTTCCATCGAGACCTGGCGAATTTCGCCCGACGGAAGAACGAAGGTCGCCCAGCGGCCTTCCTTGTTGGTGAGGCGAGCCGACATGCCGGCGCTGCGGCAGAGGACGCCGCCGCTACCCGGGCGCATCTCGATGCAGTGGATCGAAAGACCCGTCGGGATGTGCTTGAGCGGCATGCAGTTGCCGGGCTTCGGATCGATCTGGTTCGCCGAGCTCATCAACTCGTCGCCGGCCTTGAGGCCCTTCGGCGCGAGGATGTAGCGAAGCTCGCCGTCCGGGTACTTCACGAGCGCGATGTGCGCCGAACGGTTGGGGTCGTATTCGATGCCAACGACGATCGCAACGACGTCATCGCGGTTGCGCTTGAAGTCCATCTTGCGATACCGACGCTTGTGGCCACCACCCTGGCCCAAGATCGTCGTCTTGCCCTGCACGTTCTTGCCGCCCGTCTTCGAGATGGGGCGCAGCAGGCTCTTCTCCGGACGCTTCTTGGTGACCTCAGCATGGAGGTTCACCGACGCATTCCGGCGACCGTTCGTGACTGGCTTGTAAACGCGAATTGCCATAGTTCAGTCCAATCTCAATCCCACGATCAATTCCAAGATCCGACGTCTCCTAGTGGCTCTCGTCAGCAATCGCAACGCGATCGCGAGACGAGAGCCTCGGCAGCCCCGGAGGGGGCTGCCTCAGCCCATGCAGCCCCGCATGGGGCTGCCTCAGCTAGAACACCTCAATCTTGTCCTCCGCATGAACGCGCACGACCGCTTGCTTGTAGGTCTGACCCTCGGTCAGGCCGAACTTGTAGGTTCGGTCCCGTTCCTTGGTGTTCTTCGTGTTCACGCCGACGACGCGAACCTTGTAGAGCGACTCGATCGCGCGCTTGATGTCGGTCTTGGTGGCGCGGCGGTCGACGGAGAAGACGTAGCGATTCTGTTCGCTCGAGCCCCACGTCGCCTTCTCGGTGACGATCGGCTTCTTGATGATGTCGGTAGGAACCATTACGCGGCCTCCTTATTGGCGGACGCCTTGGTGGCGGTCTTCGCGGCCTTCGCGGGCTTCGACTTCGCTGGCGCGGAACCAGCTCCCGAACCGTTCTCAGACGGACGCTTCGACGCAGTGGCGAAGCAGCTCTCGTCGAGGAAGCTCTGGAGCGCGGCCTTGTCGACCACGAGGTAGCGGTGATTGAGCAGCTCGAACGCGTTGAGCTGCTCGACACGGCAGACGTCGACGCCTTCGACGTTGCGGGCCGAGAGCATCGCGTTGCGGTTGTCGTTCTTGACGGCGACGAGGCAGGTGCGCTCGATGCCGACGGACTTGAGCATGCCCGCGAACTCCGCCGTCTTCGGGGCGGTGAAGTTCAAGTCGGCAAAGCACTTCACCTCGCCGTCGACGAGCTTGGCGAGAAGCGCGTTGCGGTTCGCCAGGCGACGGGAGGTCTTCGAGAGCGACGTGCGCGTCTCTTCGCGAGTGCGGGTCTTCGGGAACGGCACACCGCCGCCCTTGCGGATGGGCGTACGGGCCGCACCGGCGCGAGCGTTACCGGTGCCCTTCTGCTTGTAGAGCTTGCGCGTCGAGCCGTGGACCATGCCGCGGGACTTGGTCCGGGCAGAGCTCTGACGCTGATTGCCGTGGGTGATGACGTAGGCCTGCTTGAGCAGCACGAAGCGGATGGTTCCGCCGAGGCTTGCCTCGTCGATCGACAGAGTGTCGACCTGCTTGCCTTGCTTGTCGTAGATCGGCAGGGAGATCATGGTGGTTCCTTAGGGGAGGTCGCCTCGCTCGAGAGCAGTCAGCGGACCTGACTGTTCGAGGGGTAGACCGTCGATTCGCCTCCGGCTCCGCTCGCAATCACATCACGCGAGGGGAAGCCATTGACTCAGGGGTTCGTTGTGGTCGCTCGGTGGTCCCGCATCGGGTGCCCCTCCTCAAAGAGGGCGATCGCACACGGGAGGCGGCCTTCCGAGCCGTGCAGGTTGGCGATCCGGAGTCGAGGGCTGTCAGCTCGAAAGTCGAGTGACGGGTCTCGGTCCGGAGGTCGGTCGCGATCCGACCTGCACGAACGTTGCTGTCGAAGCGATGCCGATCACCATCAGCCCTACACCGGGCGATGAGCGATCCGCATCGCAGGGATCATTCCTTCCCCGCTTGCTTGCGGGCCTTTCGCTTGAAGAGACGAATCGCCGGCCGGATGACGACAAACCCATCGTTCGCGCCCGGCACGGCGCCCTTCACGATGAGGAGGTTCTTCTCGGGGTCGGCGGCGACCACGTCGAGGCTGCGAGCGGTCACTTGGGTATCACCCATCTGACCGGCCATCTTCTTGCCCTTCTTGATCTTGGCACCGTGACCACGGTCCGTACCGTGCGAACCGATGCTACCGCCGGTGCGGTGCTTACGTTCGGTGCCGTGCGAAGCGCACATGCCCTTGAAGTGGTGGCGCTTCATCTGACCCTGAAAGCCCTTGCCCTTCGACGTACCGATGACGTCGACGAACTTGATCCCATCAAGGGCGGCCACCGTCAGCACCTGACCGAGCTCGAAGCCGTTCGCTTCGCCGTCGTCGGCGCAGCGGAACTCGCGGTGGAAGCGCTTCGGAGCGGTGCCGGCCTTCGCGTCGTGACCGATGAGCGGCATCGACGAGCGACGAGCCTTCACGTCTTCCATGCCGACCTGGACCGCGCTATAGCCGTGCTTTTCCGCGGTCTTGACTTGCGTCACGACGCAGGGGCCAGCGGCGATCACCGTGACCGGGATGTTCTTCCCGTTGTCGAGGAAGTACCGGGTCATTCCGACTTTCTTACCAATGAGTGCGACAGGCATGGTTCGGTGGGGCTGCGTCAGCGAGAGGCAGGTCGAGGTCGAAGGTTTCGGCTGGACTGCTCTCGGGCTGACAGGGTGGTGGTCAGAGGTGGGCGACCGTGGATGGTTCGCCAACGTGGCCGGGGCGAGGATCAGCCCTCAGGCTGATCGAAACGGGTGATTCAAACACAAGAGCCTGAGCACTAAGCTCAGGCTCCGAAAAGGCTTACGCCTTGATCTTGACGAACACACCGGCCGGGACGACGAGACGGTTAAGCGCCTCGACGGTGCGGTGGTTCGGCTCCGTGATATCGATGATCCGCTTGTGGGTGCGGATCTCGAACTGCTCACGGCTCTTCTTGTCAATGAAGGGGCTGCGGTTGACCGTGTAGATCTCGCGGCGCGTCGGCAGCGGAACGGGGCCGGCCACGCGGGCACCGGTTCGCTTCGCGTGATCAACGATCTCGCGAGCGGACGCGTCGAGCGCCTGGTGGTCGTAAGCCTCCATTCGAATGCGGATTTTGCCGCCGGTCATTGCAGAGATTCCCTTTGTTCGTCCGTAGTTTCGGCCGTCATGCGGTTCCGTGTGCGAGTACGCATGCACTCTCACGCGGAGCTCGCGCATGGGAGGACCGGAGGCCCGCCCAGTGGCGAGAATCGGGCAAGATAGCGAACGCCACGAAACTGTCAATAGGTTCGCCGCAAGTGCTTTTGGCAACTCGGGTAGCACCGCAGTCGTCGAGGCGACGGAACGCGGTTTCTACCACGCCAGCGAGGATCCCCGAGCGTTTTGGGTGATAGGCTCTCGGCTCGATGCTCCGACTTCCCGCGCGACGTCCGCTCCGACGCTCCCGCTCGCTTGCGGCACCCTTCCTTCTTGGGCTCCGTGCGGCGTTTCCGGAGGCGGTGTTTCTCAGGGCGGCTCTCAGCGGGCTTGCGATGCTCGCTGCCTTGACCACGGCCCCCGCGACCTGCCTCGCCCAAGAGGCGACGCCGCCCCCCGCCGCGCCGGCGGCCCCCACCACTCCCCCGCCGAACGCCGGCGAGACCAGCGACCTTCTTGAGATCGAAGGCCTCGGCCTCCGACTTCGTCCGTTGCAGCCGTCCTTCGGCAAATCGGAGACGGTCGAAGGCGTGCAGCGCTACGAACTCGTCGATGCCGACGCGAGCCCGCGCTGGTGGCTCATCTTCCAGAACCTCACGAGCTCGACGCCGGGCACGACCGCCCGCTCGCAGCTCGACGCCTACCTCGACACCCTTCGCAAGAACGGCAAGCCGTTCGAAGTGCGGATCAACGAGAGCTTCACCGTTGCCGGCGCCTCCGACGAGGCGCGCATCCTTCTCATCGAGCGGCCCGTGAATGACGAGGCCACCGGCATCAGCGGGTGGCTCATCATTCCGAATGGCCCCGATCGCTTCCTCACCTGCTCGATCGCGGCGCCGACGCGCACCTTCAATGCCGTGTGGCCCGAGGTCGAGAAGTCGCTTCGGTCGATCGAAGTCCGAAGCGCCCTCGTGATCGCCGAGACGAAGCGACAGCGCATGGAGACCGGCGCGAAGGTGCTCGACTTCTCGCGCGACAACCTGAAGGCCGCGCTCAACGCCGAGCCCACGTGCTATCGCATGTATCGCCTCGGCGCCGCCGGCGACAAGGATCCGAAAGCGCGCGACGATCGCGAGCTCGGCTGGCTCGTGATGCGCTCGCGCGAGGCGATGCGCGGCGAGGTCGATCCGAAGGCTGATCCGAAGAAACTCAAGGGCGAGGACGCTGACCCGGGGATCCTCGTCCAGATCGATGCCAAGACGATCGTGAACGACGACGCGACGAACACCGTCGACACGCAGATCCGCGCCTGGCTCTCTTGGGACCGCACCGAGGAGGTCTGGTCCGTCCGCAACACGCAGCGGCAAGGCAGTGGTGCCCGCAGCTCCGCGCAGACGGGCGTGCGGTCGCCGGCCAAGCGCGGCGATCCGCGTCCGATGCTCCGGGTGATCAACAGCACCGCGGAGAAACTCTCGCGCGATCCGCAGGAGTGGGCGGTTCCGCCGAACTACATCTCGCAGGCCGAGCTCATGATCCTCGGGCGCCTCCTTCCGAAGGACAATCCCGGCCCGCAGACGTTCGCGTCGTACGCCTTCGAGCCGCGGACGAACAGCCTTCCGCAACGTCGAGACACGTGGAAGCGCGAGGCCGACGGCACGTGGACGCTCGAGACGTTCCTCGGCGGCGCGACGGTCCCGCTCGTCCAGACCTTCAGCGCGAACGGCGAGCGCCTCCGCCGCGTGGACGTCGACGCCTTTGGCACCGTCGTCACCGAGAAGATGGAGCTCCCGGCGCTGAAGGCGCTGTGGCGCTCCAAGGGACTGCCGATCGAATGAGGCGCCGTCCGGCCATCGCGCTCGTCGCGTTCGGGATCGGCACCGTCGCGACGCTCGGCGGCTGCGCGTCGACCCCGACGGCGACGCCTGCGGCAACGGATACGAAGGCGCCGCCCGCCGCCGTCGACGCGGCCCTGGCGCCGATCCCGGGTTCACTCCTCGTGCCCGGGCCCGAAGGGACCGTTCGCTGGCGCTCGCTCAAGGGGCTGAGCGCGGGCAAGGAGTACGACGTCACGACGACCGCGACCACCGTCGAAGGCGCGACCTTCGCGACGCGCACGGCGGATCTCGAGATCGCCTACTGGTCGATCAACGACACCGACGGCGTTCGCCTGCACGCCGTCGACTCGCTCGGCGACAAGGCCCGCTCCGTCTTCACGCCGCCGCTGGTGATCGCCCCGGCCACCCTGGGCGCCGACGGCTGCAACGCGGAAAGCGCGATGCGCGTCCTCAACCTGCCGAAGGCGACGACCGAGCGCGAGCGCGGCACGGGCACGCGCACGCTTCGCTCGGTCCGCGACGAGACCATCACCGTCGACGGGACGCCGACCACCGCGCGGGTGGTCGAGACGACGTTCGTGGCCGCGCTCGGGGCCGCCAGCGCCGAACGAACCGCGACGATCTGGGTGACGAAGGACCTCGGCATGGTGGCCGAGTCCTGGCGCGAGAAGATCGTCGTCCTCAAGGTCTTCCCGAAGGAGACGCACCAGCTGTCGGTGCGTATGGGAGTGGACGTCCCGAGCGTCGAATCGTCCGAGGGGCCGCCGGCATCCGACGCCACGAAACCCGCGAAGTGAGCCCCGACATGCCTGAACGCCCCAAGATCCTGCTCGCCATCCCGGTCTACAACGAGGCGGGCTACGTCCCGAAAGTGCTGGCCGAGGTCGCCACCTACGTCGGCGCCTACGTCGATTCGGTGCTCGTCGTCGACGACGGCTCGACCGACCGCACGCCGATGGAGCTCGCCCAGCACCGCGTCGAGGTGATCCGACATGCGGAGAACCGCGGCTACGGACGCTCGATGATGGACATGTTCCGTTGGGCCGCGTTCGACCGCTTCGACTGGCTCATCACGATGGACTGCGACGAGCAGCATGAGCCGGCGTCGATTCCGGCCTTCGTCGACGCGATCCTCGCCGACGACGCCGATGTGGTGTCGGGCAGCCGCTACCTCGCGCAGACGCCGCTCGACGACCTTCCCCCGTCGGATCGGCGCCACATCAATCGCCTGATGACCGACGAGGTGAACGCCCGACTCGGCCTCGCCCTCACCGACACCTTCTGCGGCTTCAAGGCCTATCGCACCTCGGCGCTCGAACGGCTCCGGCTCGACGTCGACGGCTACGACTTCCCGATGCAGTTCTGGCCGCAGGCCGTGGCGCACGGGCTCGTGATCCGCGAGATTCCGGTGCGGCTCATCTACAACGATCCGAATCGCACCTTCGGCGGACCGCTCAACGATCCCGCGCGGCGCATCATGGTCTATCGCTCCACGTTGCACCGCGAGCTCTGCCGCTTGCGGACGATGCTGCCCTCGAACGCGGTCGCGGGCATCCCCGCGGAGTCGTGCCGGCGCGGCGACTGCAACGCGGAGTGGGGAGCCTGCGGCTGACCGTGACGACGACGCCCCACGCCACCCTCGGCCACGACGACGTGGTCGTCGAGCCGTCGTTCGCCGCGCAGCGCGAGGCCCTCTCGTCGCGCGCGGCGCACGGCCGCGGCGCGGCGCTCGCCGGCCAGCCGCTCGAGACGCTTCGACGTGACACGCGGAGCGCCTTGGGCCTCCCGACCGATCGGCCGCTGATCCTCGCCGGTCATCAGGCGGGGATCTGGCACGCGGGCATCTTGGCGAAGTGGCTCCTCGCGGATCGGCTCGCGAAGGCGACGGGCGGCACCGCGTTGCAGCTCGTCGTCGATCAGGACGTGAACGACGCGGGAGCGATCGCGTATCCCGCGCTCAAGGACGGCTCGCTCACGACGGCGCTTCTCCCTGCCACGCCCG
Organism: Phycisphaerae bacterium; assembly: GCA_016795035.1. Classification (GTDB taxonomy): domain Bacteria; phylum Planctomycetota; class Phycisphaerae; order Phycisphaerales; family SM1A02; genus JAEUIT01. The sequence continues at coordinate 71,594 of JAEUIT010000022.1, read as the reverse complement.
CGCGGCGCGGCGGACCGACCGGACTGCAGCCGCCGATCGACCTCGGCGCGCCGACCGTCGCGCCGGTGGCGGAGGCGGCGGAGGGCGTCGAGGCGATTCGCGCCGCGATGCGCGCCGAGCGCGGCGCCCCGAACCTCGCCGCACAGACCGCGGCTGCAACGATGAAACTGCTCGGCGACCGCGTGGCACCGATGCCGACGATCGCCGCGACCTCGCTGCTCTCGACGCCCGTCGGTCAAGCGCTCCTCGACGAGATGCGGCGCCATCCCGCGCGGTGCGCGGAGGCGTACAACCGCGCGCTTGCGGCCGATCCGCACCTTGCCCGTCCGCTCGCCGACGGCGAGCTGCCGCTCTGGCGCATCGAGGCCGGCAACGGCGCGCGGGCGCGCGTGCGGGCCGACGAGACGGGCGACACGCGATCGCTTGCCCCGCGCGCCTTCCTGATGACCGCGCTCGTGCGGCTCGCGGCGTGCGATCTCTTCATCCACGGCACCGGCGGCGGGCGCTACGAGCGCGTGACCGAGGCGTGGATCCGCGAGTGGCTCGGCGTGGAGCTCGCGCCGATGTCGGTCGCCACCGCGACCCTCCGGCTGCCGCTCGCCCGCTACCTTTCCGACACGAAGGCCCTCACGCGCACCGAGCTGCAACGCCTTCGATGGGATCCCGACGCGGGTCCGTCCGCGCGCGGGCCGAGCGAACGGAAGGCGGGCCTACTCGCGGCGATCGCGGCCGCGCCTCGGCGCAGCCGCGCGCGACGGGACGCGTACGTCGCCCTGACGAAGTTCGTGCGCGAGCGCCGCGACGCGCTCGCCCCCGCGCTTGCGAGCGCCGAAGCGCTCGTGGCCTCATCCCGCGCGGCGGCGGCGGCGCAGCTCGTCACGACGAGCCGCACCTGGCCGTGGCCGTTGCATGCGCCCGCGGCGCTCGACGAGCTCGCGCGGCGCGTGTCGGCGTCGTGATCGTCAGGCGTTGCCGGGCCGCAGCGGATCCGGGCGGTAGATGCGCGTCTCGAGCGCCCACACCTTGTCGCTGAACGCCGACTGCGCGTCGCCGTCCCATTCGTCACGGCGCGCGTTCGTGATTGCCATGAACGTCTTCGCGTCGAGGTTGTCGAGCATCGCGACGAACACCGCCTCCGGAGTCGACGGCATCTTGGCGGCGCCGAACTCGAGCTGCCCGTGATGGCTCGCCACGATGTGCTCGAGCACGGTGAGCACGGTGGCCGAGAGCGCGCTCGGGTCGCTCGCCTTGAGCGCGCCGAACTTCGAGCGCAGGAGGAACATGCCGTCGACGACGTGGCCGATGAGATTGCCGCGCGTCGTGTAGTTGAAGCCGCGCTCCCAATCGAGCTCGACGGTCTTGCCGAGGTCGTGCAGGAAGAGGCCCATCAGCACGATGTCTCGATTGAGCTCGGGATAGAGCGGAACGATGCGATCCGCGACCTTGAGGAGCTGCAGCGTGTGCTCGAGCAAGCCGCCGAGAAACGCGTGGTGCAGGCTCGCCGCGGCCGGGGCGCGGGAGAAACGGCGCATCAGCGCCTCGTCGCCCAGGAAGGTCTCGGCAAGCGCGCGCATGCCCGGATGCGACATCGAGCGGAGGATCGACTTCACTTCGCCGAGCATCTCGTCGACGTCGAACTTCGTCGTCGGCACGAGGCGCGAGAGCTCGTCGGGCGAGGGCTCCGCCGGCTCGATCGATTCGATGATGACCTGGATCGCGTTGTTGTACGGCTCGGTCCGGCCGCTCACCCGCACGAACGCCGCGTTCGCGATCGGCTGAAACACGGAGTCGCGGCAATTCCACAGTCGCGCCGCGACTTCGCCGGTGGCGTCGCGCAGCAGGCACTTCAGGTACGAGTTGCCGTTCTTCGCGAGCGCGAGCTGCGGGTTGACGATCGAGTACACGCCGTCGACGCGCTGCGTCGCGTTGAGGCCTCGGATCTCCGGCTGCGCGGGGACGGATTCGGTCGCGGTCATCTCGCGAGTGTACCCGTCTGCCTCATCCCCACGCGGCGAGCAGGATGCCGAGGTCGCTGCCGCTCGTCGTGCCGTCGCCGTCGAGATCCGCCGCGGCGGTTCCCCATCCCGCGAGCAGCGTTCCGAGATCGGCGCCGTCGACCTTGCCGTCGATGTTGAAGTCGGCGAGCGGCGACGTCGACACCTGCAACGTCCAGTCGAGCGTGTTCGTCGCGTTCGTCTGCCCTTCGCTGACCGACGCGAAGAGGAGGAAGCTGATCTTGTACGTTCCCGCGGTCAGCGTGTTGCCGACGACCGAACCGGTCACAGGCGTGAACGTGACGTTCACGTTGCCCGCATTCTTGATGCGGAAGTACGACGTCTCGTCGAGCGAAAGGATGAGCGGATCGGGCGAGAAGTCGAGGCCCGCGGTCTGCACCGTGATGTTCGCGAAGCCCGGATAGCCCGGCGGCTGCGACGCGCTCGCGCTTCCGACGATCTTGACGACCGACTGAAACGCCATGTCATCGATGGTCCCGTTCAAGGTGGCCGTCGCGCCCGCGAGCCCGCTGCCGGTGCTGCCGGAGCCGGTCGCGGAGCCGGGCGTGACCGTGCCCGCCACGATGGCGCTGTCGGACGGCGCGCCGCCCGGGCCGTCGCTCGCGGAGCCGTTGACCAGGATCGAACCGTCGACGAACGAAACGTCGGCGTGTGCGGCGACCGATGCGGCGCTGAGAACCGCGGCTGCAACGGTGACATGGAACGTCTTCATGGGTCTCCTCCTGTGACTGGACATGAACGTAGCGAACGGCCATGTCGGATGTGACGGGAAAACCCGACGAATCGTCACGGGGTCCGCAGCTCGGCGAGCGCGTCGGGCAGTTCGCCGCAGAGGTCGGTCGGAAGCATGCCGGCGGTCGTGTGCGCCGCCGCCCAGCGATCCGCCGCCCGTGCGTGGATCTCGACGCCGAGGCACGCGCAGTCGAAGAGCGAGAGCCCGTGTGGCGGCTTCGCGAACTGTGCGAGCAGCCCGCCGATCACGCCGGAAAGCACGTCGCCCGAGCCCCCGACCGCGAGCGCCGCGTTGCCGCGCCCGCACCGCCAGGCGCGAAGCCCGTCGGAGACGACCGTTCCGCGCCCCTTCAGGACGACCACCGCACCGAGGCGACGCGCCAGCGCCGCCGCCGCGTCGACGCGCCGCGCGTCGTCGGTCGCGGCGTCCGGCGGAAGGCCGAGACCGAGCGCCGTCGCAAGCCGCGCGAACTCGCCCGGATGCGGCGTGAGAACCGCCGGCACGCGGACGTCCCGCGCGAAGTCGTGCAACGTGGAGAGCGCGTTGAGCGCGTCGGCGTCGATCACCATCGGCGGCGACTCGAGGTTGGTCAGCCGAACGACGATCTGCTGCTGCGCCTCCCCTTCGCCGAACCCCGGGCCCACGACCGCGCTCGCCGCGCGTTCAAGCGCGCGATCGATCTGCGCCGCGGCGCCGCTCGCGTCGAGCGTGCCGTCGCGACCGGTGGGCAGGCCGAAGCCCGTGGCCGCCGGACAGATCGAGAGGATCTCGGGGAGAAGCGGCGACGGTGCGGCGATCGTCGCGAGGCCGGCGCCCACGCGCAGCGCCGCGGTCGCGGCAAGCGCGGGCGCGCCGAGCATCGTGCGCCGCGCGTCGCCACCGTCGGAACCGCCGATGACCGCGACGGTCCCGAACGTCCCCTTGTGCCCGTCGGCGTCGCGCGCCGGAAGGCGCGGGCAGCGTTCCACGAGCGTCGGCGTCATCGGACCGCAGGCTCTCCGCGTTGCGGCTCGCCCGAGTTCGACGTCTCGGTGATCACGTCGATCGTGAGGTTGCCTAGGAGGCCGACGGTCGACGTCCACATCGGATCGGTCGCGCCACCTTCGAGATCGCTCACGCCGGTCGTGAGGTGCGCGGCGTCGAAGCGCGTCGGGAGCGTGCCGTCGAGATCGATCCACGCATAGGTGCCGTCCGCCTGCGGAATGAGCGCCTGGCTCCAGACGTGCCAGCCCCAGACATCCTTCTTGCCCGCGAATTGGTCGGCGTAGATCAGGCCGCTCGCGACCCGCGCGGGAATGCCGTCGGCGCGAAGGAGCGCCGTCAGAAGCACCGCGTGCTCGCTGCAGTCGCCGCCGCGCGTGCGCGCCGTTTCCGAGGCCGAGCCGAATGCGGTGCCGAGATTCTTGTCGTCGATGTAGCGCTGCACGAACCGACGCAGCTGGTCGGCACGGCCGCGATCCTTCTGGTCCGGCGCGCGAGGGCCGACCTGCGCGAGGAGCTTCCGCACCGCGTCCGACTCGAAGTCGATGAGCGCCGACGCCTCGCGGAACCCCTTGTCCTCGACCTCTTCCTTCGTCGCGACGCTCACGCGATCGACGTCGACGGTCACGCGGAGCTCGTTCGGCGCGACGCGCTCGACGACCTGCGAACCGACCGACGGAAGGTCGGGCAAGTCGCCCTTCACGCTCTTCACCGAAAGTTGCAGGCGATCCTTCTCGCGGGCGCCGCGGATCGGCACTTTCGCGGGAACGAAGCTCTTCACGAGCACCTCGACCTTGCCGCCCTTCGTCGCCTTCTTCGCCGTCGCTTCGCTCGCGAGGCGCGTGGCGAGCTGACCGATGCCGCCGATCTCGGTGACGGTCTCGACCAACAGTCCGTCGGCCGAGTGCTTCTCGGTGGTCGGCAGCGGAATGAGGTCGGACATCGTCGTCCAGATCGTGACCGGCACCTCGCGCGCGGGCTGGCCGGCCACGACGCCCTCGGGAATCGTGGCGGTGCCCTCACCGGTGCGCTTCATCGTGGTCGTGCCGATGCGCACGACCTGTTGCACGTCGAGCGACCGGTACACGATCTCCTTCGCGCCGGCGTCGGTGCGCTCCTTCACGAACCGCTCGATCGCCTGCGGCGTGAGCCAATCCCCCTTGAGCCGCTCGCGGCTCGTCTTCACGGGGCTCTTCACCGTTGCAGCCCAGCCGTCGCCGTCGCGCTCGAAGGTCACGTTCGTCACGATCGCGGGTCCGCCCATCGCCTGTCGCGAGCGGGCGCTGATGGGCTCGCCCTTCTCGTTCTCGACGAACTCCGTGTTGGTCTCGACGGCGACCGCCGTCTCGTCGCGGGCGAGCCGCATGACCGAGCTCGTGGTCGTCCGGATCTTGTCGCCGTCCTTCTCGACGAGGAGCTGCATGTACCCGCACGGCGCGCCGGCGAGCGACATCTCGAACCAATGCTCTTCGACCTTCGACCACCCCTCTCGGGAGAGGCCCGCACGGACGACGCCTGCAACGCCGAGAACGGTGACGACGACGGCAACGAGGAGAGTGCGGAACGACATGCGTTAGTCCTGACGGCGGAGAAGCGGGAAGAGGATGACGTCGCGAATCGAGGGGCTGTCGGTGAGGAGCATGACGAGGCGGTCGACGCCGAGGCCCATGCCGCCCGCCGGCGGCATGCCGACGCGCAGAGCCTCGAGGAAGTCGTCGTCCAGCGAGCGGAACGTGCTTTCCTCCTCGTCGGCGCCGGTCAACTGCTCGGTGAACTTCGCCAACTGGATGTCGGGGTCGTTCAGCTCGCTGTAGGCCGGACCGATCTCCATGCCGGCGATGAAGAGATCCCACCGGTCGCAGAGCGACGGATTCGAGCGGCTCGGACGCGTGAGCGGCGAGATCGCGCTCGGGTAGTCGAGCACGAAGGTCGGGCGCGACGGATCGAGCAGCGGCTCCGCGACCTCCTCGAACACCTCGTTGACGACGAGCCACTCGTCGAGCTTCTCGGCGTCCTTGACGTGCAGGGCCTTCGCCTTCGCGCGCACCTGCGCGACGTCGGTCATGGGGAAGCCGCAGGCGCGCTCGAAGAGGTCGCCGTAGCGCACCCGCTCGAAGGGACGGCGGTAGTCGATGCGCAGCTCGCCGAACGGCAGGATCGGCGCGTCGGGCGTGCCGCCCACCTCGAGGCCGGCTGCAACGCGGTCTTCGCGTTGCTGGCAGGCGAGGGAGTGCACGAGCCCTTCGACGAGGTCGAGCATCGTCATGTAGTCGCCGAAGGCCTGGTAGGCCTCCATCGCGGTGAACTCGGGGTTATGGCTGCGGTCGACGCCTTCGTTGCGGAAGTTCCGGTTGATCTCGAAGACCTTCGACATCCCGCCCACGAGCAGGCGCTTGAGGTAAAGCTCCGGCGCGATGCGCATGAAGAGCTTCATGTCGAGCGCGTTGTGATGCGTGACGAACGGCCGCGCCGCGGCGCCGCCGGCGATCGGCTGCATCATCGGCGTCTCGACCTCGAGATAGCCCTGCGACTCCATGTGGCGGCGAATGCGCGAGACGATCTTCGAACGCGCCTCGAACGTGCGCATCACCTCGGGATTCGCGTACATGTCGACGTAGCGCTTGCGGTAGCGCGTCTCGGCGTCGGTGAGGCCGTGCCACTTCTCGGGGGGCGGCGCGAGGCTCTTCACGTGGATCGCGACGGCGCTCGCCCAGATGCACGTCTCGCCGCGGTTCGTGCGGCCGACCGGACCGTCGACGACGACGACGTCGCCGTAGTCGAGCGTCTTCGCCACGTCGAAGTCGCGCTCGGAGACGTTCGTCTTCGACACGCTGACCTGGAGGTCGCCGGAGGCGTCGCGGAGCCAGAAGAAGACGAGCTTGCCGATGTCGCGGTGCTGCACGACGCGACCTGCAACGCGGACACGCGCGCGGGTGTCGGTCGGCGCGGTCGTCTTCGCGGACGCCTCGTACGCGGCGTGCGCCGCCTCGTCGAACGAGCCGCGCGCGACGCGCAGCGTCACGATGTCGTCGACGCGGACGCCGAACGGCTCGATGCCGAGCTCGCGGTAATGGCGGAGCTTCTCCCGACGCGCGGCGATGAGGTCGCTGCCGTCGGCGGGTTCGAGATTGCTGGGAGCGGTATCGGTCGGCGATCCGGCCACGGGGGTCTCCGGCGGTGTCATGAGGTCAGCGGTGCGCGAATGGAGCGCGTCGGCGTGCGATGCGTGACGCGCCAAAAGCACGACAAACTCGCGGCGAACGGCTCGAGGAACGGTTCTTCGAAGGGCGGCCGATGGTACCCTGCTCGGCTTGGCATCGGCGGCCACATCCGGTCGCTGTCGCCCACCGGACCATGACTCCCGCGAAGGACATCCATCGAATCGGCATTCTCACGGGCGGCGGCGACTGCCCCGGACTCAACGCCGTCATCCGCGCCGTCGCGAAGACGGCGATGCGGCAATACGGCATCGAATGCGTGGGCGTGGAGGACGGCTTCTACGGCCTCATCCACAACCAGACGCGCCCGCTGAGCTTCAAGGACGTCAGCGGCATCCTGACCCGCGGCGGCACGATCCTCGGCAGCCACAACAAGGCGAATCCCGCGCGGTTCTGCGTGGGAAACGACGAGAACGGCGAGCCGATCTTCCGTGACGTGACCGATCGCTGCATCGCGACGTGCAAGCAGAATCACCTCGACGCGCTCATCGTGATCGGCGGCGACGGCACCATGGCGTGCGCGGCCCCGCTCGTGCGCGCCGGCATCAACGTCATCGGCGTTCCGAAGACGATCGACAACGACCTCGTCGGGACCGAAATCACCTTCGGCTTCCTCACCGCGGTCGCGACGGCGACGGACGCGCTCGACCGCCTGCACTCGACCGCCGACAGCCATCACCGGGTGATGGTGTGCGAGGTCATGGGCCGCAACGCCGGCTGGATCGCGCTCCACTCGGGCATCGCCAGCGGGTCCGACGTCATCCTGATCCCCGAGATCCCCTTCGAACCCGACGTCGTCTGCGACTACATCGCCGCGCGCATGCGGAGCGGGCCGAATTTTGCGATCGTCGTCGTCGCCGAGGGCGCGATGCCGCGCGGCGGCAAGCAGGTCGTGGCCCGGCTCGACCCGACGAGCCCCGATCCGATCCGCCTCGGCGGCATCGGCCACGTGGTCGCCAAGATGGTCGAGGCCCGCACCGGCGCGGAGACGCGGACAACCGTGTTAGGCCACACGCAACGTGGAGGCACGCCGATCGCCGCGGACCGCATTCTCGGCACGCACTTCGGATACGTTGCCATCGAGACCCTGATGAAGGGGGGCGTCGGCCGCATGGTGGTGCGCGAGAACAACCAGTTCAAGGACGTCGATCTCTTGCATTCGGCCGGAAAGCAACGGCTCGTTCCGACCGACCATTCGCTCATCGTTGCAGCCCGCGCGATCGGGACGTCGTTCGGCGACTACGCCGACCGCACGGCGCCGGTCGCGAAATCTGCCGTCATCGTGTGAGGCAACCGTGGACTCGGCGGGATCTCCAGTCGTCTTCCTCGACCGCGACAACACGCTGATCGCCAACGACGGCGATCTCGGCGATCCCGCGCAGGTTCGCCTCTTGCCGGGCGTCGCCGACGGACTGCGCACGCTTAAGGAGGCGGGCTTCCGGCTCGTCGTCGTCACGAATCAGGGCGGCGTCGCCCGCGGCCGCTACACGGAGCGCGACGTCGATCTCGTGCACGCCCGCATCGCGCACGCGGTCGACGAGGCCGCGGGGGCCACGCGCCTCATCGACCGCTTCTACTACTGCCCCTTCCATCCCGAGGCGACGGTCCCCGCGTATCGCCGCGAACACGCATGGCGTAAGCCGCAACCCGGCATGCTTCTGCAGGCGGCGCAGGACCTCCACCTCGACCTCGATCGCGGCTGGATGATCGGCGACAAGCCGCGCGACACCGCGGCCGGTCGCGCCGCGGGCGTGCGCACGGTGCTCGTCGGCCACACGCCGAACGAGGGCCCCGCCGCCGACTTCACCTCGCCCACGTTCGCGGCGGCCGTGGAACTCGTGCTCGCGCAGCGCGGCAGCGACGGTCTCGACGCCGCGCGCCGGGCCGCGGCCCGCGCGAAAAGCCTGCTCGAGATGAAGCCCGCGTACGACGACCGCAGCGCCGCCGTCGCGACCGCCGCGCCGTCCGCACGACGCACGAAGCGCTCGCGCATCGAACGCGACAAGCACCAGCGCACGCGGCAGGCGAAGACGGCGCTCGAGCCGCTTCGCCGCGCGCTGCTCGAACTCGTCGAGGAAGTCCGCAGCGACCGCACGCGTCGCGGCGAGCTCAGCCCGATGCGCATCGCCGCCGGCGTGATGCAGCTCGCGACGATCGTGTGCGCGGTCTTCGCGCTCCTCGAGCTCGCCGATCTCACGCAGTTCGGCCGGTGGCTCGGCGGCGCGCTCCTCACCCAACTCGCCACGATCGCCCTCCTTCTCTTCGATCGTCACTGACGACGCGACGTCCATGGCCGCCGACACCGACGACGCTTCCGACACGCCCCGCTCGACCGTCGCGCTTCGGGCGGTCGAAGGCGCCGCCCTCCCGTTGCCGCTGCGCGATGCGCTGACGCGCGACATGGTGCGGGCGGCCGCCGAGGCGATCGCGGAGCGCACCGGCGTGCGGGTGGTGGCGCTCGAGACGTCTGACACCGGGATCGTCGCGACGCTGGCGGCGCCGCAGCTGGTCGCCCTGGGTTTCGCGGCGGAGTTGCGCCGCGTCACGGAGGCGTGGCACACGAAGAAGTTCGGCGTTTCGCTCTGGGGCGAGGTGTCGTGACGGGTGCGCCCACGCCCGAGCGCGTGCTGGTCGTCCTTCCGTCGTGGGTCGGCGACGCGACGATGGCGACGCCGGCGCTCCGCGCCATTCGCGAGGCTTGGCCCGCCGCCCGCATCACCCACCTCGCGCGACCCGGCATCGACGCGGTGTTAGCCGGACTGCCCTGGGCCGATGCGGTCGTCGTTGACCGGCTCGGCGGCCTGCTCGGCCCGTTCCGCGGCGCGGCCCGACTTCGGCGCGACCGCTTCGACGCCGCCATCCTCCTGCCGAACTCCTTCCGCACGGCGCTCGCGGTGCGGCTCGCCGGCATTCCTCGCCGCATCGGCTACGCCCGCGACGGCCGCTCCTGGCTCCTCACGCAGGCGATCGCGCCGACGACCGCGCGACCGGCGTCGACGGTCGACTGGTACTGCGACCTGGTCGAACGCGCGCTCGGCGTTGCCATCGCCGATCGCGCTCCGTCGCTCGCGGTCGCCGAGGCCGACGTCGCCGCGGCGAGCGCCGCGCGTGCGGCGCTTCCCGGGCGCTACGCGCTCTTCGTGCCCGGCGGGAATCGCCTCGACAAGCGATGGCCCGCCGAGCGGTTCGCACGCGTGGCCGAGCATCTCGCCGCGCGGCACGGTCTCCTCGTTGCAGCCACCGGGAGTCCGGGCGAACGGCCCGTGATCGAGGCGATCGCGAAGGCGTCGGGTGTGCCGATCGTCGACTGCTCCGCGTTTCCCGGCGGGCTCTCCGGCCTGAAGTGCCTCGTGCGCGACGCGTCGCTCGTCGTCACGAACGACACCGGGCCGCGGCACTTCGCCGCCGCCTTCCGCGTGCCGACGGTCGCGCTCTTTGGCCCGACGGATCATCGCTGGACGGTCCTTCGCGGCGTGCCCGAGCGTCTCCTCGTTGCCGAGCCGTTCCTTCCAGAGGAACTCGTCGCCGACGATCGCGCGGCGTTCTGCGCGATGGACCGCATCGCCGTGGGTGATGTCGTCGCGCGATGCGACGAGCTGCTCGCGACCGCGTCACGCTGACGATTCGAGCGCCGCCGCGAGAAACGGCTGCGCGCGGTCGCGTTCGCCTTGGGTGAGTTCGCATGCGAGCGACCAGGCGAGACGCTCGTGCTCGCGCACCGGATCTCGACGGCTTCGAACGCCCACCGGATCGATCGCGACGATCGCGCCCTCGGGCGTGACGATCCAGTTCGAGAGCTTCGCATCGCGGTTGAAGAGACCGGCCTCCGCGAACTGGCGGAGGATCGCCCGCATGGCAACGCCGAGGCGCGCGAGTTCGCTCGCGTCGGCGCGGCGCACGCGCTCGAGAAGCGGCTCGCCCTCGACCCAGCGGAGACGGATCTCGAACCACACGACGCCCGCACCGCGCACGGTGCGCAGGCCGCCGATCGGCGCCGGCGTGGCGATCGAGGCGCGCAGGAGGCGATGCGCGTTCCGAAGCTGCCGCTGTGGCTGCGCGATGCCGAGGAGCGACTTGCACCACTCCCACGCGGTCCGGCGCCAGCGCTTCGCGACGACGAGCGCCGCGTCGCCGCCCTCCCCGCGCGCGAGGTAGACGCCCGCGTCGGGGGATTCCTTCAGGACGCGCACCGTCCCGTCCGGCCGTCGAGCGGCGGACTCTCGTGCGGACGTGAGGGAGGGATCGGCGGTGGGCATCGCGACGCGACGATTGGCGAGGTCGGAGAGAATCGCAGAAACTACGGCGTCCCGCGACTCACCCGCGAACCTCGATGCCCTGGCCCGTCCTCTTCATCTTCGCGTTCCTCGCCGGCAGCGTGCCGTTCGGCTTCCTCATCGCGATGGCGAAGCGGATCGACATCCGCAAGCACGGCTCCGGGAACATCGGCGCGACGAACGTGGGCCGCGTGCTCGGCCGCAAGTGGGGCTTTCTCTGTTTCGGCCTCGACGCGGCCAAGGGCGCGATCCCGGTGCTCGTGGCCGGATGGTCGCACAGCCTGCTCGGCGTCCGCTGGGACGCGCTGGCGACCGACGAGACCTGGCTCTGGCTCGGCGTTGCAGCCGCCGCGCTCCTCGGACACATGTACAGCCCGTGGGTCGGCTTCAAGGGCGGCAAGGGCGTCGCCACCGGCTTCGGCGGACTCGTCGCGATGTGGACGCCGCTCACGCTTCCCGCGCTTGCCGCGCTCATCGTGTGGGTCATCGCCGTCAAGGCGCTGCGCATGGTCTCGATCGCGAGCCTTCTCGCCGCCTTCGCGATTCCCGCGGCCGTCGCGATCCGCGCCGCGCTGCTCGACGACCGCAGCGCCGCCTTCCGCGCGGCCACGCCGCTTCTCATCGTGACAGGCGCGATCGCGATCCTCGTCGTGTGGAAGCACCGGTCGAATCTCGCACGCGCGATCCGCGGGGAAGAACGCAAGGTCAACGTCTGAGGAACACCGCTCGCATGGCATCCGCGCACGACGGCTACCAGTCCCCGCTCGAAACCCGCAACGCCAGCGTGGAGATGCGGTCCATCTTCAGCGCCCGGCGCAAGTTCTCGCTGTGGCGGCGCATCTGGCTCGCGCTCGCCGAGAGCCAGCGCGAGATCGGATTGCCGGTCAGCGCCGAGCAGGTCGAGGACCTTCGCGCCCACCTCGACGACATCGACTTCGAGAACGCCGAGCGCCACGAGCGGCGGCTTCGCCACGACGTGATGGCGCACGTCCATGCGCTCGGCGACGTCGCGCCGCTCGCGCGGCCGATCGTGCACCTCGGCATGACGAGCCAGGACGTCGTCTGCAACGCGGACATCGTGATCCTGCGACAGGCGCTCGGCGTCATCGAGCGCAAGCTCGCCCGCGTCGTCGATCGGCTTGGGCGTTTCGCCGTTCGCCATCGCGACCTTCCGACGCTCGGGTTCACGCACTACCAGCCCGCGCAGCCGACGACCGTCGGGAAGCGCGCGACGCTCTGGGCGCAGGACTTCGCCATCGCCCTCGCCGACGTCGAGTCGCGGCGCGACGGCTTGCGGCTCAAGGGGCTCCGCGGCGCGACGGGCACGCAAGCGAGTTTCCTCGGCCTGCTCGACGGACAGACGAAGAAGGTCGATCGGCTCGAGGAGCTTTTCGTGCAACGGCTCGGGGCGCTCGCCGACTGGCACGACGCGCGCTGCCATGACGTGTGCGGCCAGACGTATCCGCGCATCGTCGACGCCCAGATCCTCTCGTCGCTCGCCGTTGCAGCCGTCTCGGTGCACAAGTGCTGCAACGACCTTCGACTGCTCGCGAACTTGAAGGAGGTCGAGGAGCCGTTCGAAGAGGACCAGATCGGCTCGTCCGCGATGCCCTACAAGCGCAACCCGATGCGCTGCGAGCGCGCGACCGGACTCGCGCGCTTCGTGATGTCGCTCGTCCAGAACGGCTACGACACGGCTGCAACGCAGTGGCTCGAACGCACGCTCGACGACAGCTCGAATCGCCGGCTCTCGCTGCCCGAGGCGTTCCTCGCGCTCGACGGCGCGCTCGACATCATGGCGAACGTCTGCGGCGGCCTCGTGGTCCACGAGCGCGTGGTCGCGGCGCACCTCGACGCCGAACTGCCCTTCATGCTCAGCGAGAATCTCATGCTCGCGGCGGCCCGCGCCGGCGCCGATCGGCAGGAGGCGCACGAGCGCATTCGCGTCCACAGCCTCGCGGCCGGCGAGGTGGTGAAGCGGCACGGCAAGCCGAACGACCTGCTCGAACGGCTGGCGCGCGATCCGTTCTTCGCCGCCGTCGATCTCGCGTCGATCTACGACGCCCGCGCCGCGACCGGCCGTGCGGCCGAGCAAGTCGATCAGTTCATCCACGCGATCGTCGAGCCGATTCGCCGTCGCTACGGCTCGTCGATTCTCGAGGACGCGACCCTCAAGGTCTGATGTCGCATGCCCATTCCGCGCCTGATCCGCGATCGAACCGCGCTCCTCGTCATCGACGTGCAGGAGCGGCTCCTGCCCACGATCCATCATGGCGACTCGATCGCCACCAACTGCGGCCTCCTTCTCGACGTTGCAGCCCGCCTCGGCATGCCGGCGATCGTGACCGAGCAGTACGTGAAGGGACTCGGCCGATCGGTCGAACCGATCGCGTCGCGCATCACTCCGTCGGTCACGGTCGTCGAGAAGACCCGATTCTCCGCCGTCGTGCCGCCCGTCATGCAGGCGCTCGACCGCGTCGCCGCCGGGACGGTGCTCGTCTGCGGCGTCGAAGCCCATGTCTGCGTCCTGCAGTCGACGCTCGACCTTCTCGCCGCCGGTCGGCAAGTGGTCCTCGTCCACGACGCGATCTCGAGCGGCGACCGAACCCAGATTGCGCCGGCCTTCCAGCGCCTGTGCGCGGCCGGCGCGGTGACCTCGGGCGTCCTCGCCGCGGCGTACGAACTCCTCGGTGACGCGTCCGATCCCGCCTTCCGCGACATCCTCGCGATCGTGAAGCGCATCCCGTCACGCGAGTCGCTCTGACCCAATTCCGGAGGCGGTGGGCTGCGAATCCGTGGCCGAACCGCTATCTTGCGGCTTCGCACTCGCGATCGCCACCCGTCTTTAGAGGGGTGATGGCGGTCCACACACCGAACAGGTGGGGCTACTCAGATGGAAACCTACGAAAAGCTCGTTCGACTCGTCCGTGAGGTTGAAGAGGACGTCAAGAAGGCCGCGGGCGGCAACAAGGCCGCCGGCACGCGCGTCCGTAAGGTGATGCAGGAAGTTCGCGCGACCGCTCAGGAACTCCGCGCGGCGATCTTGGCTGTGCGCGACGCGGGCGACGCTCCGACCCCGCCGAAGCCGAAGGCGTAACGCGATCTGCGTTCTTGCGGGCCGCAGCGTGGGCTGCGGCGGGTGCGGTGACCGTCAACGCACCTCTTGTCGAGGCGGGGTAACCCGACGAGGCAGCCGCTCGCATCGATGCCGCCGCGCGCGTCGCGGCGCAAGCCGCTCCTTTCGCCGAGCTCCAGTGCCCGTCCAACTCCTCTTCGACATCTCCAATATCGACAAGTCGCAGGTCTACGCCGACGCGGACGAGGTCGGCCGCATCAATCCGCAGTGCGGACACATGCGACATCTCGACCATGTGATCTGGTCGAGCCAGGACAAGTCCTCGGTGCTCGGGGTCAAGTTCGTCCGTCACGACGAGTTCTGGGTGCCAGGCCACATTCCCGGCCGACCCCTCTTCCCGGGCGTGCTTCAGATCGAAGCGGCCGCACAGCTCTCGAGCTATCTCCAGTCCGTGAAGTATCCGGGCCTCGGATTTCTCGGCTTCACCCGGTGCGAGGACACAAGCTTCCGCGGCCAGGTCGTCCCCGGCGACACGCTCTACCTTCTGGCGAAGGAATTGACGTCGAGTCGGCGCCGCTTCGTGTGCCTCGCCCAAGGCATCGTGAACGACCGCATCGTCCTTGAGACGAAGATCACCGGCATGGCGATCTGACGGCCACGCGAGCCGTCGCCGTAACGACCAATGCCCACGTCGCACCACGTCTCCTCCGAGCCCGCGACGCGCGCGAGCGAGCGCGCTCTGGAACCGCTCCTCTTCGAGCCGCTCCTCAAGGGACGTGCGTGGGGCGGCGATCGGTTGCGCGGGCTCGGAAAGCGCGTGGGGCTCGGCAGCCGCATCGGCGAGAGCTGGGAACTCGCGGACCTTCCCGACTCGATCCCCGACGGCCGAAGCCGCATCGCCTGCGGCCTCCATGCCGGACGCACGCTGCATGAACTTCTCGCCGAGCGCGGCGCCGAGATCATGGGCATGGCACGGCTCTCCCCCGAGGGCCGCTTCCCGCTTCTCATCAAGTTCCTCGACGCCGCCGAACATCTCTCGGTGCAAGTCCATCCCGACGCCGCCTACGCCGCGAACGTCCCGAACGCGCACCTCAAGACCGAGGCGTGGATCATCCTCGACGCGGCACCCGGCGCCGTCCTCTTCCGGGGCGTCCGCGGCGACGTCTCGGCGTCGACCTTCTTCGCCGACCTCGAGCGCGGCGACGTGATCCAGCACCTCGTGTCGGTGCCGGTCGAGCCGGGCGATTGCATCTACCTCCCGAGCGGCATCTGCCACGCGCTGGGCGCGGGGATGCTGGTCGCCGAAGTGCAGACCCCCTCGGACACCACGTTCCGCGTCTTCGACTGGAACCGCAACGACCCCAATCGGCCGCTGCACATCGCCGAAGCTCGTCGTTGCATGCGTTTCGGCGCCGCCCAAGAGGACGGCACGCCGGGCATCGTGCGACGGAAGACCGCGTTGGCGACCGAATCGCTCGGCCTCGTCACCCGCACGCTTGCGAAGACGAAGTTCTTCACGGTTGAGTCGATCGACGCACGCGGCGGGTCCGAACTCCCGATCGTGACGAACGGCGGTCCGGTCATCTGGTGCCTGCCGACGGGCGAAGCGGCGTTGCACGGGCCTTCCGGCGAGGCGTTGCGGCTCCGCCACGGCGATACCGCCCTGATGCCGGCGTCGTTGCGCGGATGGATCGCACAATTCCCGGTCTCGTCGACCTTGTTGCGGATTACCGTACCGACGTCGCTCGATTCGGCGATCGCGTAGCAAATTCGCCTGCAACGTTGAGTTGGCCGGCTCGGCGGCCGATGCTGGACATTCCCATGGCTCACCTCGCCATTCGCAGTCCTTGGACTCGCGCGGCTGCCTTCGCGGCCGCGGTGCTCGTCGCGACGGCCGACGCCGACGCCACGCAGCATCTCGTGCGCGCGGGCGACGACTGGTCGAAGCTCGAGGCGAAACTCCAGCCTGGCGACGAGATCATCCTGATGCCCGGCACGCATCGCGGCGCCGTCCTCAAGGGCGTCGCCGGAACTGCGGAGAAGCCCATCACGATTCGCCCGGCGGATCGCCGCGTCCCCGCGCGCATCGACGCGACCGACGTCGGCATTCACCTGGTGAGCCCCGCGTACGTCGAGATCGAGGCGATCGCGGTGGTGGGCGCGACGCACACCGGAGTCCTCATCGAAGGAACGAAGGACGCGCCGGCGCGGCATGTCACGCTGAACGCCGTGTACGTCGCGAACACCGGCGACAAGGGCGCGGCCGACGGGATCCGCGTGGCGAACGCCGAGTACGTGACGCTCGACAAATGCCGCGTCGAGAGCTGGCACCGAGCGGCCGTGCACCTGCATGCGGCCCGTGACGTCGCCGTACGGCAAGGCGACTTCGTCGGCGGCGCGAAATCGGCGGACCGCTACGGCGTGGCCATCGACGGCGAGAGCCGGAACGTCACGGTCGAGCGATCGAAGTTCGGACAAGGCCTCGTGATGGCGGTGGCGATCGGCCTGCCTGAGAGCGACTCGCTTCCGCCGCTTCCCGCGCCGCCGCCGGAGAAGCCGCCGGCCCTTGCGGAGGGCGTTCTCGTCGAGCGGTGCATCAGCGATCGGCCGGCGCGGTTCGTCGCGCTCGGCTCGTGTCGTGACACGGTGATCCGGGCGAACACGGTCCTGTCGCCGACCGCCGTGTGGGAAGTCGCCGCGACCGCGCAGGGTTGGTGCGCTCCCGACGCGACGATCGTGTCGAACCTGATCTCGTGGGAGCCGGGCACGTTGCAGCGATTCGCGCTCGCCGCACCGAAGTCGGTCCCGACGGGGATCGCAATCGAGGTGAACCTCTGGTGGTCGCTCGAGCTGGCGGCCGCGAAGGCGTCGTTCGGGGAGTTCGTCGGAACGCTGAAGGCGCCGCAAGTGACGGACGTCGATCCGGCGTTCGACAACTTCTTCGAGCCGCGCACCGCCGCCGCAAAGGCGTTCGGTCGGAACGCGCCCTAGCTGCGAGGCCAAGGGCGGCGTGGGTCAGAGCGAGGTGGGATGGGGACGGTCGCGGCACGGCGCGGGCCGCTGGATTGGGCCGCGCTGGTTCGGACTGCGAATTCGGGCCCCGCCTAATTATCCGGACCGAAGTGGTGCCACCCACCATTATCGGGACGTGAGTGTGTCACCCAAGGCGGCCCCGCCTGTTTATCGGGACGTTGTCACCAAAGGTGACCCCGCCCATTTATCGGGACGTTGTCTCGCCCGCGCGGCGAGCCCGCCGTTCGACGACGATTCCCCCGGCAGCGCCCCGTCCGTCGATACCCGTCCCCAGTCGCATTCGGTCGGGAATGACCACCGCGACCGCGTGTCGGATCGGCGTCCGCAACGCGACGAGCGTTCCATCGCCCGCCGCACGGCCGGTCCGCCGGCCCCACTCCCATGAGCAACCCCGTTTCGGAAGCGACGCTCGCAGCTTGGATGAAGCGCCTCGGCCCCGCGCTCATCGCCCGATCCGCGAGCATCTGCCGCAGCCGGCACCGCGCCGAAGAGATCGTGCAGGAAGCCTTCGTGAAGCTCTGGCGACGGCCGCCCGAAGCCGGCGAGATCGCCTACGCGAGCTGGCTCCGCACGACCGTCACGAACATGTCGATCAACGCGCTTCAGCGGGAGAAGCGACCCGGCTCCCTGCCGGATGACTTCGGCAACACCCGCGACCGCGGCGCCGCGACGCCGCAGCGCGAATTGGAGCAAGGCGAAGAGTTCGCCCGCATCGAACGGGCGCTCGCGAAGCTCGACCCCGACAAGCGCTCGATGCTCATGCTCCGGGTGCACGAAGAGATGTCCTACGAGGCCATCGCCGAACACCTCGGCTGCCCCATCGGGACCGTGATGAGCCGCCTCAACCGAGCGCGGCTCGCGCTCCTCGGCGAACTCGACGCCAACTTCGACGCCGCCAGCGAAACGCCTTCGTCCTACGACATCAACCGCTATCGCGAGGCCTGACCCCGCAACGCCTCGGCCTTCCACTGCCATTCAGGGCACGACGCCTATGTCCCGCTACGACTGCATCGACTTCAAGGTCTCGCTCTCCGCCTATCTCGACGGCGAAGGTTCGCCCGACGCGCGGGCCGCCGCCGATCGCCACTTGCTCGAGTGCCGCCCCTGCCGCGACCTCCTCGAACAGGCCGAGCGCAACGACGCCATCATTCGCCGTCTCTGCGAGATGGACGCCGACGCCGCAGAATCGCTCGGCTCGGGCCTTCCGCTCCCCCGCGGATTCGAGGAGGCCGTCCTCGCCCGCACTCGCCGGCGCTCGCGAGTCGCCTGGCATCGCGTCTACCAGTCGTTCGGACTGCTCTCCGCCGCCGCCGCCATCGCCCTTGCCACCGCGCTCTACTTCGTCGTGCAGGCGAACCGCGACGGTGCGGGCCGCGACTCGCAGACGACCGTCAGCGAAACGACGACGGAGGACGGCTGGGAAGCGCTTCGCGACGACATCTACGGCCCCCCGCGACCGCCGCGCGACCTTCTCGCCCGAGCGAACCCGCGAGCGGTGCTGCCTCTCACGCGCGACGATCTCCAAGCGCTCAACGTTGCAGCCGCGACGGTGGAAGCGATCATCGCGACGCCGTTCGAGGATCTCGCCGCCCGCGACCGCCTGCGCCGCACGTCGGAGTACGACGAACTGCTCGACCGACTCGGCCGCGTCCGGACGAAGGTCGATCCCGCCGGCCGCCGCATCATCGATGCCGCCCGCGCGTCGTTCTTCCAGCTCGAGCGCGATCGTCCCGAGCTCGAACTCTGGAATCAGCTGCAGGACGACCTTCGCCTGATGAACCTGCCCGAGTCGCTCGACGAGATCGCCGCCTCGGGCCCGCAGGGCGGCGCCTGACAACGCTAGCCCATATCGCGCAAACTCCGCCGGCTCCGCGACACGCGGGGCCGGTTTTCGTTTCGATGTCCCGACATTTCAACGAAACACGCGACGCCGTCCGAGTATGGTCCGCGTCGTGGATGTTCGAGGCCCATTGCCCCTGAATCTCGGAGCTGCCGCGCGAGCCTACGGCGTCGCCCGGCCCGCTCCGGTCCGGCCGTCGGCCGCTCCGAACCAGACGCCCGACGCGCCGACCTCCGGCACTGCGCCCAAGACCGTGAACGGCCTTGTCGCGGGCGCCGTCCGCGTTCCCGCCGACCCCGCGAACGCCCCGGCCACCACGCCGCAGGCGGCGTTCGCGATGTACACCCGCGCCGCCGACCGGATCGAAGCCGCGGTCCAAGTCGCGGTGGGCCGGACGATTGACGTTCGCGGCTGACGCATCGGTCCGGGGCTGACCTCCGGGCCGATCCCGCACACCGACCTTCCTTGAGCGGTCGAGTGGTTTTCGCTATTCTCTCCGCTCTTTTCTTCGCCCCCACCACATGCCTCGCGGCGCCCTCGGCGGCCCGCGCGGCTCGAGGTCTACGACCGCTATGCCCGCAACCGGAACGATCAGCCAAGTCATCGGTTCGACCTTCGACGCGCAGTTCCCCGAGGACTCGCTTCCCGAGATCTACAACGCCGTCACGATCGACTTCGAAGTGCGCGGCCAGAAGACGCGCCTCGTCGGCGAAGTCGCCCGTCACCTCGGCGGCGGCGAAGTCCGTTGCGTCGCTCTCGCATCGACCGACGGCCTGAAGCGCGGCGACCCCTGCGTCGACACCGGCTCGCCGGTGTCGGTCCCCGTCGGCGAGCAGGTCCTCGGCCGCGTGTTCAACCTCCTCGGCGAGCCCGTCGATGAGCGTGGCCCGGTCAACGCGGTGAAGCGCCACCCGATCCACCGCGGCGCCCCCGAGTTCGTCGAGCTCAACCCGAAGACCGAAATCCTCCAGACCGGCATTAAGGTCATCGACCTTCTCTGCCCGTTCGTCCGCGGCGGCAAGATCGGCCTCTTCGGTGGTGCAGGCGTCGGTAAGACCGTCGTCATCCAGGAGATGATCGCCCGCGTCGCCCGTAACTTCGGTGGCTACTCGGTGTTCGCCGGCGTCGGCGAGCGCACCCGCGAGGGCAACGACCTCTGGCTCGAAATGCAGGAGGCCGAGTACATCGACGCGAGCGGCAAGAAGAGCCACGTGCTCGACAAGGTCGCCATGGTGTTCGGCCAGATGAACGAGCCGCCGGGCGCGCGTCTCCGCGTTGCACTCTCGGCGCTCACCATGGCCGAGGAGTTCCGCGACGCGTCGGGTAAGGAAACGCTGATCTTCGTCGACAACGTGTTCCGCTTCACGCAGGCGGGTTCCGAGGTGTCGGCACTTCTCGGCCGTATGCCCAGCGCCGTCGGTTACCAGCCGAACCTCTCGACCGAGATGGGTGCGCTCCAGGAGCGCATCACCTCGACGCGTCAGGGCGCCATCACGTCGGTGCAGGCCATCTACGTGCCCGCCGACGACCTTACCGACCCCGCGCCTGCAACGACGTTCGCCCACCTCGACGCCTTCATCGTGCTTGAACGAAAGATCGCCGAGAAGGGCATCTATCCCGCCGTCGATCCGCTCGGCTCGACGTCGCGAATCCTCGACCCGCAGGTCGTCGGCGAGCGGCACTACAACGTCGCCCGCCAGGTCCAGAACATCCTTCAGCGCTACAAGGATCTCCAGGACATCATCGCCATCCTCGGCGTCGACGAATTGAGCGAAGAAGACAAGCTCACCGTCAGCCGCGCCCGCAAGATCGAGCGATTCTTCTCGCAGCCGTTCTACGTCGCCCAAGTCTTCACCGGCTTCCCCGGCGTCACGACAAAGCTCGAAGAGACGATCGACTCGTTCGAGCGCCTCTGCAAGGGCGAAGGCGACGATCTCCCCGAAGGCGCCTTCATGTACGTCGGGTCTTTGGATGACGCCCGCGAGAAGGCGAAGAAGATGGCGGCGGGCTGACCTCCGAGGCCCTTGAGAGGGAAAGCCCTCGGCCGCGGGCTGAGGGGACGACGCCCGCGAGAAGGCGAAGAAGATGGCTGCAGGCTAAACCCCGAGGCCGCAACGCACAGCAACACAGACCGGCGACCCGCATGGGTCGCCGGTTTTTCGTTTCCCGCCGTTCGCCCTCGCACTCGTCGTTGCAGCCTCAGGTCTTCGGTCGCACATACTCGGCAAACGCGTCGCACAGCCGCCGCTCGCCGCGCGGCGTCGCGAGGCAGTCGTGCGTCATGATGTGCGTCGCAAAGAGGACGAAGTGCCCAGCGCGGGGGTTCGCAACGCGGAGCGCGTGGCCCGACGCACGCATGACCGCCGCGGGTACGTGCAGGAGCCGCGGCCGACGGCCGAGCGCGGCGAACGCGAGTTCCGCAATCTCGCGGCGCGTGAAGGTCTCCGGGCCGCCGATATCCGTTTCGCGATAGCTCGGATCCTCCGTCAGCGCCTCGGCAACGGCGAGTTCCGCAAGGTCGCGTTCGTCAACCGGATTCGTGGGCCAATGGCCGTCGCCGATCACCGGCACCGGTCCGCGCCGCGCGAAGTCGACGATCGCGGTCATCGCCGCGAAGAAGCCGGTCGGACGCAACACCTTCGCCGACAACGACGACGCCCGGAGCGCATCGACGACTCGCTCGTGGCCCTCCGAGTAGTCGAGATGCCGCGACGTGTCGCCGCCGATCAGCGACACGTAGACGAAGCGGCGGACGCGCGCGCGCGTCGCTTCCTCGAGGAGCGCGAGGTTCGCCGGCGCGTCGACCCGCGTGTACGGCCGCCAGCCGACGAACGGCGTCGGCGCGACCGACGCCCCGAGCGACGAGAGCACCACGTCGACATCGTCGCACACGCCGCGCCACGCGCCGGGCGCGAGCGCCTGCACCTCGCGCACGTCGTCACTCAGGCGCTCGTTCGCGGACCGCTTCTTCCGGACGATCGCCCGGACCTCACAAACTCGTCGTTGCAGCTCGGCCGCCATCAGACGCCCGAGCGTGCCCCCCGCTCCCGCAACCAGCACTCGCGTCGGCCTTCCACTCACGAGCGATTCTCCTACAGCAGCGCTACGCACATCGTCGGTCGTCGCTCGAGGATGCGCGGAGCCGTTCTAGCGTGGCAGCGAGAGGCGAGTCCGCACCGCCGCATGGTCGCTGGGCCATCGGCCGCCCGGCTTACGATCGTCGATCGACGCGGACTCGACGCGCACCCCGTTCGACACGAACACGAAATCGATGCGCTCGCCGTTGCAGGCGTCGGCCCAGCCGTTGAACGAGCCTCGCTCGGGCGCCTGCGGATTCGCCGCACGCCAGGCGTCGACGAGGGTGATCGCCTTGTCGTCGAGGATCGCCCGAATCGGCGGCGACGAGGGACCGCAATTGAAGTCGCCGACGAGGACGACCGGCTCATTCTTCTGCGCCCGTGCCGCGATGCGGGCCGCGACGAGCTCAGCCCCTTCGAGCCGCGCCTGCGATCCCTGATGATCGAGATGCACATTGAAGACGTAGAGCCCCCGTCCCGTCGCCTTCTCGCGAAACCGCGCGAAGGTCGCGATGCGCGGCAACGACGAGTCCCACGACTTCGATCCGGGCACGGCGGGCGTCTCGGAGAGCCAGAAGGTGCCTTGATCCGACGGATCGATCTCCCAGCGCGCCGTGCGATAGAGAATCGGGCACGCCTCGCCCTTCGTTTCATCGCGTTCGCGGCTTCGCACGAGCATCCCGTACGCCGGCAACGCGGAGCGCAGCTCGGCGACCTGCTCGGGCAGCGCCTCTTGAAGTCCCCAGAAGTCGCCGTCCTTCAGCATGTCGTAGACGAGCGGCTTCCGCTCCGACCACGCGTTCGCACCGTCGCCGGAGTTCGCATAGCGAATGTTGAACGTGCCGACGTCGACCGGCAAGGCTTCCTTGGCCGTTGGGGCCGCGGTCCGTTCACTCTGCGTTGCAGCCAAAGCGGCAAGGACGAAGGACGCGAGGGTCGCGATCGCGAGGCGCATGCGGGTGAGCGTACACCCTGCGACGCTCAGTCCTTGGGCTGATAGCCAAGGATGCCCACGAGGTGCGCCAGGTCTTCCTTGCGGCCGGCTTCGTAGTCGTCGGCTTCCATCTTCGTGTGCGGCTCCGGATAGCACGCCTGCCGCCAACGCAGCGCTCGGCCAAAGACCGTCTCCACGCGCTCGCGTTCACGCTTGACGAGCCCTGCGTCAACCATCGCCTTGAGCCGGCGCTCGTATATCCGAGCGATCTCGACGCCGCCTTCGATCGACTGATCGACCGCGAGGATCGCATGCTCGGCCTCGTCAAACTTGTCGCT
Organism: Phycisphaerae bacterium; assembly: GCA_016795035.1. Taxonomy (GTDB): domain Bacteria; phylum Planctomycetota; class Phycisphaerae; order Phycisphaerales; family SM1A02; genus JAEUIT01. Next base: position 48,075 of record JAEUIT010000022.1, on the reverse strand, counting down.
CAGGAGGAGACGCTCCGCCTCGCGCACGGCGGGCTCGCGCTTCGCCGCGCGCAGCTTCGCATGGCGCTCGGAGTCGGCGCGGTGCTGTTCCGGCGTGATGCGCTCCCATCCCGGCGCGTCGGTCGAGTCGAGATCGTGCGTCGGCCCCTTCGGCGCGGTGAGCGTGATCGACTCGACGGCGTTGCTGATCGCGTTTCCGTAGCTTGACCAGAGTTCGCGCGGGCACATGGCGTGCGCGGTCACGAGTCGTCCGCCGTCCTCGAATGCGACGAGCATGACGTGCATCGTCTGGCCATCTTGCTTCTGCGTTGCAAACGCCGTGATCGCCGGATGCGCGCCGTCCTGGCCGACCGACTTCACCTGCACGTGCTGAAGGTCGAGCCCGAAGTGGCCGGCAAGATAGCGCACCCACTGAAGCACGCTCCCCGTTGCATAGGCCGGGCGTGCCGCCACCGCGATGATGGCGAGCGCGACCTGCGACGAGAACACCATCAACGGCGCGGACTGCGCGGGGTCGTCGAAGTTGACGTCGTCGAGCGGCAGCTCCGCCTCGATGAAGCCTTCGGGAACATCGATCGAGAATCCGAGGTCGGCGATGCGCGCCGGAAAGGTTCGACGAGTCATGTCAGTGCTGGTGGTCATGGAACACACGCTCCCGGTCGACGCCTACGCGCCGCGTTGCGACCGAAGGATGATGATGAAGGAGGCGATGCAGAAGAGGGCCGGCAACGCGCCGAGGCCCGCGCCCACGAGCGGCCGCTTGACGACCATGAGCCATACCGAGCCGACGAGCCCGCCAAGGGCGACGAGCGTCACGGCGATGAGCCAGGCTCGGATCTCCGCCCACTGCGCCGGCGTGCTGTTTGGCGCGCTTGCGAAGAGGAGGACGACCATCAGGAACGACACGAACGCTCCGGCGGCGGCGGCAAGGATGGCGAGGACGTAGGACATCGGGGGCTCCCCCGACCACGCACTTCGGGAGTTCCGGGCGCAACCGCCTAACGGCTCTTTCCGCCGATTCCACGCGACTTCCCACGCGAACCCTTCCCCGGGTATGCTTCGCCGCCTCAGTTGAAGTTGTCGCGACGGCCGGACCCTCACCGGCACGTTCGCTCGAACCAATATCCCTTCAGACAGCGGGCGGCCTCCCCGGGCCGCCCGTTGTCGTTTGTGATCGCTCTCTTCGAGGATTCGCCGTTGCAGCCACCGGGTGCAACGGGGAGTTTTTCGATTCCTGGCAACGAGGTGTCGCACAGTCCCCCATCGCATCGTTCACAGTGTGCCCCCGCCCTCCACGCCGCGACCAAAGGACCCGCCCAATGAACCTATGCACACGACTCGGAACGATTGCGGCGGTCGCCGCCCTCTCGATGGCGCACAAGGCCCCGTCGCAGGTCACGCCGCCGACTCCCGGCCAGGAAGCGCCCGTCGAGACCGGCGCAGCCGCCGCGACGAACAGGATCCTCGTCGAGATCCCGATCGTCGAGACGGTCGATCAGGTGGCGCTCATCGGTCGCCTCAAGCGAATGGCGAGGGAGAGTGCCGACGTGACCACTACCATCGATCCCACCGCCGGGGGAAAGCTGGGCGCTGTCGCACTCCGTGGCCCTGTCGAGAGCGTCGAACGCGCGGCGGGGCAAGTGCGGGAGTTCTTTCAGTCGTACAAGCCGAGGCCCGCTTCGGTACCTGCGGTCGTCCTTGTGGGAGACCGGGAGCGCTATCCGACCGACGAGGTCCTTGCCCTCCTGAAGCAACTGACCTCCAACCCGACGTCCGTACAGGTGCATCTCCTTCCGGCCTCTCCCGGCGATCAGCTGAGGGTCTCTCTCTTCGGCCCGCCTGACGACGTCGAGGCGATGAAGGTGAAGTTGCAGGATGCGCTCGCCAAGTCAGACGAGTGGAAGAAGGCAAGGCAGGCCGAGATCGACGAGGAGACGGTCACGCTTCAATTCCCCGGCGGAACGGTCGAAGGCTATGTAACGGCCGTCCTCGAGAAGTTCGGAGTCGCGTCGCCCATCTATGCCGACGACGCGATCCGAACATTGCACGTCGGACCGATCGAACTGCGACGCGTCGACCTTGAGGCGGCACTCCGCGTACTCACTCGTGCGGCGCCGACGGACAACGACGGCACACCCATCCCCTTGCAGCTCTCGTTCGACGACGACCGGGGATCGTGGGCCCGATCGAACCTCGCCCTCGCCTCCATGAACGAGCGAATCGCACGCTCCGTCATAGTGATCAAGCGCAGCGACTCCGACGTGGGCGCCGCCTCCGGCGTGCGCCGCGCCGCGTTCGTCCTCGGCCGTTCACCCATCGAACGTGCGCGACTGGATCCCGCGCTCGATGCCGTCGCGCTTGCGGTGAATTGGAACGGCGCGTCGCCCACGTTCCGCGCGAAGTTCCACGCGCCAAGCAATGTGCTCATTCTGCAAGGGACGCCCGACGAACTCGCGCTCGCAGCGCAGATCGTGAAGGGAACGTTCCCCGACGCGCATGTCGACATGACGGCCGCCCCCGCTCCCACCGCATCGCCCACGCCAATCGAACAACCGGCGGCACAAACGCCACCGACGCAGAAGCAGCCCGCCACGTCGCGCTAAGCGACTTCATGCATCTCCCCGCGAGCATCGATGACGACTGGGCCCGAGCGGTCTCGGAGGGCGTAACCCGTGGGTCGCCCGCCGCGCTCGAGTCGCTCTATCGAGCGCGTTCGGCGCAGCTCTACCGTCTCATCCAATCGCGCACGAAGCGGGACGACGCGTTCGTCCTCGACTGCGTGCACGACGCCTGGATCCGCGTCGTGCGTCACGTGCCACGGTGTCCGACGCTCGACGCGCTTGACCGCTGGCTCACGCGTGCGGCGCTCTCCGCGGCGATCGACCGACTTCGCACCGATGCCGCACGAGACCGACGCGAGGGCTCGTCGGTCTCGATGCCGCCAGCGCCTGCAACGGAGAACGAGTACGTGCGTGCGTTGGTTCGCGAGCTCGCACATCTCACCGACGACGATCGCGACATCCTTCGACTTCGCTATCGCTCAGGACTGTCGCTCGACGCGATGGCCCGAACGCTCGGGCTCGGCGCGAAGGCGGTTGAGATGCGCGTGCGTCGAGCGCTTGCGCGCCTTCGCGAACGTATGGAACAAGAGCACGATGAGGCCGCCCATGATTGACGACTCGACACCGTTGCCGCGTTCCGTCGCGCTCGCGCATGAAACTCTTCTCTCGACGCTCCTCACGGTGCAGCGCGACGAAGTCCGGCGGCGTCGGAGGCGGCGCGCCGCCACGATCGGCGTTGCCGCGAGCCTGGCGCTCGCCTTCGTTGTGGCGTTCGTTCCAACGACGGCCACGCGATCGAGCCTTGGCCCGACGGTCGAGATCGTCGAGGCATTGAGCGCGGCGCCGTCGATCGAGTACGTCACACGCTCGCCGTATCCGCTCGCGCTCGACATCCTCAGCGACGACGATCTCGTGCAGGAACTCCGCGCGCTCGGCGTCGACGTCGTCATCGTTCGCGTGAACGGCCGCGTGATCCTCGTCGGCCGTTGATGCCGGTCCGCCGCGCGGTCAATACAGCACGCGGAAGCGAATCGTCTCCGGGATCTTGCGCAGCTCCTCGATCACCCCTTCGTCGTAGCGCTTGTTGACGTCGATGATCACGTAGCCGATCTCCTCCGTCGTCTTGAGATACTGACCCAGGATGTTGATCTTGCGCGCGGCGCAGATGCCGTTGATCTTCGCGAGGATGCCCGGCACGTTCTTATGGACGTGCAGCAGGCGGTGCGCGCCGCGCAGGCTCGGCAGCTGAATCTGCGGGAAGTTCACGCTGCCGTACGTGTTGCCGGTGTTCACATAGTCGATGAGCCGCGACGCGACATACGTGCCGATATTTTGCTGCGCCTCGAGGGTGCTGCCGCCGACGTGCGGCGTGAGGATGACGTTCGGGAGCCCCTGCAACGGCGTGACGAACGGATCCTTGTTCGACTTCGGCTCGACCGGGAAGACGTCGACCGCCGCACCGCCGACGCGTCCGGACTTGACCGCGCGGGCGAGCGCGTCGACGTCGACGATGTGGCCGCGCGAGAGATTGATGAAGACGACGCCCTTCTTCATCCATCCGAACTCGCGGTCGCCGATCATCGATTTATTTTCGGGGCGTCCGTCGACGTGGAGCGAGACGATGTCCACCTTCGACAGGAGATCCTTGAGCGACGCGCTGCGCTTCGCGTTGCCGAGCGCGAGCCGCTCCACGATGTCGTAGTAGTGCACCTCGATGCCGATCGCTTCCGCGAGGACCGAAAGCTGCGAGCCGATGTTTCCGTAGCCGACGATGCCCAGTTTCTTGCCGCGCGCCTCGAAGCAGCCGGAGGCGGTCTTCTGCCACACGCCGCGATGGAGCGCCGCCGAGCTGTCGCAGGCGCGGCGAAGGAGCATGATCGCTTCGCCGAGCGCAAGTTCGACGACGCTGCGCGTGTTCGAATAGGGCGCGTTGAACGCCGCCACGCCACGCATCGAGGCCTCGGACAGGCTGATCTGCTCCGTGCCGATGCAGAAGGCGCCGACCGCGAGCAAGCGGTCCGCGGCCTCGAGGACCTTTGGCGTCAGGCGCGTCTTCGAGCGAAGGCCGAGGATCTGCACGTCCTTGATCGCCTTCGCGAGATCGTTCTCGTCGAGCGCGTCGGAGATCGCCTGCACGCTGTAGCCCTCCGACGTGAACGCGGCGACCGCGTCGGGATGGATCGCCTCGAGGAGGAGGACGTGGATCTTCGACTTCGGAAACGACGTCTTGCCGGGCAGACGTTCAAGATAGAGATACTCGTCGAAGCTGCGAATGACGCGATCGGCAACCTCGACCACCGCGGCGCGCTCGACGTTCTCGACGAACGCATAGAAATGCCGCACGCGACCCGAGCGCTTGATCTCGGCATCGGTCATGCCGTCGCCGATGACGTCGAACGGCGCCGACGACGCGATCGACTTCACCGCGTCGATCTTGCCGCCCGCGCGCGCGAGCGGGTTCTTCCTATCGAAACCGGTCACGCTTCCCTTCGTGTCGAACGTGAAGGTGTTGGCGTGCACATGCTCGGGCCGCAGGCCGAGCGTCTCGATCACGGGAACGACGTACTCGCGGAAGCCGCTTGTCACGACGTGGATCGACTCGGCGTGCCGCTTGAAGAACGCCTTGTTCGCACGGATCGACGGCGTGATGTTCCGGAGAAGCACCTTCACGAGCGCGTCGATGTCGGCGCGCTTGACGAACATCGCGGAGAGCCGCTGCTCGAGCGAGTCGGTGATCGAGAGCGAGCCTTCCATTCCGGCGCGGGTGATGGCTTCGATGCGCTCGACGATCGCGTCGCGGTCGGGCGCCTTCGCGAGCACGATCTTGGCGAGTTCGTCGAGCGCCTCGCAGCGGACGATCGTGCTGTCGAAATCGAGGATTAGCGGAGTGGCGAGCGTCATCGGGTCACTTCTCTTCTTGCTGCAACGCGGAGTCAGTCGGTGGGCCGTTCTTGTCCGTCGAACACGATGTCGAGGCGCGCGACGCGGGCGTCGGCATCGAGCTGCACATAGTCGCTTCCGCGCCACGGCAGCGGAATCACCAGCGCCTTCGCGCTCCAGTCGGCGCGAAGGGTGCCGTCGGGCTCGCGCTCGATCCGTTCGACCTTGAGCCGAAGCCCGGGGGGAAGATCGCGGAGCGCATACGCGACGAGCGCGCGGATCTTCGGCGCCCCCACATGCCGACGCAGATCGCCCGTCGCGCCCTCCGTGACGACCGCGTCGTCGCGGAAGAGGCGCATCATGGGCTCCACGCCGTCGCTGCCCCGTCGCACGGCCGCGAAGAGACCCTCGACCGTCGCGCGCTGTGCCGCATCGATCGCGTCCGGAATGGCGTCGGCGTCGCGTGTCACGGGTGTCGCATCGTCAGCGCCGGACCCAATCGGGTTCGCTATAGAAACTGACGCGCCCTTCGTCGTCGAACCAGACGGCCCACACGCGCGCGGTGTCCGCCTCATGGAAGACGCCACTCGTCGCGAGGCTCGACAGCGAGTCGCCCCACTGCCAGCGCTCGGTGCCGCCTTCACCCGACCACGTCGAGCTCGGCTTTCCGAGAAGGTCGAGCACCTCGGGCTTCGTCATGCCTTCGTGGATCGCGTGGAAGTTCTCCGAGGCTTGGGTGGCGCAGCCGACGAGCACGGCGCCTACGAGAGCCATGGCTGATGCCGTACGGAGGAGTCGCGTCGCGAGTCGCATGGCGAGAGCATATATCAGGCCGCGGGACGTTCGTTCGGTACTCTGCCGTCATGCATCCCGCCACTGGCCATCGCGCCCGCCGTACCGCTGCGACGCTCGTCGCCGCCGCGTGCCTCGCGTTCGTCGCACACGTTTCGGCAACGCCGTTCGTGCAATCGCCGCCGAAGCCCGTCTCCATCACGCCGGCGCCGCGCGGCGAAGATTGGGGAATCGCCCGACAGAACGAAGTGCTCGAGCGCGTTCGCAAGGCGGGCAAGACGAACGTCGTCTTCGTCGGCGACTCGATCACGCAGGGCTGGGAGGAGACGGGCGCCAACGCGTGGAAGTCGACGATCGCGCCGCTCGGCACGACGCTCAACCTCGGCGTCAGCGGCGATCGCACCGAGCACGTGCTCTGGCGGCTTCAGGAAGCGCCGCTCACGCCGCTGGCGCCGCGCGCGGTCGTCCTGATGATCGGCACGAACAACCTTGGCCACGGCAGTTCGAACGCGATCGACACGGCGCTCGGCGTGCGCACGGTCGTCGATCGGCTCGTGGAGCAGTGCCCCGACGCGACAATCATCCTGTTAGGCATCTTCCCGCGCGGCCGCACGATGAATCCGATGCGCGGCGACATCTGCCAGATCAACCAGTCGCTCGAAGCGTTCGCATCGACGCACCCGTCGCGTCGCGTGGCCTATCACGACATCGGCTTCCGCTTCCTTGAACCCGACGGCACCATCGCCGAAGCCGTCATGCCCGACGAGCTGCACCTTTCGCCCGAAGGCTACGTTCGTTGGGCGAACGCCGTCGCACCGCTCGTCCGCACCGCACTCACCGCCACCGCGAACTCGTCGGAGAACGTGAAGCAATGACTCCCGCCACTGCCGCAGCTCCCCTGACCGACACCGCCGTCGACGCGATCGTCGCCCGCCACGGCGCCGCCGAGCGCACCCGCGCCGAAGCCGGCGTGCGCCGCGTGCGCGAGCGCTGGACCGCACAGGACGGCAACGCGGAGACGTTCGACCGATTCTGCGTCGACCACTACGTCCCCGCCGCGAAGGCGAACGAGCTGCTCGATCGCCTGGAGGCGGGCATGACCTGGATCGGCGGCCATCTCTACGAGTTGCGTCGGCACCTTCGACGCTTCTCCGACATGCGCGTCGAACGCATCGACGCGATCGATGACGTCCTCGCGACGTTCGACCCGGCCCCCGATCTCTCCGACCAGTGGTATCGCCAGAAGCTCGCGTTCGTCGCGCTCCTGAACTTCGATCGCCCCGCGCTCGATCGCATGCTCTCGGAAGGCGACGCGTGGTCGCCGGCACGGTGGGCCGAGGCGCGCCTCACGCAGGCGTTTCCGCCGCGCATCCCGGCGGAGTTGAACGATCGCGCCCGTGCCGTCAACCATCGCGCGAACCGCTTCGTCAGCGAGTTCCACGTGCCCGTCGGCACGCTCGTCGACGCGACCGGCGCCCGACGCTTCGAGAAGGGGCGCAAGCTTGTCGCGCACTGGCTCGTGCGCGAGGCGATCAAGTCGGGCTATGCGGCCGAGAACGGCCTCGCAATGCAACGCGCGCTGGCGTGGACGATGGCACGTCACATCGACGGCACGATCCCCCGCGCGGTCATGGATTCGTCGAGCGACGCCGACTGGGATCCCGCGCGGAACACGCTCGGCGGCGCGCCTGCAACGGAGACCGTGGGCCTCACGCGCTATCAGATCTGGCTCGAGCGCCGCGACATCGCGTTCGAGTACGACCGGCACTACACCGACTATCCGACGGCCATTCGCCGCAAGTGCGAGCTCGAACGCGAGATCCCCGAGCGCGAGGTCGAGCGGGTGCTCGTCGAACTGCTCAGCTCGCCGGTGCGGCGCGATCTCGCCGCGTTCCTGCGCACGCGCATCGGGCGCCCGCTCGAGGCCTTCGACATCTACTGCGACGAGTTCGTGCAGCAGCGGCCGATCGAGGAGCTCGATCGCCGCGTGAAGGAGCGCATCGGCGACGGCGCCTCGATGGAGCGCCGACTGCCCGAGATCCTCATGTCGCTCGGATATGACGCGAAGGACGCCGAGTTCTTCGGCGCCCGCATTCGCGTCGAGATCGCACGCGGTGCCGGCCACGCGGTGCGCCCCGGCGTTCCCGAGCTTCCGGCATGGCTGCGCACGAGCACGCTCGAGGGAAACCTCGGCTGGGACGGCTTCGACACCGCGATGCACGAGCTCGGCCACACACTCGAGCAGGTGATCTCGACGCACTTCGCGCCGCGGCCGGCGCTCCGCAACGTGCCGAACACCGCCTGCACCGAAGCGTTCGCGTTCCTCTACCAGTCGCTCGCCCGCAAGGCGCTCGGCCTCGTGACGCCCGAGGAGGAGCGTCTCGCCTTCGACTACGACTCGGTGCAGACCTTCGCGAGCGCGTGCCAGATCGCCGGTCCGTCGCTCCTCGAACTGCGCGTCTGGAACTGGATCTACGCGAACCCGACGGCGGACGCGGCGGCGCTGCGCAACGAGGTTCTCCGCGTTGCTGACGACATCTGGCGCACCTACTACGAACAGGACTTCGGCCCGGATCCCTATCGCCTTCTCGCCGCGTATCAGCACATGCTGTCGCATCCGCTCTATCTTCCGGATTACGCGCTCGGGCACATCATGAGCCATCAGATTCGCTCGTTCGTCCGAAGCAGGGATCTCGCCGCGGAGACGAAGCGGATCTGCTCCATCGGCCGCGTCACGCCCGACCTCTGGATGCGCCGCGCGGTCGGTCGCGGCATCAGCGCCGCGGCGCTCGAGGCCGACGCGAAGGCCGCGCTCGCGCGCCTCTGACCGCCACGCGACGAATCCGGACGGAAGGTCGCCGATCGCTTCGCAAGCGACGAGCGATCGTTCGCCGATACTGCCTGCTCACCGCATTCGCGAACGGAGTCACTCATGTTCATTCGTCACGCCGCCGCCACTCTCGTCGTTGCAGCTTCCGCCGCCCTTCTCTCGCTCGTCGCGTGCGACAGCCAGCCGAAGGCGAAGGGCGCCGCGCCGCCAAAGGCGCCGGATGAGATGAAGGCCGAGGACGCCCCGGCGCCCATGCCCGTGAGCGTGCAGGACATCATGCGGGCGAAGACCGCGTGGGCCTCCGCGTTGCTCGAGGCGGTCGCGATGCGGAACTACGAGCTCGTCGAGAATAACGCCGAGGCCCTGCGTCGCTTGAGCGAGGAGACGGCGTTCGTCGTGCAGGACACCGTGACGTACCGCGCGTACAGCGACCAATTCCGCTCGGAGGTCGCGGGCCTGCGCGACGCCGCGAAGCGCGCGAATCAGCAGCAGGTCGAGGCCGCGTACCTTCGCGTCACCGAGACGTGCTTCCGATGCCACGAGTATGTGCGCTCGGAGCGATTCCGCTCCGGCATGCCCGGCCGCGTCAGCATGCGCTAACGGAGGCCAAGCGGAAGCTCGAGCGCGAACACGGCACCGGATCCGGTGGGCGCGTCGGCGCAGCGCAGTCGCCCGCCGAGGCTCCGCGCGAGCTCGCTTGAGATCGCGAGGCCGAGGCCGAGGCCGCGCACCGAGTCGCCCGGGCCCCGCTCGCCGCGGTCGAACGCGCGGAAGATCTTGTGGCGGATCCGCTGCGGCACGCCGGGGCCGTTGTCCTCGATGGCGAGACGCAGCACACCGTTGCCGACGGTTGCACGCAACGCGACCCGCGCGCCGCGGCCCGCATACTTGCACGCATTGTCGACGAGGTTGAAGAGGATCTGGCGCACGCGGTCGGGATCGGTCGTGACGGTCGAGCCGTTCACGTCGTCGGCGCGTTCGAAGGAGACGCCCGCCTCCTGGCAACGGCGTTCGAGCACCGGCGTGATCTCTGCGACAAGAGCTGCAACGGTGAGCGGCCGTGGCTCACTCGGCGTGCGCCCTTCTTCGACGCGCGACCATGCGAGCACGTTCTCGACGAGCACGCCGAGCCGCGCCGACTCGTCGCGAAGCGTCTCGAGGTACTCGCGCTGCCGCTGCGGATCGGGCACGATCCCTTCGGCGAGCATCTCGGAGTAGAGCCGAAACGTGGTGAGCGGCGTGCGCAGCTCGTGCGTGACGCTCGACGCGAAGCGGCTCGTGCGCACCGCGTTGCCGATGCTCGAGCGAAGCGCGAGCCCGGTGACGCCGATCGCGCCGAGCACGGCGACCCACACGGCCGCAAGGCCGATCGCCGTGGGCGACGCCGCCGCCGTCGCTTCGCTGTCGACGTTGCCGACATCGGCCGTGAGGACGGCAGGCAGCGTCACGAGCCTTGCGGGATCCGACGACTCGAGCGGCACCGGCGACAGGTCCGCCGTCGTGACGACGTCGGCGACCTGCGCGAGGAGGTCGCTGCGCAGCCGCGGCCAATCGACCACGACGCCCTGCAGGATCGACTCGTCGCCCGACTTCACGCGTCGCGCGAAGACGAGCGCCGGCGGCTCGCCCGGCAACCAGAGCGGCACGAGCGGACCGACTTCGACGGCCGTGATCGCGATCGGCTCCGCCTGTTGCAGCTGCTGTTGCTGCGCGGGGACCGCCGAGTTGTCCGCGTTGTAAACCTGCTGGATCTCGTTGAGATTCGCGACGCGGCCCTTCACGTCCGCCGGGTCGGCGACGTCGTAGGCGCGGTTCTGCGACTTCGAGCGAAGCGCGACGGCCCTCTCGCCCTCGCGCTTCGGATCCGGCTCGGGAGGATTCGTCCAGACCTGTCCGCTCGCTGGCGGAACGCCTTGCGTGCGAATGTCGCCGGCGACGGCAGGTGTCGGCGCGGCCGTTCCGTACTCCGGACTCGCCTGCAACGTGGTCTCGACGGCGCTCAGGGCGCCGAGCGTCAGCTTCGGATCGATGCGCGTCGCCCAGCGGGCGAGCTCTTGGCCAAGCTCCTCGCGCACCGGAATCGGACCGCAGCCGACCATTTCGGGCCGGATCATCTTCGGGTCGGGGACTTGCGGACTCGTGAAGCCGGTGCGCTCGCGCCACTGGAAGTGCACCGGAAACACGTCGCTCGAGAAGCCGAGGAGCGGACTCGGCACGAGCACTTCGCCCGAGGCGATCGGCTCGAGCAGCCGGTTGAAGGCGATCGTCTGCGGGTAATACGGCTCGTACTCGAACCACATGCGCGCCGCCTCGCGGGCGATGCGCGGCGCGAACCACGTGTCCATGCGGCGCAGTGCAACGCGGAGAACTTCCTGGCGCTCGGCCTCGCGCCGTGCCAGACGCTCCTCGCGCTCGAGGCTCACGACCCGATACGACGTCCAGGCCAAGCCGAGCGCCACGAGCGCGGCGCCCGCGCCGTAGGCCGTCCACCAGGCGATGCGTCTCGATCGTCTCACGCGCTCACTCCACCTGAACGCCACCGGCGAGCCGGTAGCCCTTTCCCCGAGCCGTCGCGATCCACTCGTCGCGGGCGCCGGCCGCGGCGATGCGCTCCCGAAGCCGTGCGATCTGCATGTCGACGGTGCGCGTCTCGAGGCCGCGCGGATCGAGCCCCCAGATGCACTGGAGCAGCTCGTCGCGCTCGACGACACGCGTCCGGTGCGCCGCGAGGAAGCGCAGGATCTCGATGTCGCGCTCGGGCATCGCCTGCTCGCCGACGGTGCCCGCCAGCACGCGCCGCGCGAGATCCACGCGCACGGCGCCGTCACTCAGCGCCTTCACGTCGGACGGCCGCCCCGGGGAACGCCGCAGCACGGCCTCCACGCGCGCGAGGAGCTCGCGCAGGCTGAACGGCTTGACGATGTAGTCGTCGGCCCCGCGTGCGAGACCTGCAACGCGGTCATCTTCGGAACCGAGGGCCGTCACGAGAATCACCGGCAACGTCGGTCGCGCCTCGCGGATCTTTCGAAGCGCCTCGAGCCCCGAGCCCTTCGGCAACATGCAGTCGAGAAGGACGAGGTCCGGCGCGTCCTCGAGGGCGCGACACACCGCGGTCTCGCCGTCGCCCGCCTCGAGCGGCTCATAGCCGTTGAAGCGAAGGGCGTCGACGAGACCGCGGCGAATGGCAACGTCGTCTTCGACGATGAGAACGTGCCTTTTCGAGCTGTCGCGTGCCATCGGTGGTGAGAGCCTACTCCACGTTAGCCGGCGCGGGCGGGCGTGGCGGGATCCTTCGGCGTCTCGGGCTGCGCGGCGGTCGCGGGCTCCGGCGGGAACGTGAAGCCGCGGGCCGTCGCCTGCGCGCGGATCGCGTCGCGGATCGCGCGGTCGAACGACGAACGATCCGACCCGTTCCGCTTCGCGATCTCGGCGGCCACGAACGTGCTGCGCAGGTCGCCGAGTTCCTTCACGCGCGCCTGGATCGCCTCGCGCTCCTTCGCCTTCGCGTCGACGTATGCCTGCTTCTCCGCCAGCGTCTTGCCGCGAATCGCCTCCGGAAGCTCCTCGTCCTTCACGTCGCCGAGCTTGAACGCGGCGTCCTTGCAGGCGTCGACGAGATCCCAGCCGCGGTTGTCGTAGAGACCGCCGCCCTTCGTCACGCAACGCTGCGCGGCGGCCGCCGACGACGAGTTCGCCGCATTGAAGTCCTGTGCGACTTGGTTCGTCGCGTTCCATTCGGCCGCCGAGCCGTACCCGAGGTACGTCCGATTGAGCTTTCCGCTGAGTTCGACGAGCTCCGTGTCGTAGGGCGTCGCCACGACGACCGTTCCGTTGTTCTGGTCGATCGTCGCGAAGTGGCCGTCGGCGAGAAGGGCGACGTCCTTCCACGCCGGCGCCGCCTCGTCGGTGGGTGCGCCGCAGTAGATCGCGTTCACGAGGATCGTCTTCTCGATCGCGCGCTTGCTGGCGTCCTGATACTTCACCGTCTGGTCCTGGTCCGCCGACTCGTTGCCTGCAACGACGAGAATGCGAAGCGCGTTCGCGGGATCGCTCCACGCAAGCGAGGTCGTCGCCTTGTCGACCACGCGACCGACGAGTTCGGTGCCGCCATTGGTCGTAAGCGCGAAGAGCTTCTGGCTCACGACGTCGAGGTTGTCGGTAAAGTCGGTCTCGACGCTCACCCAACCGTTCTCCGGGTTGAGACCGTCGTTGCCGTACTGGAGGACCGCAACGCGGAGTTTCGGTGCGGGCGTCGCGCGGGCGAGGTCGCTCACGATGTCCCAGATCTTGGTGCGGGCCGAATCGATCAGGCCGTTCATGCTGCCCGAGGTGTCGAGGCAGATCGCGAGGTCGATGGTCTGCGCGGCCTGGGCGTTCGCCTTTTGGGCTTGCTGGCAGGCCTCGCCTCCGCGCGGGGCTGCAACGCCGAGTGACGAGAGGGCCGCGGCCAACGAGAGTGCTACGAGCGTCCGCATGGTGTCTCCTTCAAGCGAGTGTGGTGCGACTCAGCATCCGTCGTTGCGCACGAGGATGTTCTTGCCGCGGTGGCGAATGAGGATCTCGCCGTCGAGCGCGATGGCCGACTGACGGTTCTCCTCGACGAGTTCCCAAAGCAGTTGCCGGTGACGATCCGAGCCGAAGATGACGACCTCGTCGATGACGGGGTTCACGTCGCCCGCGATCGAACCTTCGGTCCAGCGTTGGCCCGACCGCCAGAGATTGGCGGTGCCGCACTGCGCGAGGTTCGACGATTCGACCTGCGCGAGCGACGCGTCGACGTACGCCTTCGTCCCTGCGAGCGTCGACTCGACCTTCTGCCGATTCCAGTTCATCCCCTGGTTCACGGCGGCGTAGCCGCTGCGCGTCTGCACCGCGCGGCCGTTGAGCGAGTCGGCGCAGGCGGTTTCGAGCGCCCGCCAGTCGTTGAAGCGCGAGCCTTCAAGCGCGAGCATCGACGTGTACTCCGTGAGGATTCCCCACGTGGTGGCGAGCCGCACGATCTCGCCGACGAGTTCGCGCAGGCGCGGATCGGCATCGATCGAAAGCGAGGTCTTCGGCTGGTCGGCGCCGAGCTGCCGGATCCCGTCGACGAGCTGCGCGATGCGCCTGCTTGCCCAGAGGCGCGGCACGAACGCGTTCGTCACCGACGCCGCCTTCGGATCCACCTGGACCGTGAGACGCCGCTTGCCGTCGGCCGCGCGTCCCTCGGCGGCGAGCGTGAACGGCGCGTTGCCGCGGTACTGGCCGCAGATCACGAGCGTCGAGCCGCCGAAAAGGTCGGGCAACACGCCGGGCTGGAGATCGGCGATGCGGTTCGGCGCGGACACGCCGTTCTCCGTTGCGACCAGCGCGAGTTCGGTGAGCGCCGGCGGTCCAAGCCGCTCGACCACTTCGGCGACGCGCTGGGTGAGATCGTCGCCCGGCGTCACGTACGTCGCGAGCGCGCGGCTCGCGTCGGCGATCCGATCGAGGAGCGGCACGTTGACGTCGGGACCGAGGCCGATCGTGAACACTCGTCGTTGCGACGCGTTGCCCTTCTCGGCGAGCGCACGGATGTCGCGCTCGAGCGTGCGCCCGATCGTCGGCAGCCCGTCGGTCACGAAGAGGCAGAGCGGCACGCTCCCCGCGGCGACCGGCTGCCGCAGCGCTTCGAGCAGCGCGTCGTGGATGTTCGTGCCGCCCGACGGCGCAAGCGCCGCGACGTGCGCCGCGAGGCGCGCTCTCGTCGTTGCATCGAGCGCGACCGGCGCGTCGGCGAAGCGCGAGACGCCGTTCGAGAAGTCGATCACGTTCACGCGCTCCCCGTCCCTGAGCCCGTCGATGATGCGGAGCGTCGCGGCCTTCGCCTGTTCGAGGGGCGCGCCCGACATGCTTCCCGACCGGTCGAGCACGAGGACAAGGTCACGAGGCAGCGCGTTCTCGCGCGGCAGGACCGGTGCGGCGGCGAGCATGAGGAACCAGCCGCCGCCGTTCACGGGGTCGGGGTACGTCATGACGGTCGCCGCGGCCTCGCCGGGCCGACCGCCGGCGCGCACGATCGCGAGGCGGAGCGCGCCGGTCGACGTCGCGCCTCGGTCGCTCGCTTCGAGCGTGGCGCCGTTGGTCGATCGCGAGAGGGTTCGGAGCTCGTGCGTGGGCGAGTAGACGGCGGCGAGCGTCGCCGAGGACTTCACGTCGACATGCACGCGCCATGCGGGCCCGGCCCCCACGATGTCGCTGCGCGGGAGCACGTAGTCGAGGCGATCGCCGATCGGCGTGAGCAGCTCTTCCCACACGAGACGGATGCGTTGCGTTCCGCCGGCTGCAACGGGGAAGACGCTCGTGCGGACGAGATTCCAGCCGGCCCATTCGAGCAGCGCCGGATCGCGTTCGCGGGCGACGATCGAGTCGTATTCGAGACGCGCCTCGTTGCGACCGAGGACGCGGGCCGTCGGCTCTTTGGCGGGCCCCTCGAAAGAGAAGCCCATGACCGTCGCGGCGCTCGGAACCGGAACGAGGAGCGTCGCCTCCTGGGCGGCCGGCGATCGGTTCACGAGGCCGATCTCGAGCGTCGTCGTCGCGACCTGATCGCGGATCTCGACGTTGGCCGAGACGTCCGTCACGGCGAGAAGCGACGCGGCGCCGGCGGCACGGCCGAGCTGCGGCACGATGATCCGCGGCGGCGGCGCCCACGCGGCCGGGGGCGGCGTCGTCGGGATGCCGGGCGTGACGAGCGACTGGGCCGCTGCCACGTCGCCTGCGACCGCAACGGCGAAGGCGGCCAACGAGCGGGCGACGATGTGGGCGATTCGACTGGGCATGCGCGGGGCTCCTCGAGCGGATCTCGATGGCTGTCGACAGAACATACGGCCCGGTTGAGCGCCCGACGGTCACAGCTCTGCAACGCGATTGGCGTCGCCGCGCGGGGCTGGCGATACTCAGGCCGCCGTGTTCCCGTCGACCCACCGCCACGAGTCGTACGTGTTGCCCGCGTCGGGCGCGTTCCCTGCGACGAGACGCGACTGGCTCGTCGAGCGCGTCGAGAGCGGCGACGACGGCCACCGCGACGCGAGTTCCTACGTGATGGAGCTCTACGCGCCGGCGCTCGAGGCGTACCTGCGGCGCTCCGCGTTTCGCTCGGCGGGCGAGCCGGCGGATCTCGTCGCCGGCTTCTTCGCGAGCCGGCTCGGCCGCGCCGACTACTTCCGCAAGTGGCTCGAGAGCGGCGTCGCGTTCCGCCGCTGGCTCATCAACGGCTTCGTCTTCTACCTGCGCGAGGAGGCTCGCCATCGCCGAGCCGGCTGCAACGCGGAGTCGGACGACGCCGCCGAGGAGCTCTTCGTCGAGCCCGACGCCTTCGCCGACTTCGACCGCGCGTGGGTGCGCGAGGTGGTCCGCCGCTCATGCGAGCGGGCCTCCGAGATCTGCAGCCAGGCCGGCCGGTCCGTGCATTGGACGCTCTTCCTTCGCCATCACCTGCACGGCGCCGACTACGGCGCGCTCGCGGCGGAACTCGGCGTTTCCGCCGCGCGGGCGCCAGGCATGGTGCGCACCGCCGCCGCGACGTTTCGCCGTGCGGTGGTCGAGATTCTCGTGCGCGACGGCGTGCCGCAGGACGAGCTCGACGAGGAATTGCGCCGGCTGCTCGGCGCGTCGGGTCGGTGACGACGAAAACGCCGAGGCCCGAGCCGCACGCCGGATGGCGGTGCGTCCCGGGCCTCGTCTATTCGAGCGGAACTCGTCGTTTCAGGCGGAGAAGCTCGAGCCGCAGCCGCAGGTGGTCGTCGCGTTCGGGTTGTTGAACACGAAGCCGCGCTGCATGAGCTCGTCGCGGAAGTCGATCACGGTGCCGTTCAGGTAGAGGTACGACTTCGGGTCGCAGATGACCCGCAACGTGAAGACGTCCTGGGCCGTCGCGGTGGCGACGCCACCCTGATTCGACTCCCCAACGTTCGAGTCGGTGAGCGGCTCGAACGTCTTCTCGCCGCGGCGATAGCGGAAATCCCACACCTCGTCGGTGTCCTTCTGGACTTCAGTGAGGTCGAGGAGGTACGAGAAGCCGCTGCAGCCTCCGCCCTTCACTCCAACGCGAAGGCGGATCTTGTCGGCCTCAAGACCCTGGGCACGGATGATCGAATCGATCTCGCGGGCAGCGGTATCAGTGACGGTGACGGACATTCGAATCGGAATCCTTCCTCACGACCCTTGTGCAGGCCGTGCGTGCATCAGTGCGTGGCGGACGCGGCAGCCGACTCGGCGGCTTGGCCGTTCTTCTTCTTGTAGTCGGCAATCGCGGTGCGAATCGAGTCCTCGGCCAAAACCGAGCAGTGAATCTTCACCGGCGGGAGGCTGAGCTCCTCGACGATCTGCGTGTTCTTGATGGCCATCGCCTCGTCGATCGTCTTGCCCTTGATCCATTCGGTCGCGAGCGAGCTCGACGCGATCGCCGAGCCGCAGCCGAAGCACTTGAACTTGGCGTCTTCGATCACGCCGCTCTCGCTGACCTTGATCTGAAGCTGCATGACGTCGCCGCATTCGGGCGCGCCGACGATGCCGACGCCGATGTCCTTCCGCGAGGCGACGTCCTTCGAGCTACCGAAGCTGCCGACGTTGCGCGGGTGGTTGTAGTGGTCGATGACTTTTTCTGAGTAGGCCATTTTTGAAACCAGGAGTAAGGATCGAGGATGGAGGATCAAGGGGAGGGAGTCAGGAGTCAGGAGTCAGGAGTGAGTGGCGGTGTGTGCACCCTCGATCCTTGATCCTTCATCCTTGCTCCTCTCAATGCGCCTGCCACTCGATCTTCGAGATGTCGACGCCTTCCTTGTGGAGATCCCAGAGCGGGCTCAGTTCGCGGAGGTGGTTGACCGCCTTCACGATTCGGTCGATGGCGAAGTCGACTTCCGCCTCGTTCGACCAACGGCCGAGCGAGAGCCGCAACGACGAGTGGGCGAGCTCGTCGCCGACGCCGAGCGACTTGAGGACGTACGACGGTTCGAGGCTCGCGGAGGTGCACGCCGAGCCCGACGAGCACGCGATTTCCTTGATGCCCATGAGCAGGCTCTCGCCTTCGACGAATCCGAAGCTCATGTTGGTCAGGTGCGGCAGGCGACGGTCCGCGTTGCCGTTGATCTGCACGCCTTCGAGGCGGCCCGAAAGCTCGGTCTCGAGCTTGCGGCGGAGCTTGAAGAGGCGATCTCGCTCGGCCTCCATCTCCTTCATGCAGAGTTCGCAGGCGACGCCGAAGCCGACGATGCCGGTGACGTTCAGCGTGCCCGAACGCATGCCGCGCTCGTGGCCGCCGCCGTCGATGATCGCCTCGAGGCGCACGCGCGGCTTGCGGCGACGCACGTAGAGGGCGCCGACGCCCTTCGGCCCGTAGATCTTGTGGCCAGACCACGAGAGGAGATCGATGTTGTCCTTCTCGACGTCGGTCGGCATCTTGCCGACCCACTGCGTGGCGTCGGTGTGGAAGATCACGCCGCGCTCATGGCAGAGCGCGCCGATCTCCGGCACCTCGTTGATCGTTCCGATCTCGTTGTTCGCCCACATGATCGTCACGAGGATCGTGTCGGGGCGCATCGCCTCTTCGACCATCGCGCGGGTGATCACGCCGTCGGCGGGCGGCTGGAGGAACGTGACGTCGAAGCCTTCGCGTTGCAGCCGCTTGCAGGGGTCGAGCACGGCCTTGTGTTCATGCAACGCGGTGATGATGTGGCCGCGGCCAGTGGCGCCGTTCTCGCCGGGCGTCTTCGCGTACATGTGCGCGGCGCCCTTGATCGCGAGGTTGTTCGACTCGGTCGAGCCCGAGGTCCAGATGATCTCCTTCGCGTCGGCGCCGATTAGCGCCGCCGCCTGCTCGCGGGCGTGTTCGACGGCGTCTTCGGCGTCCCAGCCGAACTTGTGGTTACGGCTCGCGGAGTTGCCGTACTTCTCGGTGAAGTACGGGAGCATCGCCTCGACGACCCGCGGATCGGTGCGAGTGGTCGCGGCGTTGTCCATGTAGATCGGGGTCTTTGGCGTCATATGGAGAGGAGGGCTAGAACTCGGGAATCGTGGGTCGGTCGGCCGCCGACGGACGGCACGACTGCGGGCGGGGCTTCGTGAGATGCCGTACGCCGGACGCAGCCAGTCACGTACCGGCGCTCTGCGTTTCGCGGGATGGCGTTGCGGGTCCTGTGGACGCCGCGAACGGCCAGCGTCGCGCCACCGCGAATCCGGCCCGCCCCCACCGGACCGCGCTCGCTAGTTGCGACTCAGTCTCAGTATAGAGACTGCCGTCGCCACCTCCAGCTCTTCGGACGAGATCTCCGGGATTCGCCCGAGCCGGGCGCCGGTGGGTGCGGTCGCCCGGCTCGAGCATCACGGACGCCTCGTGGGTGTGCCTCGACCCGCCGTGTGAGCATCGTGGCTGCGGGTCGAAGCGAGGTCATCCGATCCCTCCGTCGCGATCGCCGCCGGTCGAACGGGTTGGACGGCGTCCGAAGAGTTCGCGGACGAGTGAACCCGGACTCTGTGAAGGCTCCCCTCCCGGTCGCGTTCGGACCTCGCGAACGCCGGGTTGGGAGTCGGTGTGGGGCCCGCCGCGGCGAGGGAGGGGCGAATCGGCCCTCGCCGTACAGTCCTCAGGATGCAGCGACTTCTTCACCGTCTGGGACGAGCCCTCGCGCTCGCGGTCGTCGGACTCTTCCTTCGCCCCGACGCCGCGCTCGCCCAGGCCACGGAGACGACCACCGCTCCACCGGTCGAGAAGCCGGCGACGGCAGCACCCGCGGTCGCGACGCCGAAGGCGAAGCCCTTCCGCACGAGCGAGTTCTCGCATCCGTCGAAGAAGCTCACGGCGTTCTTCGGGCGTGAGACGTCGATCGAGGCGATGGTCGCGATCCCCGAGGGCGCCGACGTCTCCACGTTGCCGGTCGTCTACGTCGTGCACGGCTTCGGCGGCTCGCATCGCGACGGCCGCATGCTGATGCGCATGACGCAGATGATGGACGGCGACAGCGCGAAGATCCCGCAGCTTCTCTACGTCTTCCTCAATGCGACGTGCGAGCGCGGACATCACGAGTTCGCCGACGGCCCGCACAACGGACCGGTCGGCGCGGCGCTCATCGAAGAGTTCATTCCCGCACTCGAAGACTCGTTCGGCGGCGCGCGCCCTGCGGCCCGCCGCTTCGTCACCGGCCACTCGAGCGGCGGTTGGAGTTCGCTCTGGCTCCAGGTCGCCTATCCCGACGCCTTCGGCGGCTGCTGGTCGACGGCACCGGATCCGGTCGACTTCCGCGATTGGAGCGGCGTCGACCTCTACAGCGCGGCGAACGTGTTCGTCGACGAGAAGGGCGAGGCGCGTCCGCTCGTGATGCGCGGCGATCGTGTGCAGAAGTCGCTGCGCGAGTACGTCGAAGGCGAGGTCGCGACCGGGCGCGTCGACGGACAGATGGCGAGCTTCGACTGGGTCTTCTCGCCGCGCGGCGCCGACGGAAAGCCGAAGGCGATGTTCGACCGTGCGAGCGGCACGATCGACCGGAGCGTCGTCGACGCGTGGAAGGCCTACGACATCGGCCTGATTCTCCGCACGAAGTGGCCGGAACTCGCGCCGAAGCTGAAGGGCAAGATCCACGTCTGGTGCGGCGATCAGGACACGTTCCGCCTCCAGGGCGCGGTGAAACTCCTGAAGGCCGATCTCGCAGCGCTCGGCAGCGACGCGGACGTCGTCCTCGTCGAGAAGCGCGACCACTCGACGCTCTTCTTGCCGCACGCGGAGCTTTGGCCGAAGGGCATGATGCTTCGCATCTTCGAGGACATGGTGAAGAAGGCGGGCTGACCGCGACCACCCATGCGAGTCGTCCACGATCCACAGGAACTCCGTTCGTTCCCGGGCGGCGCGTTCGTGCCCACGATGGGCGCGTTGCATGAGGGCCATGCGTCGCTCATCCGTCGCGCGAAGGCCTCGGGCCTTCCCGTGTGCCTCTCGATTTTCGTGAACCCCACGCAGTTCGGCCCGAAGGAAGATCTCTCGCGCTATCCGCGCACGCTCGACGCCGACCTCGCGATCGCCGAGCGCGACGGCGCGGACGTCGCCTTCGTGCCGAGCGTCGACGTGATGTATCCCGAAGGCATCGAGGAGGCGAATCGCGTCGCCTCCACGTTGCCGCTGCCCGACGTCGCCACGAAGCCGGGCCTCGAGGATCGTTGCCGCCCCGGCCACTTCGCCGGCGTGCAACTCGTCGTTGCACGGCTCTTCGACATGGCGCGCCCGGCGGTCGCGGTGTTCGGCGAGAAGGACTGGCAGCAACTGAAGCTGATCGAGGCAATGGTCGCGCGAGCGAAGGTCGCGGAGCCGGCGCGGTGGCCCGAGCTGCGCATCCTGCCGCACGCGACCGTGCGCGAGCGTGACGGCCTCGCGATGAGTAGCCGCAACCGCTATCTCACCCCGGAACTCCGCGAGCAGTCGCTCGGCATCGCCCGCGCGCTCCAGGTCGCCCATAGCGCGCAACGGCCGGCGACCGCCGAGAAGCTGATGCGCGAGACGCTCGAACTCCACGGGTTCTCGCTCGATTATGCGGTCGTGCGAGACGCCGACACGCTCCTGCCCGTGGGCGACTTCGCACGTCCGACGCGGGCCCTGATTGCCGCACGAATCGGCCCTGCCGACGCGCCCGTGCGGCTCATCGACAACGCCGCGATGACCGTCTGGTCCTGAGACGCGGAAACCGCCGAAGGCGATGATTCGCCGATCCGGCCGTTGGCTGCCGCCGGTATCGTTGACGGTTCGTATATCTCCTCGCCCAAAGGAAGCCTTGCCCATGGACCGAGCGTTTGTCTCCCGCGTTCTTCTCGCCGGACTCCTCATCGCCGGCGGCACCACCGCCGCGGTCGCCCAGTCGACAAACCAGTCGAACAACGGGCCGCAGCGCGGACAGTCCACGAGCAACGACGACCGGGCGAAGAAGAAGCAGGCGGATCGCGACGAGAAGGAGCGCTCCAAGCGTTTCGAGAAGCTCGACAAGGCCGACCGCGCCGCGCTCGACTACGCGATCGGGTTCGAAGCGCCTGAATTCCTCGCCTCGATCGACTGGGTGGGCGAGAGCGGCGCGCCGAGCGTCAAGTCGCTGCGCGGCAAGGTGGTCGTGATCCAGACCTTCACCACGAAGTCGAGCTCGTCGCGCAACATTCCCGAACGCGTCGCGAAGGCGCTTTCCGAGTTCAAGCCGGAAGACGTGCAGCTCATCGCGATCCACACTCCCGAAGGCGCCGACAAGGCCGAAGGCCAGCTCAAGGCGATGCTCGAGAAGGGCGACCTTCCTATGCCGATCGGCATCGACCGCGACGGCAGCTATCTCGACATGATCGGCGCGTACAAGAAGCCGGTGAACGTCGTGATCGACCGGACCGGCGACATCCGCTCGGCCGGCCTCACGCAGGACGGGCTGGTGGCGACCGTGAAGGAGTTCGTCGATCAGCCGTTTGATCCGGCGAACAAGCCGACCGCGCGACGCGCGGAGACGTCGAAGGCGAACACGAGCTTCCCGACGTTCAAGGACGCGATCAGTAGCGCGAGCGACCTGCGCGGCAAGCAAGCGCCCGCGATGGGCAACGTCGACTGGTGGAACGGCCGTCCCGACTTCGACGGCAAGCTCGTCGTCGTCGACTTCTGGGCAACGTGGTGTGGCCCGTGCCGCCAAGCGATCCCGCACATGAACGAGATCGCGAGCGGCATGCGCGGCGACGTGACCTGCGTCGGCATCAGCGACGAGAGCCCGAGCGACTTCGACAAGGGCGTGAAGAAGCAGAACCTCAAGAAGAGCGACTTCGAGTACGCGGTCGGCATCGAGCCGAGCGGCTCCATGAAGAAGGGCTTCGGGATCAGCGGAATCCCGCACGTCGCGATCATCTCGAGCGACGGCATCGTGCGCTGGCAAGGCCATCCGATGAGCCTCACGCCCGACGTCATGCGACAGCTCGTGGAGGCGAACAAGTCGCTGCTCGCGACCCGCGGCGGCGGCGCCGGCGGCGGCATGCCGCGCTGGAAGAACGACGCCGACAGCTCGTCGAGCCGCGGCAAGTCGCGCGCGAAGTCGTGACGCGACGGTCAGAAGTCGCGGCGCACGGTGCGCTCGGCCATCTCGTGCAGCAGGTCGCGCACCGGACTCGGTGCGAGGCATCCGAGTTCCTTGCGCGCCGCATCGACGATCTCGACGGCGCGAGCTCGCGCCATGTCGATGGCGCCGCCGCGCTCGGCGATGCGCCGTAAGGACGCGTCGTCGCGCCGCTCGATCGCGTCAAGGACGACCGCGCGCTCCGCGTTCGACGCGCGGCTCAGAAGGAGAATCAGCGGCAACGTCATCTTGCCCTTGTCGAGATCGCGACCGAGGCTCTTGCCGACGACGTCTTCCTTGCCCGCGAGGTCGAGCAGGTCGTCCTGAATTTGAAACGCGGTGCCAACGCCGCGACCGAAGCGGTCCATCGCCTGGACGACATGGTCGTCGACGCCCGAGAGCATCGCGCCGAAGCGGCAGCAGGCGCCGACGAGGACGGCGGTCTTCCGCCGGATGATCTCGAAGTACGTCGGCTCGTCGAGGCTGGTGTCGTCGCGGTGCGAGAGCTGCACGAGCTCCCCTTCGCAGAGCGTGTTCGTCACTTCGCCGAACTGGAGGTTGAGCGTGGGATCGCCCGCCTTCGAGCAGAGGTGGAACGCGTTCGAGATCAGGTAGTCGCCGAGCATCACGGCGGTCTCGTTGCCGCGGAGCGCGTTCACGGTCGCGCCCTTGCGCCGCGTCGACGCGTCGTCGAGGATGTCGTCATGGACGAGCGTCGCCATGTGGATCATCTCGGCGACGCATGCAACGATGAGATGGCGATCGGTGACGCTCGCGCGGGCGAGCGGATCCCTCGACGTGGCGAGGCCGCTCAGGATCACGAGCGTCGGGCGCAGCATCTTGCCGCGATAGCGCTCGACGTGGCGGCAGAGCGAGTTCACCGCCGGGAAGTCGCTCGCGAGCTGGCGTTCGAAGATCGTCTCCGTCTCCGCGAGACAGTCCCGCAAGATGGCGGCAACGGAGAGATGGGAAACGCTGTCGAGCATGCACGAGATCGTAAGGGTTTCGGGGGCGCCGTTTCAGGCCTGCCGACGCGGCCCGGAGGCTACTTCTCGGCGACGAGATACGCGATCCAGCCCGCGCAGGCTTCGCCGGTGCGCGTGGGCCGGAAAACGCCGTTGCCCTCGCCGGTCTTCTGGTCCGTGCCTTCCCAGTACACGGTGACCTTCTTGAAGCCGACCTCGAGGAGCGCCTCCTGGATCTCGGGCAGCGTCCACAGCCGCCAGTCGTACGTGAACGCCTTCCGCATCTCCGTGCCGTCCGGGAAACGGAAGTGGATGTAGTTCAGGACCTCGTTCGTGATCGGGTTGTACTTGTTCTGGTCCCAGATGTACGTGAAGCCGTCGAGGTTGCGCTCCTCCTCGACCTCCGTGAATGCCTCGCTCCCGCCGTAGGCGTCGAGGATGAAGAGGCCGTCCGACACGAGATCCGCATGGACCTTGCGGAAGTAGGCCATGAGCGCGGCCCGAGACTTGAAGAGGAAGTACGAGAAGTTCCAGGCTGCAACGACGTCCATCGCCGGCGTCTTCACCTTGAGGACGTCGGCGTTGCGGATGTCGAGGCGCTTCGCCTGTTCGGCGTTGAGCTTCGTGAGGTTGTGGCCACGCCCCCACGCGAGGACGCTCGGGTCGAGGTCGACCGCGATCGCCGTGTTCGTCTTTCGATGCTGCACCCAGCCGACGCTCGCGGCGAACGTGCCGCAGAAGTCCTCGCGCAGCGTGCGCGGCAGGCGCGAGCGGTGCGTCTTCATCACGCGGTCGATGAAGGAGCACTCGAAGTCCACGTTCTGGACGGCGAGTTCGTAGAGTTCGTGTCGATCGCTCGTGGCCGCCGTGCGCCAACCTCGTCGCGCCTTCGTGGACTTCCGGGTCATAGGGGGGCGGAGTGTAATGGGCCTCCGCGGGCGCACCCGGCTATCCCGTCCATGCCGCAAGCACGATCGAGAGGTCGCCGCCGTCGACGATGCCGTTGCCGTCGAGGTCCGCCGCACCCGCCGCTGCACCGGCGAGCCCCCACGCCGACAGGATCGCCGAGATGTCAGCGCCGTCGACGCGGCCGTCCCCGTCGATGTCGCCGACAAGCGGCGGAACGCACGCCAGCGACGCCTCCTCGGCGCACAGGGCGTCCCACTCGTTCGTGCAGCAGAAGGCGTCGAAGTCGCACACGCTCGCGCAACACGCCTCGTCGTTGCAGTAGGGCGCGGCGTGCGCGGCGAAGCACTCGCCCGCCTCCGGAGCCCCGCAGAAGAGGACGCCCGGACAGCCCGCGTCGCAGAGCGCCGTCGCGACGACCACGCAGAGGTCGTCCCACGCGGTCGTGCAGCAGTAGTCGTCGACCGCGCAGGCGCACGCCTCGATCGCTTCCACGTTGCAGCCCGGGCCGCCTTGCGCGCAGCAGTCGTGAGGCTCCGCGCCCGGCTCGAGCTGGATGTCGTCGAACACGGCGCCGTTCGCCACCGAGGAGCCGCTGATGAGGCGGAAGCGCACGTCCGTCTCGCCCGCGAGCGGGGCCAGATCGACGATCGTCTCCACGCATGCGCCGACCCCCTGCCCCGTCGTCGGCTGCCACGCGACGAACCAATCGCCGTCGGCGACCTTGTAGTCGATGCGCGGACCGAGCGTTCCGGCATTGCGCGTCCAGCGGAAACGCAGAGACGGCGCCGGCATCGCGCTCAGGTCGAGGCAACGGGTGATCGCGGCCGAATACGGAAAGCCGGTGCCGAAGCGCAGGCCCGGATCCCCGGAGCTCGCGCACGCGCCGGAGATCGTGAGCGTCGGCGGCGACCCTTCGCACGTCTCGAAGAGATCGGGGAAGAGCGTGCAGATCGGCGTCGTCGAATACGAGGTCCCGAAGTTCGTCGCGAACGAGGTCAGGCATTCGACGGGCGGCTCGCCGTTGCAGCTGCCGCATCCGAACGAGTCGACCTCCTCGATGCAGATCGCGTCCCACGCGGTCTCGCAGCAGTACGCGTCGGTCTTGCACACGCATGCGGCGACCGCGTCGTCGGCGCAGCCCGCGGGCCCGACCTCGCAGCACGTGTGCGTTTCGTCGCAGCAGCCGGTGACGGAGACGGTCAGGTCGTCGATGGTGATCGCGGTCGCGCCGGTGTTGCCGTGGTCGAAACGGAAGAGGATCCCTTGGCTGCCTTGGACGAGCGCCGTCAGCGTGACCTGCGTGCACACGCCGCCGGTCGTCGAGAGCGTGCCGAGCGTGGTGGTCGTCGATCCCGCGCACGCCACCGAGGTCGCATCGGTGAGGCTCGCCTTCAGCGTCGTGCCCGTCGCGGCGAACTGCGCATAGGTGAACGTCACCGAGACGCTCGCACACTCCGCGTTGCCGACGCGCACGAGGAAGACGGGGTCGTCGGTGGAACTGTCGAGCTTGAGCGCGCTGCCGGTCGGACAGAAGTTCGATGCCGTGACGCTCGCGCCGTTCAGGCACCACGACACGCTGAACTCGCCGTTCGCGAAGTCCGGAGGGCCGGTGAACGAGTCGAACGATGTCGTGTAGATCGGGCAGGTTTGCGCCGACGAGAGGCGCGCGGCGACGCCGAGCGCGCCGAGCGCGAGGAGCGACAAGGTTCTTCGTGCCGTAGCCGGCATTCCGACACTGTGCCACGACGCGCGCCGGATGCCGCGGGGAGTGGGCCGTCTCGCCCGAGGTTGGTCGCCCGCAGGTGCGGCTGTGCAGGCCGGAGGTCCGAAAACAGGCGTCGCCCGCCGAAGCCGTCGAAGACCGGACCGGGCGACGTGCGTGGAGTCGCGTAGGGAACGGCCGTCGGCACCGGGGAGCGCTCCCACCGGTTTTTCTCTGGGTGTAGGTGCGTTTCCCTGATCGGGCGCATTCGTCGTTCCGCGCGATGAAGTTCTTTCGAGAGGGCTCCGATCGTCTGCACCTGCAACGCGGTGCAGCGCCGTGTTAGGCCTGACCGCCACGGAAGGACAACCCATGCTGACGTCTCTTCGGGAACGCGCGAGGTCGCTTGGCCTCGCGCCGTGAGTCATTCTTCTTGCCGGCATCACGGTGGCGGTCGCTCTCGCCGTCAATTACGCGATCATCACCGACTCGTACCGCGCCTCCGCGGAGAAGTCCATGTTCGAGAAGGCCGCGGCGCTCACCGCCGTCGCCGACGAGGCGAAGGCGAACGCGAGCGCGATGCACGCCAACGGATCGATCGACTCGCAATCGCTTCTCGCCTTGGCGAAGGCCGACATCGAGAAGGGCGCGAAGTACACCGACACCAAGTTCTTCGCGACGGTTCCCGTCGTCGTCGGTTGGACGGCCGCGATGAACGCCGCGAAGAAGGAAGGCATCGACTTCGCGATCGTCGCGTTCAACGCGCGCAACAAGGAGCATCTTCCGCAGGCGGGTTCGTTCCGCGAGGAGATGCTGCGCGACCTTGAGACACAGGTCGCCGCCGGCGGCAATCGGCAGCTCGCGCGCATCGATCACGACGGCAACGCGTACCACTACATGCGGTCGATCGTCCTCGAGGAGAGTTGCCTCGCGTGCCACGGCGCGCCGGGCGGACCGCAGGACCCCGACAAGGACGGCAAGGACTGCCTCGGCTTTCCGATGGAAGGCTGGAAAGTCGGCCAGATGCACGGCGCGTACGAGGTCATCCTCCCGCTCGCGCCGATGGAGGCGTCGGTCACGTCCTTCATCACCCGCGGCATCGGCTGGTCGATTCCGATCATGGCGCTCGTGCTTCTCGGCTTCGCCTACCTGCTCAACCGCTCGGTGAAGCGGCCGATCGCGAGCATGATCGCGAAGATCCACACGATCTCGGAGGGCGATCTCCGTGAGCGCGTCGACGAGAACGCGGTCGGCGAGCTCGGCCAGATGTCGGTGTGGTTCAACAAGCTGCTCGATCGCCTCGAGCTCACGTTCGTCCAGTTCCGCGACGGTTCCGGCCAGATCGACGCGGGCTCAGGACAGGTGAGCGCGACGAGCCAATCGCTCGCTTCGAGCTCCACCGAGCAGGCGTCGAGCCTCGAGAGGATCAACGAGAGCCTGTCGGCCCTCTCCTCGCGCACGACGAAGGCCGCCGACGGCGCGAAGAGCGCCGCCGCGCTCACCGAGTCGAGCCGCGTCTCCGCGGTCGATTGCCACGGCCAGATGCAGCAGATGGCCGAGGCCATGGGCGAAGTGAAGCGGTCGAGCGACGCCGTCGCGAAGGTGCTCAAGGTCATCGACGAGATCGCGTTCCAGACGAACCTCCTCGCGCTCAACGCGGCCGTCGAGGCGGCCCGCGCCGGCGAGGGCGGCAAGGGCTTCGCGGTGGTTGCCGAAGAGGTGCGCAATCTCGCGCGGCGTTCCGCCGAAGCGGCGCGGGAAACCGCGTCGATGGTCGAACAGTCGACCGAGCGCGCCGAGCGCGCGGTCGACCTGAGCGAGCAGGTCGCCACGTCCCTCTCGAAGATCGTCGAGAGCGCGAAGACGGTCGACGAACTGGTGCGCGGCATCGCCGAGTCGAACGAGTCGCAGGCCCGCGAGGTCGTGGCGATCAGCCACAGCGTCGAGGAACTCGACAAGGCGACGCAGCAGAACGCCGCGAGCGCGGAGGAACTCGCGGCCGCCGCCGAGGAAACCTCCTCGCAGGCGGGCACGTTCCGTGACCGCATCGCCGAATTCCAAGTGCGCGAGTCGTAGATCGGACGACCGCGCGACGCAGCCTCCCACAACGTCCCCGCTGCGGCCGAGACGGAGACCTACCGCCCCCGGCAGGTCTCCTCCGGCCGCGGCCGGGGATTTCCGCGTTTCAGCTCCACGCGCCCAGGAGGATCCCGAGGTCGCCGCCATCGACGGCGCCGCTGCCGTCGAGATCGGCCGGTCCGCCCGCCGACCCCCAGGCCCCGAGCAGGATGCCGAGATCCGCGCCGTTCACCAGGCCGTCGGCGTTGAGATCGCCCAACACGTCGTTGCAGCCGAGGACGAACACCTGCACCTCGTCCACGCCCGCTTCGACGAGCGAGCCCGCGTTCAGGTCGCGGGCGACGAATCGGATCCGCACGTTCGCCGACGGCGTGACGAAGTCGGCGACGCGGAACGACTTGCTCACCCACGCGTTCGCGTTCTCGGTGACCGTCTCGAGCGTCACCCAGGTCGTGCCGTCGGACGTGATCTCGATCGGCATGGAATCCTGGTTCGGCGAGGAGCCGAGGTTGTTCGAGTACCAGCGGTCATAGCGGACGTGCGACTCGGGATCGGAGCAGTCGAGCGCGGGCGAGGTCAAGGTGGTGGTGCCGCCGTCGACGTCGGCCTGCCCCGCCGCGGCGCCGGGCGCTGCCTGGCCGGTGACGAAGCAGAAGACGCCGTCCGCGCTCGAGTCGTTCTCCGGCTGCGCGATCGTGCCGTTCGGATCGACTCGCACCCAGACGCCGCCCGTCGCGTTGTCGCCGGGCGCGCCGACGGTCCAGCCGAGCACCGTCTGGAAGTCGTCGTCGAAGACGGTGGTCGAGTCGAAGACCTCGGTCACGAACGGCGCGGACGCGCCCACTTCGGGCAGCGTCACGTCGCCGAGGTTCGTCATGGCCTCGACGTACCACTCGATCGAGCTTCCGCACGGCGCCTGCGGCAGCAACGCGGAGAACGCATACTCGTCGTTGCCGTCGACCACGAGCGGGGTCGACTGGAAGTCGCCCGCCGCGCCGATGCGCCAACGAAGCGTCTCGCTGCCGGCGGCCACTTCGCCCGCGAGCGAGCGAATGCGCACGCGGACCGTCGTCGCCTCGTCGACGTCGACCGACGTCGGGATCTCGCCCACGGGGGCGATTGACGCCGGCGCGGAGAGATCCGTGAGGAACGTGCGCATCGCGGCGAACGTCTCGACGCCGGTCGGCACGATCTGGTCGGGCGGAAGGACGAAGCCGAACTGGCCGGTGTCGCGGAGCTCGATCGTGTAGGCGAGCGCGTCGCGCGCGCCGTACGCCCAGTCGACCACGTTGCCCGAGGCGAGATAGAGCGTCGGCCCGATCGGGCCCGCCTCGTACGTCTGCCCGCCGTTCGCGAAGATCGACTCGGCGATGTTCGCGCCGAGCGCGTCGAAGAGCGTTCCGTCGGGTGAGGCTTCGACGGTCCATCCCCAAGGCGAGAGGACGAGTTGCGAGAACGAGTGGAAGTCGATGCTCGCGAGGATGTTCGGCTTCGAGATGTAGAAGTCGCGGAGCGCCTGCGTTTCAGGCTCGGAGAAGGGCGCCGGGCCGCGATAGGTATCGGAGCTCGTCGTGCCGCTCGAGCCCGCGCCGCCCCACGCGAAGTCCCAGTTGCGGTTGAGGTCGACGCCGAAGGTGCCGTCGCCGTTGTCGCGACGGTTCTTCCGCCAGAGCCGCACGGCGTCCCAGGAGTATTGGTAGCCGTCGGGGTTGACGACCGGGATCACGTACACCTCGAACGTCGAGAGGAACGCCGCGATCTCGGGGTCGGTCGCCGCGTTGTCGACGAGTTGGTTCGCGATGTACATCACGGTCATCGGGCTGATCCACTCGCGGGCGTGCTGGCAGCCGTTGAAGAGGATCGCCGGAGCGCCGCTCGGCGCCGACGAGATGCGAACGCCTCGGATCGGCCGACCTTCGAGCGAATTGCCGATCGTGAACGTGGAGACGAGATCCGGGCGCTGGCCCGCGAACTCGTCGAGCTTCGCGTTGATCGCCGCAAGGTTCTTGAAGTCCGCGAACCATTCGATGCCGCCGGCGACGCCGCCAGCTTCGGCAACCGCGTCCAAGCGAGCCTTCTCGGCCGCGACCAGTGCGCCGAGGTCTGCGATCACGACGTCGGGCTGGAAGCCCGCGCGACGCAGCGCCGCAAGCGACTCGGCGCCGACCGCGAGATCGAGGGCGCGACCGATGCCGGGGCTGTGCGTCCACACGTCGTCGGCGAGCACCATGGCCGCGCGCAGCTGGCGAAGGTTCTCAGGCAAGACCCGAACGACCTGCTGGCCGTCGTACGGCGTGTCGGCGATCGCGGACGGAACGGCGCAGAACGCGAAAGACAGCGCGACGAGCGGGGCGGCAAAACGGCGCATGGCGGTGGCGGGCTCTCGAGTTGGGTGGTCGGCGGAGGCGTACACGGCGAGGCGATCGCCTCGCGCCGTGGCACACGCAGGCTCGAGGCCAGATGGGCGCCGGTTGACGAGAGGCGGTTCCCTCCGCGATTCTGCAAGTATGCCACACGGCCCAACCGATCCGAACCGGCTTCCTTCGAGTTTTGCCGCGGTCGCCGTGACGGCGGCCCTGCTGTTGCCGCCACTCCTCGCGTTGGGTGGATGCGCGACCCAGCCGCGATCGGATGCGCCGCCCGCGACGACACCGGCCTACGACCCGCACGTCGCGTGGACCACCGACCCGCGCACGCTCGTGATGTTCGACGGCGCCACCGGCGCCCGCGTGACGTGGGACGACGTCCGCGCGCGCATCGCGGACGCGGACATCATCCTTCTCGGCGAGACGCACGACCACACGCTCACGCATCGGCTTCAGGCCGTCGTCGTCGACGAGACGCTCGTCACGTATCCGGGCAGCGCCGTCGCGATGGAGATGCTCGAGCGCGACCATCAGCAGGCGGTCGACGCGTACCTCGCGGGCTCGATCGATCTCGCGACGTTCATCGAGCGCGTGGGCGGGCGACGATGGGAGTACGAGTACGTCCCGGGCGGCACGTGGGAGAACCACTATCAGCCGATGATCGACTCGGCGAAGCGCACGAACTCGCGCGTGATCGCGGCGAACGCGCCGCGGACGTACGTGCGCCTCGCGCGGACCGACGGCTTCGACGCGCTCCTGCGCCTGCCGCCCGAGCAGCAGGCGTACTTCGACGTGCCGCTCGTCGTGAATGACGGCGACTATCGCCGCCGCTTCGACAACACGATGGCGGGGCTTCCCGGCGTCGCACCCGAGATCAATCGCGCGAACGACGGCGTCTTCCGCTCGCAGCAGACGTGGGACGCGACGATGGCGACCTCCGTGGTGCGGGCCTGGAACGCGGGCGCGACGAAGGTGCTGCTCGCGGTCGGCGCGTTCCACGTGAACTGGAAGGGCGGCATCTACGAGCAGATCAGGCAACACGCCCCGGGCGCGAACATCGTCGTCATCACGGTCGTGCCGCGCTGGAGCGAGGTGTTGGAAGAGGACATCGCCGGCGCGGGCGACGTCGTCGTCTACGCGGGACCGAGCGCGAAGCGCCCGGGCGACACGGAATGAGGATCTCAACGACGCTGCCGGCGATCACGCCGTCAGGTGCGACTTGAGTTCCTTCTCGTCCTTCGCGATCGTGTAGAGCTTCTCGATCTTCATCATCGAGAGGAGCTGGAGCATTTCCTTGCTCGCGCCGTAGAGGACCGACTTCGCGCCGACGGCGGCCGCCTTGTTGCGGAAGGCGATGCACATGCCGAGGCCCATGCTCGACATGAACGTGACGTCGGAGAGGTCGAGGATCATCACGCGGAGCGACTTGCCCGCGGTGGTCAGGAAGGGCGTCACTTCGTCGGTGATGATCGGGCTCTCGCGCTGGCCGACCTGCGGACCGGCCGGCCGAATCGTCAGAAACGGCACCTGCCAACGGATCTCGACAAGTGCGCTCTTGCGGTGATTCGGGTTTGCCTCTGCGCCGGTGGTCATAGAGCGGCGAGTGTAGCAATCCCCGCTGCGTTTTCGGATGCCTTGATCGCCGTCTCCTCTCCGCCGCTACCGCTTCTTGCGAGCGACGCGAGGAGTCCACAGCCATTCGAGCGTGGCCCGGCCGCCCGGCGCGTTGCGTGCCTCGTCCGGGAGTTCGAGGGAAAGGCACGCCCCCTTCTTGAAGTCGACCGCGAGCCGGGCCGCGTCCGCCGTGAGAAGCCACGAGGCCGTGTGCGAGAACGCCGGGTCGTGCCCGACGAGCGCGATGGTCCCCGATGCCTCGGCCGGAAGCACGTCGCGGAAACGGAGAAGGACCGCGCTGTCGTCGGGTCCGAGCGCCGGACAGCGGATCGGGAGGGGCCACTTCGCGTGACGATGGAGAAGCTCCGCCGTCTCCCACGCCCGCGTCGCCGGGCTCGCCAGCACGGCGTCGGCGGCGATGCCTGCGGTCCGGAGGCGCTTCGCGAACCGCGCGAACTCGGCGCGGCCGTCGTCGGTGAGCGGTCGCAGCGCGTCGTCGGGCCACAGGACCGGATCGCGTTCCTCCGCCTTCGCATGTCGGACGAGCAAGAGTCGCATCGCGTGAGGCAGTATCGCGCGCGGCCACGCAGTTCGCTCGCGCTTTTCGATAGCCTTGCCGCATGCGCGAAACGACGATCGCCAACGCCCGCCTCCTGACGCTCGCCCCGACCGGCGCGCCGCCGGGGCCGCGCCGCGGGCGATGGCTCGGCGACCTCGGCGTGATCGAGCGCGGCTGGCTCGTCGTTGCCGACGGCCGCATCGCCGACCTCGGCGCCGGAGCCCCGCCCCAGGTCGGGCGCGTCGTCGACGCGCGCGGTCGGGTGCTCATGCCGGGCTTCGTCGACTGCCACACGCACGCCTGCTGGGCGGGATCGCGCTACGACGAGGCAGACCAGCGTCTGGCGGGCGTCCCCTACCTCGACATCCTCCGCGCGGGCGGCGGCATCATGTCGACCGTCCGGGCCACGCGCGCCGCCAGCAACGCGGAGTTGGTCGAGAGGACGCTCGGCCGCGTGCGCACCGCGGCTCGCCTCGGCACCACGGCGATCGAGATCAAGTCGGGCTACGGGCTCGACCCCGACGCCGAGCTCAAGATGCTGCGCGCGATTCTCGACGTTGCAGCCATGACGCGGCAGCGCGTGGTTCCGACCTTCCTCGGCGCCCATGCGAAGGACCCGGCGCGGCCGGACTTCGTCGAAGAGACGATCGGCGTCACGCTCGAGCGCGCGGCGAAGGCGGTTCCCGGCATCACCGCCGACGCGTATTGCGAAGACTCCGCGTGGTCGCTCGAGGAGTGCCGACGGTACTTCACGCGGGCGAAGGAGCTCGGCTGCGGCGTGCGCGTGCACGCGGACCAATTCCACTCGCTTGGCATGGTGCCGCTTGCGATCGATCTCGGCGCGAGGAGCGTCGATCATCTGGAGGCGACGACGCCCGACGATCTCGCGGGCCTCGCCGCGAGCGCGTCGATCGGCGTCGCGCTTCCCGGGTGTGGCTTCCACCTCGACGGCCGCTTCGCGCCCCTTCGCGCCCTGATCGACGCCGGCGGCGCCGCCGCGATCGCGACGAACCTCAATCCGGGCTCGAGCCCGACGGCGTCGATTCCGTTTGTCCTGGCGATCGCGGTGCGCTCGATGCGACTGAAGCCCGCCGAAGCGATCGCGTGCGCGACGGTGAACGCCGCGCATGTGTTAGGCCTCGAGCGCGAGGTCGGATCGCTCGCGGTCGGCATGCGCGCCGACCTGCAGCTCCTCCCGACGTCGGACGAGCGCTCGCTCGTCTACGAGTACGCGCATCCCGGCCCCGACGAAGTGTGGATCGCCGGGGAACCGCTCCACGGACTGCGCCACGCGGAGTAGCGCGGGTTCCCGCCGCGCAGCGACTGCGCGGGTCGGGAGGGATTCACCCAAGTCCGCAAAAGCGCGTGCAACGCAGCGCCGATGTGCGAGCCGCGATCTCGTCTTGATCGCGAGACTCGACCGCACGTCCGCCTTGCGTGGCGCGGCGTCGGTCATCAACGTTGACAGGAGCATCGATGACTACGACCTTTGGTTGCACGCCGACTTTCACCAACTCGAACTGTTTCGGCTTCGGCGGCTGGGCTCCCAACTGCTTCGGCGGTTGGACGAACCCCTGCATGCCGAACACGCCGGCGAACTTCTGCCCGCCGAACTTCAACAACTGCGGCTGGGGCTCTCCGTGGCAGGGCTTCAACGGCGGCTGCACGCCGACCCCGACCGGTGGCTGGAACAATTGCTGGAACGGCGGCGGGAATGGCGGCTGGAACAACTGGAGCAACCAGTTCTCCGGCGGCTGCTTCACGCCGAATCAGTGCTTCCCCGGCAACGGCCAATGGAACGGCCAGCCGAAGAGCCCGTGGAACACCCAATGCGGCACGCCCTGGATGAACCAGTGCGGCACGCCCTGGATGAACCAGTGGCAGGGCCAGTGGCCGACGAACCAGACCTCGGCCTGGTGCCCGCCGACCGGCGCGACTCCGAACGGCGTTCCCTTCGGCTGCCTCGGCAACGCGTGCCCCGACTTCACGGGCAACGGCTGCTGCATGACGGCGAACAACTGCACCTTCGCGTGGACGCCGATGGGCTGCGTGCCCGTCTCGTTCAACTGCGGCCCGAACTCGTTCACGAACGGCTGCAACACCACGTCGTGCAACACGCCGTTTGGCGGCACGTGGAACTCGTGGTCGAACAGCCCGTGGGGCTCGAACTGCATGCCGTCGGCTGCAACGCCGTGGAACACGTGCCCGCCGAACTTCTTCGGCGGCTTCAACGGCTTCAGCAATTGCGGCCCGTCGTTCTGCCCGCCCTTCTCGCAGCCGTGCAACACGACGCCGTGGGGCTGCTTCACGCCGTCGTTCAACAACGGCTGGTGCTCGCCGTTCGCGTCGTTCCCGAGCTTCTGCCCGACCCCGTGGTCGAATAACGGCGCGTGGATGCCGACCGCGAACAACTGCGTGAGCCCGTTCGGTGGCTTTGGCCCGGTGTGCGGCCCCGTCTGTGGCCCCGTTTGTGGCCCCTTCAACACGCCGTTCTTCGGCCAGTTCTGCGGTCCCTTCAATGGGGCCTATTGCGGCACGCCCTGCCCGATGCCGACGAACGTCCCCGGCATGAACACCTCGACGTGCCCGACGACGCCGTCGTGCCCGCCGACGCAGAACCAGTACTGCGGCCCGACCGGCTCGCAGTTCAACACGCCGAACACCGGCTGCTACTCGAACGGCACCTCGTCGTACGGCGACTGCTGCAACCAACTGAGCCGTAACGCCGCCTAACCGGCGCGAGACTCTCAGCGAGGAACAACGCCGACGGGAGCGATCCTCAGGGCTCGCTCCCGTCACGCGTTTTTGTGAGCCGTGCGGCCGTGCGAAACGAGTCGCGTCGCGTGTTAGAGTTCGCCCTCTCGCATGATCGTCACGAGTCCCAAGGACATCGAGCTAGCCGCCGCAGCAGCCGAGCGCGTCGTCGAGACGCATCGACGTCTCGTCACGTTCCTCCGCGCCGGTCAGACGCTCGCCGAGATCGACGCGTTCGTCGGCGACACGCTCGCGAGCCTCGACGCCAAGAGCGCCTTCCTCGGCTACCGCATCCGCGGGCATCCGCCGTTTCCAAGCCACGCGTGCCTTTCGCCGAACGATTGCGTCGTCCACGGCACGCACGACATGACGACACGGCCGATCGCGCGCGGCGACATCGTCTCGATCGACATCGGCGTGAAGTATCAAGGCTGGATCGGCGACGCCGCATGGACCTACGCGATCGAGGACGCTCGCCCCGAAGCGCTCGCGCTCATGAAGTGCGGGCGCGAATCGCTGCGCCGCGGGCTCGCCGCGATCAAGCCCGGGCGTCCGCTGATCGATTGGGCCCGCGCGGTGCAGACGTACGTCGAGACCACGTGTCGCTTCTGCCTGGTGCGCGGCCTCGGCGGACACGGCTACGGCCGCGACCTGCACGGTCCGCCGTTCATCGCGAACGTGGTGCCGAGTTATCCGGGCGAATGGCCCGACGCGTGGAAGCCCTTCACGCCGGGGATGCTGTTTGCCGTCGAGCCGATGATCACGCTCTCGTCGACGGAGACGCGCGTGAACGGCCGCGAGTGGCCGATCTACTCCGCCGACCGATCGCTCGCGGTGCATTACGAGGCGGACGTCCTCGTGACCGACGACGGCATCCGCGACTTGACCGCGGGGCTCAACGAGTTGCCCGACATCGTCGGCCTCTGACGTTCGGCGAACGAACGACTTTCGCTCAACCGCCGAGCCGATAACGTCGATCGCGCCCGCATGCATCGGCGCGAACGGTATGACCTCGTGTGCATCGGAAGCGGACCCGCGGGCGAGAAGGCGGCGCTCATGGCGGCATCGGCCGGCAAGCGCGTCGCGATCGTGGAGCGGCAATCGTCGCCCGGCGGCGCGATGGTCAACACCGGAACGATCGCGAGCAAGGTGTTGCGCGAGACGGCGCTCCTCTGCTCCGCGTTTCGCCGACGGCCGATTCCGGGCGTGGGTTTCACGCTCGATCGCGCGATCTCGCTTCCGCGTTTCATGGCGCGGAAGACGCTCGTGCAGATCGAGGAGCACGATCGCATCGAGCGCTCGATCGATCGCCAAGGCATCGACGTCCTGCGCGGGAACGGCCGCATCGGCGGCGACCATCGCATCGACATCGACGGCGCCGACGGCCTCACGCTTTCGGTCGAGACCGAGCACGTCCTCATCGCCACCGGCAGCCGGCCGTTTCGCCCGGACAGCGTGAAGTTCGCGCATCCGCACGTCGTCGATGCCGACGGCATTCTCGAGCTCGATCGGATGCCGCGCTCGCTCGTCGTGGTCGGCGGCGGCGTTATCGGCAGCGAGTACGCGTGCATCTTCGCGGAGATGGGCGTCGAGACGACGATCATCGAGCCGCGCGACGCGCTTCTGCCCTTCCTCGATCCCGAGATCCGAACGACGCTTCTCGCGCAGTTCGGGCAGCTCTCGATCCGCACGCTCTTCGGCTGCAACGTGGAGTCGGTCGCGCCGGAAGGCGATCGCGCCGTCGTTCGCCTGAAGGACGGGCGCATCGAAACCGCCGACTCCGTGCTCTGGGCGCTCGGGCGCATCGGCAACACGGACGGGATCGGCCTCGAGAAACTCGGGATCACCCCCGACAAGCGCGGCCTGCTGACGGTCGACGGGCAGTACCGCACGAGCGTGCCTTGGATCTGGGCCGCCGGCGACGTGATCGGATTCCCCGCGCTCGCGTCGACGAGCCTCGAGCAGGGCCGCATCGCCGCGTGCCACATGTTCGGCATTCCGTATCGCGAGAAGCTCGCCGCGACGGTGCCGATCGGCATCTACACGATCCCCGCGATCGGCGCGGTGGGTCTCACCGAAGACGAGGCGCGCGCGAAGGGACTGGACGTCGTCGTCGGTCGGGCGCGCTACCGCAACAATCCCCGCGGCCGCATGCTCGGCGACGACCAGGGGCTCTGCAAGCTCGTCTTCGACGCGAACGATCGCAAGCTGCTCGGCGCCTCGGTCATCGGCGAAGACGCGACCGAACTCGTGCATCTCGCCCAGACCGCGATCGTGTTCGGCGCCGGCATCGACTTCTTCGTCGACGCATGCCTGAACTACCCGTCGCTCGGCGAACTCTTCAAGTACGCCGCGATTGACGCCGCTGAGACGTTGTCGCGCGCGGTGCGCCGAGCGGCGTGAGTTTGGGAGGAGCAAGCATCAAGGAGTAAGGATCAAGGAGTAAGGATCAAGGGTTTCGGATGAAGAGTTCTAGTTCCGAAACCCTTGATCCTTCGTCCTTGATCCTCTTCCACCTATTCAATCCGCTCGAGGCGCGCGAACCGTAGCACGAGCGTCTTGATGCCGACGGTGCGGAACGCCACCCGCGCGCTTGAGTTCGCGCCACGATCGACGACCTGCTCCACGCGCCCGACGCCGAAGAGCGGATGTCGCACGACGGATCCGATCGGGAAGCGCTTCGCAGTAGGCACCGCGCGGCCGTCCTCGTCGGGCACGAAGGCGTCGTCGTCGTACTCGATCGAACTGAAGTCGGCGCTGCGGCGCGCGTCTTCGAACGCGATGTGCTGCGGCGGGATCTCGCCGATGAATTGGCTCTCGATCGTCGAGGCGCGGATGCCGCGCGTCGTGCGTGCGTTGGCAACGGTGAGAAGAAGCCGGCGCTCCGCGCGGGTCATGCCGACGAAGAAGAGCCGGCGCTCCTCCTCGAGGCCGCCTTCGTCCTCGAACGCGCGCTGGTGCGGGAGGATCCCCTGCTCGACGCCGGCGATCGCGACGGCCTCGAACTCGAGTCCCTTCGCGGCATGCATCGTGAGAAGCGTGACCGCACCGCGTGCGGCGTCGACGAGGTCCTGATCGCTCACGAGCGCGACGGCGGCGAGGAAGTCGCGCAGCGCGTCGAGGACATTGCGCGGAGCGTCGCCGTCGGGAGCGTCAAGGATCGCGTCGCGCCGATCGGCCGCGGCGTTCACGATCTCCTCGCGGTTGCGACGCGCTTCGAGCTCGTCCTCGCCGGCCAATCCGCCGGTGTCGTTGTCGAGCCCGCTCTCGCGAAGGACGTCGGCGACGAACGTGGGCAAGTCGCCCGGCGGCAACGCGGAGGCTCGCTCGCGCCACGACGACAGCATCTGGCCGAACGCGCGCACCGAGCGCGCGGAGCGACCGACGGCTTCCGTCACGTCGTAGCCGGCCGCGAGATAGTCGCCGAGCGGCATGCCCGCGTTCGCGGCGAGCGCCTGCAGCCTCCGCACCGACGTGTCGCCGATGCCGCGCGCGGGCACGTTGATGATGCGGCGTAGCGCGGTGTCGTCTGAGGGATTCGCGACGAGACGCAGGTACGCGAGCACGTCCTTCACTTCCTTGCGGTCCCAATACGCGGTGCCGCGGGCGACGACGTACGGGATGTTGCGCCGGCGCAACTCGTCCTCGATGACGCGCGAGAGCGCGTTCATGCGATAGAGGACGGCCATGCGCCGCCAGTCGACGTCGCGCCGCGACGCGTCCTCGAAGAAGTCGGCGATGCGCGACGCCTCCTCGTGCTCGTCGGAGACGCGCGCAACGACGAGTTTCTCGCCGTCGCCGAGCTCCGTCGACAGGTCCTTGTGCTTGCGACGCCGGTTGTGCTGGATGAGCGAGGATGCGGCCGTGACGATGTGTCCCGTCGAACGGAAGTTCTGCCCGAGCGGAATGACGACCGCGCGGGGAAAGTGCTCCTCGAAGTCGAGGATGTTCGAGAGATCGGCGCCGCGCCAGCCGTAGATCGACTGATCGGGATCGCCCACGACGAAAAGGTTCTTGTGCTCGGCCGCGAGCGCATGCGCGATCACGAACTGCGCGTGGTTCGTGTCCTGGTACTCGTCGATCAGGATGTAGCGGTAGCGTTCCTGCAGCGAGCGCAGGACGACATGGTCGTTGCGAAGGAGCGTCGCGACCTTGACGAGGAGATCGTCGAAGTCGACGGCGTTGTTCTTGACGAGAAGCGCCTGGTACGCGGCGTAGGCCTTCGCGACGGAGCGCGACGTGAAGTCCGTCGCCTGCCGCGCGAAGGTCTCGGCGTCGATGAGCTTGTTCTTCGCGTCGCTCACGATCGAGAGCACGGCCGCCGGCGAGAAGTTCGTCGACGAGAGTCCCGCCTCGACGATCGCCTCCTTCATCGCGTCGCGCTGGTCCCCGGTGTCGTAGATCGAGAATCCCTCGCGCAATCCTGCGGCATCGGGAAATCGACGAAGGATCTGCGCGCAGAACGAGTGGAACGTTGCAACGGTGAGTCCGCGGCGCCCCGGCACGTTGTGCGGCACGAGCGAGTCGACGCGCGCCCGCATCTCGCTTGCGGCCTTGTTCGTGAAGGTGAGCGCGAGGATGTTCCACGCCGGAACTCCGACGCCGACGAGGTACGCGATGCGACGCGTGATCACGCGCGTCTTTCCAGAACCTGGCCCCGCGAGGACAAGCGCGGCCCCATCCACGATGGACGCCGCCTCGCGCTGTGCCGGAGTGAGCGCACCCAAAA
Organism: Phycisphaerae bacterium; assembly: GCA_016795035.1. Taxonomy (GTDB): domain Bacteria; phylum Planctomycetota; class Phycisphaerae; order Phycisphaerales; family SM1A02; genus JAEUIT01. The sequence goes on along the minus strand of JAEUIT010000022.1, from coordinate 7,263 downwards.
CGTCTTCCGCCGAGTCGAGCATCGCCCGAGTCTACGGGTGAGTTGGCAGTGGTCCGTACGACCTGACGAAAGCGCAGTGCCTATGTACGGAGCCAAACTCCGCGATGCCGCCGAGCGCGGCCACACCAAGGAACGCGACCCCAAGAAACGCGCCCACGAAAAAAGGTCGCCTCTTGGATATGTTTGGTCTTTGTTTGGTATAGTGCCCCGCGTGTCGCCGGCAATGCCGGATGGCTCGGCGCTCGCGGCAGGTTGTGCACCTACCTATCCACAGGCACCACCCATCCAGCCAAGGACAATTCAACAGGGAGGGCACTATTAGTGGTAGTCCGACAGGCGTGCGACAGGTTTCCCACACAGCATGTTGGGCTTTACAGACTTTGAACTGCCGGTACTCTCGGCACTTACGAAAGTGTTGTCGCATCCGCGTCGTACGGCCGATGATTTAGGGCATCTTTGGCACTAGATTCTGTGGCCAAGGCTCTTGCAACCCCAATAGCTAGGGGTAGCATGCGAGCCGTTCGAGAAGGTCTCGCCGACCGGCGACAACCCTGTCGAACTGGGATTGAGAGTGTCCGCCGGGCGGCGGGCACGCTCAGGTTGGTGCAGGTGGCTCATCGAGATTCCGGGTTGCGAAGTCGATTGGGGTCGACCTCAAACTCTTGCTCGATCGAGGTTTGGACAAGCGTCGTGGTCCCCGGTGACGGCTGCCCGTGGGGAGGTCTCGCAACCCGAAAGGGTTCTCAAAACGGTCTTCGAGGAGAGGCGAGGACTTCCAGTCCGTCCCAGTTCCGCCGGTGGCCCACGCGGCTCGCGGAATACGGCCGAGCAGTCTGGCCCGCCCCACGCTCTCGCGTGAGGCAGAAGGAACGCTTGGAGTCTGAGCAGGTGGGTTCGTAGGGGTTCGTAGTTGCTGCCCCTGCGCCGACGGCAAACCCGAGGAACCAGCTCGTTCGAGTGGTTCAGGTGTTGGGGTCCGCCGTCGCATGTCTTCTGTGCGCTCCCCCCCCCATGTGAGACGTCATCTGGGATGTCATGTGGGATTTCTTTCGGGAGCGATTCACGAGACAGGGCGTAAGGGCGACTCCGTCGCCGTCGCGTCTTCACCGCGTCGAGAGCGAATTCGTTCTCGATTCACCTCGAACCGTCGCGTTCCCGCAGTAGCGATTCGAGCAGCCGGCCCCGCATGGCTTGGCTGCAACGGAGAGCTGCCATCGCCGGACGCGCCTCGCCGACTCGCCCTCGCCAGATCGGCCGCCTCACGTGTCCTCACCCGTCCTCACCGCCCGTCGCGCCCTGTTGTTCGCGCGGCATCCCGATCGATCCCCGCTCGTCTTCGCTTTCATCCGCCCCTCGGCTCGTTCGCTCGTCTCCTCCCGTCTCGTTCGCTTCCCTCCTCCCACTCGCACTCGCGCATGGTCGCGCAGAGGCTTGCCGCATGAAGATCGCCCGCCGCTTCACCAAAGCCGGTCAGAACGTCTTCGACACCGTCGAATGGACTACTCGCTCTAGCCGCATCTCCAACTCGGACGGCTCCACCGTCTTTGAGATGAAGGACGCGGAGATTCCCGCATCGTGGAGTCAGCTCGCCACCGACATCGTGGTGAGTAAGTACTTCCGCAAGGCTGGCGTGCCGCAGGTGGATGCGGCAGGCCAACCCGTCATCGGCGCGGACGGCAAGCCGACCCTCGGCCCCGAGAAGAGCGTGCGGCAGGTGGTGCATCGCCTCGCGGGTTGCTGGCAGCATTGGGGGGAGAAGTTCGGCTACTTCTCGAGCAAGCGCGACGCCGACGCCTTCTACGACGAGCTCTCGTGGATGCTCTTGAACCAAGTCGCGGCGCCGAACAGCCCGCAGTGGTTCAACACCGGCCTCAACTACGCCTACGGCATCAGCGGGCCGGCGCAAGGTCACTGGATCGCCGACCACAAGACCGGCGAGCCGCGTCTTGCCGACGACGCCTACACCCACCCGCAGCCGCACGCCTGCTTCATCCAGGCGGTTCGCGACGACCTCGTCGGCGACGGCGGCATCATGGACCTCTGGACGCGCGAGGCGCGTCTCTTCAAGTACGGCTCCGGCACCGGCACCAACTTCTCGGCGCTTCGCGGCGAGAACGAACCGCTCTCGGGCGGCGGCAAGAGCTCGGGCCTGATGAGCTTCCTCAAGATCGGCGACCGCGCGGCGGGCGCCATCAAGTCGGGCGGCACGACGCGTCGCGCGGCGAAGATGGTCTGCCTCGACGTCGATCACCCCGACATCGAGTCGTTCATCAACTGGAAGGTCCGCGAGGAGATCAAGGTCGCCGCGCTCGTCGAGGGCATGAAGCACCTCACGAAGGAGCAGGCGGAGATCGCGGATCGCCTCGGTCTCAAGCTGAACTACGACTTCAACGGTGAAGCCTACTACACCGTCAGCGGCCAGAACTCGAACAACTCCGTTCGCTTGAGCGACGAGTTCATGAACGCGGTCGTCGCCGATAGTGAGTGGACGCTCGTCCGCCGCGTCGACGGCAAGGTCGCGAAGAAGCTCCCGGCCCGCGAACTCTGGCGGCAGATCACCGAGGCTGCGTGGCACTGCGCGGATCCGGGCGTCCAGTTCGACACCACAATCAACGAATGGCACACGTGCCCCGCAGGCGGTCGCATCAACGCGAGCAACCCCTGCTCGGAGTACATGTTCCTCGACAACACCGCGTGCAATCTCGCGTCGATCAACCTGCTGAAGTTCTACGACGCCGAAACCCGCACCTTCGATCTTGAAGGCTACGAGCACGCGATCGGCCTGTGGACGATCGTCCTCGAGATCTCGGTCCTCATGGCGAGCTTCCCCTCGCGTGAGATCGCCGAACTCTCGTGGCGCTATCGCACGCTCGGCCTCGGCTACGCCAACCTCGGCGCCCTCCTCATGCAGGTCGGCATCGCCTACGACAGCGACGAAGGCCGCGCCGTCTGCGGCGCGCTCTCCGCGATCCTCACAGGCCGTTCGTACGCGATGAGCGCGCTCCTCGCCGCGGAACACGGGCCCTTCGCCGGCTTTGAAACGAACCGCAACTCCATGCTTCGCGTGATGCGGAATCACCGTCGCGCCGCCCTCGGCTTGAGCCGGGGCAGCAACGAGTGGGAAGGCCTCCGCACGCGTCCGGTGCCGATCGACCACAACATGTTCAAGAGCGCAGGCATGCGCTTCTCGAACGCGCACGCGATCGCCCGTCACGCCATCACCGCGTGGGACGACGCCGTCTCCTTCGGCGAGAAGTTCGGCTATCGCAACGCCCAGACGACCGTGATCGCGCCGACCGGCACGATCGGTCTCCTCATGGATTGCGACACCACCGGCGTCGAGCCCGACTTCGCGCTCACGAAGTTCAAGAAGCTCGCCGGCGGCGGCTACTTCAAGATCGCGAACCAGTCGCTCCGCGCCGCCCTCAAGGCGCTCGGCTACACGCCGTCGGAAGTCGACGACATCGTCGCGTACGTCATGGGAACGTTGACCGTCGACGTCCCGATGCCGAGCGGAACGGGCCAGACCTTCCGCGAGTGGCTTCTCTCGAAGGGCTACACCCACGAGAACCTCGTCGCCCTTGAGAATCAGTTGCCGACCTTCTTCGAGCTCGGCTTCGCCTTCTCGGCCTGGTCGATGCCGGAGTCGGTGCTTCGCGCCGCGGGTGTCGATCCCGACGCTGCGAAGAAGAAGACGAACTTCAACGGTCTCCGCGTCCTCGGTCTCTCGAAGAAGGACATCGAGGCGCTGAACGTCCTCGTCTGCGGCACGCAGACGGTCGAAGGCGCTCCGCACCTTCGCGACGAGCACCTCCCCGTCTTCGACTGCGCGAATCGCTGCGGCAAGATCGGCAAGCGCTTCATTCGCCCCGAAGGCCACATCCGCATGATGGCTGCGGCCCAGCCATTTATCTCGGGCGCGATCAGCAAGACGATCAACCTGCCGAATGAGGCGGGCATCGACGACATCGGCGCCTGCTACCAGCTCTCGTGGGAGCTCGCCCTCAAGGCGAACGCGCTCTATCGCGACGGAAGCAAGCTCAGCCAGCCGCTCTCGACGAAGTCGGACGTCACCGACGACGACATCGCCAACGACAAGGCTGACGACGAGGAACTCCTCGCCGTCGCGGTCGAGGAACGCCGCACCGAGCTCGCCCAGGAACTCAACGCCAAGGCTGCCGCCTCGATCGAGGCGACCACCGCCCCTTTTTCGGCTTCTGCAAGCTCCGCGGAGAAGGTGACCGGCCCGGCTGTGCCGACGTCGACATCACCGATCTCCTCCGCCAACCGGATCGACCTCCGGACCAGCCAGGGGAACCTCCCCGCTGACGGCGCGGCGGACGTCGCCACCAACGTGGCGCCGACCTACGTCGAGCGCATCGTCGAACGCATCATCGAACGACCGATGCGTCGCCGTCTGCCCGACACGCGCGAGAGCATCACGCACAAGTTCAACGTTGCAGGTCACGAGGGCTACCTGATCGTCGGCCTCTATGAAGATCGTCGCCCCGGCGAACTCTTCATCACGATGGCGAAGGAAGGCTCGACGATCGGCGGCCTCATGGACAGCCTCGGCACGGCGATCAGCGTCGCGCTCCAATACGGCGTGCCGGTCGAGAGCCTCGTCAACAAGTTCGCCCACCAGCGGTTCGAGCCGATGGGCATGACCACCAATCGCGACATTCCGATCGCGAAGAGCTTGGTGGACTACATCTTCCGGTGGTTCGGCATGCAGTTCATCCCGGGCTATCGCGAAGCGAACGCGCCGAAGCGTCAGGGCTATGGCGGCGACGTCGAAAGTGGCCGAAGCGCGGGATCGCTCCCTGCGAGCGACTCGAGCGCGGATGCGTCCGCATCGGCTGCAACGACGAGCGCCTCGGGAACCGGAAGTCCGTCCGTTGGTCAGTCGTCGACAACGAGCCGAGTTCGACTCGGCGAGGAGGATCACGCATGGAATGCGCGCAGCGACGAGAGGATCTCGCGTCCCGGAACGCCCGTGACTGGGACGTCCTCGGGCAATCCGACGGCGGGAAGCTCCGGCGGAAGTGGAGCGAGCGGCAGCGGCAGCGGTTTCGGAACGCCTTCCGCGACTCCGACGAGCTTCAGCCGTCCGGACAGCGGATCGGGTCGAGTTTCGCCCGGCGCGCCGACTGCCGTTTCGGTCGCGGAGAGCCTCGAGATGGGCTCACGCTCCACTCGGCCTTCGGGCTCTGGTTCGTCCCACGGACATCCGATGGGCAGCTCGGGCACCGCGACCGCCCGTGCGATCGCCGGCGCCACGACGGCGAACGACGTCGCGTCGCGTCTCGTGTCTGACGTCGCGTCGCCGTCCGACATCCTCAGTGCCGTCGAACGTGCGGCTCGTGCGACCGATGTGATCGCGGTGGAAGCCGTGGCGTCGGTGACCACGGTCGAAGAGACCGAGCACGGCATCCGCACCTCGACCGTCGCGTCGTCGGTGTCGATGAGCGCCCTCGATCAGTCGAACGCCGCCCTGATGGGCGACGCTCCGGCCTGCGATTCGTGCGGCGCGATCACCGTCCGTAACGGCACCTGCTACCGGTGCCTCAACTGCGGCAACTCGATGGGTTGCTCCTGATTCGGTTCGCATCGCCGCGTGGTCTCGGTCCAGTCCTTCCTCGGACGCGACCGGGCCGGGACCACGCGGCCACTCTTGGGTTGGCGCTCGCGTCGTCCGCCATCCCACACGCCCCTTCTCTCTGACGACGCAACGAGTCGCTAGGAACGGCGACTCGCTCGGTGCCAAGGAACCGGCTGATGGACGCGCGTCGTGCGTCCGTCGTTCATGCGTGCGAGTCCGCCGACCACGTTCACTGGTCGTCTCCTCGCGTCCCGCATCGTCGTCCGTGCCGTGATGCACGGCGGCGCCACCCACGCCAGAGTTTCTAGCCCGCCCCCAGCTTCTTGATGGTGATGTCCGATGTCACGCCAGCCTGAGCCCGCGCTCGGTGACGCGTCCGTCTCCGCCATCACGCTGCAAGAAAAACACCAACACCACAACCTCCTCCTCTGATGACCGGCGGAACTCCGACCCATCGGTCACCAGAAGCGATGCACGACGGCAACGAGGCGCAGAGAGACGGTCGGCGAGTGGATGGACCCTCCTTGCACCGGCATAGGGACGAACGGAATTGTCGAGCCCTATTCCCCCCGAACCTCGGGGTGGCCCAATCGAGGTTCCTCAGTCGTCACGCATTGCAGTTCGCCTCCGTCGGACGGTCGTTGGTCCGACGGTTCTCGACGGCTCGTCATTCGCGCGGCGTGCAGCTCGGCCCACCGAGCGCACGCAGGCCGCGACCGACGCGTCCGTCCGCCGCATGGATGTGGCCTGAGTCGCGTGCGGTCGAGAGGCAGTTCGCTGCCGCTTGACCTGTCGCACGACTCGGCAACGCCGGCGGCCGACGCCGTCCGATGGAGCGCGGACATTCGCAGGAGGAGGTGACGGTCCCCACCTGAGGGTTTCAGAGCATTGGCCCCCCCGGCCGCCGCTCCCCTCCATTCCTGCCGCAGCCCCACCTCTGCGGCAGGTTTTTCGTTTTGCGGCGCCACCGCGCGTCATCGCGTCGCGCCTGCAACGCGCCGACAGACCATGGATTGACTCGACGGTCGATACCTCGGCTCGCCGCCTGGTTGAGGTTCGTTGTTCGATGATCGATGATCGACGTCAAGGTCGAGGTCAAGGTCCAGGTCGAGCGTGAACGCGATCGCGCGTCATCTCCTCTGCCAACGCAGTTGGCGGAGGGGACCATCGCGCAGCGATGGTGGTGGGGGTCCCCTCCGTCTCCGTCTCGGCGTTCTTCCTGGTTCGGACATCTCGTCTCGTCCCACACTCTGCGCTCGTCTCTCGCGCCTCGTCCGACGACGACTCGAACATCCGATGTGTTCCGTGCGACGCCGCGTACACGGCCGACCTCACCGCCACGAGCTCGCGGTCCGCGCGTCATCTCCTCCCCCCACGCAGTTGGGGGAGGGGGACCATCGCGCAGCGATGGTGGTGGGGGTCCTTTCCGTCTCCGTCTCGGCATTCTTCCTGGTTCGGACATCTCGTCTCGTCCCACACTCTGCGCGCGTCTCTCGCGCCTCGTCCGATGCGACGCCGCCTACACGGCCGACCTCACCGCCACGAGCTCGCGGTCCGCGCGTCATCTCCTCCCCCAACGCAGTTGGGGGAGGGGGACCATCGCGCAGCGATGGTGGTGGGGGTCCCCTCCGTCTCCGTCTCGGCGTTCTTCCTGGTTCGGA